>NZ_BCZE01000030.1 GCF_001598555.1 Novosphingobium rosa NBRC 15208
AAGCTCATGCAGCACGGTGCGATAGTAATTGATGGGCTCGATGAAAGCGGCCTGTAACGGCACCTCGATCCGATCAGCGCGCGGCATATAGCAGGCATGCGGCGCCCCGATAGCCATGTTCGCTCCGCTGGCCGCGATCAGCGCCTCGGCCTCGGGAATGGTCACGAGATCGGCCCGCTGCTCGCTGCCCTCCGCCTCATAGAGATGGCTCGGCAGATCGTCACATTGCGCGACATTGAAAGCCGTGAAGCGCTTGAGGAACGCCACCTGCCGCACCTCATCGCCCCCGCCAGAAGATGCGCAGACATCCGCGCCAGAGCTGACACCAGCCGCCCCACCATCACCGCCCCGCGCATTCTTGGGCGTGAAACGATCCGCATAGCAAACCGTCACGCCGCGCTCGCCCTTGCGGATATGCCCGCCCAACGCCTCGGCCTGCTTGAAGGTCAGCCAACGCTGCGCGGTAAACTTCCCCTCGAAAAGGGCATGCCAGAGAATCAGAATGTTGATCCCCGAATAAGCCCGCCCGCTGCTGGCATTGCGGGGAAGCCCCGCTAGCACCGTAGAGCTATCCCAAGGCTGCACCCAAGGGAGCCGCCCCTCCTCCAACTGCGCAATAATGCGCGTCGTCACCTGTGAATAAAGCTCCTCCATGGGCCGAGGCCGGGAAGCCTCCGCCTGGGAAGAGCCCGAACGCCCGGAAAGCCTGCGCGAGGTATGATTGAAAGCCATGATCCTTCACTCCTGCCTAAACCGCCGCAAACCGGCGCCGGTCTGGCGGGTGGGCGGCAGGAGCATGACCAGAAGGCCTGTCGATAAAGGCGCGGGGCACCCGCAGGGCCGGAATGGAATGGAGGACCCCGGCTCTGCCGGGGGTTGCGCCGCGACGCGACGGGCCTACAGGGCAGCGACGCCCACCCGTCAGACTGGAGCCGGAGGCCAACGCCAGCGCGCACAGCGCGCTGTCCGCCAGGACGGGCAAAGCCCGGCCCCCGCGCCAAGGGCGCGGCCCTTCCCCCCTTCCGCGTCAGCGATCGTAAGCAGCTATGCTGACGAGACGCCGCAGGCGGCTCGGGTGGAGCGCAGCGGAACCAGAGCGCGGTCCGGCACCCCGAACAGGGGAGCCGGAGACGCCCTGAGAGTGTTCACCACCACCACGCCGTCACCCGCTCAAGGACTTCCAGAGCGGCCCCGTCATGCAGATCGCATGGCGAGAGACGACGAGAGGCAACTTCAGGATGCAGTGAGATGCACCTATTTGCACCGTTTTGTCCGGTTCAAACTGGCAGCATTTTAGACGAAAATCGCGGCACGATTTCTCGTGAAAGGATTGTCCTTATGGCCACCGATTCCTTCATCCGCCTCGCCGAAGTGCTCAAGCGCACGAGCCTGAGCCGGGCGACTCTCTATCGGAAAATCCAGGACGGAAGCTTCCCGGCCCAGACCAAGCTCTCCACCCGGCGCTGCGGATGGAAAGAATCCGTCCTCCAGAATTGGTGTGACAATCCCATGAACTGGAGCGCGGCCAGCATGCAATCTCCGGAAAATCAGTAATCCGCCATTCGGGCCTGGCTCGAAAATCCCACACGTTGGTCAGCCAGAGAAGCCTGATCGAGCAAGGCGTCAATAGCAGCTTTCCCCGCCCGAACCCTGGTTGAGCTCCGCCTCATATCGGACGATCGCTATCCCGGTCGGGAATGGACGACACGTTGCGCCGCTCGTCGCGAAACCACCATGGAAGTCGCCGAAAAGCTGGCCAACCATCTTGAAGCGCACCCACTTCAGGAGGACTAAACGAAGCAGCCCAGCGGATCGGAACGCGCTCCATGTAGGCAATCGGCGTTCTACCAACTAGACTGGCATTCCGCCAAGGGTCTTTTCATTTGAACGGAAACAACATATATCCTTCATCTGAAAGGATGCTGTGATGACCGCACTTGCCACCCCGCAGACCGATCGCGCCACGGCGCTGAGCGGAGCCATCGTCCGCATCGCCGAGTTCTGGGCGCTCAGCAACACCAAGCTGGGCGCGATTCTCGGCCTCTCCGCCCCGACGATCTCCCGCCTGAAACGGGGAACAAGCGAACTGGATCCAGCCTCCAAATCCTTCGAAGCCGGGCAATTCCTGCTGCGCCTGTTTCGTAGTCTCGATGCCCTGCTCGGCAGCGATGATGCCGCCGCGCGTCGCTGGCTCGACACGGTCAATCTTGATATGGCGGCCAAGCCGATCGACAAACTCGACACGATGCGCGGCCTGATCGAAGTGTGTGATTATGTGGACTTCTACCGCGCTCGCGTCTGAGCATCGGAGCTACCAGGGCACGATCTGGCGACTGGTTGAGGGACAGCACCGGATTTCGACGAACCGGCTGGCCCGGGACGGTGCCACCCAGGCCTTGCTGGAAGAACTGGCGGAGGAGGTAAAGCCGATGGTGCCGGAAGGCGCTCGGCATCTGCACTTCCTGCTCGCCACGCCTTTTCGCTATGGCCATAAGAGCGCGAGCCGCTTCCGCCGCGCCAATGAGCGCCCCGGCATCTTCTATGCCGCCGAGGCCGAAACAACCGCCATCGCCGAAACCGCTTACTGGTCTTTGCGCTTCTTCAGCCGATCGCCGGGCTTCTCCCCTCCCACCACGACAGTGGAATACACCAGCTTCCATGTGCGCGTTGCGACCGACCGTGCCCTGGATCTCACGACCGAGCCTTTCGCGGAACAGGAAGGCAACTGGATGGCCCCAGATGACTACACCGCCTGCCAGGATCTGGCCACGCAAGCGCGCGAGGCCCAAACCGCCTTGATCCGCACCTTGTCCGTGCGCGCGGAAAAAGGACAATGCAATATCGTGGTTCTTGCTCCCGAAGCCTTTGAGGTTGCCATGCCCACGATCCACAGGACATGGCATTTTCGTCACCAGGGTGGCCGCCTATCGGTGCTCGGCGCCTTCCCTTCCGAGGACCGGCACGAATTCTCTGGCGCCGAATTCGGATTATAAGCGAGCGATCGGCCACCTTGGGCATGGCTGGTGCCGAGGCGAAACGCACTGCACCTGGGCCAGCCTTGGAGAAGGATCATGCCTGCCTCCAGACCGAGTCAGCACGCCATTTCTGTCCATTTTCGACCAGCCAGGCTTTTGTGATTGGTCGCGCCGCGCTTTCCGGAACGATCGGCGGGCAATCTTAAGGCCGCATTCCTGTTGGTAAGGAGTGCGGTTCGCGCTGGAACCAAAACACACCTCTTTCGTTGACGGAGCACCCCAGCATTTTCACTTACGGCAAGTCACGGACCACGCGCGAGTAAACCCCATGAATCCGGAGATTCTTCCACCTGGAAAAGCAGCGGCCACGCTTTTTGTTGAGAACAAGCAGGGCGCCATTTTAGCCGTCTTCGATGACGCTTTCCAGAGTTGCGCCAAGGTCCTCATGAAAATGTCGCCGCCCGAGGACGGGAGCGTATTGTGGATCGAGTGCATGGGACAAAAGTTCGATGCCGCGTGGGTCCAGGCCCATTTCAGGGCAGATCCGGACAACGATACGGAATGATCGATGGGCTTGCCGCAGCAGCCGATCTCCACATTTTGCTGTCGCTTCTCCAAAATTGAGGCACAATCTCAATCACCGCGCGATCGCAGCGTGAAGATCGCGGTGCTCCTATCAGGCCTACGCATCATGAAGCCGAGCCCTGGCGAATTGCGCCGCCCCCACCCTGACATTCACCGAGAGCGGTGCAGCCCATGACGGTCCTCGTTCCCGTCCTGGGTGATCAGCTATCGTTTGATCTGTCATCTCTCGCCACGGTCTCCCAGCAGGACGCCATTGTGCTGATGATGGAGGTTTCTGACGAGACCACCTACGTGCGCCATCACAAACAGAAGCTTGTCTACATCATCTCAGCAATGCGGCATCATGCCCAGGCACTGAGGGAGGCGGGCTGGCGGGTCGATTACATGCGCCTCGACAATCCGGACAACAGCGGCAGTTTCACCGGCGAAATGGCCCGCGCTATCGAGCGGCACGATCCTCGCCAGATTGTTGTTACGGAAGCCGGGGAATGGCGGGTCTCCGCTATGCTCGACAGCTGGGAGACCATCTTCGGCCTCCCCGTGTCCATCTGTCGCGACAACCGCTTCATTTGCTCACACAAGGAATTCGAAGCCTGGGCGAGCGATCGGCGCGAACTGACGATGGAATTTTTCTATCGTGAGATGCGCAGAAAAACCGGATTGCTGATGCAGGATGGCAAGCCCGCATGCGGCCGCTGGAACTTCGACAAGGACAACCGCAAACCGGCAAAGCCGGATCTTTTGATGCCCCGGCCCCTGAGGTTTCCTCCCGACGCGATAACCCAAGAGGTGATCGCTCTTGTCGAGATGCGGTTCGCGGACCACCCAGGCTCCCTCGAAGGGTTTGATTACGCGGTCACCGCGGCAGATGCCGAGCGCCAGGCCGCGAGTTTCTTCGCAGATACCTTGCCTCAGTTCGGCGATTATGAGGACGCGATGCTCACCGGGGAGCGCTTCCTCTGGCATTCGATCCTATCACCCTACATCAACTCCGGACTGCTCGATCCGCTTGACCTGTGTCGACGCGCCGAAGCGGAATTTCGGGCGGGACGCGCGCCCTTGAACTCCGTCGAGGGCTACATCCGCCAGATTCTGGGCTGGCGCGAATATATGCGCGGCATCTATTGGCGAGAGGGGCCTGGCTATGTTGATCGCAACTTCTTGAACCACAAGCGGTCGCTGCCCGGTTGGTTCTGGACCGGCAAGACAGAGATGAATTGCCTGCATCAGGCGATCGGGCAGACCCTTGCCACCGCTCATGCCCATCATATCCAGCGGCTGATGGTCATCGGCAATTTCGCTCTGCTGATCGGCGCCGATCCAAAGCAGGTTCACCAATGGTATCTCGAGATCTATCTGGACGCCTATGAATGGGTGGAACTGCCCAATACGCTCGGCATGAGCCAGTTTGGCGACGGCGGCCTGCTCGGTTCGAAACCCTACATCTCGTCGGGTGCCTATATCAACCGCATGTCGGATTACTGCGGCGCATGCCGCTACGCGGTCAAGGAACGCGTCGGCGAGGATGCCTGCCCCTTCAATGCGCTATATTGGGATTTCCTTGCCCGGCATCGCGACAAGCTTGGCGACAACCACCGGCTTGCCATGCCCTACCGCACCTGGGACCGCCAAACCTCGGATGACCAGACGGCGACCCGCCGGCAGGCCAAGAGTTTCCTCGAAAGCCTCAATCGAAGCTGAGCAGGGCCTCAAGGCCATCGATATGACCTGTCATCCCGGGCACTTCCTCAAGCTGTCGCATTTCTCCGAATCGTCCGCGCTCGCTGCGATAGCGGACGATTTCATAGCCATGACCCTGGAGTTGCGGAACAGCATCAAGCTCGTCGGCGCTGGCAGTATTGATTTTGATTTTCCGTGGCATAACCGTCTCCCCGTCGCGCTTGATGGCCTGCAAACGCTCGAAATTGCCGCTTGTTGCGCCTGGGGGGACCGAGCCCCGGCATGACGAGGCCGCGAACGACGTCTATGAGGACCAAGGCAAAACCCATGGCCGTTGGTGGCGGTGATCCGACACCGTGGAGATCGAGAGAGCATCGACAAGCAGTCGATGTCCGCGCCGGACATGGGGCGAGATGCCTGCCAAAAAGCCGGGTTCGCCCGCTGACGGTAACGCGGTTGTCACTTCGCTGCACCACGTGCCAGCTTGTTTTCCCGCGCTTCACGGGGAGGACGCAGCTTTTCCCAGCTACGCTTCACGATGAAATGAGAACGATTGCGACAGGCGATATTGCCTCAACCATACCGCGTGATAACACGTCGCCTGATTGACGAGATCCAGGTGGAAGGGTTGCGGCGATTTCATTCCAGGGGGAGGCTTCAGCGTTTCCGTCCCCCGTTGAACGAAAATCGGCTTCGAAAAATTTCACCAATTCGGAAAACGATATAGTGCTTGAAGGGGCAAATTAGGTTCATGGCGCAGGGATTTGATCGGCTCACCGACCGGCAAAAGGACTGCCTTCGGCTGAAATACGGCCAACACGAAACGAAAGAGATCGCGGCAAAACTCTCTATCAGTCCAGATATGGTGACTCAGCACCTGAAGCGCGCCAGGCAACATCTGGGCGTCAATCGGAGCTCTGAAGCAGCCCGCCTGTTTGCCGAACATGAGGGGCTGACCCCATCCCATCCGGTGGTATCCCCTCCAACTGAACTCCACGAAGCACCGGAAATAGGCAATTTGGCCTCGTCCGCGATCGAGCTGGACGAGACCATCTATGTTCAAGAGGCTCTGGCGCCTTACTCCGCCCAGCAGCCGACGGAACAGAGAAGTTTCGGCTGGCCCGTACCAACGGCGAGGAGGCCAACTAATACGTTGTCACGCATTGAAATGTTGGGGTGGGCACTGCTGATCGCCTTTATGGCCGTCTCCCTGCTCGGCGCAATGCGCGGACTGCTTCACTAGGACCGTCTTCACACACGTAAACCGCCAGAGACCGCGTGTGCCATGCCACTCGCGGAACGGAGACCTGCATGTCCGTGACCCCCAATCTCATCCAGTCCGCTCGCGAAATCAAAACCGCCTTGGACACCAGCGAAGCCACCAACCTTTCCGCCATGCGCGATACCGCCCGCGCGATCGCCGAGATCGCCCACAGCTTCGTCGCGAACGGCGTTGCCGACCAAGGGGTCATGGACGAGGCAATGGGCGCGCTGACCTCAATTCATCAAGGACAAAGGGCGCTGTTGTCCGCGCACAATCGTCTCGCAGCCTTCGGCCGCAAGCTCGGAATCCAGGAGACCCAATGGGGCGACTGCGTCCCATACGGCGCCAAAATCCCGCTCAACATCGTGGAAGCGGCCTGAACAACTTGAGCGGGAAGCAATACCCCCGTTGACGGGTAGGCATCGTCATGGTGTGCAGAAGGCATGCCTGAACTTCGCCAGATGAGCTTTGCGGTCTTCACAATCCTGGCATTCGCCTATGCCCTCTGCTGTGGGGGACGGCCCGAACGCCAGGGAGTGATCCTCAATCTGGTCGCGTCTCTGTTGTCAGTCGTGGCTGTCATCACGCTCGGCTGGAGCGCGATCTATCCGCTCCTGGTCATAGACATCGCGGTCTGTATCGGTTTCCTCGAAATCGCCGCCCGCTCCGATAGGTATTGGCCGATATGGTCCCTAGGCATGGCAATCCCATCAGTGGTCGCTCATCTCGCCAAACTGATAGGTCAGGACAGCGTCTGGCACCTTTACCAGAGAACGGAGAGCTTCTGGGCCTGGCCGGCCTTGACGGCGCTGATGGTGGGGACGTGGTTTCGTCAAGCCCGTCAGAAGACCGCGAACGCCTCTCAAATCTGATCCGCAGCATCGCCGGCGAACAGGCATCATATTTTGCCGGCAACCTCCTGCGAGAGTTTGGCGCGCTTCAGGCTGTCATGGGAGGCGACCACGAGCGCATCGCTCAGATCAGCAATCGCGACATCGCCGATCTTGTAACTTCGGCCTGGTCGACTTGCCGCCTGGCTTTGCGCCAGATCCTGGAGAGCCGTCCGGTCATCAGTACCTCGCAAGCCCTGATTGACTATCTGCGATCGGAGATGGCCTTTCTTCCAAACGAGGAAGTCCATGTCCTGTTTCTGACCTCCCGCCTCAGGCTGATCACTGAAAGAGTTATCGCGCGAGGCAACGGTCGGGAAGCTGCCATCCGGCCGCGCGTCATCACCGCCCTTGCCAAGAACCTGGGCGCGACCGGCATTATCATCGTCCATAACCACCCGTCGGGCGACCCGGAGCCGAGTTGCGCCGACAAGCAGGCAACGCTCAAACTTGATCAGATCTGCCAGGAGAACGGCATTCGTCTGCTCGATCATCTGATCATTTCCCGGAGTGGCTGGGTCAGCATCAGGGCAGCGGGTCACCTTGAACAAACCGACCCATAAGAGCCCTAACCCTCCAGATTCAATTGTTGGAACCGGCGCGCCAGCTATCCGCGCGTCGCGGGAGATTCTTTCAATGCTGCGTACTTCGTCCCCCGGCCCGACGCGCGACACGATCTACCTTACCTCCTCCGCGCCACAAATGCCTTTGAGCTGGCAGCATCGTGACTGGACCGCACCGTGGCTCGATCTGCGCTGGGGCGCGCGCGCCGCGCCAAGTCTGGAGCAGCGCGCCGTTGGTCGGGATATTCTGAAAATCGTTGAGCGGCATCTCTCAATCAGCCAACTCAACTATGTGCCCGATAGGGCCTCCGACGCTTGCTTTGACCATCTCAGCAGCCACATCAGCTGGTTCCAGATCGATGAATTTCGATCGCCGGTCGACATGGCGTGGCTGCCCGGCGCAGGCCCAAGAACAAGGATGCTCATTACTGCACGACCATCACGGATCGAGATTTCTCTCCTGAACCAGACCAGGAAATTCGTCGAAATCGACATCCCCCGAGCGCCGGCACGGGTTGGAACATCTCTTGACGCTGCGGGCGTCGCCGCCGAGATTCGAGCAAGCATGAGCCTGCTTGATCTGGACTACGCCAGTGTCCCCGCCGAGCAGCGCAGCCGCGATATCAACGCGATCGTCGATAAATTGCTCGGCCGTCGGCTTTCGCGAGAGCTGGAGAGCTCGCAATTCCATGCTGCTTTCATGCTCACCCGGCCTGGCGAGCCCCTCAGCACGACGGGTTCGGTTGAAGAATGCGATCCGACATGTTCAGAAACGCGGCCACGCCGTTTCGGACTGACGCCCGAGACTCAGGCATGGTTGGTGAAACACTGCGATTCTCTCCACTTCAATTTGATCTGCATGGCGGGTGCCGACCCCGCCAATCCGTTCACTCAAGTTCGTATTGCGGACACAATGCCCTTCTCCGCCCTCATCAATCGGAGCTCATTTTTGTTGCCGGCGCCGGGCGCCAGCATGTTCTCGGACCCGATCATCTTTTCATACGATGATCCAGGGGCCGCACCATCGGATCCACATCGGTGGTGCCGCCCTCGATGGACGCTCGACCTATCACAACTGCCGGGCGACGCGGGCCCAGCTCTGCAAAGAGATAGCGGGGCGAAGTTATAGCCACCGTAACCACCGACATCTTCGGGAGGACAGGCCTGTAAGCCGGAGATGCAGCGGGGATACTTCATGCCCTTCGCTCTGGCTGGGCCACAGGATAAGACTGTGTTCCAGTCATCGCCGAAATCATACTGGTATGCGATATCCAATGACGGCTCGATGGATTGCCGCTGTCTTGCGGGCACTCCCATGCAGAACCTGGCCCATAGTGTATCGATTCCTGATCAGGTAGTGCACCATCAAATCCCGGGACCAAACATCTAATGGACGACGGCAATCATGCTGCCTCACCAAAAGCGTCGGCGTAAAGCTGCTCGATACGATCAGCCTCCTCGGTAGTGAGCGCCGCGAATTCCTTGCTGCGCGCCCGCTGCGAAAAGCGACCGCCATTCTGCTGCAGGAATTTCTGTAGCAGTTCGATGTGCGCGGCTGGCATATCAACGATTTGCTGGACGCCGTCACCGAACTGATCGAAGGCCTCAAGGAAGCGCACCTCTTGAGGCAGATCCGCAACGACCGTCTGCTCGACGCATTCATAGAGAAACTCGGCATGTGCGGTAGCGTCGAAATAGCGATAAAAATCGATCGTCTCGTTGAGCACCTCGACATTCCCGGCAGCAGTCCGCTGCCATTCTATCTGAGGCAAAAGCGGCCGGGAATACGTTTCGAGAACGAGACGATAATCCTCAAGGCGGCGCAGAATGGCCGCGCTCACGGGAAAAACAAGTCCAGGCGGATTATAGTGCGCGGCGGCAAGCGCGTGATGAATCAGCCAGCGATGGATACGTCCGTTCCCGTCCTCGAAGGGATGGATGTAGACAAAGCCGAAGGCCATCGCGGCCGCCGCCACGACCGGGTCATAGCCGCCCTCGCGCGTGCGCTCGCCATAGGCAACCAGCCCGGTGATAAGAGCTTCGACGTCCTGATGCCGCGCGCTGATATGGTCGGGAAGCGGGTCGCCTGTCTCACGATCATGGACGCCGACAAAGCCACCCTGGGTGCGCAATCCAAGCTGCACGAAACGGGAATCGCCAATGACGATGGCTTGCAGCCGCTCGAATTCAGCGGGGCTGAGCGGATGCATCCCGGCCTGTGCGATCGCCTGCCCCCAGCGGACGGCACGGATGCCCGAGGGGCGTTCGCCTTCAATGGCAAAGGATGATTTGGAGTCGTTGAGCAACAGGAAAGCTGCTGCGCGCGCGACCAGATCAGCGCGCACGCGCCCCAAAACCTGGCGGGCGAGTTGGTCGAGCTGCTTTGCATGAGCCGCATTGAGGCCGGGCGTGCGTCGGACCATGGGGCAGAAGGCAGGCGTGCCGGGCAAATTGTCGATGATCTTGTGCCGTGAGGACACTCGCCCCTGCGCAAGCGCAAACTGAAGATCACCGTCAACAATAGGCACGACCTTGACCTTCCCAGGGTCCGGGATATCGAGCTCGATTCCTGTCAGCCATTCATAGAGATACCAGACCCGCCGGGCGAAAGCTCCGGTTGGCGTCGCGAGAATGAACGCGCGGATCGGATCGGCGCCAACCGCTTCGAACAGGCGGGCTAGGACGGCAAGATCGATCCCCTCCCACTTCATCGCGAAGACAAGCTGCCCAGCGAGCGTCGATTCCGCCCGATGGCGGGGTGTCAGCACTGTCCATTCCTGCGTTGAGACTGGGTGATGACGTTCGGCAATCGCGGCAAGGTGCGGCGGCAAAGGCAGTGCGAGATCGTAATGCGCGATCAGCGCCGCATAGCCCTGCGGCGTCGCCGGTTCGGGTAAACGCCGTCCGCGAAAATCAGTCACCGGTCGTGAAGGCCACTCACTCATCGCATTTCCCGTGAAAACCGATCACCCCGACTTAGACTAACTGCGAGTATGCATCACCTTCCCTGAAAATCCATCACCAAAACTAATTTTTGTGAAAATTGGCCCCCAACAACCACGCGCGCACAGGGTTTGAAAGCGTCAATCTGGCAGCTTCAGCGCCGATATTCGCTCTCTAGGGTGCGCAGTTGCGGATTGAACATAGGCGCGTCGGAACGCCCTCACGATATCACGCGTCTGGAGAGGCGTTCGGGAGCGGGATCAGCATCTCGGCTCGAAAACCATCGCGTGCGTAGTCCAGGTTCAAGTCGGCCCCGAGGTCATAGGTCGCGGTAGCCTTTATAAGCTTCGTCCCATAACCGGTTTGAGCCGGTGCCGTCACCGACGGGCCGCCTGCCTCCTGCCACCTGAACCTTAATCGGCGCCCCCCATCCTCCAGTGACCAACTGATCCGCAGCTCCCCAGTCCACAACGATAGGGCGCCATATTTCACGGCATTCGTCGCCAGCTCATGCAGGATCAAGCAGAGGGAGGTGATGGTTCGGCGTTTCAGCAGGACAGGCGGGCCCGGCTCGACCACCACATGAGACGGTTCGGAGGAATAGGGCGAGAGTATGCGTCCCAGCAGCTCCTGGAGAATGCTTTCCTCCTGCTCGTCAAACGCAAGATCCTCCGCATCTATCAGCGCGGCAAACCGCCCCAAGAAAGCATCGCGATACTCTTCAGCAGATCGACCTTCGGTCGTCGTCTGACGCGCAAGGGACTGCGCCACGCCGAACAGGTTTTTCATCCGGTGTCGCATTTCGCCGAACAGGAGGTCTTTGGCATCATCCCTCCTTCGTTGATCCGTCGCATCCACGATTGTCAGCAGCATCGTACGGCCGTGTGGCTTGTCATCCTGCAGCGTTCGTGCGGTGAGCAGTATTGTTCGTTGACCCAGGCGCGGGAAGTCATGTTCGACCTGATATTTGATGACAGCCGCGCTTCTCGGGATCACATCCTCCAACAAGCGCCGAAGTTCAGGGATGTCCCATTGTCCATTGCCCAGTCCATAAAAAGGCTGGCCGATGGTCTCATCGCTATCAACCCCGAAGGTATCGAAAAACGCGCGGCTCGCGGCCTGGACGTTGAGGCTGCTATCCAGCACCACCAGGGGATCGGAAACCGTGTCGACAATCCCCTGCGCCTGCACATGATTGATGCGCAGAAGACGATAAAGATCATCGGTGTTCATGCGCGAGGTTTTGCATCTGCTGGAGGCGAACAGAGAGCCCTTCGAGCCGCATGACAAATCCCCCCTATGGAACCACGCGGTCGACCAACTGAGCCATCTGTGTGACGAAACGAATTCCGTTACCCCGCCAACCATGCCCTAAAGGGAGAGGATCTTTGAGCACAGGTAAGTATTACAACTGGCAGCCAAGATCCGTTCTCGTCGGCAATCCCCTCATTTGGCCTGACGAATCGCTGTCGAGCAAGGTGGGAGTCGAATGAATTTGATGGCTGTTCCTCTGTGCCAATCAGCCGATCCAGGCGGTGCAAATGGCTGCAGATGCTAAAAATCCGCGTCGAATCCTGGTC
This sequence comes from Novosphingobium rosa NBRC 15208, assembly GCF_001598555.1. GTDB lineage: Bacteria > Pseudomonadota > Alphaproteobacteria > Sphingomonadales > Sphingomonadaceae > Novosphingobium > Novosphingobium rosa. The sequence goes on from NZ_BCZE01000030.1 coordinate 12,481, forward strand.
GTCGATGACGAATGGCTTCTAGCGACGTGGCTGGCAGAGGCATTAGAGGACGTTGGCTATCTGGTGCAGACCGCGTCGGATGGTCAGGAAGCGCTCGACCACGTTTCAAGTTTCAGGCCCGATCTTGTGATCACCGATTTCATGATGCCTCGGCTGACCGGGCTTGAGCTCGCCACAGCTGTGCGCGCTCTGTCAGAACTGGGTAAAACCCCGATCATTCTCGTGAGCGGCGCACAGGGCGCAATTGGCCGAGAGCGGCCGGATCTATTCCAAGCCGTCCTTGAGAAGCCGTATGAAATTGGTGCGTTGCTCGACCAGGTCAGCCTTCTCTGTCCAGACTGATGATGATCTGTCTGACTGCTTCATTTTATCGTCTCCCAATGCGCCTTATGAGGGTCCGGACCGGAATCTGGCTTTAAGCCTAATCATTGTTTTATGACGCACAGCCTGTTGGCCTGTAAGGCACCTGCAGACTGACCATTTCTCCGCTGAGCCGTCATTCGCCGGATGCGGGTCGAGCGACAGCAAAGCCCTAACACAGATGGAGAGAACCCGGTTCTACGGATCAAAAAATCGCGAAGTATGATCGATAGACGTCGATCCTATCGATCAACTCCCGACAATTGCGTTACCTTCCTTGACCTCCCGCGCAAAGTCAGGTGCCGGTTTTCTTGCCAAACGGAAGCACCGTGCCGCCATCGCGCAGTACGTCAAGATGGTCCGACCACCATTGCGCCATCTCCACGCGCTCATCCCAATGCGTCCCTCGATGATAGGCTGCCCGCACTCGATTGGCATCCCCATGGGCAAGCGCACGCTCGATGGCATCTGCGCTCCACTTGCGCGATTCGTTCAGCAGGGTGCTGGCCAGGGCCCGAAATCCATGGGCGGTCATTTCATCACCGGAGAAACCAAGCCGCCGCAAGCCTGCATTTATAGTGTTCTCGCTCATCGGACGCAGAGACGTCCTGATCGATGGAAAAACATGACCGAACGGTCCCGTTATTTTATGTAGCTCCCGCAGAATTTCGAGCGATTGGCGCGAAAGGGGCACATAGTGCGGGCGGCGCATTTTCATTTTTTCGATAGGTATCGTCCAGATCGCCTGATCGAAATCGATCTCCCTCCATTCTGCCCTTCGCAACTCGCCGGGACGAACGAAAACATGCGGGGACAGGCGTAAGGCCAGCCTCGTGATCTCCTGGCCCACATAACCGTCGATTGCGCGCAGCAGATCTCCTGCGCGTTTCGGCTCGACGATCGCCCCATAATGCTTAGGGCGCGGTGTGATGAGCGCCCCGCGCATGTCACGGGTGGGGTCTACCGCGATGCGCGCCGTTGCCACCGCATAGCGAAACACCCTGCCAGCCAGTTGCAGGACACGCCTCGCCGTCTCATAATTCCGCTTGGCCTCGATCTTTCGAAGGGCGACCAGGACATCGATTGTCGCAATCTTTGTGATGGGAAGCCGCCCGACCGCGCTTCCCAACCGCGATATGTAATATTCGCATTTTTTCGCCGTCCCTTCCGACATGCCTTCAAGTCGGCGCTTGTCGATGAACTCCTGCGCAACCTTGGCAAAGGTGTCCTGAGAGCTTGCTATCTCTCGGTACTTGGCCAGCATCCTTTCGCGTGCGGGGTCTTGCCCTTGAGCAAGCTGGGCTCGTGCTTCATCACGGCGCTGACGTGCCATGAGCAACGGGACGGCAGGATAGGCGCCAAGGGCTATGACCTTCGCCTTCCCCTCAATGCGATACTTCAGTCGCCAGAGCTTGCTGCCCGTAGGCTGCACCTGAATAAAGAGCCCACCATAATCACCAAGCTTGTAAGGCTTTGAACGGGCACGGGCATTTTTGATGGCAAAATCTGTTAGGGGCATAGCTGGGGGCCTTTTTCAAAATTAAGGCTTCAGCGGTGCCCCCATCAGTCCCGAATGGGCTGAGCAGCAGTGAGATAAAGGCAGACGCCATGAGCCAGGAGGCCCTAAAAATACGCCTGTTTTCTGACGCTTACAATGGTCAGTGAGATGTGATGAGAAGGGGAATGTGGTGGGCGATGACGGGCTCGAACCGCCGACATCTTCCGTGTAAAGGAAGCGCTCTACCAACTGAGCTAATCGCCCCCGAAGTCTGAAAACCTTGGCTTCAGGACCGGGAAGCCGCGCTCTTGCTGCCTTTCGCGCGCCGCGTCAATCCCCAACCGTCGCGCGCATGCTCACAGACCGCCGCGCCAGCCGCAAGCCGTCGATCACCACCCGCAATGCTGGCGACACCTGCCTGCGGCTCGGATAGTAAAGGTGATAGCCGGGATAGGGCTCGCACCAGTCATCCAGCAGGCGGATCAGGCGGCCCGTCGCGATATGGTCCTGAAACTGGCATTCGGGCAAAAAGGCGATGCCGAAACCATCCAGCGCCGCCCGCACCACCAGATCGGAGGTGTTGAAGGTCAGCTGCCCGCCCACCCTCACCCGCATCTCGCGCCCATCACGGTCGAATTCCCAGGCATAGAGCCCGCCCAGCGTGGCCAGCCGGATGTTGATGCAGCGATGCTCGGTCAGCTCGCGCGGATGGCGCGGCGGCGTGCGCCCGGCCAGATAGGCGGGCGAGGCGACCGCGGCCATGCGCTGATCCTCGCCGATGGGCACGGCGATCATGTCACGGTCGACGATATCGCCCGAGCGCACCCCGGCATCCAGCCCGGCCGCCACGATGTCGGTCAGCGCATTGTCCACCACCACCTCGACCTCGACATCGGGATAGTCGGGCAGAAAGCGCGACAAGGCGGGCCACAGCACGCATTGCGCCGCGCTTTCATCGGCGGTGATGCGCACCAGCCCGGCGGGCCTTTCGCGAATATCGCCCAGCGCGGCCAGTTGCGCCTCGATCCCCTCGAAATGCGGCGCGAGGCCCGCAGCCAGCCGCTCTCCCGCCACCGTCGGCGCCACGCTGCGAGTGGTGCGGTTGAGCAGGCGCACTCCCAGCCGCGCCTCCAGATTGGCGATGGAACGGCTCAGCGCCGATTGCGACAGCCCCATCTGCGCGGCGGCGCGGGTGAAGCTGCGTTCCCGCGCCACGGCCAGAAAGGCGCGCAATTCGTGATGGTCGGCCTGCTGCATTGATGCATCTCGATCATAAGTTCATGCCGCAAATGGCATATTATCGCGATAATGGCGATGGCCTACACAAGGCTTCCTCTTCTCCCCCTTTGACAGGAAGATCCCCCCATGACCGTCAAGGCCATCGGCGCGCCCGCCGCCGACAAACCCTTCGAACCCCTCGCCATCACCCGCCGCGAACCCGGCGCGCATGATGTCGCCATCAAGATCGCCTATTGCGGCGTTTGCCATTCCGACCTGCATATGGCGCGCGACGAATGGGGCGGCGCGCTGTACCCCTGCGTGCCCGGCCATGAGATCGTCGGCCATGTCACCGCCGTGGGCGCGCATGTCACCAAGTTCAAGGTGGGCGACACCGTAGGCGTGGGTTGCATGGTCGACAGCTGCCAGCACTGCCCCAGTTGCGAGGAAGGGCTGGAGCAGTATTGCACCGGCGAGGGCAGCTTCACCGGCACCTACAACGCCCCCACCCCCGATGCGCCGGGCTACACGATGGGTGGCTATTCCGAATCCATCGTGGTGAGCGAGAACTTCGTGCTGCGCGTGAACCACAAGCCCGAGCAGCTGGCCGCCGCCGCGCCGCTGCTCTGCGCCGGGATCACCACCTGGTCGCCGTTGCGCCACTGGAACGCGGGGCCCGGCAAGAAGGTGGGCATCGTGGGCATCGGTGGCCTTGGCCATATGGGCGTGAAGCTGGCGCGCGCGTTGGGCGCTCACACCGTGGCCTTCACCACCAGCGAGAGCAAGCGCGAGGCCGCGCTGGCGCTGGGCGCGCATGAGGTGATCGTCTCGAAGAATGAGGACGAGATGGCCGCTCACGCGGGCAGCTTCGATTTCATCCTCAACACCGTGGCCGCCTCGCACAATCTGGACCCCTTCGTGGCGCTTCTGAAGCGTGACGGCACGCTGACCCTGGTGGGCGCGCCCGAGCATCCCCACCCCAGTCCCGCTGTGTTCAACCTGATCTTCAGCCGCCGCTCGATTGCCGGTTCGCTGATCGGCGGCATTGCCGAGACTCAGGAAATGCTCGATTTCTGCGCCGAGCACGGCATCACCTCGGACATCGAGATGATCGCCGCCAGCCAGATCGACGAAGCCTATGACCGCATGCTGAAAGGCGATGTGCGCTATCGCTTCGTGATCGACAGCGCCACGCTGGGCTGATCGCGCAGGACGGGGGCGGGTTCACGCCCGCCCCCTTCACAGCGTTTTGACGATTGAGCGAAAACGCTTCAATCTTCCGATGCCGCATGTCTGAGCCGCTGACCACATGGGCTGGCCACGCTCCGGCACTTACCGCCGGCTGGCAGGCCTTTGATCGGCCAGAACATAGGTCAGAACCACACGCCCCTGCGCCGGGATCGGCGCCTCCCACAGCGGCAGGCCATCCTTGCGCCCCAGCCGGGCCGAACTTGATGCCACGCTCTGGCCCGCCTCCAGCGCCAGCTTGCCCTCGAAGCGGATCGGCCAGCGATTGGCGTTGGTGACGCTGAGCCGCACCACCTGCCGCCTGTGGCCCTGCTGCACACTGTCCCGCGTGACGACTGCGTCCAGTTGCACCTGAGGCGATTCATCCAGCTGAATGTCCACGGTTTCGCCTTCCGCCTTATCCGCCATGCGGCCTTCACCGGACGGAATGTCGGCGCCATGCACCCCCTCGACCACGCTGACCTCACCGCCGGGCAACGCCAGCCCCAGGCCATCCTCGCGACGGTTGCGCAGGCGCACCATGCGGCGGGCAGCGCCTTGCTGCCCCGGTTCGATGGTTGCCGTGTGGATCAGCGCCAGCTTGATGGGGCGCTCGGTCATCAGCGCCACCTGCTTCTGCCCATGCGCGGCGATCGAGGTGGGCATCGGAATACGGTAGAATTTCAGATCCCCCAGCGCCTCGGCCTGGGCGACATAGGCCTCGTTCATCATCCGCTTGGCGTCCATCACCACAACGGCCGCAGGCGCCATCATCGCCATCGGTGCCGGTGGCGGGGGTGGAGGTGGTGGCGGCGGCACCGCCAGAGGCGCGGACAGGCGGCATTCCAGCACCAGCTGCTGCGCGTAATGGCTGCCGGACGGGTATTCCGCCATATGCGGTCGCCCGGCCACCACGCCCGCCTGCGCCTGCGGGAAGCTGGTATCATCCCCGCTGGCCAGAGTGAGCCAGGCGGTCATCTCCGCCTCACGCGCGCCGGGGCGCAAGGCCAGCACGTAATGCGCCCGCCAGTCAAAGCCCCAGGCCAGATAGGACAGCTTGATCCGCACATGCTGCGCACGATCGGACTGCGTGGCCACCGAAAGCGTGGGCCGCGCATTCATCCCCGCAGGCAGGCCATTATAGACGATGCCATCCTTCAGGCCGCCGCAATTGGCCACTTCGAACCCCTGCCGCGTCTGCAGGATCGCCGCGCCATCGGGCCCGGAGCGGATGATCGCCTCCTCCTCCGTCACCTGCCCGCCCGGGCGCTGCCGGCGCAGCGTCACCGGCCTGCCAAAAGCGCGGGCATAGAGGTTGCGCGGCGAGAGCAGATCGGCGTCGAGGTTCTTTTCGCGCACGCCATCCGGCAGACCGGTGATGATCGCGCTTTCCGCCAGCATGCCCGCCGCCACACCTTCGAAACGCAGCACAGCTGCACCCGCGGGCAGATCGACCTCGCGCTCCTCGCTGACCAGCGCATAGCCACCCAGCCATGAGCCGGGCCGCAAAGCGCCATCGCCACCACCATGAGGATTGCGATAGATCGCCACGGAAAGCGCAGCAGGCGCTTTGGATATCACCGTGGTTCCGGACTCATCCGTTTCCCCTGGGGCAGGCCCGGCTTGCGCGCCAGCCTGCGCCACGCCACAGGCCAACGCCAGAACGAACGGCATCAGCCACAGGCCATCCACGGCCTTTCGCCGCGCCATAGCCCGCACCGCCACGGCAGGCGTTATCAAGGAAATACGTGCCATCGACCGCAGCCTTCCGGTCAGTAACGCGTATCGAATTGCGCCGTCAGCTTCACCTCGCCATGCGCGGGCACCGTCACCCGCCACAGGCGTCGGTCGGCATTGACCTGCTCACCCTTCACGCTTTCCGCCGAAACGCGCGTATCGTGCCAGCCATTGTCCAGCCCATCCTGCGCCAGTTCCACCGTCACCGGCACGGATTTGGCGTTGGTGAGACGATAGCTCATACGGGTGCGCCAATAGGTAGCCGTCCGGTCGACCGTGACCACGCGCGGCGCCCCGCCCTCCGTGATGCGATAGCTGGCGACGCGGTCCCATTCGGCACCGGTGATATGATCGCGACCCTCGACCACCGGCTGCACCTTCACATCGAAGGCCGAGCCAAGGCCCAGCGCCACGCTGCTGCCCATCGGCGTATGACCGATGTTGTCCTCACCGATAAATTGCGGCTGCCCGCGCGCATCGCGCATATAGACCCGCACCGTCCCGGCGGGCAGCGCATCGCCCAGACCACCCTCGCGCGAACTGGTGAAGCGCAGTTGCGTGGTCGCGCTCTGCGCTTCATCCTGACTGCCCTGCCAGCCATTGGTGAAGACATAGGCCCGCTCTGCCTGAGCCCCCTTCACATCCAGAAAGCCGATCTGTTTCTGCTGGATGCCGGCCACCGACGTCCGCCCGTCAATCGGATAGACGTAGTAATCGCCCAATTGCTCACGTTCGGAACTCTGTGTGCCCGCCTTGACCAGCCCGCCCGTGCGCGCACGGAAGATGCGCGGCGGCGAAGGCTCATCCCCGCCACCCACACGGCCCGCCACCAGCAACACCCTGGCATGCGGGAAAGCCGTGCCGGTGCTGTTGTTCAGCGTCACCCAGCCCTGCACATCCAGCTTGCCCGAAGCCTCATCGAACAGCGCAACATAATCCGCCTTCCAGCCAAAGCCCTGCGACAGATAGCTCAGCGTCACCGGCCTGGTGCCCGAAGCCCCCGAATCCAGCGTAACCGAGAGCGTGGGATGCGCCTTCAGCCCCTCTGGCAGACCCGGGAAGACCAGCCGGCCGCCCGTCTGCCCCAGCACCTCGATCCGATTGCCGATCTGCACCAGCGTGCCGCCATTGTTGGCCAGCACCTTGGCCTGCTCGGTGGTTTCCACGCCCGTGGCCGGATTGGTCCGTACCAGGCTGACATCCTGCCCCACCGACTTGTCCAGCAGCCGCTGCGGCGAGAGCAGATCGTAGTCGAAATTCTGCTCGATCACGCTGGTGTTCGCCGCCGCGATCGTCACCGTCTCCGGCCTGATCCGCGCCGAGACATCGGGCAGATCCAGCGCCACATGCCCATGCGGCAGGTTGAGCGAGCGCACATCCTGAATCAGCGCCAGATCGTTGTTGTAGATGGTCAGTGACAGATCACCTTGCGCATTGCCCGGCTGCACCACCGAGCCCTGCGTCGGCGCATCCTTGGCCATCGCCTCCGCGCCCTGCAGCGCAAAAAGCGAAACACCAGCCCCGACAACCGCCATCCACCGCATCGCATTCTCCAGATCATGCGCCCGACCGTGATGACGGACCGAGCAGTCTTAAGCCCAGCCTACCTCCCACATGCGAGGTCATCCCGGAAGAGCTTTCCTTGCCGTCTCATCGCGTTGAATCGGTGAACGCGTGCTGAAAGAAAGACGGATGGAGTGTAGAAAAAGCATATAGTGGACATCGAAGATACGAGGGGGTTATCCACTCGCGCTCCCAAAGCGTCTTCCGGCGAGACTACAGGGACGCCCGATTGTTACGCTTTACCTCCTTATTAGAGCAACAATCCCTGCATTAGCTCATCCGCGCCGCAACAAGATCAATCTCCGCGAAATAGCGCGCCATCGCATCCACCGCCTTGTCGGTCAGGGTGATGAAGGCGCGGCGGCGGTCGGTTTCATCCTCCACGCGCTTGAACAGACCCGCATCGGTCATCTGACCGATCCAGCGCAGCGCTGTCGTCGGCGGCACGCCCGAGGCGATGCACAGGCTGGTGACCGAAACACGCGCATGTTCCGCCCGTGCCGCCGTCAGATCCAGCAGCATGTCCCACGCCGGATCGGCGAACAGGTCTCCCTCGAAATGGCGTGCCCGCAACTGGCGCTGGCGGATGATCCGACGCACCAGACGCGGATCAGGCAGCGCCGGGCGGGCAGCACGCCCGACGCGCTCATCGCCCTCATCAGGCGAGGGCGTATCGAACCGGAACGCCGAGACCACCGCGGGCGCTGCCGGAACGGCGGAAGGCATTTCGCCACCCAACCGGTCGATCCGTTCCGCGATCTGGGTCACCTGCTGGGTGAGGCGCAACAGCACCAGCCGGTCTTCCTCGGACAGCTCGCGCACCCGCCGTTGTGGCAGACGGGCCAACACATGGCCCAGCGCGATGATCCGCTCGGCCCGACTGGGGGCCACCAGAATCTGCGGATCGCTCTGGTCCAAAGCGGCGAAGACATCGTCCAGCGCCTCTACACTGGTCGAAACGATCAGCTGCGCGCCCACATGCGCCGCCCGCATATCCAGCCGCGCCAGCGCCGCCATCGTCGCGCCATCCACCTGCGGACAATCGATCAGCACCACATCGCCCAGCGGCTTGGCCGCGCCATCCAGCACCACATTCAACCGCCCCGTATCGGCCAGCCGGAAGCCTGCGCTGGCGGCATCCTCACCCATTTCATCGCGCAGATGGCCGCGATCGGCAAAGACCGAGACGCTCAACCGCAGGCCCGCCGCATCATTGGCAGGCGCGCCGTAGGAAAAATCCGAAACATCATCGGTGAAGCCCCCAAATCGGGCCTGCATGGTCTGGCTGGGGGGACGGCTCGGAGCTTGGCTCGACATGGGTGTTTTACTCCCTCGATGGCTGAGCCAGAGCAGGTCTCAGCGGCATTCCGTGAATAAAACTAGAACAAATGCAGATTCCGTCAAGTCACTTAAGGAACAAATAAGGATCGATTATGGATATTAAACGGAACACCCATAAAGATGCTGAAAACACGAAACTTTCCAAGGCCGATACAGCAACGCCGCCGCCAGCACAGGGCTGACAGCGGCGCTATTGCATCCGGAAAAACCGAATCAGTCGGCGAAGGGATCGCGGACCAGAATCGTGTCCTCACGCTCGGGGCTGGTGGAGACCAGCGCGACGGGCGTCTCGATCAGCTCCTGCACGCGCTGGATGTACTTGATCGCCTGAGCGGGCAGATCGGCCCACGAACGCGCGCCAGCAGTCGTGCCCTGCCAGCCATCCATTTCCTCATAGATCGGCTCGACATTGGCCTGATCGGCGGCGTGCGCCGGGAAATAATCCAAAACCTTGCCGTTCAGGCGGTAGCCGGTGCAGATCTTCACCTTCTCCAGACCGTCGAGCACGTCCACCTTGGTCAGGGCAATGCCGGTCACGCCCGAAATGGCGCAAGACTGGCGCACCAGCACGGCATCGAACCAGCCGCAGCGGCGCTTGCGGCCCGTGACGGTGCCGAATTCATGGCCACGCTCGCCCAGACGCTGGCCGGTTTCGTCCTCCAGCTCGGTGGGGAACGGGCCGGAGCCCACGCGGGTGGTGTAGGCCTTCACGATGCCCAGCACAAAGCCGGTGGCGCTGGGGCCAAGGCCCGAGCCCGAAGCCGCCGTGCCCGAAACCGTGTTCGACGAGGTGACAAAAGGATAGGTGCCGTGATCGACATCGAGCAGCACGCCCTGCGCACCCTCGAACAAGATGCGCGCGCCGGCTTTCTTCACCGAATTCAGACGCTTCCACACCGGCTGGGCATATTGCAGCACCGAAGGCGCGATCTCGCGCAGCTCATTCAGCAACGCCTCGCGATCGACCGGCGGCTGGCCGAAACCGGCGCGCAGCGCGTCATGATGCGCGCACAGGCGGTCCAGCTGGGCCTCCAGCGCATCGAGATGCGCCAGATCGCACACGCGGATCGCGCGGCGGCCGACCTTGTCCTCATAGGCCGGGCCGATGCCGCGACCGGTGGTGCCGATCTTGCCCGAACCGGCAGCGGCCTCGCGCATCACGTCCAGCTCGCGGTGGACCGAGAGGATCAGCGGGCAATTCTCGGCGATGGCGAAGTTTTCGGTGTTGATGACAACGCCCTGGCCTTCCAGCTTCTCGATCTCGGCCTTCAGGTGCCACGGGTCCAGCACCACGCCATTGCCGATGATCGAGAGCGTGCCGGTCACGATGCCGCTGGGCAGCAGCGACAGCTTGTAGACCTTCTCGCCCACCACCAGCGTGTGGCCGGCGTTGTGGCCGCCCTGAAAACGCACGACGGCGTCCGCGCGCGCAGCCAGCCAGTCGACGATCTTGCCCTTGCCCTCATCGCCCCACTGGGCGCCGATCACGGTCACATTTGCCATGGATAGAATCCCTCACCCTGCCAGGTGGACCCGGAAGCGCCCTTCGACAGGACTCGGCGCAGCGGGTGGATCAGACGGGCGCGTCAAAGCGGCGGCCCGGATATGCGCGGTGGCCGTTAGAGGGCCCGGCCAGAACCGTCAACCCCAAGCAGACCGGTACTGGTGCATGAGCGCCCTTGCGCCTAGGTTAGGCACAGAAATGGGTTGCCGGGAGACGCCGAAATCATGCCAATACGGATGCGCAAAATCGCTATACCGATGGCCGCAGCCCTCTCCATGGCGCTGATTCTGCCGCTGGCCGCGCGGGCGCAGATGCTCGGCCCCGGCATGTGGGCGCGCGGCATGATGCGCAACCGCCAGGCGATGGCGCCGTCCGCCCCGCCGCATCAGACTTTGGCTTATGGCAATGGGCAATCCTACGATTTCTACGCGCCGCTGCATCCCAACGGCCCTACGCCACTGGTGCTTTTCGTCCATGGCGGCGCATGGAGTCGCGGCAGCAAGGATACGGCCACCGGGCCATGGAAAGCGCCGCATTACACTGGGGAAGGCTATGCCTTTGCCTCGATGGACTACCGCCTCGTCCCCAAGGCCCGCGTGGAGGATCAGGCCGCCGATATCGCCCACGCCCTGCACGCCATCCTGCGCAATGCCGACCGCCTCGGTGTGGACCGCCACCGCATCGTGCTGATGGGCCATAGCGCGGGGGCGCAACTGGTGGCGCTGGTGGGTACAGATGAAAGCTATCTGAAAGCCGAGGGTTTATCCTTCGCGGACATCGCGGGCGTCATCCCCATCGACGGGGCCGCCTATGATATCCCCAAGCAGATGGAGACCTCCGGCGCCTATATGGGCGCGCGTTATGATCAGGCCTTCGGGACCGACCCGGCGCGGCAGAGGGCCCTGTCAGCCACCCTCCATGCCGAAGCGCCCAATGCCTCGCGCTTCCTGCTGCTGCATGTGCAGCGGCCTGATGGGGTGGCTCAGGCGCAGGAATTAGCGGACGCGCTGCGGGCTGGTGGGACGGATGTGGAGATCAAAGGCTTCCCGGGCACCGGGCTGATGGGCCATCTGGCCATCAATCAGCGGCTGGGCGATCCATCCTATGAGGTCACGCCGGTTGTGGATGAGTGGTTGAAGAAGGTTTTCGGGAAGTAGGAAGAGAGAAAAGCGAGGGCCATCGCCCTCGCGCTCCCTTTACTGTCTGCGTTGCGCTTGGGGTTCGGCCAAGGCGCTCAGTTTGCCGCTCCGCAGGCAGGAAATAGGCCTGCGGCGCCTTAGGTCACCGCAGGTGGAGAGTTTGGGCGCTTCAGTTCGGCACCATCACCCTATCGCCGGAAGACGTCATGGGAGCGCGAGGGGGTAACCCCCTCGCATCTTCCTTTTCAGACGCCCTGAATCACCCCATCCACCAACTGGTGAGTGCAACCCAAAGCAGCCGCATCGTCGCTATCGCTCAAGGCCGCCACCGTGCGCCATTCCGCCCGCAACGCAGCCGCCACCGCAGCCTCATGTCCCAACGGCAGGAACAGCAGCGGGCGCGGCGCTTCCTGCGCGGCCAGAGCCGCAATCAGCGGATCGGGATAGAGCGAGAAGCCTGTCGCGGGTTCCGGCGCGTCACCGGCGGGGCCGAGGATGCGATAGGTGCCGCCGCGACCGACATAGCCGCGCAGACCGTCGGCGAAGATCGTGAAGCCGAACCAGCTCTGATATTCGAAGCCATGGCGCTCGGTGGGGTCGAGCGTCAGGCGGGCGGCGTCGCCCACGCGGGCGGCGATGAGGCGCAACGCGGCGATGCGGTCATCCAGCACGCCGCCGACATCCAGCGCGGAGAGGCGCTCGATGGCGCTGTCCAGCGGGCCCGTAGCATAGAGCAGCGGCAGATAGGCCTGACCGCCAGCAGCCGTCAGAGCGCCCGCATCCTTGGAATCCAGCGCCACGCGCACGGCATCGCGCGCCTCGGGCGAGAGGGGCAGCGGGCCGGAAGCCAGATCCTCGATCAGATCGGGCATGGTGAAATCGACCGAAATGCCCTGAGCACCAGCCGCCGCCAGCGCCTCGACCGCCACGGCCACCACCTCGGCGGCGGCGGCGACGCTGTCACTGCCGATCAGCTCGGCGCCGAGCTGCAGGCGTTCACGTACCGGATCGAGACCGTCGCCCTTGATGGTCAACACCTGGCCATTGTAGCACAAGCGCAGCGGGCGGGCCTGCGCGGCCATGCGCGTGGCGGCGATACGGCCCACCTGCGGCGTCACGTCGCTGCGCAGCGCCATCATGCGCAGGCTTGCCGGATCGACAAAGCGGAACATGCGGCGCGACTGAATGCCCGCCATGCGGCTGGCCAGCGACTGCTCAAACTCGATGCTGGGGGGCTGGACGCGATCGTATCCATGCGCGTCCATCACATCCATGATGGCGCGGGTGATGCGCGTGGCGGCCGCAGTCGCCTGAGGCAGGCGGTCTTCAAGGCCTTCGGGGAGCAGATCGCGGGTCGTGTCGTTCATGATGGGGCGGGCTTTAGCGTTGGTTTAAGGTTGGGGGAAGGGAAGAAAGAAAAGAAGGTGCGAGGGCCATCGCCCTCGCGCTCCCTTTACGTCTCCCGACGCCAAGGCAGTGGCGCCGAAAGGTTGCGCCCAAACTCTCCACCAGCGCCACCTAAGGCGCCGCAGGCATGCATTCCTGCCTGCGGCGCAGCGACGTTGCTCCAAGGCCGAACCCGATGCGCCACGCAGACATTCAAGGGAGCGCGAGGGCGATGGCCCTCGCATTTCCTCTTCTAAACCCTTCAAAAGAAAAGGCGGAGCCTTCCGACCCCGCCTCATCTTGTTTACAAACCAGCGTCTGAAATCAGAACGCCAGCCCCTTCACGCGCTTTACGCCGGGCAGGTTCTCGGCCTTGGCCAGAACCTCTTCGCCCACCGGGCTATCCACGGACAGCAGCAGCACGGCCTCGCCACCGGCATCGCGGCGGCCCAGGTTGAAGGTGCCGATGTTGATGTCGTTCTCGCCCAGCAGGGTGCCGATGCGGCCGATGAAGCCGGGGGCGTCCTCGTTGACGATGTACATCATGTCGCCGGTCAGCTCGGCCTCGACCTTGATGCCGAAGAGTTCGACCAGACGCGGCTCGGCGTTGCTGAACAGCGTGCCGGCCACCGAGCGCTCGCCCGCTTCCGTCTTCACCGAGACGCGGATCAGCGTGTGGTAGTCGCCGGTCTTTTCGGTCTTCACTTCGCGCACTTCAAGGCCGCGCTCCTTGGCGAGGAACGGAGCGTTGACCATGTTCACCGTTGCAGACTGCACGCGCAGGAAACCGGCCAGAACGGCGGCCACGATGGGCTTGGCGTTCAGTTCGGCGGCGGCGCCCTCGGTGTGGATCGAGATGCGGGCGACGGCGCTGGTGGTCAGCTGGCCGACCAGCGAGCCAAGGCGCTCGGCCAGAGCCATGTAGGGCTTCAGGCGCGGGGCTTCCTCAGCCGACAGCGAGGGCATGTTGAGCGCGTTGGTGACGCCGCCGGTGGTGAGGTATTCACCCAGCTGCTCGGCCACCTGCAGGGCCACATTGACCTGGGCTTCCGTGGTCGAAGCGCCCAGATGCGGGGTGCAGATGAAGTTCTTGGTGCCGAACAGCGGCGAGTCCTTGGCGGGCTCGGTCTGGAACACGTCGAGGGCGGCGCCGGCGATATGGCCCGAATCGAGGCCTGCCTTCAGCGCGGCTTCGTCGATCAGGCCACCACGGGCGCAGTTGACGATGCGGACACCCTTCTTGGTCTTGGCCAGATTTTCGGCCGAGAGGATGTTCTTGGTGTCGGCGGTCAGCGGCGTGTGCAGCGTGATGAAATCGGCGCGGGCCAGCAGCGTGTCGAGATCGGCCTTTTCGACGCCGATTTCCACGGCGCGCTCGGGCGTCAGGAAGGGATCGAAGGCCACGACCTTCATCTTCAGGCCCAGCGCGCGGCTGGCGACGATGCTGCCGATGTTGCCGGCGCCGATCAGGCCCAGCGTCTTGCCGGTGACTTCCACGCCCATGAAGCCATTCTTCGGCCACAGGCCCTGCTGGGTCTGCTCATTGGCTTCGGGGATCTGGCGGGCCAGGGCGAAGATCATCGCTATGGCATGCTCGGCGGTGGTGATCGAGTTGCCGAAAGGCGTGTTCATCACGACAACGCCCTTGGCGCTGGCGTAGGGGATGTCCACGTTATCGACGCCGATACCGGCGCGGCCGATCACCTTGAGATTGGTGGCGGCGTCGAGGATTTCCTTGGTCACCTTGGTCGAGCTGCGGATGGCCAGGCCATCATAATCGCCGATGCGGGCGATCAGCTGCTCGGGGGTTTCGCCGGTGATGACATCGACGTCGCAGCCCAGCTCTTCGAAAATGCGGGCGGCGTTGGGGTCCATCTTGTCGGAAATAAGAACGCGGGGCTTGGTCATGGGAAGTCCTTCCTCATGCGGAATATCGCTGTGTTCAGGGGAGATGGCGGCGCGGATTGGCGCGCCGCCATGATAGCGTCAGGCTGCGACGGTCGCCTTGACCGAGGCATAGGCATAGTCGAGCCAAGGGCCCAGCGCCTCGATGTCCTCGACGTTGACGGTGGCGCCACACCAGATGCGCAGGCCCGCCGGGGCATCGCGATAGCCCGCGATGTCGTAAGCGGCGTCTTCCTTTTCGAGGATGGCGGCGAACTTCTTGATGAAGTCGGCGTCGGCGCCCTCGACGGTCAGGCAGACCGAGGTCTTCGAGCGGGTGCCCTTGTCGACAGCCAGATGGCCCAGCCAGTCACGCTCGGCAACGATCTTGTCCAGCGCGTTGGCGTTGGCGGTGCAGCGCGCCTGAAGACCCTTCAGACCGCCTTCCGACTTGGCCCATTCCAGCGCGAAGATCGCGTCTTCCACGGCCAGCATCGAGGGCGTGTTGATGGTCTCGCCCTTGAAGATGCCCTCGGCCAGCTTGCCCTTGGACACCAGGCGGAACACCTTGGGCAGCGGACGGTCGGGGGTGAAGTTTTCCAGACGCTCGACAGCGCGGGGCCCCAGGATCAGCACGCCATGGCCGCCCTCACCGCCCAGCACCTTCTGCCAGGAGAAGGTGGCGACGTCGATCTTGGTCCAGTCGATGTCGTAAGCGAAAACGGCGCTGGTGGCGTCGGCGAAGCTCAGGCCCTCGCGGTCGGCGGGGATCCACTCGGCGTCGGGCACGCGCACACCGCTGGTGGTGCCGTTCCAGGTGAAGAGCACATCGTTCGACCAGTCGACCTTGTCCAGATCGGGGAGCTGGCCGTAATCGGCGCGCATCACCGTGGCGTCCAGCTTGAGCTGCTTGACGGCATCCGTCACCCAGCCCTCACCGAAGCTTTCCCAGGCCAGAGCGGTGACTTCGCGGGCGCCCAGCATGGTCCACATGGCCATTTCGAAGGCGCCGGTATCCGAACCAGGCACGATGCCGATGCGATGGGTGTCAGGCAGACCCAGCAGCTCGCGCATCAGGTCGATGCAGTAAGCGAGGCGGGTCTTGCCGATCTTCGCGCGATGCGAGCGGCCCAGCGACTCGGTCGCCAGCTTGGTCAGATCATAAACGGGGGGTTTGGCGCAGGGACCCGACGAGAAAAAAGGACGAGCGGGTTTGGTAGCCGGAATAGTAACAGTCATGTAGACTCTCCTCACAGAGAGCACGCGCGGCGTTGGGACCGCGTGGCCCGGCGCCGCTTGTAGATATGCGCCGTGGCAAGTCAACCCGCCTTGAACATTTGCAAATGAAAAGTTTCGCAAGCCCTCTGGCAAGCTTGTTGCGCGCCCCTTTGCAACAGAATGTTAATCATTCCTGCCGCAGATTAACCATATGCACCCGTGGCCAGCCTCCCCCCGGCGCCGCCCAAGCGGCACATGCCTCTCATTCCGATTCGCTGTCAGCGCTTTATCCGCACTGGCGCTGGCCGCCTGCTCTTCCGCGCCCCAGGCACCGCAGACGCCCCGGCGCACGACGAACAACTGGTCCCCCGCGCCCGATTACAACCGGTGTCTGGCCGATCTCGGCGCCAAGGAAGCCACCTTCACCCCCCTGCCCGACCAGTATTTCGGCGCGGGCTGCTCCACCATCCAGACGGTGAAATTGCTCTCGGTGCGCGGCGACTATTCCGCGCTGGGCATCAGCAATCTCGGCCCCGTCACCTGCCGTCTGGCCGACGCCTTCGCCGGATGGGCCCGCTATGGCGTGGACCGCGCCGCACGCCAGATTCTCGGCAGCCAATTGGTGCGAATCGAGACCATGGGCAGCTACAATTGCCGCAACGTGGCGGGCAGCGATCACCGCTCCGGCCACGCCACCGCCAGCGCCATCGACGTCTCCGCCTTCGTGCTGGCCGATGGGCGGCGGGTTTCGGTTCTCGGCCAGTGGAACGCCGGGACGCCCCAGGAGCGGGAGTTCCTGCGCGTGATTCACACCAGCGCCTGTCGGCGATTCGGGATGGTGCTGGGGCCGGATTACAACACCGCTCACCGCAACCACTTCCATGTGGAGGCGGTGGATTCGCATTTTTGCCGGTAAGGGTTTGAAGAAAAGAGAGATGCGAGGGGCAGCAGCGCAGCCGGTCAATCCTGGTGCGATAGCGCCGCGCGCGCAAACCTGCCTGCGGCGCAGCGACGTTGCTCCATGGCCGAACCCGAAGCGCAAGGCAGACAGTCAAGGGAGCGCGAGGGCGATGGCCCTCGCACCTTCTCCCTTCAACCCTTCTTCAAAACCCGCCCCGCCACGGCATCCAGCTTTGCGACCAACGCAGCATCGCGTGCGGAAGGCGCCGTGGCGAAGGCGAACTCCAGCGCCGTCTCGATCGGGCTGACCTCGCGGACCGCAGGCAGGATGTCCGCCAGATGGCCCACCGTCGCGCGGGCGCGCTCGGCGTTGGCCTTCATCACCGCGAAGACCTCGGCGGCCTCCACGCCGGCCTCGCTGTCGCGCCAGGCGTCATAGTCGGTGACCATGCCGAGGATGGCGTAGGGCAGCTCCGCCTCGCGGGCGAGGCGCGCTTCGGGCATGGCGGTCATGCCGATCACATCGGCGCCCCAGGCGCGGTACATGCGGCTTTCGGCGCGGGTGGAGAACTGCGGCCCCTCGATGGCGACATAGCAGCCCGCATCATGCACCGTGGAGCCGGCTTCGCGCGCCGCGGCGCCCAGCAGGCCGGAGAGGCGCGGGCAGACCGGATCGGCAAGGCTGACATGCGCCACAAGGCCGGTGCCGAAAAAGCTGCTGGCGCGGCCATGGGTGCGGTCGATCAGCTGGTCCACCGCGACGACATGACCCGGCGCCATCTCCTCCCGCAGCGAGCCGATGGCCGAGAGCGAGATCAGATCGGTGACCCCGCAGCGCTTCATCACATCGATGTTGGCGCGGAAGTTGATGTCCGAGGGCGGGATGGCATGGCCTGCACCGTGGCGGGCGAGGAAGGTGAAACGCACATCGCCGATGCGGCCCTGCACCACCGGGCCGGAGGGGGCACCGAAGGGGCTCTGCACGCGGATTTCCTGAGCATCCTCCAGCCCCAGACCCTCGGCCAGACCCGATCCGCCCATCACGCCGATATGCCACTGCGTGCTGCTCATGCGATGCTGTTCCTTCCGCTGTTCCGTGCGTCAAAAATCCACCCTTGGCGGCGGATTATGACAATCTGTCGCACTGTCCGTCATGGGGCACCAGAATGCCCGCCACGACGAAGTCGTTGAGATGGGCGCGGTATCCGTCACGCAGACTTTCGTCCAGCACATCGCGGCCAGAGCAATAGCGCAGCACCAGCCGCGCCGAGAAAAACCGGTCCGCCGCGCCGATCACCGTGAAGTAGAAGAACTGCGGATCGACGGGGCGGAAGACCCCGGCCTCCACCCCCTCGCCGATCAGCCGCTCATAGGCGTCCAGCATGGGTTGCAGGCAGGTATCCGCCAGATGCTGCGCCACCTCGGGCGGTTCCTGACGGATCAGGCGCATCAGCAGGCGGTGGATATAGGGCGTGCGGAAGAAGGTGTTGACCACCGCCGTCATATGCAGGCGCAGCTTGGTCTCGGGATCGGCCTCCTTGGCGAGCAGCGCGTCCACGGCCTTGAGAATGCCCGCGAAATCGCGTTCCAGCAGGGCCTTCATCAGCCCCGCCTTGTTGCCGAAATAATACTTCACCAGCGCCGAATTCAGCCCCGAGCGCGCCGCCAGCTCCGACAGCGAGACATCCACCGTATCCTCGTCGCGCATGATCTGGCTGGCGGTTTCCAGCAATTGCTCACGCGCGGCGGGCGGGGGCGTGGCCGAAGACGGGGCAGGCGCTGCCGCCATCAACGCGGCCCCATGCGGATCGCGCCATCCATGCGGATGCACTCGCCGTTCATATAGTCGTGGCCGATCAGGAACAGCGCGGTCTGCGCATACTCCGCCGCCCGGCCAAGGCGCTTGGGGAAAGGCACATTGGCGGCCAGCGCCTGCTGCGCCTTCTCGGGCAGGCTGGCCATCATCGGCGTCTCGAAGATGCCCGGCAGGATGGTGTTGACGCGGATGCCGTCGCCCATCAGATCGCGCGCGATCGGCAGGGTCATCCCCGCCACGCCCGCCTTGCTCGCGGCATAGGCGACCTGCCCCATCTGCCCATCCTGCGCCGCGATGCTGGCCGTGTTGACGATCACCCCGCGCTGCCCATGCGCATCGATGGGGTTGAGCGCCACCATCCCCGCCGCGCTGGCCGCGATGCAACGGAACGTGCCCGCCAGATTGACCGCCAGCACGCGTTCAAATTCGGCGGCGGGATAGGGCAGGATCGAACCCGTCTCCTTATCCTTCCCCACCGTCTTGCGCGCCGTGACAATGCCCGCGCAATTGACCAGCACACGCTCCTGCCCATGGGCGGCCCTCGCCTGAGCGAAGCCGGCCTGAACGCTCTCATCGCTGGTGACATCGACATGGGCGAACAGTGCGCCGATTTCCTGCGCGGCCTTGTGCCCGGCTTCCTGGTCCCGGTCGAAAATGGTGACCTGCACGCCCTGCTGCGCCAGAGCCGCCGCCGTCGCCAGCCCAAGGCCCGAGGCCCCGCCCGTGACCACCGCCGCAATCGATGAGTTCAGTTCCATGGTCAGGCATCGTCCTCTGTTGTTGTTTAAGCGGACGATTAAAGAGGGATCGGGCAAGAAGGAAGAGGAAATGCGAGGGCCATCGCCCTCGCGCTCCCTTTACGTGTCGGCCTCAGCGCTTCAGGTTCGGCCACAGAGCAACATCGCCGCGCCGCAGGCAGCCATTCCATAGGCAGTGTCAAGACCATGGGATTGATTGCCTGCGGCGCTTTAGCTTACGCAGGTGGAGAGCCGGGGCGCACCCTTTCGGCGCCCCTACCCTATCGTCGGAAGACGTTATGGGAGCGCGAGGGGGTAACCCCCTCGCACTCATCTTCCTTACTCGACGTCCATCACCAAAGCCCCATCCCCATCATCGATGCGGACGACCGAGCCATCGGGCACCTCGCCACCCAGCAGCTTCTCCGCCAGCGGGTCCTGAAGATACCGCTGCACCGCCCGCTTCAAAGGCCGAGCGCCATACACGGGATCATAGCCCACCCGGCCCAGCCAGCGCTTGGCGCCTTGAGTCAGATCCAGCGTGATCTTGCGATCCTTCAGCAGCTTTTGTACGCGCTGCACTTGGATCTCCACGATGGGCGCCATATGGTCCTGACCCAGGCGGTGGAACAGGATGATCTCGTCCAGACGGTTGAGGAATTCGGGGCGGAAGTGCCCGCGCACCACATCCATCACCTGCGGCTCGACCGAGGACACATCCTGATCGTCGTCCAGATTGGCGAGATACTGGCTGCCAAGGTTGCTGGTCAGAATGATAAGCGTGTTGGTGAAATCCACCACGCGGCCCTGCCCGTCGGTGAGGCGGCCATCGTCGAGCACCTGCAGCAGCACGTTGAAGACGTCGCTGTGGGCCTTTTCCACCTCGTCGAACAGCACCACCTGATAGGGGCGGCGGCGCACGGCCTCGGTCAGCACGCCACCCTCGTCGTAACCGACATAGCCCGGAGGGGCGCCGATCAGGCGGGAGACCGCGTGCTTCTCCATGAACTCGCTCATGTCGATGCGGACCATGGCGTTGTCATCGTCGAAGAGAAAGCCGGCCAGCGCCTTGGTCAGCTCGGTCTTGCCGACGCCCGTGGGGCCGAGGAAGAGGAAGCTGCCCAGCGGCCGGTTGGGGTCCTGCAGCCCCGCGCGGGCGCGGCGCACGGCCTTGGAAACCGCCGTGACCGCATCCTTCTGGCCGATGACGCGCGCACCGATCACCTCTTCCATCTTGAGCAGCTTCTCGCGCTCGCCTTCCAGCATGCGGTCGACGGGCACGCCGGTCCAACGGCTGACCACGGCGGCGATGTCGTCCGCCGTGACTTCCTCGCGCAGCATGGCGTTGCTGCTGGTGGCCTGCGCCTCGGCCAGCTGCTTTTCCAGCTCGGGGATGCGGCCATAGGTCAGCTGCCCCGCCTTGGCGAGGTCGCCCTGGCGCTGGGCCTGCTCCAGCTCGAGGCGCGCGGCGTCGAGAGCTTCCTTGATCTTGCCCTCGGCGGCGATCTTGTCGCGCTCATTCTGCCAGCGGGTGGTGAGTTCCACGCTGCGCTGTTCCAGATTAGCCAGCTCCTCGCGCAGGGCCGCCAGACGGTCTTTCGACGCCTGATCGCTTTCCTTGGCGAGCGCCATTTCCTCGATCTTGAGCTGGATGATGCGGCGGTCGAGCGTCTCGATCTCTTCGGGCTTGCTCTCCACCTCCATGCGGATGCGGCTGGCGGCCTCGTCCATCAGATCGATGGCCTTGTCCGGCAGGAAGCGGTCCGCGATGTAGCGGTTGGAAAGCGTCGCGGCGGCCACGATGGCATTGTCCGCGATGCGCACGCCATGATGCAGCTCGTACTTCTCCTTGAGCCCGCGCAGGATGCTGATCGTGTCTTCCACGGTCGGCTCGCCCACGAAGACGGGCTGGAAACGGCGCTGCAGGGCCGGGTCCTTCTCGACATACTTCTGGTACTCATCCAGCGTGGTCGCGCCGATGCAATGCAGTTCGCCGCGCGCCAGAGCGGGCTTCAGCAGATTGCCCGCATCCATGGCGCCCTCGCTTTTGCCCGCGCCGATCAGCGTGTGCATCTCGTCGATGAAGAGGATGATTTCGCCTTCCGCGCCCTTCACCTCGTCGAGCACGGATTTGAGGCGTTCCTCGAACTCGCCGCGATATTTGGCGCCCGCGATCAGCGCGCCCATATCGAGCGACATCAGGCGGCGGTCCTTCAGGCTATCGGGCACGTCGCCATTGGCGATGCGCAGCGCGAGCCCCTCGGCGATGGCGGTCTTGCCCACGCCGGGTTCGCCGATCAGCGCCGGATTGTTCTTGGTGCGGCGCGCCAGAATCTGGATGGTGCGGCGGATTTCCTCGTCGCGCCCGATCACCGGGTCCAGCTTGCCGTCGCGCGCGGCTTGCGTGAGGTCGCGGGCGAATTTCTTCATCGCCTCATAGGCGTTTTCGGCCCCGGCGCTGTCTGCCGCGCGCCCACCGGTCAGGTCCTGAATGGCCTTTTCCAGCGTGGCGGGGGTGACATTGGCCAGCTTCAAGGCCTGCCCGGCAGCACCGCCGGACATCGCCAACGCCTGCAGAATGCGCTGCACGGCGACAAAGCTGTCGCCCGCCTTGGCCGAAAGCTGCTCGGCGCTGTCCAGCACGCGCACGGCGTCATTGTCCAGCCCCGGAGGCTGCTGTGCGCCACCGCCCGAAACGGCGGGGATCTTGGCCAGAGCCTTATCCACCTCGGCGGTGACAAGCGGGGTGGCGCCACCGGCACGCTGGATCAGGCCCGCGGCCATGCCTTCATCGTCTTCCAGCAGGGCTTTCAGAATATGCTCGGGGGTGATGCGCTGGTGAGACAGACGGATCGCCAGCGTCTGGCTGGCTTGCAGGAAACCCTTGGCGCGGTCGGTAAACTTTTCGAGATTCATGGGGATCAAACCTCCTGTTGCCGCAAGAGATAGTGTTGCCGTTTTAACACACAAGGGTGCAGATCAAATTTCCGCTTTTCATAACAAGACCCACCATCGGCGGCTTGGCGTTTTAACCCTGCGCTC
This sequence comes from Novosphingobium rosa NBRC 15208, assembly GCF_001598555.1. GTDB lineage: Bacteria > Pseudomonadota > Alphaproteobacteria > Sphingomonadales > Sphingomonadaceae > Novosphingobium > Novosphingobium rosa. The sequence continues at coordinate 35,051 of NZ_BCZE01000030.1, forward strand.
ATACACTTCGGATCATTCAGGGATTTAACGCCCGTCTCAGAGGATCGTTCATGCGTCCTGTCAAAGCCTTGCTTCTTGCCTCCTGCCTGCTGCCTTTGAGCGTCCCCGCTCAGGCCCAAACAGCACCAGAGCCCGCGCCGCTGGCCGATCTGGTGAAGGCGGTGGATATTCCTTACGAAACCTTCCGGCTGAAGAACGGCCTCACCGTCATCGTCCACACCGATCGCAAGGCGCCGATCGTGGGGGTCACCACCTATTACCGCGTCGGCTCCAAGAATGAGCCCAAGGGCAAGACCGGCTTTGCCCATCTCTATGAGCATCTCTTCTTCGGCGGCAGCGAGAATGTGCCGAATTTCGACGTGCCGCTGGAGGCTGCCGGCTCGGATTCCACCAATGGCTCGACCTATTACGACCGCACCAATTACGTCGAGACCGTGCCCAAGGGCGCCCTGCCCCTCGCCCTGTTTCAGGAAAGCGACCGCATGGGCCATCTGCTGGGCGCCGTCACGCAGGACAAGCTCGACAAGCAGCGCGGCGTGGTCGAGAACGAGAAGCGTCAGGGCGACAACCAGCCCTATGGCCTGGTCCAGTATGCCGTGTCCGACGGGCTGTTCCCGGTCGGCCATCCCTATCGCCACACCACCATCGGCTCGATGGGCGATCTCGATTCGGCCAATCTCACCGATGTGCGCGGCTGGTTCACCGACCATTACGCCCCCAACAACGCCGTGCTGGTGCTGAGCGGCGATATCGATGTCGCCACCGCCCGCCCGCTGGTCGAGAAGTATTACGGCGATATCCCCGGTGGCCCCGCCGTAAAGCCGGTGACAGCAGGCCCTGTCACCCTGCCTGCCCCGCTACGTCGCGAGATGACCGATCAGGTCGCCACCACGCGCCTGCTGCGCGTGTGGTCCGGGCCCAATCTGAACGATCCGGAGAGTTCTGCGCTGGATGTCGGCATGTCGGTGCTGGGGGGGCTGGCCTCCTCGCGGCTGGACAATGCGCTGGTGCGCGGGCAGCAGCTGGCCGTCTCGGTCAGCGCCAATGTCGAACAGCATGAGCAGCTTTCGGTCATCACCGTCAGCATGGATGTGAAACCCGGCGTGGACCGCAAGGTGGCCGAGGCCGCGCTGGACGCCCAGATCGCCAGCTTCCTGAAGGAAGGCCCCAGCGCCGATGAGGTGAAGCGCGCCGCCACCAGAGAGGTGTCGCAGGCGATCGGCATGCTGGAGGTTGTCGGCGGCTTTACGGGCAAGGGCGCGCAGCTGGCCGAAGGGCAGCTCTATTCGGGCGATCCGGCGCATTACCGCAAGGAACTGGCCGAGATCGCCGCGCAGACCCCCGCCACGATCAAATCCGCCATCGACAAGTGGCTGGGCCGCCCCGCGCTGATGCTGGCCATCACGCCGGGCGAGCGCACCATGAGCGGCGACCAGCTGGGCGGCTGGGACGATGGCGCGAACGAACCCGCTCCCAAGCCCGATGCCAAGGCGCCGGTGCCGCCGGTGAAACAGTCTCCGCCGCGTCAAAGCCCGCCTGTCGCCCCGGTCAGCAGCCTGACCTTCCCCGCGCTGGAGCATGCCAAGCTCTCCAACGGCATCGAGGTGGTGCTGGCGCGGCGCACCGCCGTGCCCAAGCTGCTGGTCAATGTGGAGTTCGATGCCGGCGTCTCGGGCGATGCGCTCGATGCGCCTGGCACGCAGGGCATGCTGATGGCGATGCTGGATGAAGGCACCGCGCAGGACGCCACCGGCGGCCACAGCCGCAACCCCACGCAGATCCGCGAGGAAGAGGAAAGGCTGGGCGCCGAGCTGCAGGCCGGTGCCGCGATGGACACCAGCAATGTGATGCTCTCGGCGCTGTCGGCCAATCTGGCGCCCTCGCTCGATCTGCTGGCCGATGTGGTGCGCCGCCCCGCCTTCGCCCCCGCCGAGCTGGAGCGGGTGAAGCAGCAGCGCCTCGCCTCTCTGGCCCAGACTATGGCGAGCCCGCAGGGTCTGGCCTTCCATGTCTTCAACCCGATCCTCTTCGGGCCCAACCATCCCTATGGCCATGCCGGAGACGGGCTGGGCACGCTGGCCAGCATCAAGGGCTTCACCAGCCAGAGCCTGCGCGCGGCGCAAGCCCAGTGGCTGCGCCCCGATCTGGCGCGCATCACCGTGGTGGGCGATATCACCATGGCGGCGCTGAAGCCCCAGCTGGAAAAGGCTCTGGGAGACTGGAAGGCCCCGGCCACGCCAAAGCCGGTGAAGGCGATCGATGCCCCCGCCCTGCCCGCCCGCCCGCGCATCGTGCTGATCGACCGGCCTAACTCGCCGCAGTCGATGATCGTGGCCGGGCGCCTGCTGCCGCTCAAGGGCACGCAGCCGGGGCAGGAGGCGCTGGGCCTGGCCAATGAGGTGCTGGGCGCCGATTTCCTCTCGCGCCTCAACAGCGATCTGCGCGAGGAGAAGAGCTGGACCTATGGCGTGCAATCCATCGTGCGCCAGCCTGTGGGCCAGCGCAGCCTGCTGGTGCTGGCCCCGGTGCAGACCGACCGCACCGGCGATTCGATTGTGGCGATGGTGGCCGATATGAAGGCGCTGGCCAGCGACAAGCCGGTCACGCCCGAGGAGGTGCAGCGCGTCACCGATGGCAACATCCGTGGCCTGGCCAACCGTTACCAGACCAATGGGCAGGTGCTGGGGGCGATCACCAGCAACCGCCTGCTGGGCCGCCCGGAGGATTATGACGCTCACCTGCCGACGCTCTATCGCCAGATCGACGCTGCGGCGCTGAACACGGCCATCCGCGCGCAATTGCAGCCCGATGGTCTGGTCTTCGTGGTGGTGGGCGACCGCAAGCTGGTCGAGCCCCAGTTGCAGAAAGTGGGCCTGCCGGTGGAGGTGACCACCGTTACGCCGTAAGCGATGGCCTGCCGGGGTCCGTTAATGGGCCCCGGCAGCAGCCCCCGTGATCGTGAAATCATAGACGCGGTAGACGCTCTGCTTGGAGCGCTGGGATTCGCCGATCAGCACGAAACCATATTCGCCCGGCGGCAGATCGCCGGGCAGATCCACATTGAACACGCCATCGCCAAGGTCGGTCATGCCGAAAGGCAGCGTGTTTTTCGGATCGATGCCCGAGACGCTGACATAGGGCGCCACCCGGCCAATGGTCATCTGCCGCGTGGCGCCGTCCTGCCGGAAATGGACCAGGCTGAATTCATTGGGCGACTGCGCCGCCGTGCCGCCCACCCCGCCAAATTCGCTGACGCGATTGTCCTGCGGATTGAAATAGAAGCGAAAGGTGGGACGCGGGGCGGCGATCGCCATTTGCGCATTGGCGCGCGGCACGATCAGTTTCGCCATATGCGGAAACAGCACCGAGCCATTGCCCACGATCTTCACAGCCGTCTGCCCTGTGGGGCGCAACAGGGTGAGGCCATGGGCATCACCGCCATTCCAATAGATGCCCTCAGGCTGACGCGATGGCGCGACAGAAGGGCGCGTGGAGGCGAACATCCCCCCTGCCGCCGGACCTGCTTGCGGCACGGCCGAGGTGCGGACAGCGGGGCCTTCCGGGTAAGGCATGGCCTCTGCCACCGGGCGCAGCGTGGCGCAGCTTTCCACCATGGCGACGATCACGCCATCGGACAGGCCCGCCTTTTTCAGACCGACCATGGCGGATGTCGATGTGTCGTAATGGCAGGGCATCGCATGGATCTTGGCGATCACCGGCCCATCGCCCAGCCCGGCGCGGTGCAGGGCGATCACGGCATCATTGTCGAAGGTCTGCGCCATGGCTGAAACCGGCAGCACAGCCGTCATCATCGCAAGACACCAAGACCATCCCCGCATAGCCTGCCCCCGTATCGCTACGGCAGGCAGGCTATCGCGGTTAAGTGGTTCAGGCCAGAGCCTTCTTCACCAGTTCATTGACGATCTGCGGGTTGGCCTTGCCCGCCATCGCCTTCATCGTCTGGCCCACGAAGAAGCCGAAAAGCGCTTCCTTGCCAGCCTTGTACTGCTCCACCTTATCGGCGTTGTTGGCCATGATGGTGGCCACCGCCGCCTCGATGGCGCCGGTGTCGCTGGTCTGCTTGAGGCCCTCACGCTCGACGATGGTGGCGGCATCGTCACCGGTCTCGAGCATCTTTTCCAGCACCTGCTTGGCGATGGAGCCCGAAATCGTGCCATTCCCGACCAGCGCCAGCAGTTGGCCCGCGCCTTCCGGCGTGATCGGGCTGGAGGCCAGATCCTTGCCCAGCTTGTTCAGCGCCCCGAAGAACTCCGAGAGCAGCCAGTTGGAGGCCTGCTTGGCGACCTCGCCCTCGGGCTTGTTCTGCGCGGTGGCGGTGGCGGCCAGCAGCGCCTCGAACCAGCGGGCGGTGTCGACCTCGGCGGTCAGCACGCCAGCGGCATAGGCCGTCAGGCCCAGAGCGCCTTCATAGCGCGCGCGCTTGGCATCGGGCAGTTCGGGGAGCGAGGCGCGGGCCTCTTCCACGAAAGCATCGTCCAGCACCAGCGGCAGCAGATCGGGATCGGGGAAATAGCGGTAATCATGCGCGTCTTCCTTGCTGCGCATGCTCCGCGTTTCATTGCGGTCCGGATCGTAGAGGCGCGTTTCCTGCACCACCTTGCCGCCATCCTCGATGAGGGCGACCTGACGCTTGGCCTCGCTTTCCACCACGGCCATCACGAAGCGCACCGAATTAACGTTCTTCGTCTCGGTGCGCGTGCCGAACTCATCGCCGGGACGGCGCACCGACACGTTGACGTCGGCACGCATCGAGCCCTGATCCATATTGCCATCGCACGAGCCGACATAGCGCAGGATCGAACGCAGCTTGGAAAGATAGGCCCCAGCCTCGGCGGGCGAACGCATATCGGGGCGGCTGACGATCTCCATCAGCGCCACACCCGAACGGTTGAGATCGACATAGGACATCGTGGGATGCTGATCGTGCATCAGCTTGCCCGCATCCTGCTCGACATGGATGCGCTCGACGCCGATCACCTTTTTCGAGGTCTCGGGGTTCTTTTCATCCAGCGTGATCTCGATCTCGCCCTCGCCCACGATAGGGTGGTAGAGCTGGCTGATCTGATAGCCCTGCGGCAAATCGGCGTAGAAGTAGTTCTTGCGATCAAACCGCGACCACTTGTTGATCTGCGCGCCGATGGCGATGCCGGTGCGCACCGCCTGGCGGATGCACTCCATATTGGGCACGGGCAGCATGCCGGGCATGGCCGCATCGATCAGCGAGACCTGGCTGTTGGGCTCCGCGCCGAAGGCCGTGGCCGAGCCGGAGAACAGCTTGGCGTTGGAGGTGACCTGCGCATGGACCTCAAGGCCGATCACGACCTCCCATTCGCCCGTTGCGCCCTGAATACGATAATCGCTCATCTTACCACCACTTCGTCGGCTTGGCGCTGAAACCAGCGCGCTGCTCGATCGCCAGACCGGCGTTCAGCACGCCCTGCTCGTCAAACGGACGCCCGATGATCTGCAGGCCCAGCGGCAGGCCCTGAGAATCCAGCCCGGCAGGCACGCTCATCGCGGGCAGGCCAGCCAGCGAGGCCGGCACCGAGAACACATCGCCCAAATACATATCGAGCGGATTGGTCTTCTCACCCAGCGCAAAGGCCGAGGTCGGCGCGGTGGGCGCAAGGATCACATCGACCTGCTTGAAGGCTTCCTCGAAGTCACGCGCGATCAGCGTGCGGACCTTCTGCGCCTGCGTGTAATAGGCGTCGTAGAAACCCGCCGAGAGCACATAGGTGCCGATCAGGATGCGGCGCTTGACCTCGTCACCGAAACCGGCGGCGCGGGTGGCGGCATACATCTCCTGAAGGTTGGCGCCATCGGGCAGATCGCGCAGGCCGTAACGCACGCCATCATAGCGCGCGAGGTTCGACGAAGCCTCGGCAGGGGCGATGATGTAATAGGTCGCCAGTGCATACTTCGAATGCGGCAGCGAGATGTCCACCACCTCGGCCCCGGCATCCTTCAGCCAGGCGATGCCATCGTCCCAGCTCTTGGCGACTTCGGCATTGAGGCCTTCCAGACGATATTCGCGTGGAATACCAACCTTCTTGCCCTTCAGATCGCCCGACAGCGCGGCTTCCCAATTGGGCACCGGCAGATCGAGGCTGGTGGCATCCTTGGCGTCAAAACCGGCCATGGCTTCGAGCATCACGGCGCAATCCTGCACCGTATGCGCCATCGGCCCGGCCTGATCGAGCGAGGAGGCAAAGGCCACGATGCCCCAGCGCGAGCAACGGCCATAGGTCGGCTTGATGCCGCTGATGCCGGTGAAGGCCGCAGGCTGGCGGATCGAACCGCCGGTGTCGGTGCCGGTCGCGGCAGGCACGATGCGCGCCGCCACCGCCGCCGATGACCCGCCCGAGGAACCACCCGGCGCCAGAGCCGAAGTGTCATTCGGACGACGCCAGGGCGAGGTTACCTTGCCATAGGCGCTGCTCTCATTCGACGAGCCCATCGCGAACTGGTCAAGGTTCAGCTTGCCCAGCAGGCCCGCGCCCGCATCCCACAGCTTCTGCGAGACGGTCGATTCATACTCGGGCTTGAAGCCTTCGAGGATTTTCGAGGCCGCCGTGGTCTGCACGCCCTTGGTGGCGAACAGATCCTTCATGCCGATGGGCACGCCCGCCAGCTTGCCTAAAGGCTTGCCAGCGGCGCGGTCGGCATCGACCTTGGCGGCGGCGGCCAGAGCGGCCTCCGGCGTGGTCACGATGAAGGCGTTCAAAGCCTCCTGCGCCTCGGCCACGGCAGCGTTGAACGCACCAGCCACCTCGGTCGCGGTGAAGTCGCCACCGGCCACGCCATCGCGGATGCCGGTGAGCGTCAGATCGGTCAAGTTCGTCATTATTCGATCACCTTGGGCACGCCGAAGAAGCCATGTTCGGCAGCCGGAGCATTGGCCAGCACCGCATCGCGAATGCCGCCGCCGGTCAGCGGATCGGCATTGGTGATGTCTTCGCGCAGGCGCAGCGTGTTGGGGATAACGGCGGTCATCGGCTCGACGCCGGTGACATCGACCTCGCCCAATTGCTCGACCCAGGCGAGGATGCCGTTCAGTTTGGGCACCATGGCCTCCAGATCGCCCGGGGTCACCTTGATGCGGGCCAGCGAGGCGATTTTCGCCACGGTCGCGGTATCAACCGACATAGATCAAACCTTCAGAGCATCGGGCGAAAACGTGGGAACCAGTTTTTCGCGAAAACGATGCGACCACAAAAACCCGGATCATGTTGTGTGATTCTCAAATCACGCGGCATGATCCAGCAAACAGAAGGCCGGGCCATGGACCCGGCCTTCGCAAATCTGCCTCGGAGCTAGCATCCCGCAAGCGCCTCATCAAGCGAAGCGCGGAAACCGCGCCTCAATCAAACAACGCGCGAGGGATAAAGCCCGGCAAAACTTACTGCGGAGCGCCGTCCGGACCGACGGGCGCGCCTTGAGGAGCGCCCTGCGCGCCACCCTGAGCGCCCTTGCCCATTTGCTGGCGCATCATCTGCTCCATCATGCGCTGCTGGGCTTCCAGCTCGGCGCGGTTGGCGAACTGCAGCACCTCGATCTCGAAGGTCAGGTCGCTGTTCGCGGGGATCGGGCCCTGCGCATGGTCGCCATAGGCCAGCTTGGCGGGAATATGGACGAGATACTTGCCGCCCGCCTGGGTCTGGGCCAGCGCCTTGGCGAAGCCGGGGATCACGCCCTGCATCTGGGCCGGCACGCGCTGGGCCTGATCGAAGACCGTGCCGTTCGACAGCTTGCCGACATAGTTGATGAGGATGACGTCCGCCGGAGTCGGGTTGCCACCCTGACCCGCACGCAGCGTCTGCACATCGACCAGCTGCGGGCGCACCGCCGCCGCCACGCCGCCGCCCAGCGCCACCGCGACAAACGCGGCCAGCCACAGCTTCGACTTCGAGCCCTTGGCCAGCGGCTGGAGGGGAACGCGGGTGATCTCGGTCATCGTGCCATCCTGATCTGTTGCGCGGGACACAGGGGGCCCCAAGCGCCGGAAATTTCGCCGCCCCTCATGGCTCAAGCCGCCCGCAGGAGCAAGCCCCGCGCGCAGCCTATGGCACCAAAGAATCGGGAGCGCTTTTGCGGTCGCGTCGTGCGCCACGGAGCGCAGATACGCCAAAGGCCCGCCAGCTTTACCGCTTTTCGGACTCAATCCGAAACACAGCAAAGCCACGAGCCTTTGAAAAACACGGATCAGGCAGGCCGCAAGCAGCCCACCCTCAACCCATGCTTACTTGACGCCGTCGCGCTCCTGGCGCTTGCGCTCCAGCTTGCGGGCGCGGCGCACGGCAGCGGCCTTTTCGCGGGCGCGCTTTTCCGACGGCTTCTCAAAGTGACGGCGCAGCTTCATCTCGCGATACACGCCTTCACGCTGCAGCTTCTTCTTAAGCGCGCGCAGGGCTTGATCGACATTGTTATCGCGGACGAGAATCTGCATAAAAAGAACAACCTCACGCTCATCATGGCGAGAACCCCACCGATCCGCAGATCAAAAAAGCGGGGGAACACCTGAAGGATTTCAAAACACACGGACAGGCCGATTCCCGAGGGGAACGACCGGAATTGCGGCGCCGCTACCAGAGTCGCACTCGGAAGGCAAGCCTTGGCAGCCAATCCTTCATGCGAAATGCCACTTCTGCACCCCAGGCGTGACAGTTTTACGACCGGCAACCCGCATCCCGCACAGAGACAACACCCCGCGCGCCTTGTGCGAACGTCTGCGGGCTGTTCCTCGGGCGCTCCTTAGGCTAACGGGGCCTGCATGAGCAACGATAATACGAACAAGCCCCGCCAGCACCAGAGCGCCGACACCGTGCGCCAATTCACCGTGGGGCCCGATGACAACGACATTCGGCTGGATCGCTGGTTCAAGCGCCACCTGCCGCAGGTGGGCTTCGCCACCATCAGCCGCTGGGCCCGCACCGGCCAGATTCGCGTGGACGGCAAGCGCAGCGCGCCCGAAGACCGCCTGACCACCGGGCAGGTCCTGCGCGTGCCCCCGGGCGACACCCATGCCCCCGGCGCGGGCACCGGCAAGGGCGCCAAGGCCCGCAAGCCGCTGACCGACGCGCAGCTGGAGCTGGCCGACCGCATCGTGCTGCACCGCGACCCCAGCGCCATCGTGATCAACAAGCCCCCGGGCCTGGCCACGCAGGGCGGCAGCGGCACCTTCGAGCATGTCGATGGCCTGCTGGACGCCTATGCCCCCGATGGCCCGCGTCCGCGCCTCGTGCATCGCCTCGACAAGGACACCAGCGGCGCGCTGCTGGTCGCCGCCACGCCGGGCAGCGCGGCCTATTTCTCGAAGCGCTTTTCCTCGCGTCAGGCCACCAAGATCTATTGGGCGCTGGTGACGGGCGTGCCCAGCATCGATGAAGGCCTGATCGACCTGCCCCTCGCCAAGCAGCCGGGCACCGGCGGCGAGAAGATGATGGTCGATCACTCCGAGCAGGGCCAGCCCTCCAAGAGCCGCTACCGCGTGATCGACCGCGCGGGCAACAGCGCCTGCTGGATGGAGCTGCAGCCGCTGACGGGCCGCACCCACCAGCTGCGCGTGCATCTGGCCGCCATCGGCCACCCCATCGTGGGCGATGGCAAATATGGCGGTCAGGACGCGTTCCTGACGGGCAGCATCAGCCGCAAGATGCATCTGCATGCCCGCCGCATCATCATCGATCACCCGGATGGCACCCCGCTGGATGTGACCGCCCCCCTGCCCGAGCATTTCGCGGCCAGCCTCGCCCAGCTGGGCTTCAACGAGGATGACGGCGAATACATCCCCGATCCCTCGGGCGAGCTGACGCGCGACGAGGAAAAGTCGATCGCCAAGGCGCATGCCAAGCAATACCGCAAGGAACGCCGGGGCGAGCGCCGGGGCCGCGCCGAAAACGGCCGCGCCCGCACCGATGCCAAGCCGCGCAAGCCCGTGCCCGGCAAGGCCCGCCCCGGCGGGGTGAAGATCGCCAAGGGCAAGGGCGTTACCGGTCCCAAGGCGGCCGCCGCCAAGCCTGCCGCGCCCCGCAGCGGCGCATCGCGTCCGGCCACTGGCAAGCCTGCGGCGCCGCGCAAGCCCTCTGCTCCGCGTGGTGGCCCCAAGAGCCGCTGATGCATCCCAATCCCGCCTTCCGCCTGACCGGAGCCCCGCAGGACGACCGCGCGCTGATGGAGCGCCTGATCGCCGAGGTGGGCTTCGGCATGGTCTTCGCCGCCACGCCCGATGGCCCGCGCGTGGCGCATACGCCGCTGCGCTCGACAGGCGACGGGGCCGTGCAGTTCCATCTGGCGCGCGGCAATGCCCTCACACGCCATCTGGGCGGGGCGGATGCGCTGGCGGTGGTGAACGGGCCAGACGCCTATGTCTCGCCGCGCTGGTATGGCGATGATCCCTCTCAGGTGCCGACATGGAACTATGTGTCGCTGGAGCTGGAAGGGCCGGTGCGGCGCATGGAGGAGGACGGGCTGGTCGATCTGCTCGAAGCGCTGTCAGCACGCGAGGAAGCCCGCCTGCCCGAACCGGCATGGACAATGGACAAGCTGGATGGCGATCTGCGCCGCCGCATGCTTTCGGCCATCGTCGGCTTCGAGATGGAGGTGCGCGCGTGGCGCCCCACCTTCAAGCTCTCGCAGAACAAGAATGAGGCGCAGCGCGCGGGCGTGATCGCGGGTCTGGAAGAGACCGGCGCGCGCGCCATGGCCGAAATGATGCGGGGACTGGCATGAGTGGGGCTGTTCGTCTGGCCGTCTTCGATTGCGACGGCACGCTGGTCGATGGCCAGCACGAAATCTGCGCGGCGATGGATGAGGCCTTCCTCACCCTCGGCCTGCGCCCGCCCGCCCATGGCGCGGTGCGCCGCGCGGTGGGGCTCAGCCTGCCGCAGACCATGCGCCACCTCGCCAGCGAGGAAGGCATCGAGATCCAGACCGCGCTGGTCGAGGCCTACAAGCAAGCCTATCGCACCGCCCGCGCCGAGGGCCGGGTGAGCGAGCCGATCTTCGCCGGCATCCGCCCGCTGCTCGATGGGCTGCGCGAGGGCGGCTGGGATCTGGGCGTCGCCACTGGCAAGAGCATGCGCGGCCTGCTGCATTGCCTGGCGGTCAATGCGCTCTCCGATCATTTCGTCACGCTGCAGACGGCGGACAATCACCCCTCCAAGCCGCATCCCGCCATGCTGCAGGCCGCGCTGGATCAGGCCATGACGCTGCCCGCGGACGCCGTGATGATCGGCGACACCACCTATGACATCACCATGGCCCGCGCGGCGGGCGTACGCGCGGTGGGCGTGGCCTGGGGCTATCACCCGCCCAGCGAGCTGATCGCCGCCGGGGCCGAGGCGGTGGCCATGACCCCCGCCGAGCTGAAGGATATTCTGGGTTGAGCAAGACATTCACCCCCGAGGAGATCGCCAAGGCGCGGTTCAAGCGCCTGACCTATGTGCGCTTCGGCGGCGTGGTGGTGGCGATGGTGGGCGCGGCCATCGCGGCGGACAAGGTGGCGCTGCCGCATTGGCTGGGGTTGCTGCTGATCATCATCGGCGTGTTCGATGTGCTGGTCTTCCCCCGCATGCTGGTGCGCCGCTGGAAGAAAGGTTAAGTTTTGAAGCGTTTCTACAAAAGCGTCTCGGTTGAGCCGACCGAGGGCGGTTTCGGCGTGCGGCTCGATGGCCGCGCTGTGAAGACCGTGGGTGGTCGCCCGCAGGTGGTGCCTGCCGAAGCTCTGGCGCAGGCCATGGCGGCGGAATGGGCCGGGCAAGGCGAGGAGATCGACACCCGCGTCTTCCTGCTGCGCGATATGGCCGATTACGCGCTGGATGTGGTCGCTGCCGATCCCACCGAGGCGATGCGCGCGCTGGCGCCCTATGCCGAGACGGATACGCTCTGCTACCGCGCCGATCCCGATGAGGCCCTGTGGCAGCGCCAGCAGGCGGAGTGGGAGCCGATCCTGAAGGACGCCGAGGCCCGCTATGGCCTGCGTTTCGAGCGCGTTTCCGGCATCATCGCCAAACCCCAGCCTGCCGAGACCATGGCGCGGGTGGAGGATCTGCTGGCGGGCAAGGATGCCTTTGCTCTGGCCGCCTTGCGCAATCTGGCGGGGCTGGCCGCCTCGCTGGTGACGGGCCTGCTGGCGCTGGAAGAGGATGCCGATCTGGCCGCCCTGTGGGATGCCGCCCATCTGGAGGAAAACTGGCAGATCGAACTCTGGGGCAGCGATTATGAAGCCGAACAGCGCCAGGAAAAGCGCCGCGCCGCCTTTATGGCCGCAGCGGAGTTCGCCAGGCTGGCACGGGGCTGAGCCCAGCCCTCTCACGACAATCGGCGCCCGACCGAAGCCGGGCGCCGATCAGACCTTCAGCATCGCGCGGAAGCCGGGATCAGTTAGCCGATCCACTCCGCAACCTGCCCGGCCAGCGTGTTGGCCGCGCGGTTCAGCGCCTGAGCCAGATCGCCGCCATTGGGCGAGACGTCGGGCTCGGTCACCTCGAAGCGGTGCATCGTCACCTCGCCATTGGCGTGATGCAGCACCGCGTCATAGCGGATCACCGCCGAGTGGCTGTGCGCATCGTAACCCATCGCCAGCAGGCGCCCATCGAGGCGGGTTGCGCCGGTGCCATCCTCATCCAGCGTGACAGGGCGCTTACCCGTGGCGCGCAGATCCTCGGCCAGCAGATTGCGCAGCAGGCGCGCGGGGCGCTCCACCCAGAAGGAGTCCTTCATATAGGCGATCGCAGTGGGATTGACCTGCACCACCATGCGCGCCGTCGCCAGACCGCGATCGGTATCCGGCTCGGCCACCACCAGCGTGTCGGCGGGCTTGAAGGCCGCCTGCGTGCCCTGCGGCGCCTTGGCGTTGGAGGTCAGCGTGTAAAGCTGCGCGGGCGACTTGCCGCCGCCAATGCTGACGCAGGCCCCCAAAGTCATCAGCGCGAGAGGCGCGGCCCACCGCAGCAGTTTCGCCTTGCTCATCTGAGGCCCCTTCATGGCCAGAACCCCTTTCATGGCTTGTAGACCGGCACCTTGGGCGCGGCCAGCAGAGCCGCTCCGCCCTGGGAGTCGAGTTTTTCGGTGATGGCGCGCAGCGCCTTGGTGGTGGCGCGCAGATCGCGGATCGCGGCCTCGGCCTGAGGCAGCGTGTCGGTGGACAGGCGCGCGGTGGCCGGGCGGGCGGCGTCCAGCTCGGCCTGCAGTGATTCCGCCGCATGCTGCGCCGCGTTCAGCGTGTCATTCACGTGATGCACGATCGACGGGCCATTGGGGTCCAGCTGCTTGTTGGCATTGGCCGCCACCGACTGGAACTCCGCAACGGCATCCTTGGCACCCGCCAGCGTGGCGTTGAGGTTGGTCAGCGTCTGGCGCAATTGCGGCGAGGCATCGGCCAGATTGCCGGTCAGCCGGTCGGTGTTCTTGAGGATACCGGCCAGATGCTTCTGGTTCTCATCCGTCAGCATGTTGCCCAGCTTTTCGGTCAGCGTGGCCAGACGCTCCATCAGCAGCGGGGCGTTGGTCAGCAGCTCGCCCAGACCCGAACGCTTGGTGGGGATCACCGGCACGCCATCCGGGCCAATCTCGGTGATGGGCGGGCGGCCCTTCACGCCACCGGCCAGCTGGATGTTGGACACGCCGGTGAAGCTGCCCTGGATCGTGGCGGTGGTGCCCTCCAGAATGGGGATCTTGTGGTCCAGCGAGATGCGCACGCGGACATAGGAGGGATCGCGCTTCCACAGCTCGATCTCGGAGATCATCCCCGCCGGAACGCCCGCGTAATTGACCGTCGAGCCCTTGGCCAGACCGTCCACCGATTGCGGGAAGTAGATGTCATAGACATCCTGCCTGTCCTTGGAGAGATGCGCCATCCAGATGAAGGCACCGGCCACAAGGGCCAGCAGCGCCAGCGTGACGACCCCGACCCAGACATGATTGGCGCGCGTTTCCATACTCGTCCCTATGCCTTGCTGCCGGGGTTGCTGTCTATCGGGCGATTGTCGTCGCCCGGTTCGCGGCTGGGCGTTGTTCCCGCCTCACGGCTGGAAAGCGCTGCCCGCCCGCGTGGCCCGGCGAAATATTCCTGAATCCAGGGGTGATCGCTTTTCATCAGTTCCGGAATCGTGCCGATGGCGATGACCTTCTTGTCGGCCAGCACCGCAACGCGGTCGCAGATCTCATGCAGCGTGTCGAGATCGTGGGTGATGAGGAAGACCCCCAGCCCCAGCGTCTCGTGCAATTCCTTGATCAGATTGTCGAAACCCGCCGCGCTGATCGGATCGAGACCGGCGGTGGGCTCATCGAGAAACAGCAGTTCCGGATCGAGCGCCAGAGCGCGCGCCAGACCGGCACGCTTGCGCATGCCGCCCGACAGTTCGGAAGGATATTTGGCCGCCGCCTCAGCCGGGAGCCCGGAAAGCATCACCTTGAGGCAAGCGATCTCATGGAACAGTTGTTCCGACATCTTCGGGTAGAATTCACGCAGCGGCACCAGCACGTTTTCCGCCACCGTCAGCGTGGAGAACAGCGCGCCGCCCTGAAACAGCACGCCCCAGCGGCTGCGGATATCGATCTCATCATTGCAGGCCTCGCCCATGCGCTGGCCCAGCACCTCGACCGTGCCCTCGGTGAATTGCTGAAGGCCGATGATCGAACGCATCAGCACCGATTTGCCGGTGCCCGAACCGCCGACCACGCCCAGAATCTCGCCCCGCCGCATGGAGAGCGACAGGCCGTCATGCACGGCATGCTCGCCAAAGCGGTTGACCAGCCCCTCGATGCGGATGATCGCGTCATCGCCGCCGTGCGTATCGGGCTGCGGCGCGGTAACCGTCTCCTCGCTCATAGCCAGCCGATCTTGGAGAAGAAGACCGCAAAGAAGGCGTCAAGCACGATCACCATGAAGATGCCCTCCACCACCGCCTTGGTGGTGCGCAGGCCAACCTCTTCGGAATTGCCTTCCACCTTCATGCCCTGATAGCAGCCGGTCATGCCGATGATGAGGCCGAAGACCGGGCCCTTGATCAGCCCGACCCACAGATCCAGCACCGGCACCACCTCCTTGATGCGCGAGAGGAAGGTGATGAAGGGAATGCCCAGCGCCAGCTGCCCCAGCACCGCGCCGCCGATGATCGAGATCACCGAGGAATAAAAGCCCAGCAACGTCAGCATCACCACGCAGGCGATGACGCGCGGCAGCACCAGCGCCTCCATCGGATCGACGCCGATGGTGCGCATGGCATCCACCTCCTCGGTCAGCTTCATGGTGCCGATCTGCGCGGCAAAGGCGCTGCCCGAACGGCCCGCGACCATGATCGCCGTCATCAGCACGCCCAGTTCGCGCAGGGCGAGCCGTCCCGTCAGGTTGATGGTGTAGATTTCCGCGCCGAACTGCTGAAGCTGCACCGCGCCCTGCTGGGCGATCACGATGCCGACCAGAAAGCTCATCATGCCGATGATGAAAAGGGCATCCACGCCCACCAGCTGCAGCTGGCGCACCAGTGCCGTCATCCGCAAGCGCGAGGGATGCCGGATCACCCGGAAGATCGCCAGCACCACCGCGCCCAGAAAGCTGAGCGCCTGTTGCGTGCCGCTGATGCCGCCCAGCACCGCCGTGCCCACTTCGGCGGGCACCTTGGTGGCCAGGGGCTCCTCGGGCGGGACGGTCTGGGTGTCGTCGGGCGTGTCCTTCACCGCCTCGATCAGGCGCTCGGCCTCGGGACTCGCGCCCTCGATGGGGGCATCGAGATCGCGCGACAGGCGGTAGACGATCCAGGCGCCCACCGTATCCACTTCCTCAAGCCCCGAAATATCCACCACGCTGGCCGCATCCACGGCGCGCAGTTTGCTCTCGACCGAGGTCAGCGTGGAGACGATCAGCCGCCCGCTCAGCACCAGACGGGCCGCGCCATCGGCCTGATCTTCAAGGGTGAATTGCGCGGAGGCAGTCATGCGGGGGGCGGAGATCGCTTCGTGACGGAGGGACTTGGAAGGGTCATGAGGGAAAAGCGGGGCAGGAGCAAGCAGATACGCGTGAGAGGCCCCGCTTGTTCCGAAAGGCTTGCGCGCGTTTATGCCCGCTGGCAAAGGCCCCAACATGACCGAGGACTCCACCCAGATCGACAGCGCCGCGCTTGACAAGACCTTTGACCCCACCGGGATCGAGGCCAAATGGTATGCCCATTGGGAACAGGGCGGGTTGTTCCGCCCCGCCCGCCCCGATGCTGCGCCCTTCACCATCGTCAACCCGCCGCCGAATGTGACGGGCAGCCTGCATATCGGCCATGCGCTGGACAACACGCTGCAGGACATCGTGATCCGTTACGAGCGCCTGCGCGGCAAGGACGCGCTGTGGGTGGTGGGCACCGACCATGCGGGCATCGCCACGCAGATGGTGGTGGAACGCCAGATGGAGGCCCGTCAGGACAAGCGCACCAACTACACCCGCGAAGCCTTCATCCAGAAGGTGTGGGAATGGAAGGCGGAGAGCGGCGGCACGATCACCGGCCAGTTGCGTCGCCTCGGCTGCTCGATGGACTGGAGCCGCGAGCAGTTCACCATGGACCCGCATTTCACCGGTGCGGTGGTGAAGGTCTTCGTGGACCTCTACAATGAGGGCCTGATCTACCGCGACAAGCGTCTGGTCAACTGGGACCCCAAGCTGAAGACCGCGATTTCCGACCTTGAGGTGGAAACGCAGGAAATTCAGGGCGGGTTCTGGCACTTCCGCTATCCGCTGGCAGACGGCGTTCGCCTTGCCGATGGCCGCGATCATATCGTGGTGGCCACCACGCGCCCCGAAACCATGCTGGCCGATATGGCCGTGGCGGTGAATGGCGAGGATCCGCGCTATCAGTCGGTGATCGGCAAGTTCGTCAAGCTGCCGATCACGGGCCGTCTGGTGCCCATCGTGGCCGACGACCATGCCGACCCCGAGCTGGGCAGCGGCGCGGTGAAGATCACCCCGGGCCATGATTTCAACGACTTCGAGGTGGGCCGCCGCGCCGGCATCGCCGCCGCCGACATGCTCAATATGTTCGACGCCGATGCCAATGTGGTGCAGGTGACGGACGGGCTGATCCCCGCCGAATATCTCGGCCTGCACCGCTTCAAGCGCGATGGTGTGGATGGCGCGCGCGAGGCCGTTGTGGCCGCGATGAAGGCGCTCGGCCTGCTGGTGCTCCACCCCGGCAAGGCGGATGCCGAGGGCAACATCCCCATGCTGGAGGCCGAGGCCCGCACCATCCAGACGCCCTTCGGCGACCGTGGCGGCGTGGTGATCGAGCCCTGGCTGACCGACCAGTGGTATGTGAACGCCGCCGAACTCGCCAAGGCCCCGATCGAGGCGGTGAAGACCGGCGCCATCGAGATCGTCCCCAGGAGCTGGGAAAAGACCTATTTCAACTGGATGGACAACATCCAGCCCTGGTGCGTGTCGCGTCAGCTGTGGTGGGGTCACCAGATCCCGGCGTGGTATGGCGATGATGGCCAGTGCTATGTCGCGGAATCCGAGGAAGCGGCGCAGGCCAAGGCTGGCCCGGGCGTGGTGCTGACGCGCGATTCCGATGTGCTGGATACGTGGTTCTCCAGCGCCCTGTGGCCCTTCGCCACGCTGGGCTGGCCGGACCAGACGCCCGAGATGGTGGCGCGCCACTATCCCAACGATCTGCTGATCTCGGGCTTTGACATTCTGTTCTTCTGGTGCGCCCGCATGGCGATGCAGGGGATGCATTTCATGGGCGATGTGCCGTGGAAGCGTCTGTACCTGCATGGTCTGGTGCGCGCTTCGGATGGGCAGAAGATGTCCAAGTCCAAGGGCAATGTCGTCGATCCGCTGGGTCTGATCGACAAATATGGCGCCGACGCGCTGCGCTTCTTCATGGCCGCGATGGAATCGCAGGGCCGCGATGTGAAGATGGATGAAAAGCGCGTCGAGGGTTACCGCAACTTCGCCACCAAGCTGTGGAATGCCGCGCGGTTCTGCCAGTCGAACGGCATCACGGGCAGCACCTCGGTGGCCGCCCCCGCCGCCACCAGCGCGGTGAACAAGTGGATCATCGGCGAGGTGGTCGAAACGCTGGCCGCCATCGACAAGACGATGGAGGACATGCGTTTCGACGCCGCCGCCGCCGCCATCTACCGCCTGGTCTGGAACCAGTTCTGCGACTGGTACATCGAACTCATCAAGGGCCAGTTCGACGACGAGACCAAGGCTGTCGCGGGCTGGGTGCTCGACCAGATTCTGGTGATGCTGCACCCTTTCATGCCCTTCGTCACCGAAGAGCTGTGGGAGAAACTGGGCACGCGCGATACGGCGCTGATCGTCTCGCACTGGCCCAAGCCCGAAGCCACGGTGGATGCCGAGGCCCAGCGCGAGGTCGAGTGGCTGATTGCCCTCATCGGCAATCTGCGCGGCGCCAAGGTGGAGCTGGGTCTGGCCCCCGGCGCCCGCCTCGAAGCCTATCTGCCCGAGCCGAGCGCCACCACGCGCGGCATCATCGAGCGCAACCCCGGCGCCATCGACCGTCTGGCCCGCCTCTCGGCCATCCACTTCGCTCCCGCCCCTGCTGGCGCGGCGATGCAGGTGGGCGCGGGTGACGCCAGCCTGATCGTGCCGCTGGAGGGCCTGATCGACGTGGCCGCCGAAAAGGCGCGCCTCGCCAAGGGCATGGCGGCATCGCAGAAGGAGCGCGATTCGCTCGACAAGCGCCTGTCGAACCCCGCCTTCGTCGAAAAGGCCAAGCCCGAGGCCATCGACAAGGCCCGTGCCGACCATGCCCATCATTCGGCGGAAGCCGAACGCTTGGCAGCGGCGCTGGCGCGGCTGGGGTGATATGCTCGCGCTGGCTACGATAACTCCCGGGAAACCGGAGATTTTTGCCGCGTTGCAAGGTGAAGGGGCGTCCATCGGGCGCCCCTGCGTCTTCCTGCGCCTGTCGCGTTGCAATCTGGCCTGCCAGTGGTGCGACACCGCTTACACCTGGCATTTCGAGGGCGACAACCGCCTTCACAAGGACGGCATCGCCTTCTCCCGCACCGACAATCAGGTGACGTGGAGCGAGGAGCAAACCGCCAACCGCATCAAGGAGTTGGGCGGCCATCTGCCCTTCCCGCGCCTGGTCATCACCGGCGGCGAGCCGCTGCTGCAGGGGCCCGCGCTGGTCAAGCTGCTGGCCCATCTGCCCGGCTGGCGGATTGAAATCGAAAGCAACGGCACCGTGGCGCCCACCGCCGCGCTCGATCCGCTGATCGCCCAGTTCAACATCAGCCCCAAACTGGCGCATTCCGGCAACCCCGCCGATCTGGCCCTGCCCCCCGCGCGGCTCGACGCATGGGCGACAGAACCGCGCGCCTGGTTCAAATTCGTGGTCGCCACGCCCGACGATGTCGAGCAGGTCCGCGCTTTGGCCGCCGTCCACGCCATCCCTGCCGAACGCATCTTCCTGATGGCCGAGGGCCGCGACAGCGCCACCCTGCGCGCCCGCCAGATCTGGCTCTCCGATCTGTGCATGCAATTCGGATATTCGCTGACAGACCGGCTGCACATCCACCTTTCGGGCGATACGAGGGGCACATGAGCGACGCCATTGCCGACACCGCCCCACCGATGGCCCGCCTGCGCGGCGATCTGACGCAAGGGCCGATCCTGAAGACCCTGCTGGCCTTCTCGATCCCCACGCTGATCTCCAACCTGCTGCAGACGCTCAACGGCACGATCAACTCGATCTGGGTCGGGCGGCTGATCGGCAATTCGGCGCTGGCGGCCACGGCCAACGTCAACATCGTGATGTTCCTGACGATGGCGGCGGTCTTCGGCTTCGGCATGGCCACCACCGTGCGCGTGGGCCAGCATTTCGGCGCGCGCGATGTACCCGCCGCCCGCGCCACCTTCGGCACCGGCGTGGGCTTCTGCCTGATGATCTCGGTGGTGGTCGGCCTGCTGGGCTGGCTGCTGGCCGGCCCGCTGCTCGATGCGCTGGGCACGCCGGGCGAAAGCCGGGGCGAGGCGCTGGATTACCTCACCGTCACCTTCCTGACGCTGCCGCTGGGCACGCTCTCGATCATGGTGGCCATGGGCCTGCGCGGCATCGGGAATTCCAGACTGCCGCTCTATGCCATGATCCTGACCGTGGCGATCGATGTCGCCGTGAACCCGCTGCTGATCCGCGGCATCGGCCCCATCCCGGCGCTGGGCATCACCGGCAGCGCTCTCTCCACCGCCACCGCCAACTTCGCGGGATGCGTGGCGATGCTGGGCTGGATCTACTGGAAAGACCTGCCGCTCCGCCTGAGCGGCGCGGAACTGGGCTGGCTCTGGCCGCGCCGTGCGGAACTGGCCTATGTCATCACCAAGGGCCTGCCGATGGGCGCGCAGATGCTGGTGGTCTCCTCCGCTGGCGTGGTCATGGTGCGGCTGGTCAATCAGGAAGGCGCCGCAACCGCCGCCGCCTATGGCGCCGCCATGCAGCTGTGGAACTACCTTCAGATGCCCGCCTTCGCCATCGCCAGCGGGGTAAGCGCCATGGTCGCCCAGAACATCGGCGCCGGGCAGCACCAGCGCGTGAAAGACATCACTTGGCAGGGGCTGGTCTCCACCACGATCTTCACCATCTCCATGGCGACGCTGATGGTTGTCTTCGCCCGCGCACCGCTGGTGCTGTTCCTGGGCAGCCACAGCCCCGCCCTGCCCATCGCCAGCCACATGCAGGCCATCGTTACATGGTCCTACGCGCTGACGGGGATCATGATGATCCTCTCGGGCACGATGCGCGCCTATGGAGCGGTGATCACGCCTTTGGTGGTGATCTTCATCTCACTCTATCCGGTGCGGCTGGGGTTCTATTACGCCGCCTATCACGCCATCGGATCAGAGGCGCTGTGGTGGGCCTATCCGGTGGGCTCGGCGGTGTCGGTGGGGCTGATGATCGGGGCCTATGTGCGGCCGGGTTGGCGGGAGAAGGTTTTGCTTAAAGGCAGGAAGTAAGAGAAGATGCGAGGGCCATCGCCCTCGCGCTCCCTTTAGGTCTCCCGGCGCAAGGGCAGTGGCGCCGAAATGATGCGTCCAGCCTCTCCACCTGCATGACCTTGGGCGCCGCAGGCTTTCAATCTGCCAGTGCTGCGCCATCGATTCTTGCCTGCGGCGCTGCAACCTTAGCGCTTTGGCCGAACCCGATACGCAACGTAGACATTAAAGGGAGCGCGAGGGCGATGGCCCTCGCTTTTCCCCTTTTCTCGAAACCCCTTACCGCCCTTGAGCCCGCCACCGCTGCACGGTCCGCGTGACCATTTCGTCCTCGCCCCCGGCCTGACGCCACAGTTCGCTGAAGGATGGATCAGATGATGCCGGACGCTTCTCGGGCTCAAGATCGTCAAAAGCGATGCGCATCGGCACGGAGACGCCCTCGCCCACCACGATGCATTCGCGATTGCGCAGCGCGGGGATCGAATCGAGGAAGGCCTTGCCGCCCTCGGGCATGGCCGCTTTCACGAAGGCCTGATCGCGGTCGTTGTTCAGGCGCATCGAGATGATCGTGCCGACCTGCGAGAGCACGCCCTCGGCCAGATCCGAAGGCCGCTGCGTCACCAGCCCCAGCGCCACGCCATATTTGCGCCCTTCCTTGGCGATGCGCGAGAGGATGCGGCCCACCGAGCTGTCATCGGCGTTTTTCTCGCTGGGGACGTAGCGGTGGGCTTCCTCGCAGACCAGCAGGATCGGGCTGGTCTGCTCGCGGCGCGACCAGATGGCGAAGTCGAACACAAGCCGGCTGAGCAGCGCCACCACGGTCGAGGTGATCTCCGAGGGCACGCCGGAGACATCGATGATCGAGATCGGGCGCCCCCGCGCGGGCAGGCGGAACATGCGGCCGATCACCTCGACCATCGTGTCGCCCACCAGCATGCCGGAGAAGAGGAACTGGTAGCGGCGGTCGCCCTTCAACTCCTCAAGGCGGGCCTTGATGCGCATATAGGGCGCGGTGTTGGTGGCCTTGTCCAGCTTGCCCATCTCGTTCTGGAGGATCGCGCCCAGATCGGAGAGCAGATAGGGGATCGGCGAATCCACCGTGATGCGGCCCACATCCTCGGCGAGGCGATTCTTCTGGCGGGCCTGCAGCACGCAGCGGGCCAGGATCTCGGCATCGATCTGCCGCATGTCGCCCCGGCTGGAGAGGAGGATTTCGCAATGCTCCTCGAAATTCATCAGCCAGTAGGGCAGCTGCAGGTTGGAGACATCCAGCGTCATGCCCTCGTTGCGGAAGGCGCTGGCATATTCGCCATGCGGATCGATCATCAGCACATGGCCCTGCGGGGCGCTCTGGCAGATGCGATGAAGGATCAGCGCGAGGCTGGTCGACTTGCCGGTGCCGGTCGAGCCCAGCAGCGCGAAATGCTTGCCCAGCAGCGAATCGATGTAAAGGCTGCCGCGAATGTCGCTGGTGGGGAAGACGGTGCCCACCTCGATGGCGTTGCGCCCGTCTCCGGCATAGACGGCCTGAAGATCGCGCGTGGTGGTGGGATAGACGAAAGCGCCGGGCAGCGGATAGTTGGTGACGCCGCGGCGGAAAGAGGCAATGCCGCCATGCTCGGCATCGGCCATGCCTTCACCGAGGAAATCGACGGTGGCCAGCACGCCCTCGCCCGCGCGGCGGCCCTGCTTCTGCTCGCGCACGCTGGCCAGCAGCCAGCGGTTGCCATGGCGGATGCGGATCTGGCTGCCAACCTGCCCGGACAGCGCAATCGCCGGATCGGTATCGCGCGCGCATTCGGTCAGCCGGTCAAGATCCAGCGCCACCACCGAGCCGCCACCGGCGATCTCGATCAGCACGCCGATCGGCAGGACGGCATTGTCCTGCGGAACGCCCGCGTTCATGGGAGAGGAAGTCCCGTCGGCTTGCGCGCCGGCAAGGGAGAAAGGCTGATGGTTGGCCAGCATAAGCGGTGCCCGATCTTTTGCGCTGAATCCATATTGGGCACAGCCTTAGGCAGGCTTGGTTAATTCTAACCTAACGCCGGTTTGTAATTCGCAAAGGATATCCGCTTATCGCCGCACGAACAGCCGCCCGGCCAACCAGCCCATCAGCACCGAAAGGCCGACGGCCAGCAGGCCATAGGCAAAGGCATTGCGGTGGGAAAAATCGGCCACGGCCTTTTCCATCCCCTCCTTGCGCACCTCCACGCGGGAGACGGCGGAGGCCAGCACGCGGCCCTGGCTGATGGCGAAAGTCTCTGCAGTGTAGGTGCCGGTCTGCACGCTGGAGGGCAGCGAGATGCGCGCGCGATACAGCACCTGATCGGTGATCGTCACCCCATGCTCATTCTGGCCATAGAGGCCGCGCCGCACCATCAGATCGGCAAGGCCTGAAGAAAAGCGCTTCTGCGTGGCCGGGTCCACCGCGCCGCCACCGGGCGAAAGCTGCAGCGAATCGAGCCCCATTTCATAGATCGCGGCGGTGCGCTCATCGACGATCTTGCTGATGGGCCGAGTCGACGCCATGGCGTAGAAGCTGGGCACCGAGCGCAGGGTGGTGCTGTCGGTATTGACCCACATGCCCGCCACCTTGCTCTTTTCACGCAGCACCATCGGGCTGGTCGGGCCTTCCAGCACCACCACGATGTCGTAATCGCGGCCTGCCCGGTGGCCCTCGGGCGTCATGATCGCGCCATAGAGCAGCAGGTCGGCTCCGGTGAAACCTTGCCGCAGCAGCACCTCATGCTGCGAGACATCGGGCACCAGAATGGGGCGCGGCGCGGGAGCCCTTGCCCCTGTCAGCGCGACCAGCGCCAGCGCGGCCAGCAGACACCGGCGGATCACAGAGGCGTCACCGTGAAAATTTCATCGGGATGCCAGGTCAGCCCCAGCGCCATGCGCGCCGCCACCCCCAGCACGATCACCGCCAGCGCCAGCCGCAGCTTCACCGGCGAGGCCTTCGCCGCGAACAAGGTGCCCAACTGCGCCCCCGTCACCGATCCCAGCAGCAGCAGCGCGGCCAGCACCACGTCCACCGCATGGGTGGTGAGCGCGTGGATCATGGTGGTGGCCATGGTCACGAACAGGATCTGGAACAGGCTGGTGCCCACCACCACGCCCGCGCTCATGCCCAGAATGTAGAGCATCGCGGGCACCAGCACGAAGCCGCCGCCGATGCCCATCAGCATGGTGAGAATGCCGGTGAAGATCCCCAGCAACAGCGGCGCCAGCGGCGAAATATACAGGCCCGAGCGATAAAAGCGCCAGCGCAGCGGCAGGGTGGAGACCAACGGATGATGGCGGCGCTTGGCGGCCTCTCCGGCGGCGCCGCGCATGGTCTGGATGCTTTCCTTGGCCATCAGTCCACCGATCGAGCCCAGCATCACCACATAGAGGATGTTGATGACCGTATCGATCTGCCCCAGCTTCTGCAGCAGGTTGAACAGCGCCGAGCCCAGCCCCGCGCCCAGAATGCCGCCCGCCACCAGCACGCCGCCCATCTGGTAATCCACCCCGCCGCGCTTGCCATGGGCGATCACGCCCGAAACGCTGGCGCCGGTTACCTGAGTCGCGGCGCTGGCGGCGGCGACGGTGGGCGGAATGCCGTAGAAGATCAGCAGCGGCGTGGTCAGAAAGCCGCCGCCCACGCCGAACATGCCCGAAAGCAGGCCGGTGATCATCCCCAGCCCGACGATGACAAGTCCGTTGACCGAAAGATTGGCGATGGGAAGATAAACATCCATGAGTGCGGGCAAACTAGCGCCCATGGGCCGCGCTGGAAAGGCCGGATCGGTCAGCCTTTGCCTCTCATCGGATCGATTGAACATGTTTTGGGGCGAATTTGCAAAAAAGGTTCAGAAGCCCGCCGCCAGCGTGAGCGCCGGGCCCGATCCCGGCATGGCATGGCCCGCCACACGAAAGCGCCAGTCGAGCGAAAGATGCGCTCCGGCACGCCCCGTGGCGAAGGCGACCGTCGCCCCCGGGCCCATATCCAGCCGCCCTGCCCCTCGCTGCCCCCCGCCCCAAAGGCCGCCGCCCAGCCTCAGTTCGCCCCGTCCATGGCGGTGGGCGATGTGCTCCAGCCGGAACTGGCCGTCGATGAAAGGGGTGGAGGCCACGCCGCCGACATAGCCGCCCTGCACATAGGTTTCGGCACGCAGGGCCAGCGGCAGCAGCAGGGGCGGCAGGTGAGTCACCAGCGTCACCGCCGGGCGCAGATGCGTCTTCCGGCCGGCAAAGCGGCTGATCCGCGCTTCCGCCATGGCCGACAGCGGCAGGGTGGGGATGGGGCGCACGGAAAGGCCCAGCGCCGCCTCACGCTCGCCGGTGTCGTTCAGCGCGCCATAGGTCCGGCCATAGACTTCGGGACGGAAAGGGCTGGCGGGGGCCATGCGATAGCGCAGCACCGCGCCCAACTGGTTGGCGCCATAGCTGGGCAGCAGCAGCGAGCCGCCGGGAGCGCTGCCGCCCCCCTGCCTCACCAGAAGCCAGCCGTCGGCCGACCAGCGCGGCAGCATCGCGCCATGGGCCGGAGCGGAGGGGGCTTCAAGCATGGGCGCGGCGCGGGGCGGTGTCAGCGAAGGCGGCGTCTCCGGACCGGGGGCGATTTCCTTGGGCGGGAAGATCAGCGGCAGATTCGCCATGGCAGCCATCAGCATCAGCTCATGCGCGCCCTCCGCCATGGCCACCAGCGGAACGGATGACGATGGTTTGGCCAGAGTCCCGGCAGACAACAGTCGTTGGACAGGCATCGATGCGGGGGCGACAGGCCGATCGGAGCGGAGAGCGCCGGGCGCAACGGTCGCCACCCTCGCCGAGCCACGCTGTGCAAGGGGCGCAACCAGCCGCCCGGCAGGCGCTGAGACAGGCCGCGCGATCGGCCCGGGCCCCTCCCCGAATTGCGTGCGCGAGCTGTCCCACGGAGACACGCCCAAGGTCACGGCGCGCGCCCCGATCCAGCCGACCACAATCACCGCCAACACCCAGACCGGCTGCCCCCTGCGGCGCTGACGGCCCGGCAGGGCGCTCACGCCGGCAGGCCTTCCGGCGATGGAGCCATCGCAGGGCGCATCACCTTTTTGGCCAGCACGGGATGGTCGAGATGCGGGGTCTTGTCCCACGCCACCGTCTTGCCGCGCAGGGTCCGACAATAGGCCACCAGAGCGCGCCGCCCGGCGATGATGGTGATGATGTTGGCCACCGGGATGCGCCCCACCGCGCGCAAGCCCTCCATCGCGCCATATTCGCGCGCGGAAAAGCCGAAGCGCATCACCATGCGCCACAGCAGCCCCAGAAAGCTCAGCCACACCAGGCGATGCACCAGAGGCAGGCCCGGATCGCCCTCGATCCAGTGCATGGCCCGCAAGGGGGCCAGCGCCGCCTGAAGCAGCAGCAGAGCATAGGCGACGCTCAGCACCAGCGCCACCAGCGGCCCGCGCCGGTCGCGCAGCGCCATCCACACATCGACCGGGCGGCCCATCCAGCCAAGCCGGTCCCAGCTTTGCAAAGCGATGCCGTGAATCCACCGCGTCTTCTGCCGCACCGCGCCAGCCACCGTATCGGGAAAATAGCTGCGGGTGGCGATCAGCTCTCCGGTCTCGTCACGCAGCCGCAAAAAGCGCGCCTTGCCGCCCAGATGGCTGACGAGCATGCCGATCTCATAATCCTCGGTGAAGCATTCGGCCACGAAAGGCCCGCGCTCACCCTGCTCGCGGCGCAGGACGCCGATGCGCGAGAGCATGGCGCGGGCAAAGCCGCAGCCCACGCCAGCGGCGGGCAAAGCTGCCCCAAGAGCATCGCGCACCGTCAGCACGCGGGTATGGCTCTCGACGAACTCATCGGCGTAATGGCCGCCCACCCAATGCGGGCCCGGCGGCATTTCCGGGCGGACCGGCAGTTGCACGAAATCGACCGAAGCCAGCGCCTCACCGATCACCGACAACTCGCGCGGATGGACCATATCCTCGGCATCATGCAGCACCACGCCGAGGAACCTTTGCCCCTGACGCAGTTCATCTTCGACCAGCGCGGCATAGAGGCGGTTGAGGCAATCGGCCTTGGTGGTGGGGCCGGGATGGTCATTGATGACGATCCTGATGCGCGGATCGCCCCGCGCCGCCCTCATGACGGCGGCGATGGTCGGCGCATCGTTGCAATAGCAGCCGACATAGATGCGCATGCTCTCGCGCGCCCACACGCCCAGCATATGGCCGATGGTGGCCCCGATCACATCGGCCTCCTGCCAGGCGGCGATGAACACGGCGATGGGGGCAGGCGCCACGGGCAGGGCATGGGTCGCCGGCAGCACCGGGCTTTCAAAGCGCCCGCTGCGCAGCCTCAGAGCGAACCACAAGATATCGATCAGCATCTCGTCGATCATGCCGATCACAAACCAGAAGAGTGCAAAGTACAGCAGCTCGCGCTCCAGAATCTGGAGCCAGTGGAACCCGTGAAAGAACCGTATCGCACTGTCTGCCGCTGGTACGCCGTCGAACACGAGTCTCTCCCTCGCTATGACTCGCAACGATCTTCTGTCGTTCAACGTATGACGGCTTAAGAATAAATTTCAAATATGAATGATCGTTAATCATGAAATTATGGATTAGTACATTTTGACTGCCATGCCGGATTGACTGCGACGCCGGACGAAAGCCGATCCTTCGCCCGGTGCCGCAGCTTCTTACCAGCTGCCGGTGTTGGGCATCGAGGCCCAGGGCTCGGCAGGCTCAAGATGGCCGTTCTGAAGCAATTCGATGGAAATGCCGTCGGGCGTCTTCACAAAGGCCATATGGCCATCGCGCGGGGGACGGTTGATGGTCACGCCCGCATCGGCCAGCGTCTGGCAGGTGGCGTAGATGTCCTCGACCTGAAAGGCGAGGTGGCCGAAGTTGCGGCCACCGGTGTAGGTTTCGCCGTCCTTGCCTTCCTCAGGCCAGTTATAGGTCAATTCGACCTCATAATCCTGACCGGGGGCGGCAAGGTAGATCAGCGTGAAGCGGCCCTGCTCGCTGGAGAATCGGCGGGTCTCCCTGACGCCAAGCAGGTTGAAGAACTTGATGGTGGCGTCAGGATCGGTGACCCTGACCATCGTGTGCAAAAAACTGACCATTGGGGGGCTCCACTTGATTAAACGCTTGGCTTTGCGTTTCTTCTAGCCTCGAAACACCCCCACAGGCCAGACCCTTCGCCCCGGATACCCCAAGCTGCCTGCCTTGACCCTCCCCCGGCCTGTTCCTATGTGCGGGGCGGCTCCTCTATGCTCAACGCCCTGCGATCCCTTCTGCGGCCCCGCGCCGCCGCCGCCCGGCCCTGCGTGCCGCCGGGCCAGCGGATCTATGCCGTAGGCGATATCCATGGCCGGGCCGACCTCTTGTCCGCGCTGATCGACGCCATCGAAGGTGACATCAGCCGCCGCGACACCGCCGCCACGCCCCGCCAGACCACCATCATCCTGCTGGGCGACCTGATCGATCGCGGGCCGGACAGCCGGGGCGTGCTCGATCTGGCCGCGCGCTGGGGGCGCAAGCGCGCCATGCATATCCTGCTGGGCAATCACGAGGAAATGCTGCTCGACGCCGCCGAGAATCTGGACGTGCTGCGCCATTTCCTGCGCCACGGCGGGCGCGAGACACTGCTCAGCTTCGACATCGACGAGGCGACCTATGAAGCGGCCAGCTTCGAGGAGGTGCAGGCCCTGCTCCACGCCCATATCCCCGCCGCCACGCTGGATTACATCCGCAGCTTCCAGACCATGATCCGCATGGGCGACTATGTCTTCG
The DNA here is from genome assembly GCF_001598555.1 of Novosphingobium rosa NBRC 15208. Taxonomy (GTDB): domain Bacteria; phylum Pseudomonadota; class Alphaproteobacteria; order Sphingomonadales; family Sphingomonadaceae; genus Novosphingobium; species Novosphingobium rosa. The sequence goes on from NZ_BCZE01000030.1 coordinate 63,803, forward strand.
TCCATGCCGGCATCCGCCCCGGCGTGCCGCTGGAGGGCCAGAGCGGCGGAGACCTGCGCTGGATCCGCGAGCCTTTCCTCTCCAGCCCGCAGGACCATGGCGCGGTGGTCGTCCACGGCCATACGATCACCGACGAGATCGAGCAGAGGCCCAACCGTCTGGGCATCGACACCGGCGCCTACCAGTCGGGCCACCTCTCGGCCATCGGGCTGGAAGGCGAAGAACGCTGGCTGATCCAGACCGATGAAGATGAGGCAGGGATCCGCGTGGGCTTTCAGCCGCTGCCTTGATCTCCACGGCGCGCCACCTTCACGCGGGATGCGTGATTTTGGCATCACGCATCCCGCGTGAAGATCCTGTTGTCGCATCGTTCGCGCGAAAAACCGGTTCCCACTTTTTCGCACGATGCTCTAGGCGTAAGCATCAGTTTTCCGGAAAGCACCCGATCATGACCATCGCCGCCGCCAGCCAGCCCTCTTCCCGCCACGGCAGAGGCTGACACCGCGATGCTCTCCACGTTTTTGCTCGCCGCATTGCTGGCCGCCGGGCAGGCGGACGCCCCGGCGCCCCCCGCCCCATCCGCCATGGACGCCCCCGACTCAGAGCATCTGCTCGAACCGGACGACTATCCGCAATTCGCCCTGATCCATGATCTGTCGGCGGCCAGCGTGGTCGAGGTTTTCGTCTCCCCGCAGGGCCGCGTGATCGACTGCAAGGCCGGCAAGAGCTGGGGCGACAACCAGCTTGCCGACGGCTTCTGCGACATCCTCAAATACAAGCACCAGCCCCCCGCCCATGACGCGCAGGGCAAGCCCGCCTACGGCCTCGTGCGCGGTCTGGCCCGCCTCATCATCCCCGGCACCGGCGACGGCGACCGCATCCGCCCCATCGAAGCCCCCGCCGATGTCGAGATGGAGACCCCCCACCTGCCCGGCGGTCTGGACCGCACCGAGGTGCGCCTGCTGCTCTGGGTCTCGCCCGAGGGCGTGGTGCAGGACTGCCGCCCCGGCAAGGGCGAAGGCCAGCTCGATCTGGTGACCGCCATCTGCCCCGCCGCCCGCAAGCTGACGCCCGGGCAGCATGTGGGGATCGAAGGCTTCAGCGTGCCCTATGTGATGAGCGTGAAGGCAGCTCTGGTGGCTCAGGATGCGCGGCCTGTGACGCGTGAGCCGGGGTTGGCGCCTTAAGGGGTTCAAGGGGGCCTCCGGCGGGCAAAGGGCCCTCGCCCTTTGCAATCCGTTTATTGTCTGCCTTGCGTATCAGGTTCCACCAAAGAGCCAATATCGCCGCGCCGCAGGCTTTCAATTTCGCTTCATGACTCCACTGCCTGCGGCGCTTGGCCTTGCGCAGGTGGAGAGACTGGGCGCTCCGCTTCGGAACCACTGCCCTTGCGTCGGGAGACGTCATGGGAGCGCGAGGGCCCGGAGCATTCCTCTTGAGGAATGCGACCAACAAGGACGCCCCCCTCGCATCTTCCTTTTTCTTCCAAATCTTAAAAACGTCAGGCGGCCTGTAAGCCGGGTTCTGTGAAGGCCCCTCGTATCCCGAAAGACGCGGAGGCCAGCGGCAGCCATTCCTCTTGGCGGCATGTTGCCATGCCGCTCCAGCAACCAACCCGGACGACTGGCGTGAAACCCGCCTGCCTTGCGGCGTGCCGTCCCTATTCGGTCTTGCTCCGGGTGGGGTTTGCCGTGCCGCTTGTGTTACCACTTGCGCGGTGCGCTCTTACCGCACCGTTTCACCCTTACCTCGCCTCGAAAGGCTACGGCGGTCTCTTCTCTGTGGCACTGTCCCTCGACTTCGGGCCGAAACCCTCGCCGGGCGGGCGTTACCCGCCACCCTGTTTCGTGGAGCCCGGACTTTCCTCGGCAGGCATTCACGCGAAACGCAAACCCTGACGCGGCTGCCCGGCCGCCTGACGCCGGGGCGACTAGCAGGCTTTGCGGCAGCTTACCAAGGGAAATCGTCGCCATCGCAATCGTCCTGCTCGGAGGAATCGCGGGCGATCAGCAGTTCGAAGAGCAGCGCGCCCACCTCGCCGTCGAGTTCGCCATCGATGATGCGCGGGCGGAAGCGGCGCTGGAAGGCGGTGACGGCGGCGCGCCCATCGGTGACATCGTAACCGAAGCGTTCGAGCGAGAGGAAGAAGGCGCCGGGGTTCTCGTGAAGCAGGCGGATGCGCGGCTTGGGAGTGGAAAGCGCCAGACCATAGCGCGCCAGCACCTCCCATTCGAAGAGTTCGCCCGGATCGATCTTGCGCACCGGGGCCACATCGGAATGGCCCACCACATTGGCCGGAGCGATGTTGTGCCGCGCCATGATGCCCGCCAGCAGCGGGATCAGCGCCTCCATCTGGGCCTCCGGGAAGGGGCGATAGCCCAGAGTATGGCCGGGGTTGACCAGCTCGATGCCGACGCTGGCGGAGTTCACATCGGTGATCCCGCGCCAGTAGCTGCGCCCGGCGTGCCATGCCCGCTTGTCCTCGGCGACCAGGCGGTGGACGATGCCGTCTTCCTCGATCAGATAATGGGCGGAGACCTCTGCGGAGGGGTCGCACAGGCGGTCGAGCGCATCCTGCGCGCTTTTCATGCCGGTGTAGTGCAACACCACCATGCTGACGGGCAGCTTGCGCTCGTTCCAGTTGGGCGAAGGCGTGTCGCGGTGGATCAGTTCGTCCATGGTTGCGCCCCGCCTTTCTTAACCGACCGGCAGCACCGCGCCCATCACCAGCGCATCGTCACTGCGCGCATATTGCAGCTGGCCGCCCAGTCTTGCGGCGATCGCGGCCAGCATGGCGGCGGGCGCCGTGCGGCTGGAGAGTTCCGAGGCCGGCAGGCGAGCTTCCAGCGCCTGACCGATGGTGTCGTCGAAAGCGATGCGCGGACCCGAGGCACGCACCACGATCTCGGCCAGCTGGCGGCCACCATCGGCGCGCACTTCGGCGGCGATGTCCACCGTGCCGCCGCGCACCAGCGCCTCGATGGCGATCAGCGACAGGTTGAGCAGCGTCTTCACCGCCGGCTTGGGCAGCGCGTCGGCGCCGACCTGCCAGTGGATCGACAGGCGGTCCTTCCCGGCCACCAGCGCATCGATCAGCGCCTTGGGCTCGGCAGTGGGAATGCTTTCGCCGAAACCGCCCGCCGCGCCGAAGGCCAGGCGGAAGAACTTCAGCTTGTCGGCACTGGTGCGGGCGGATTGCTCCAGCAGCTCGAAACAGCGCTGGCGCATCGCGGGGTCTTTCTCCTCGGTCAGCAGTTCCAGGCCGTTGGAGAGCGCGCCCACCGGGCTCAGCAAATCATGGCACAGGCGCGAGCAGAGCAGGCTGGCCAGTTCCAGCGCCGCATCGGTGTCGATCGTTTGATTGGACATGTGAGGCAATTTCCCGAGGGGCGTTGAGAGAATCCGGCTGGCCACCCCTATCCTCTGCCCCTTAACCCCGTTGATCCGGCGAGGAAAGCGCTTCGAAGCCATCCGGCCCATCCCGCCACCATGTGATCGTGTCGGCAGCGACAATTGCCCACAGTTTTCCGTCATGCGCGGCCATGGCGGCATCGGTGGCCGAGGGCGCCGCCACGCCGGAGGGATGCGAGTGATAGCAGCCCAGCACCTGAGGGCCTCCCTGCCTTGCGGCGCGGGTGGCGGCGATCAGCACCACGGGGTCGATCTCGAAAAATCGTTCGGGATCAGGGTGGACATTGGCGGCGGGCAGCAGACTGGCGACTCGCGCGATGCCACCCTCTTGCGCCGGGCCCAGCAGCAGACCACAGGCCTCGCGCGGGGCTTCGCGGACCGCCACAGCCAGCAGATCCGCGTGGAGGCCCCTTGTCAGGATGATTTGCATGCCCATTTTAAGCGTAATGGATCAGGGGGCTACCACACTTCAAGGGCGCATTCGCAGCGCGGGCCGACTCGACCGCGCGCTGGCGGAGGCCTGCACCGGCACGCTGCCGGGCGGCGGCGACCTCAGCCGTGAGCGCGTGAAGGCACTGATTTCCGAAGGCCGCGTCACGCTGGATGGCAAGCCTGTCAGTTCGGGATCGGCCAAGGCGGCGGAGGGCATGGCCTTCACCATCAGCCTGCCCGAAACCGTGCCTCTGGAGGCGGTGGCGCAGGATATCCCCCTCACCATCGTGCATGAGGACGAGTATCTCATCGTGGTCGACAAGCCTGCCGGGCTGGTGGTCCATCCGGCGGCGGGCAATCTGGACGGCACGCTGGTCAACGCGCTGCTGCATCACTGCGCCGGGCGGCTGTCGGGCATTGGCGGCGTGGCGCGGCCCGGCATCGTCCACCGCATCGACAAGGACACCTCGGGCCTGCTGGTGGTCGCCAAGAGCGATGCCGCGCATGAGGGGCTGGCCAGACAGTTCGCCGATCACTCGATCGAGCGGGCCTATCTGTGCCTCACCCATGGCACGCCCATGCCGCCGCAGGGCACTTTGCGCGGCACCATCGCCCGCCATCCCACCGACCGCAAGCGCATGGCCCTGCTGCCACCGGGCGACGAAACCGGGCGCGGCAAACATGCCGTCACCCACTTCCGCCTGCGCGAGGGGCTGGACCGGGCCGCCCTTGTCGAGTGCCGTCTGGAGACCGGACGGACCCATCAGGTGCGCGTTCACATGGCATCCATCGGCCATCCTTTAATAGGCGATCCAATGTATTGCCGATCACAGAAATCGCTAAAACCCCTCCTTTCGGAGCTCGGTTTTGCCCGGCAGGCATTGCACGCCGCCGTTCTGGGGTTTATCCATCCGGTCACCAGCAAGACCTTGCGGTTTGCTAGCGACCTGCCCGCAGACATGCGGGATCTTTTAGCCCGGTTGGGCAGTTACCATGCCGACCAGCCGGGTTATTTCCTGCCGGAACCAGTGGGTTCCGGTACGTGGCCGCCACCGAGGGATGCCTCTTAAGGGTCCAGCAAGGGCGTGCTGACAGTACAAGGACGATGAGACCGATGAGCACCGAATCGAACCTGCCCGCTGTACCCGCCCCCGCCACGGGGGAGGCCGGGCTCAACCGATATATGTCGGAAATCAAGAAATTCCCGGTGCTGACCGCCGAGCAGGAATATATGCTCGCGAAGCGCTATGCCGAGCATGAGGACCCCGATGCGGCGCGCCAGCTCGTCACCAGCCACCTGCGCCTCGTCGCCAAGATCGCCATGGGCTATCGCGGATACGGCCTGCCGATGAGCGAGCTGATCTCCGAGGGCAACATCGGCCTGATGCAGGGCGTCAAGAAGTTCGAGCCGGAACGCGGCTTCCGTCTGGCCACCTATGCCATGTGGTGGATCAAGGCCAGCATGCAGGAGTTCATCCTGCGCAGCTGGAGCCTGGTGAAGATGGGCACCACCGCCGCGCAAAAGAAGCTGTTCTTCAACCTGCGCCGCATGAAGAAGAACATCGACGCCTTCGAGGACACCGACCTGCACCCCGATCAGGTGCGCAAGATCGCCACCGATCTGGGCGTGTCCGAGCAGGATGTGGTCAACATGAACCGCCGCATGATGATGGGCGGCGATGCCTCGCTCAACGTCAGCCTCAATGAGGAAGGCGAAGGCCAGTGGCAGGACATGCTGGCCGATCACGGCCCGCTGCAGGATGAGACCGTCGCCGAGGCTCAGGAAGCCGGCTGGCGCCACGCCATGCTGACCGAGGCCATGGGCGATCTGAACGACCGCGAGCGCGCCATCCTGACCGAGCGCCGCCTGACCGACGATCCCAAGACGCTGGAAGAGCTGAGCCAGACCTACAGCGTCAGCCGCGAACGCGTCCGCCAGATCGAGGTGCGCGCGTTTGAAAAGCTGCAGAAGGCGATGCAGAAGATCGCGACGGATCGGCGTTTGCTGCCCGCACATTAAGTTCTGCATTGAGCTTTGGGTTTGAAAAAGCCGGGGTTAGCGCCCCGGCTTTTTTGTTTCCGGTTCAAGGAAGAAGAGACAATGCGAGGGCCACCGCCCTCGCGCTCCCTTTAATGTCCGCCTTGCGCTTCGGGTTCGGCCATGGAGCAACGTCGCTGCGCCGCAGGCTAAAATGCTCCGGCACCGCGCGCTCAGCACAAGGCAGCCACGAAAGGGATTGCAAAGGGCGATGGCCCTTTGCCCGCCGGAGGCAAACTTCCTCCAACTCCCTTAAACATCAATGATGCGGCGCAACCTGATGCTGCTGCGCCTGCTGCGCAGCCTTATGCTTGTAGTAGGCCCGCGCCGCGACGCAGCCGCCAACGGCGCCCACCACGGCATGATGCCCGGCGTAGTGCCCCGCCACCGCCCCAGCGACGGCGCCGCGCACGCAACCCTTGGCCTCTGCCTGAGCCGGGCTCAGGCTGACCAGCGCGCCAAGGGCGAGGATCGAGAGAATCTTGCGCATCGGAACGTCCCCTTCTTACCAGTCGTCGTTGCCGCCGCCCGAGGAGCTGTCGTCCCACGAGCCGCTGTCGGAAATGCCGAAATCATTGCCGCCCATATCCTGGTTGTAGCGGCGATCGTCGTCGTCATCGTCGCGGCTGGAGGAGGTATCCCGCTCCACCACGCGCTCGCGGTCGTGCTCGCCGAACATGCGGCCGATCACGGCTTCGCCCGCCGCGAAGCCCGCACCTGCCGCAGCGCCACCGGCCAGAGAGCTCATGATGCCGCCGCCCATGCCGCCCTGCTGCTGGGGAGGGAAGCCACCCTGCTGCGGATAGCCGCCGCCCTGATAGCCACCGGGCCACGGGCCGCCCTGAGGGCCATTGCCATAGCCCGGACCGCCAAAGCCCTGCTGGCCGCCATAGGGGTTGGCGGGCTGGGGCTCGTAATAGCTCTGCTGCGCCTCGCTGCGGCGGCGCATGAAGGCGATCACCAGGAACACCAAGCCCAGCACCACGATCACCGGAACCCAGGGGAAGCCATGACTCGCGCGCGGGGCCACCGCCGGGCGGTCAGGGACGAGCGTGCCGCCCTTTCCCCCCGCGCTCAGCTGCTGCTTCAGCTCGGCGACGGCGGAAGCCTTGGCGAAAGGCAGGCCCGGCTTGAGCTGCTCGGCCTTGGCCAGTTCGGTGCGGGCTTCGTCGAGGCGACCGGCCTTGGCCAGCAGTTCGGCTTCCACATAATGGGCCTTGCCGCTGCCCGGGTGATCCTTGAGGACGGGCTGCATCAGTTCCAGCGCCTTGTCGGTCTGGCCGGCCTTGGCGGCGGAATAGACCTGATCGACCGTGGCATCCTGCGCCATGGCGGGCGCGCTCAGCGCCAAAGCCAACGGCAGGGCCGATGCCAGAGCCAGCTTGCGGATCGAAAGCGTCATCATACGTCTCCACACGCGCACCGATGCCTGAATTCATGCGGCGCAACGGGCGCGATCTGGGAAGGTTTGTGGCAAGTTCAAGATGAACACCCCCTGATCCGGCGCAAAATTACGCCAGTCCGCGCCCTGAAACCGGCGATCGTCCGACCCTTTTTACGGACAAGGCCGTAAGTCTTACCCCATGCAGGGGCAACCATTCCCGTTTTACAAGGCCTTATATCCCTGACGCCCGCAAGGACCGTGCATGTCTGAACCCGCCCCCGCCCATTCTTCCCATCCGCCGCTGGTGGAGCTGGATGAGGCGGATTACCGCAGCTTCGGACGGATCAGATCCGTGCTGATCCGCCATGGCCGCCGCGCGCTGGGCCGCCTTTACGACAAGATCGCCGCCCATCCGCTGGCCGCGCGCCTGCTGCCTGACGAGGCTTCGCGCGACAGGGCCGCCGATCTGCGCTTCAACCACTGGGAAAGCATCTTTTCCGAAGGCTTCGACACGGAGGCGCAGGCCCGCTCCGAACAGATGGCCAGGGCCTATGGCGATCAGGGCTTCACGCCCGATCTCTACATCGCCAGCTATGCTGCGGTGCTGGCCGATCTGGTGACGCAGATCGCGCAGGGGCCGGTCCCCCTGCCCGGCAGCCGGGCCCGCGCTCAGGCGGCGGGCACGCTGGTGAAGGCCGCGCTGCTCGATATGCAGGCCGCGCTTGGCGCCTATTTCAAGGCCGAGGAACAGGCGCGCCACGATGTCATCGCCTCGGTGGGGCGCGGCCTCTCGGATATGGCGACAGGCGACCTGCGCAGCCAGCTCGACAGCCTGCCCGAAGCTTACGCGCGCATCGCGGAAGACTTCCACAACATGCGCTTCAACGTCAGCACCATGGTGCTGCGCATGGCCGAGGCGTCCGAGCATGTCGAGACCGGCGCGCGCGAGATCGATATGGCCGCCCATGATCTGGCCATCCGCACCGAGCGCCAGTCGCTCACCGTCACCCGCACCGCAGAGGTGATGGCCAGCGTGGCCGAGGGCATCGCCGCCACCGCCGCCACCGCCGCGCAGGTCAACCAGAGCGTGATCGAGATCGACAAGGAGGCCAAGCATGGCGGCAAGGTGGTGGAATCCGCCGTGCAGGCGATGGACAAGATCAAGACCTCCAGCGAGGAAATCGCCCAGATCACCGATGTGATCGAGGCCATCGCCTTCCAGACCAATCTGCTGGCGATCAACGCCGGGGTCGAGGCCGCCCGCGCGGGCGACGCCGGACGCGGTTTCGCCGTGGTGGCCACGGAAGTGCGCGCGCTGGCGCATCGCACCGGCCAGTCGGCCAAGGATATCAAGGCGCTGATCGGCAAATCCACTATCGATGTGCGGCAGGGCGTCGATCTGGTGGCGCAGACCGGCACCTCGCTTGACCGCATCATCCAGCAGCTGGGCGAAACCACCGTTCAGGCCGAACAGATCGCTCAGGCCGCCCAGCGCCAGGCGGGCAACATCCATGAGGTGACCGACGATATCCGCCAGATGGACCTCAACACCCAGCAGAATGCCGCCATGGTCGAGGAATCCAACGCTGCTTCGCGCGCGCTGCGCGATCAGGCGCAGGTGATGGGGCGGATCGTTGGCCAGTTCCAGCTGGAGCGCCGCGAGGAACTGCGCAAGGACGACAGAAAGACCAGCCAGCGCCGCATCCATCGCGTGCAGTCATCTGTGTTGCATGCCGATCCGGTTTTCCCCGATCCGGCCACCCCCAATCCGATACGCGTGGCCAACCTGCGTTAAAGCATCGTGCGAAAAAGTGGGAACCGGTTTTTCACGAAAACGATGCGACAACTGAATCTTCAAGCGGGAGCGTGATTTTGGAATCACGCATCCCGCTTGAAGAAGGGCGTCTTTCTCCCGAATCCTTGACGATTCGCTCGCGCGCGCATAGCGGGACCGTTTTACATTTCGGAGACAGACTGTTCGCCAGATTGCCGCCTTGCCCTATCGTAAAACCGGCCCCGCACCAGACGCCCCTTTCGAGGTGATGCTGGTGACCTCACGCGGGACCGGGCGATGGGTGATTCCCAAGGGCAATGTCTCGCGCAATCTTTCAGACCATGCCGCCGCCGAGCGCGAGGCGCTGGAAGAAGCCGGCGTGCTGGGCGCGATCTGCCCGGTGCCGATTGGCGAGTATCGCTATCGCAAGCTGCTGGGCTCCGGCGCCTCGCTGCAGACCGATGTGGCGGTGTTTCCCCTCGCCGTCACCCAGGCGCTGGAGGACTGGAAAGAGGCCGATCAGCGCACCCGCCAGTGGTTCAATCTGCCCGAGGCGGCGGAACTGGTGGATGAAGAAGGTTTGAAGGCGATTCTCCAGACCTTTGGCCCTTGCACGGTCACAGAACTGTCACGTAATGGCGCGGCAAGCGGCGGCGTTGCCGTCCTCAAGGAAGGTTTCAAGATGTTTCAGTGGTTTCAGGGTCTGTTGCCGCGTCAGCACGACTTCTTCGAGAAGTTCGAGACCCATGCCACCCTGCTCGCCGCCGGCAGCGATGCCCTGGCCCGCCTGCTTCAGGGCGCCAAGACCGCCGATCACGCCCGCGAGATCGCCGAGCGCGAGGAAGAGGCCGACCAGATCACGCGCGACGTGCTGCAGACCGTGCGCCGCACCTTCCTGACCCCCTTCGACCGCGGCGCGATCACCAGCCTGATCACCGCCATGGACGATGCGCTGGACCAGATGAAGAAGACCGCCAGCGCGATCACCCTCTATGACGTGCAGGCCTTCGAGCCGGAAATGCGCGACATGGCCGCGATCATCGTCGATGCCTCGCGCCTGCTGGGCGAGGCGCTGCCGCTGCTCCGCTCGATCCACGCCAATGCCGGTCGCCTGCACGAGCTGACCGAGCGCCTCGTGCGCATGGAAGATCAGGCCGACGAGATCCACGACCGTGGCCTCAAGCGCCTCTATCAGGAAATCGGCGCCACCGAGCCGGTGCGCTTCCTGATCGAGCGCGAAATCTACAGCCATCTGGAAAAGGTGGTGGACCGCTTCGAGGATGTCGCCAACGAGATCGACGGTCTCGTGATCGACCACGCCTGAGGCGCGCGCGGATGAGTATCCTCGCAACCGTCACCCCGCTGGTGCTGGTTCTGGTGGCGATGGCGCTGGCCTTCGACTTTCTGAACGGGCTGCATGACGCCGCCAACTCGATCGCCACGGTGGTGACGACGCGGCTGCTGACCCCGGTGCAGGCGGTGATCTTCGCCGCCTTTTTCAACTTCTCTGCCTATTGGCTCTTCGGCCTCAAGGTGGCCGAGACGGTGGGCAAGGGCATCGTCAACAAGGATGTCATCACCCCGCAGGTGATCTTCGGCGCGCTGGTCGGCGCGATGACGTGGAATGTGATCACCTGGTGGAAGGGCATTCCCTCCTCCTCGTCGCATGCGCTGATCGGCGGCTTGCTGGGCGCGGGCGTGGCGCATGGCGGTCTGGGCGTGATCGTGTGGAAGGGTGTGAACACCACCACCACCTGGATCGTGCTGTCGCCCATGGTGGGCATGTTCATGTCGATGGCGCTGATGCTGCTGACGAGCTGGCTGTTCATGAAGGCCACGGCCAGGGCGGCAGAAGGCATCTTCAAGAAGCTGCATCTGGTCTCGGCGGCGGCCTATTCAATGGGCCATGGCGCCAATGACGCGCAGAAGACCATGGGCATCATCGCCGTGCTGCTCTACTCGCAGGGCCTGCTGGGCCCGACCTTCCATGTGCCGACATGGGTGGTGATCAGCTGCTACACGGCGATCGGCCTTGGCACGCTGTCGGGCGGGTGGAAGATCATCGAGACGATGGGCTCCAAGATCACCAAGCTGTCGCATCATCAGGGTTTCTGCGCCTCGGCGGGCGGGTCGATCACCATGTTTCTGGCCAGCGGGCTGGGCATTCCGGTCTCGACCACCCACACCATCACCGGCTGCGTGGTGGGCGTGGGCGCGGCGCGCCGGGCCTCCGCCGTGCGCTGGAGCGTGGCCCAGCGCGTGGTGATCGCATGGCTGATCACCATCCCCGCCTCGGCGGCGGTGGGCGCGACGTTCTACTTTATCGCCAGCCGGTTCTGATCCAGAGGTGGGGCTAAGGCCCCATCTCCACCACCTGATCGGCCAGCCGGGCAACCTCCGCCCGGTCATGGCTGACATAGAGGATCGGCAGCGCCAGTTCATCGCGGATCTTTTCGATCAACATCATGATCTGGCCGCTGCGCGCCTCATCCAGCGCCGAGAGCGGTTCATCCAGCAACAAAAAGCGCGGGGCCGAGAGCAAGGCCCGCCCCAGCGCCACCCTCTGCGCCTCACCGCCCGAAAGGCTGCGAGGCATGCGCTTCAGCAAGGCTGCGATGCCGAGGAACGCCGCCATCTCGTGCAAGCCCATGCCCGCGTGGCCCCGCCTGATGCCATAGCGCAGATTGGCCTGAACGCTCAGATGCGGAAACAGGCGATGATCCTGAAACACCATGCCGCAAGCGCGCCGTTCCGGCGGCAGATGCAGGCCTTGCGCGGTATCGCACAGCACCTGCCCCTCCACCGCGATCCGGCCGGCGTCGGGCTTGAGCAATCCGGCCACCATCATCAGCACACTGGTCTTGCCCACGCCTGACGCCCCCACCAGCGCCGTGATCCCCGGCCCGGTGTTCAGCTTCAGGGCCATGGTGCGCTCACCCCGGCGCAGGGTCAGATCGAGATCAAAGCCCACCGAACCGCTCCCGCCGCATGCCTCCGGCCAGCGCCATGCGCCGCGCCAGCACCTCGGCCACCACCAGAGCGCCCAGAGACAGCGCCACCGCCAGCACCGCCAGCCTTGTGACGACCGTATCGCCATCGGGCAGCTGCAGCGCGGAATAGATCGCCAGCGGCAGGGTTTGAGTCTCGCCCGGAATGTTCGAGACGAAGGTGATCGTCGCCCCGAACTCGCCCAGAGAGCGCGCAAAGCCCAGCACCAGACCCGCCAGCACCCCCGGCATCGCCAGAGGCAAGGTCACCGTGGCGAAACTACGCCAGGGCCCGGCGCCCAACGTGCGCGCGGCCTGCTCCAGCCGGGGGTCCACCGCTTCCAGCGACAGGCGCATCGAACGCACCATCAAGGGCACGGCCATCACGCCAGCAGCAAGCGCAGCACCCGTCCAGCGGAACATCACGCCGATGCCCCAAGCTGCCAGCCAGCGCCCCACCGGCCCCTGAGCGCCAAAGGCCAGCAGCAGCAGCCAGCCCGTCACCACCGGCGGCAGCACCAGCGGCAGATGCACCACCGCATCGAGCACAATCAGCCCCAGCCCCGCCAGACCGGCCCGCCCGCCGCGCGCCAGAACCCAGGCGCAGCCCAGACAAAAGGGCGTCGCCACCAGAACCCCCACCACGCTGACCTTCAGCGAGAGGATCAGAATGGAGACCTCCTCGGGGCTCAGCACCGGCCTGTTACCGACCGCCGAAACCATAGGGGCGGAAGATGGCCCGCCCCTCCGGCGAGAGCAAAAAGCGCCGAAAACCCTCGGCATCCGCCTGATGCGAGGCCGCCAGAACGGCAAGCGGATAGCGGATCGGCGCATGGCTGTTTTCCGGGAAGGTGGCGACCATCCTGACCCGCTTATCGGCCAGCGCATCGGTGGCATAGACCACCCCCAGCGGCGCCTCGCCCCGCGCCACCAGCGCCAGGGCGGCCCGCACGCTCTCCGCCGGGGCCAGCTTACCCGCCACCTGCGGCCAGACGCCCAGCCTGGTCAGCGCCTCTTTCGCATAGAGCCCGGCAGGCACGCTATCCACCGCCCCCGTCGCCAGCCGCCCATTGCCTAAAGCCGCCGCCAGCGGAAAGCCGGGCCGGATCGTGATGCTGATGCGCGAAGACGCGGGCGCGACCAGCACCAGCCGGTTGCTCAGCAAATCGACGCGCGTGCCCGAACGCAGCAGCTGCTTTTTCTCCAGCGCATCCATCCAGTCCTCGTCGGCGCTGATAAACAGGTCGGCAGGCGCTCCGGACTGCACCTGCCGCGCCAGCGTGGAGGAGGCCGCGAAAGACAGCACCGGGCGCGGATGCCCCCTGGCCGCCCATGTGTCCGCCGCCGCATTGAGCGACTCCTGAAGGCTGGCCGCCGCCAGCACCACCGGCCCGCGCGCAGGCGCGGCATGCAGCCCCCCCGCCAGCATGGAGAGGCAGACCAGAGCGGAGCGCAGGAAAAACCGTTTCATATCCGCCAGCATAGCGAAAACACCCCAGTCCCACAGCCCCAAAAGCAGCGCCTGCAAAGACCCCATTGCAATCCGCGCCACAATAACATACCTGTCGGTACATATTTCATGGAGACCCCCCAACGTGACATCCTCCCGCGATGTGCTTTTCCGTTCCTTCAGCCTCAAATCGCTCGAGCTGAAGAACCGCATCGTCATGGCCCCCATGACGCGCAACATGGCCCCGGACGGCGTCCCCGGACGCCCCAATGCCGATTACTACGCCGCCCGCGCGGCAGGCGGCGTGGGCCTGATCCTGTCCGAAGGCACGGTGGTGGGCCGCCCCGTCTCACGCAATGAGCCCAACATTCCCTTCTTCCACGGGGAATCCGCGCTGAAAGGCTGGAAAGGCGTGATCGACGCCGTCCACACCGCCGGCGGCCGCATGGGCCCCCAGCTGTGGCACACCGGCTCGACCCAGGGCATGAGCGGCTGGCAGCCCGAAGGCGAGGTGGAAAGCCCCTCCGGCTTGCTGGCTCCCGGCACCCCGCGCGGCATCGCCATGAGCGATGAAGACATCGCCGACACCGCCGCCGCCTTCGCCAAGGCCGCCGCCGATGCCAGGAAGCTGGGCTTCGACACCATCGAAATCCACGGCGCTCACGGCTACCTGATCGACCAGTTCTTCTGGAGCGGCACCAACACCCGCACGGACCGCTACGGCGGCGCCTCCATCAAGGAACGTTCGCGCATGGCCGCCGAGGTGGTGGCCGCCACCCGCGCCGCCGTGGGGCCGGACTTCCCCATCCTCCTGCGCGTCAGCCAGTGGAAGCAGCAGGACTTCGCCGCCCGCCTAGCCCCCACGCCCGAGGCCATGACCGACTGGCTCGCACCGCTGGTGGACGCCGGGGTGGACATCCTCCACTGCTCGCAGCGCCGCTTCTGGGAGCCCGAATTCCCCGAGATCGATGGCGAGCAAGGCCTCAACTTCGCAGGCTGGGCCAAGAAGCTGACCGGCGCGGCGACGATCAGCGTCGGGTCGGTGGGCCTCTCGGGCGATTTCCTCGGCGCCTTCAGCGGTGAGGGTTCGCAACCCTCGGGCCTCGACGCGCTGGTGGCGCGGATGGAGCGTGAGGAGTTCGACCTGATCGCCGTGGGCCGCGCGCTGATTTCCAACCCCGCATGGGCAGCGCAGGTGCTGCATGGAAAGTCGTCCGAGTTGAAGGGCTTCAAGGCGGCGGATCTGGCGGCTTTGGTTTGAAGGTTCGGTAAGAAGGATAAGTGCGAGGGTGTTACCCCCTCGCACTTATCCTTTGCTCCTTTAAGCCTTCTCTCTTTCCAACAGGGCTGCCTTCCTCTCTACGCCCCATGCATAGCCCGAGAGGCTCCCGTCTGTGCGGATCACGCGATGGCACGGCACCACCACCGCCAGAGCATTGGCCGCGCAGGCCCCTGCCACCGCCCGCACCGCGCCGGGCTTGCCGATGGCCTGAGCGATCTGCCCGTAATTGCGCGTTTCACCGCGAGGAATGGTGCGCAGGGCTGCCCAGACGCGCTGCTGGAAGGCGGTGCCGCGGATATCCAAAGGCAGATCCAGCCCCAGATCCGGCGTCTGGATAAAGGCGATCACCTGCCCGACCAACGCTTCATAGGTTGCATCGCCGCCAACCAGTTCGGCCTTGGGGAAGCGGTCTTGCAGGTCGCGCAGCAGGGTGGCGGGATCGTCGCCCAGCAGGATCGCGGCGACGCCCTGGGCGCTGCTGGCCACCAGCACCGCACCGAGGTCGGCTTGGCCGATGGCGAAGCGCAATTGCTCGCCCGTTCCGCCTGAGCGATAGCGGCGGGGGGCCATGCCCAGCGCGTCCTCCGCGTAGAAACGGCTGGAGGAGCCGTAGCCTGCGCCATGGAGGGCATGGGTCACGCTGGCGCCCTCGGCCAAAGCTTCGCGGGCGCGGCGGGCACGCACCGCCTGGCCATAAGCGCGCGGGGTGAGGCCGGTGTGCGCTTTGAACAGGCGGTGAAAATGGGCGGGGCTGATCTCCACCGCATCGGCCAGCGTGGCGAGTTGAGGGAGGTCTTCGGCGCTTTCGATCAGGCGGCAGGCTTGCTCCACCAGCGCGGCGTGCTGCTGGGCCAGCGCAAGGCCGTCCGGATTGCAGCGGCGGCAAGGACGGAAACCGGCGGCGCGGGCGGCGTCGAGGCTGTCGAAGAGGGTGACGTTCTCGCGCCTTGCCGCGCGCGATGGGCAGGAGGGGCGGCAATAAACGCCAGTCGTGCTGACGCCATACCAGAAGGCGCCGTCTGCCGAGGCATCGCGGGCGGCCAGTTGGGCCCAGCGCTGGTCTTCAGGCGGTTTGGGCAAGGTGGGGCTCCGGAGGGGGCGGGTGGCGATCGTATGGCCCAGATCCGAGGGCCAAAGCACGGGAAAAGCAGGGTTCATGAGGCATACTCCTGTGTATGGCCCTCTTGTGCCCTGCCTGGCCGATGGGTGCGTGCCGTTTCCTGCGGCCAAATCCTGCGATTAATTCCGGGCCACGATCCGGTCGATGCGCACGGCCAGATCGGTGTCGCGCAGGGAGATACCGCCCACGTCATGGGTGGTCAGCCAGATGTCGAGGCGGTTGTAGACATTGGCCCATTCCGGGTGATGGTTCAACTGCTGGGCGACGAGGCCGATCTCCACCATCAGCCCCAGCGCCTGGCCGAAATCCTTGAGCACGATCTGGCGATGCAGGGCCTTGCGCTCCGGGTCGTGGCGCCATTGCGGCAGATCAGCCAGCGCTTGGGTCAGGGCATCATCGGTGAGAAGCTTTGTCATCTTTATGAGATTTCCATGGATGAACAAGGCTTCGCTCTATGCCATAGATGCGCGCCGGGGGACCAGCCCAAAGGAGAGTGACATGCACAGCGACAGCCGCCGAGGTTTCATGCAATCCGTCGGTGTGGCCTCAGGTCTGGCCCTGATGGCCGGGACCGCGCAGGCCGCCGACGCGCCCGGTCATGGGCCCAGCCCCCGTCTGATCGACAAATCGCCCCAGACGCTGCCCCCCCTGCCCTTCGCGCCCGATGCGCTGGCGCCGGTGATTTCGGCGCGCACGGTGGATTTCCATTACAACAAGCATCACACGGGCTATTTCACCAATCTGGCCAAGCTGGTGGCGAACACGCCGCTGGCCACCGTCAGCCTTGAGGAGGTGGTGCTGGCCAGCGCGGGCCATCCGGAGCGCCGCGCCATCTTCAACAATGCCGCGCAGGCGTGGAACCACAACCTCTATTGGCAGAGCCTGAGCCCCAAGGCATCCACGCCCTCGGGCGGTCTGGCGTCCGCCATTGCGCGGGATTTCCAGACTCAGGCCGCGCTGGAAGCGGAGCTGTCCAAGGCGGCGGTCGGCCAGTTCGGCAGTGGCTGGGCGTGGCTGGTGCTGGATGGCGGGAAGCTGAAGGTGGTGGCCACCTCCAATGCCGAGAACCCGCTGGCATCGGGCGCGGTGCCGCTGCTGGTGATCGACGTCTGGGAGCATGCCTATTACCTCGACGAGCAGAACCGCCGCGCCGATTATGTGGAGGGCTTGATCCACAAGCTGCTCAATTGGGACAATGCCTCGCGCCGGTTTGCGGCTGCGACTGCTTGATGCTCGCGCGCCTGCGGTGAGGGCTATCCTTGCCGCAGGCGTAGCGTGATGGAGGCAGGGCCTATGGGCGCCGCTTCCGCTTAACTATATGAAAATAAAGAAAATGGAGCGGGTAGCGGGAATCGAACCCGCATAGCCAGCTTGGAAGGCTGGAGCTTTACCACTAAGCTATACCCGCATAATCAACGACCTAGATGGTCATCGACGGTGCCGTTTTTCGGCCCCTACAACGCGCCTGCCGATTGCCACGGGGATGGCCGCCTCGTCAACGTCTCTTTTGCGAATTATCGACGCCGCGTCCGCGCGGGCCGCCACAGCCGTTCAGACCACGCGATAGATCGCCAGATGGACCGTCGCCCCCCGCTTGCCGCCCGTCGCCAGAAACAGCGAGCGGTTGACCCAGGCATAATCGGCATGGCCGGTGTCCAACCGCACGGCGGTGCGCATGTAATAATCGTCGAAGCTGACATCCTCACCTGCGGCAATGCGCGCAGCCACCTCGGGCGAGACATGGCGTATGCCCTGGCTCACCACCTCGATCACCGCACCATCGGCGGTGGCCACGGCATAGCGGGCGTCCAGCTGGGCGATGCCGTTGTGATCCACGGTCTGCCAATCCGCCCCGACATTGAGGATTTCCCCGTTGAGCAAGGGGCCGCTCACCGTCCCGCCCACGATCGGGATGATCCTGCGCACGCCCGCGCCGCAGCCCTCCATCTCATGCGGTTTGGTCAGCGCCACCGCGAAATCGCAGACAAATTCAAGCCGGGGCGCCATCGCAGACCTCCGTCACGGGCAGCTTCACGCCGAGGGGCACCGTGCGCGGCGCGGCATTGAGCGTATCGCGGGCGAAACCGGCGGCCTGCTTGTAGGCCTGCATGAAAGCCATGCGCTCGGCCTCGGGAACCACATCGTCGATGGAATCGAACTGGCCGCCACAGCGCTCATCCACCAGGCGCAGCAGGCCAAAGGGCCCCGCCCCGCGGTTGCGCAGCGCCAACTGGCCCACCGGCCCGCACAGTTCCGCGTTGAAAGCCGCAAGGCTGGCCGCATTGACGCCGCCGGTCAGAAATTGGCGGCCCAGAATCCGCGCATCCATAATCGCCTGCGATGCCCCGTTCGATCCGGTGGGATACATGGGATGGGCCGCATCCCCCATCAGCGCCACCGGGCCATCGACCCATGAGGGAATGGGATCGCGGTCAATCATCGGATTTTCGTAAGCCGTGGCCGATTGGGCCAGCAGCGCAGGCAAATCGAGCCCGTCATAGACGAAATCCGCGAACTCATGGGCGAATTCGGACAGCGGCACGGCGCGGAACCAGCCGGTCTTCGACCAGTCGTGATCGGCGTCATAGGTCTGCTCGGCAATCCAGTTGATCGTGGCCAGACCATCGGCATCGGGCGCGGAGATGGGATAGACCACCACGCGGTGGCGATCCGTGCCCAGCCCCACGAAAGAAGAGCCGGTGCGCATCGGCTTGGCCCGGCAGGTGCCGCGCCACATGATCGTGCCGCCCCAGCGGATCGGCGGCTGATCGGGGTGCATCTGCGCGCGAATCGCGGAATGGATGCCGTCGGCGCCGATCAGCAGCGCGCCCTCCTGCGTGATCGTGCTGCCATCGGCGCGGGCCACCGTGGCGAGGACCGAGCCATCGGGCTGGATCTCGTAACCGGTGACGCGGTGGCCCAGCCGGATGGCATCGGCCCCCAGCCGCTCGACGGCGTGGCGATGGAGCAGCATGTGGAATTCACCGCGATGCACGGCATATTGGTGCCAGCGGTAACCCGCCAGCTTGCCGCGCGCCTCACTGTAAATATCCTTACCGTTCAGCCCGATCAGCGCCCATTCGCGGGCCGGCACGCCCACGCTGTCCAGCGCGCTTTCGCCGATGCCCAGATCGTCCAGCTCGCGCACGGCATTGGGCTGGAGGTTGATGCCCACACCCAGCGGGCGCAAGTCTGTCACGCTTTCGAACAGGATGCAGGGCACGCCGATCTCATGCAAGGTCAGCGCCAACACCAGACCGCCGATGCCACCACCGGCAATCAGGACACAATCACTCTTCATTCAGGCCATCCGCAGCAATTTCGTTACGCCAAGTGGCGTCTGCATGCGGCCATAGGCGCAGTTTGCTATAATTGCCAGCAATCAGGCGGTGATCGCCTGCGCGCGGATGCTGAAACCGAACGAGGCAGAGTGTTCCCCGCCCGGCGGCCTCAAATCAGTGCCCCGGAAAATCCATCAGCGCATCGACAGTGATCCCTGCGGCGCGCAGCTTCTCGGCGCCGCCCAGATCGGGCAGGTCGATGGCGAAGAGCGCATGGGTCACCTCAGCCCCCGCCCGGCGCAGCAGTTGCGTTGCAGCCAGAGCGGTGCCGCCCGTGGCGATCAGATCGTCGAGGATCACCACGCGCTGGCCCGCCGCAATGGCCTCGGGGTCGATCTCCAGACGATCGGTGCCATATTCCAGCGCATAGTCGATCGAGATCACCGGCACCGGCAGCTTGCCCGGCTTGCGCACCGGCACGAAAGGCACGCCCAGCCGCGCCGCCACCGCCGCGCCGAAGATGAAGCCGCGTGCCTCCATGCCAGCAATGGCCTCAGCCCCCGCCGCCTCGGCGCGGTCGGCCAGCAGGCGGACGCTGGCGGCGAAGCCCGCGCCGTGCCCGATCAGCGTGGTGATGTCGCGGAACAGGATGCCCGGCTTGGGGAAATCGGGCACGCTGCGCACCAGAGCTTTCAGGTCTTCGGCCTCAAGCAAATCGGCTTTCACGATTACGTCGGCAGTCATGCCCGCGTCCTTTCATCACGCCAGAGGCCCCCTGCATCCTGCGATGCAAGGGGCCCCCTGTTGCGTCAGCCCTTAGAGCGTTTTCGAGCCGGGTGGAACAGCCGGCTGCTCGGAAAACGCGACCAACCAAAAATCAGGAGCGATGGGTGCAATCGCATCCATCGCTCCGTCGGCCTCAGTGCTTCTTGTCAGCCCAGACGTTGCGGTAAGCCATATAGGCCAACACCGAAGCGAAGAGCAGGAAGCCCAGCACCGGCCAGCCCGTCTGGTGGCGCTTTTCCAGCTTGGGTTCGGCGGTCCACACCAGGAAGGCAGCGACATCGGTGGCCATCTGGTCCACCGTGGCCTTGGTGCCATCCTTGTAGGAAACCTGACCCTCGCTCGCCAGCGGCGGCGGCATGGCGATGTTGAGGTTGGCGAAATACGGGTTGTAGAACAGGCCGTCGGGCGTCTTGCTCTCGGGATACTTCTTGAGCAGCTCGGCGGGCTGTTCGGCATAGCCGGTCAGCAGCGCGTGGACATAGGACGCCCCGCCATGGCGCGCCTTGGTGATGAGCGACAGATCGGGCGGCGTGCCCGAACCGCCATAGACCACGGGCGGGAAGTGATCGGTCGGCACGCCGTCGCGCGTTTTCAGCTCACCGGTGCCGGGGTTGTAGACGGGCACCTTGAAGCCGGCGGCGATCGCCTTCACCTCAGGATCGTTGTAGCCAAGCTCCTTCAGGTCGCGGAAGGCGACATATTTGATCGCATGGCAGGCCGAGCAAACTTCCTTGTAAACCTGGAAGCCGCGCTGCAGCTGCTGGCGGTCAAAGCTGCCGAAGGCGCCGTCGCTTTGCAGCGCCAGCTCGCCGGGATGCTTGTGGAAGGCGGCCTCCACCGTCTTGGCGGGCGGCTCCTTGATGTAGCTGATGAGCCCCGTGCCAAACGCGATCAGCAGACAGAGGGTGAAGAAAGCCCCGATCAGGGCGGAAATCAGGCGGACCATGGATCTTCCTCCCTTCGCTTATTCGGCCGGGGCCGGGGTGGTTTCAACGTCCTTGCCGAGCACGCTTTCGGTGATCGAGAAAGGCAGCGGCTGCGGGGTTTCGATCAGCGAAACCAGCGGCAGAATGATGAAGAAATGCAGGAAATAGTAAGCCGCCGCGATCTGGCTGATCATCACGAAGGGCTCCTCGGCGGGCGACCCCCCGCAATAGCCCAGGATCACCACGTCGATCACCAGCAGCCAGTAGATCTTGCGGAAGGTGGGCCGGTAATGGCCCGAACGCACCGGCGAGGTGTCCAGCCAGGGCAGGGCGAACCACACCAGAATGGCGCTGAACATCGCCAGCACGCCCAGCAGCTTGGCCGGCACCAGCACCACATGGGTGAAGGGGATGGTCAGATCCGCCGTGAAGGCGCGCAGGATCGCGTAGAAGGGCCAGAAATACCATTCGGGCACGATATGCGCGGGGGTCTGCATCGGGTTGGCCGGGATATAGTTATCCGGATGGCCCAGCGCGTTGGGGAAGAAGAAGAGCATCGCGCAATAGAGGAACAGGAACACCGCCAGCCCGAAGCCATCCTTCGCCGTGTAGTAGGGATGGAAGGGCACGGTGTCGCTCTCGCTCTTCACCTCGACGCCCGTGGGGTTCGAGGAGCCGGGGATATGCAGCGCCCAGATATGCAGGATCACCACGCCCAGAATGACGAAAGGCAGCAGGAAATGCAGCGAGAAGAAGCGGTTGAGCGCCGCCTGATCGGGCGCGAAGCCGCCCAGCAGCCAAGTGTGAAGCGCATCGCCCACCAGCGGAATGGCGGAGAAGAGCCCGGTGATGACCTGCGCGCCCCAGAAGCTCATCTGGCCCCAGGGCAGCACATAGCCCATGAAGGCGGTGGCCATCATCAGCAGGAAGATCACCACGCCCAGCAGCCAGATCATCTCACGCGGGGCCTTGTAGCTGCCGAAGTAGAACCCCCGGAAGATATGGGCATAGACCACCACGAAGAAGGCGCTGGCGCCATTGGCATGCGCATAACGCAGCATCCAGCCCCAGTTGACGTCGCGCATGATATGCTCGGTGGAGTTGAAGGCGACGCTCGTGTCGGCGGCATAATGCATCGCCAGAATGACGCCCGTCACGATCTGCAGCATCAGGCAGAACCCGGCGAGCACGCCGAAATTCCACATATAGTTCAGATTGCGCGGCACCGGATAGCCCGCGCCCACCGCATTGAAGACGAAGCGCGGCAGCGGCAGCTTTTCGTCCAGCCACACCATCGCCGGATGGCTCGGCTTGTATTCATTGGCCCATGGAAAACTCATGGCAGAAATCCTCGCGTCTTGGCTCGCGTGGGAAGCGGCAATCAGCCGATCTTGACGACGGTGGGCGATGTGAAGGCGTAATCGGGCACGACCAGATTCTTGGGCGCGGGGCCCTTCCGGATGCGCGCGGCCGTGTCATACTGCGACCCGTGGCAGGGGCAGAAATAGCCGCCGAACTCGCCCTTGGGCTCACCCTCGGCGGTGCCCAGCGGCACGCAGCCCAGATGGGTGCAGACGCCCATGGTGATCAGCCACTGGGTCTTGCCCGGCTTGGTGCGCTGCTCCAGCGTTTCGGGATCGCGCAGTTCGGAAAGCGGCACCGCATCGGCCTTGGAGATTTCCTCCGGCGTCAGGTGCCTCACGAAGACCGGCTGCTTGCGGAACACCGCCTTGATCGCCTGCCCCACGGCGATGGCCGAAATATCCACCTCGGTCGAGGCTTCGGCCAGCACGTCGGCGGACGGGCTCATCTGGCTGATCAGCGGCACCAGCGCCGCCAGAGCCCCGACCCCGGCCGCGCTGACGGCGGCCACTTCAATAAAATCGCGGCGGCGCACGCCCGATGCCTCACTGCCCAGCCCCGTTTCGGCGGCTTCACTTTGCGTCATGATCGAGCCTTGCCTCATTCGCCCCCACGACCCCGATCCACCGGATCCGGCCCACAAGAACGCCCTGCACCACTGGCTTCCCACCACCGGCGAGAAACCAAACGAAACACTTCATCGGAACGCGTAACGGCGCGTGTTCAGGAATCCCCTGCCGCCGTTTCACCCGTGTGTTTCACTGGCTGACGACGGCTTTTTTGAGTTTGATAAACATCAAAACCCTTCACCTCAACCGCATTTTTCTTCTCTCGATGCGATCAGGGGCGGGCGATCAGCGAAAACTGCCGTCCATAGGTCGCTTCAGAGCGATGCGTGGCGCGCCGGAATGAGAAAAATCCTTCTTCATCAGCATAAGTATCACGTGAGAGCGACTCGACATGCCCGACACCGGCCAAAGCCAGCCGATGGGCCACAAAAGGCTCCAGCGCGAACTGCCAGTGCCCTTCCCGCCCCTGGGCAAAGAAACGGCCAAGCGTTTCATCCCGCGCGATAAAGCGGGCGCGGAAGCCGTCATCGACCTCATAGCTGGCCTGGGCGATGCAGGGGCCGATCGCCGCCACGATACGGTTGCGGCTGGCGCCCAGCGCCACCATGGCCTCGACGGTCGCCTCGGCCACGCCGCCGAACGCCCCTTTCCATCCGGCATGGGCCGCGCCCACCACGCCGGCCTGCGCATCAGCCAGCAGGATCGGCGCGCAATCGGCGGTGACGATGCCCAGCACCACGCCGGGCTTGTCCGTCACCAGAGCGTCGGCATGGGGGCGATGGGCGTCATCCCAGTCGCCCGCCACCACGCAATCGCCGGAATGAACCTGATAGACCGTGGTGAGGCGCGCAGCCGGCGCCACCGCCGCCACGGCGCGGGCGCGGTTTTCCCTCACCGCCTCGGGCGCATCATCGGCGCCCAGACCAACATTCAGCCCGGCGACGGCGCCGGTGGACACGCCACCGCGCCGCCCGAGGAAACCATGCGGCACGCCAGCCAGAACATCGGCGCGGAGCGCGGGAACCTCAACCAAGGCTTTTGCTCGCCTGCTCGAAGACATCCTTGGAGAGGCCCGGCTGCGCGACGATCCGCTCCAGCTGCTCACGCATCAGCGCGCCGCGCCCCGGCTCGACCCGGCGCCAGCGGCCCAAGGGCGGCACGAAACGCGCCGCCGTCTGGGCGTTGATCGGGTCCAGCGCGAGGATCAGATCGCCGATCATGCGGTAACCCTCGCCGCTGGCGTCATGGAAACCGGCGGGGTTGACCGCCAGCGACATAAACAGCGCGCGCACCCGGTTGGGGTTGCTCATGGTGAAATCGGCCTGCCCGGCCAGCGCCTTGACGTGATCCAGCACCTTGGGATGCAGCGAACCGGCCTGAAGGCTGAACCACTTGTCGATCACCAGCGGATTGCCCTGATAGCGGGCGTGGAAGTGAGCCAGCTTCTCCTCGCGCAGCGGGCTTTCAAGGCTGCACAGCACGGCCAGCGCGCCCTGACGATCGGTCATATTGTCCGCCGCATCATATTGGGCGGCGGCGCGGATGGCGGCGGCCTCAGGCTCGCTGGCGGCCAGATAGACCAGTGCCTGCGTCTTGACCTTGCGCGCGCCCTTGGAGGCGGCATCATGGCCAAACGGCACCGCGCTGACGCGATCATGATGCGCGCGCAGCAAATCGCCCAGCTGCACGCCCAGCCATGCCTTCAGCCCCTCGCGCTCGGCGTTCAGCACGCCCGGGTCGCTGACGGGCAGGCGCTCCGACAGATAGGAGTGCGTGGGCAGCATCAGCAATTCGCCCAGCATCAGATCGTCGAGCGAACCATCCTCCAGAATGGCGCGCAGAGCGGTGGCGATGCCTGTGCGGCCCGCGCCGCGCGCCTCATCCGACAAAGCGCCCGAGGTGGCGGCCACCAGATGGCGCAGGATCAGGCTCTGCATCGCCTCATAGCGGGCGAAGGGATCGTCATCATGCGCGGCGAGGAAGACCAGATCCTCCTCGCTCTCGTCGCTCTCCACCACCACGGGGGCGGAAAAACCACGGTTGATCGACAGCACGGGGCGCATGGCATGGCCCGCGAAATGGAAGCTGGCGCCTTCCTTCTCCAGCACCACCAGCTGCTCGCCATGATGCTGGCCCGAGGCGCGGTCGAACAGGGCAATGCGCAGCGGAATGGGCATGGGCGCCTTGTCAGGCTGACCGGGCGTGGCGGGCACGCTCTGGGTAAGATGCAGCGTGGCGTTATCGCCCTCATGGCTCAGCGTCGCGGTGACGGTGGGCGTGCCGGCCTGCGCGTACCACAGGCGGAACTGGGTGAGATCCAGCCCGGCGCCATCCTCGATGGACTTGACGAAATCCTCGCAGGTCGCCGCCTCACCGTCATGGCGCTCGAAATAGAGGTCGGTGCCTTGGCGGAAGCGTTCCGTGCCTGCCATGGTCCGCATCATGCGGATCACCTCGGCGCCCTTGTTGTAGACGGTCGCGGTGTAGAAATTGCTGATTTCCTGATAAGAATCCGGGCGGATCGGATGAGCCAGCGGGCCTGAATCCTCAGGGAACTGGCTGCCGCGCAACACCCGCACATCCTCGATGCGCTTGACCGGCTCGCTGCCCATGTCGGCGCTGAACAGCTGGTCGCGCAGCACGGTGAAGCCCTCCTTCAGGGAAAGCTGGAACCAGTCGCGGCAGGTGATGCGGTTGCCCGACCAATTGTGGAAATACTCATGGCCGATCACGCCCTCAACGGCGTCGAAATCACCATCGGTGGCGGTGTCCTGCTCGGCCAGCACATAGCGGGTGTTGAAGATGTTGAGCCCCTTGTTCTCCATCGCCCCCATGTTGAAATCGGACACGGCCACGATGTTGAACAGGTCGAGATCATACTCGCGCCCGAAAGCTTCCTCGTCCCAGCGCATGGAATTGATCAGGCTGCGCATGGCGTGGGCGGTGCGGGTCTCGTCCCCGGCGCGCGTCCAGATGTTGAGCGCCACCTCGCGCCCGCTCACGGTGGTGAAGCTGTCGCTACTCGCCACCAGATCGCCCGCCACCAGCGCGAAGAGGTAGGACGGCTTGGGCCAGGGATCGTGCCACTCGGCCCAATGTGCGCCCGCTTTTCCGTTTGAATCCGGGCAGTCTCCGCTGGCAAGGCAGTTGCCATTGGCCAGCAGCACCGGGAACAGGGCCTTGTCGCCCTCCATCCGCACGCGATAGACGCTCAGCACATCGGGGCGATCCGGGAAATAGGTGATGCGGCGGAAGCCCTCGGCCTCGCATTGCGTGCAGAGCATCCCGCCCGAGGCATAAAGCCCCATCAGCTGGCTGTTGGCCGCCGGATGGATCTGGGTAACGATGGAAATCTCATGGCTGTCGTCGGGCAGGTCGATCAGCAGATCCTCGCCCTCCAGCCGCCAGTCATTGCGGACGACATCGTCCACCTTGACCACCAGCGGCGTCAGCCCGTCGCCATTGAGGCGGATCGTCCCCTCCCCGCTGCCATCGGGATTGCGCTGCACGCGCAGCAGGCTGGTCACCCGCGTCGCCTCCAGCCCCAGATGGAAGTCGAGATCGACCTCGCTTACCAACCACACCGGAGGCTGATAATCCTCACGCCGGATCACGGTGGGAGCTTGCGGGGCGGCGGGGGCGCTAGGGCTCGTCTGGGCATCCATCATGCCTCCTTCTGACGCAAAGGGTTTCGGTTTTCCAGTCCGCTCCTTATGCTTGAACGATGAAAGTGATGATGATCTTCGGCATGGGCTACACCGGCTCGGCCATCGCAACCGCGCTGCGCACCCGGGGCTGGCTGGTCGACGGCACCGGCGCGCACGGCACCATGAGCTTCGACGACACCTATCGCGTCCACCGCGCGCTGGCGCAAGCCACCGCCGTGATCTCCACCGTGCCTCCCGCCCAGGGCGAAGACCCCGTGCTCAGCCGCTATGGCGCGGTGCTGCATTCGCCATGGCTGGGCTATATCTCCTCCACCGGCGTCTATGGCGATGCGGGCGGGGCATGGGTGGACGAAAGCGCGCCCATCGGCGCCGGACGCCGCGCGGCCCGCGTCTTCGCCGAGGCGCAGTGGCTGGGGCGCGGCGCCCACGCCTTTCGCCTGCCCGGCATCTATGGTCCGGGCCGCAGCGCCTTCGACCGGTTGCGTGAGGGCCGCGCTCACCGTCTGGATCTGCCGGGGCAGGTGTTCAGCCGAATCCATGTGGCGGATATCGTCAGCGCCGTGCTGCTGGCTCTGGAGAGCGAGGCCACGCCCGGCCCGTGGAACATCGCCGACGATGAGCCCTGCCATCAGAACCGTGTGATCGAGGAAGCAGCCCGGTTGCTGGGCGTTGAGGCGCCGCCTGCTGTGGCTCTGGACGATCCGTCCTTGTCCGAGGCCAGCCGGGGTTTCTATCGGGAGAACCGCCGTGTCGCGAACGGCAAGGCCCGGCGGGAGTTGGGGTGGAGGCCCTCCTTCCCCAGCTATCGGGAAGGGTTGAGAGGCATTCTGGAAGAAGAAGGCGAAAGGTGAAATGCAGGGGCCATCGCCCTCGCGCTCCCTTTGCTGTCTGCGTGGCGCATCGGGTTCGGCCTTGCGCCCAGTTTGCCGCGCCGCAGGCAGAATATCTTAAGGCCTGCGGCGCTCTGGGTTGCGCAGGCGGAGAGGTCAAGCGCCACGATGCGGCACCACTGCGTTTTCGTCGGAAGACGGAATGGGAGCGCGAGGGGCCGGAGCATCTCTCTTGAGAGATGCGACCAACTTAAGACTTCCCCCCCTCGCATCTTCCTTTCACCCCTTCCTTCCGGAAAGCGCAATCAACACCCCGCTCAGCGTCACCACCGCCCCCACTGCGGTCAAAGCCGTCCAGTGATACCCTTCAAAAAACGTCGACAAGGCCATCGCCACAATCGGCACCACGGCGTTGGAATAGGCCGCCCGCCCCGGCCCGATCGAGCGGATCAGGCTGAAATAGACCGGGAAGGTCACCACCGAGCCCATGATCGCCAGCCATGCCACCCCGCCCCAAAAGCGCGGCGATGCCGGCAGCACCGGCGCGCCATGCAAAAAGATGGCGAGAACCGCATCGATGGCCGCGCCAAACAGCATCGACCACGCGATCAGCGGCACCACCGCCTGCCGCCGCCCGATGGGGCTGGCCTGCAGCACATTGGCGAAAGAGGCGCAGAGCGTGCCCGCAATGGCGAAGCCCACGCCCAGCGCCACATCCATCGCGGCCGAGGGCGGCGCATTGCGGTATTCCTGCACCATCAGCAGAGCGATGCCGATCACTGCCACGCCCGTGCCCGCCAGGAAGCGCCCGGTCATGCGCGCGCCGAGGAAAATGCGCGCCAGCAGGGCGTTGGGCGCCATCAGCAGGGCGTACATCACCGCGACGAGGCCCGAGGTGACATAATGCTCGGCACGATAGACGAACTGGAAATTGCCGCAAAACTGCAGCAGGCCGACCGCCAGCGCCAGCAGGGCGCTCTGGCGGTTCAGGCTGAGGTCTTCGCCGCGCAGGCGGGCCAGCAGGAACATGCCCGCCGCCGCCATGGTGAAACGCGCCGTCACGGTCCAGCCGATGGGCAGGAAGCCGATCTGGTCCTTGATGACCAGCCACGTCGAGCCCCACATCAGGCAGACCGTGGCGAAGCCCAGAATGTCCTGCGTGGAAAATCCGCTCTTGGAGGCAGCCTCCCCGCTCACAGCGCGGACAGGGCGCGGGAGAGCGCGGTTACATGCTCGTCCCGCGCGTTCCATGCCGTCACGAAACGCGCGCCATCCGCGCCCCAGTCATAGAAGCCGAAGCCTTGCGCGCGCAGGGCATCGCGCTCGGTTTCGGAGAGGCGCAGGAAGACCTCATTGGCCTCGACGGGATAGAGCAGGCGGTCGGCCACGCTGCTGGCGATTTGCGCGGCGGCGGCATTGGCGGCGCGGCCATTGGCCAGCCACAGATCGCCCTTCAGCATCGCCAGAATCTGCGCGGCCAGAAAGCGGCCCTTGCTCTGCAGATGGCCCGCGCGCTTGCGGCGGAATTTCACATCCTCGGCCAGAGCCTGATCGAAATAGACCAGCGCCTCGGCGCTCATCCCGCCGTTCTTCACAAAGCCGAAGGACAGCGCATCCACGCCCCCCTCGCAGCTCGCCGCCGCCGGGGTGCAGCCCAGATGGGCCACGGCATTGGCGAAGCGCGCGCCATCCATATGCAGCTTCAGGCCCTGCGCCCGCGCCACGGCGCCAATCGCCGCGAGTTCCCCGGGCTGATAGACGCAACCCGCCTCGCTGGCCTGTGTGATCGAGATGGCATGCGGCCACACCCGGTGCACATCGCGGCGGATCGGGCCGATCACGGCGTTGATGCTTTCGGGCGTCAGCTTGGCGTGATCGCCCTCGGCCAGCATCAGCTTGGCGCCATGGGTGAAAAAGCCCGGAGCACCGCATTCGTCATTCTCGATATGCGCGTCGCGGTGGCAGATCACGCCGCCATGCGGAGGCGCCATCGTGGCCAGGGCAAGGCAGTTGGCCGCCGTGCCGCTGGCCACCCAGATCGCGCTGACAGGCCTGCCGAACAGCGCCGAAAAAGCATCGTCCAGCGCCTGAGACAGAGCGTCATTGTCATAGGGCGGCTGAGGCGCGTCAGCGTCCCTCATCGCCTCCCAGACGGCGGGGTGAACGGCGGCGGCGTTGTCGGAGAGGAACTGCATGGGCGTGTTCGATAGGAGGAATGGGGCGGGCGTCAAGAGAGTGAAAGACGGATCAGAAAGATGGGGAAAATGCGAGGGTCATCACCCTCGCGCTCCTTTTGAGCGTCTACCTTGCGCCACAGGTTCGGCAGCAGAGCAACCACGCTGCGCCGCAGGCATAAAAACTGCCCCTGCCCGCGGCGCCTTGAGCTTATGCAGGTGGAGAGGCTGGGCATGCCATTTCGGCGCCACAACCTTATCGTCGGAAGACGTAAAAGGAGCGCGAGGGTGATGACCCTCGCATCTTCTTTTCCTTCATGCCGTTCCTACATCCCTGAACATGACCGACGAAACCCTCACCATCACCCGCCACCCCTCACCCGGCGGCGGCGAGTACCGCGCAAAACTGGAAGGCCATGAGGCCACCGGCCTGCTTACGTGGCAAAACGCAACCGGGCGGAACGCGCCCTCGCAAGAAGGCCCCGTGTGGATCGCCGATCACACGCTGGTGCCCTCGGCCATCGGCGGGCGCGGCATTGCGGCAAAGCTGGTGGAGGCGCTCATCAACGATGCCCGCAAAGAAGGCGCGCGCATCGTTCCGGCTTGCTCTTATGTGGCGGTGGCTTTTGCCCGTCATCCCGAATGGGCCGATCTGAAGGCCTGAGAGTCTGTATCAATTTCTTAGGGCTTGCTCCCTATCGCCCCTTGCTGAATGGTCGCGCCGAGCAGGCATGGCAGCAGCAAAGGGTTGAGCATGAAGGTTCTGGTCACGGGCGCGGCGGGTTTTATCGGCTACAGCCTGATCGCGCGGCTGCTGGCGCGCGGCGACACGGTGATCGGCGTCGATATGGTCAATGCCTATTACGATGTGCGGCTGAAAGAGGCCCGCATCGGGCGGCTGAAAGAGGCTGGCGGCAACCGCTTCACCTTTCTGAGGCAGGATTTCTCGGATTACGCCGGGCTGGTGGAGAGCCTGAAGGGGCTGGAGTTCGACCGGATCGTGCATCTGGGCGCTCAGGCGGGGGTGCGTTACTCGATCGAGAATCCCCATGCCTATCTCTCCTCCAATCTGGCCGGGCACCTCAACCTGCTGGAGATCGGGCGGCATCGCGGGGTGGAGAACATGGTCTATGCCTCCTCCTCCTCGGTCTATGGCGGCAACACCAAGCTGCCCTTCAGCGTGGACGACCGGGTGGACCAGCCCATCAGCCTCTATGCCGCCACCAAGAAGGCCGATGAGCTGATGAGCGAGACCTACGCCCATCTCTACCGCCTGCCGCTCACGGGGCTACGCTTCTTCACCGTCTATGGGCCGTGGGGCCGCCCGGACATGATGATGTGGATCTTCACGAAGAAGATTCTGGCGGGCGAGCCGATCCCCGTCTTCAACCACGGCGACATGTACCGCGACTTCACCTATATCGACGACATCATCAGCGGCGTGATGGCCACGCTGGACACGCCCGCGCCCGACGACGGTCTGGTGAAGGCGGGCGGATCGACCAAGCCGCATCGCCTCTACAACATCGGCAACCACAAGTCGGAGCATCTGATGAAGGTGGTCGAGATTCTGGAGAGCGAGCTGGGCAAAAAGGCCGAAGTCGAGCTGCTGCCGATGCAGCCGGGCGACGCGCGCCAGAGCTTCGCCGACATCGAGGCGATCTCCAGCGATCTGGGCTATCAGCCGACCACCAGCATCGATGTGGGCGTGCCCAATTTCGTGCGCTGGTATCGCGAGTATCAT
Source organism: Novosphingobium rosa NBRC 15208 (assembly GCF_001598555.1). Lineage (GTDB taxonomy): Bacteria > Pseudomonadota > Alphaproteobacteria > Sphingomonadales > Sphingomonadaceae > Novosphingobium > Novosphingobium rosa. The sequence continues at coordinate 95,021 of NZ_BCZE01000030.1, forward strand.
GGGTAAGGGGACAGTCCCTCCCTGCCCCCTTGCCCCGCCTGCGCCAATCCGCCATGAACGCGCGCATGGCTATTCTCTCCGACCGCTGGATCCGCTCGCAGGCCCTTGAAAACGGCATGATCGAGCCTTTTGTCGAACGCCAGACCCGCAATGACGCGGGCGGCGGGATCATCTCCTATGGCCTGTCCTCCTATGGCTATGACGCGCGCGTCGCTGACGAATTCAAGATCTTCACCAATGTCGATTCCGCCGTGGTGGACCCCAAGGATTTCGCGGCCAACTCCTTCGTGGACCGCCAGACCGATTGCTGCGTGATTCCGCCCAACAGCTTTGCCCTGGCCCGCACCGTGGAATATTTCCGCGTGCCGCGCGACGTGCTGGTGATCTGCCTTGGCAAGAGCACCTATGCCCGCTGCGGCATCATCGTGAACGTCACCCCGCTGGAGCCGGGCTGGGAAGGCCATGTGACGCTGGAGTTTTCCAACACCACGCCGCTGCCCGCCAAGATCTACGCCAATGAGGGTGCCTGCCAGTTCCTGTTCCTGCAGGGCAACGAACCCTGCGAGGTCAGCTATGCCGACCGTGCGGGCAAATATATGGGCCAGCGCGGCGTGACACTGCCGCGTCTGTAAAGCGCGCCCTTGATCGCCCGGCGCACACCAGCCCCGGGTGATCCGCTGCGACGATACTCCATGCTTGGCCTCGCCGCCCGACTGTGGCTATGAACCTGCAACCTCCGCCCGGCTCTCCCCCTGAGCCGGGCACCGCAGGAAGCAGCGCGTGACCAACCCGATCCTTACGACAGACAGCTACAAGCACAGCCACTTCCTGCAATATCCCCCCGAAACGCGCACGCTTTCAGCCTATGTCGAAGCGCGCCCGGGCGGCTTTTCCGACCAGATCCTGTTTCTGGGCCTGCAACCCTTCCTGCTCGATGTTCTGGGCCACACCATCACACGCCATGATGTGGAGGAAGCGCAAGAGATCACCCGCGCCCATGGCCTGCCCTTCAACCGCGCCGGGTGGGACCGCATCGTGGGCACCCATGGCGGCCATCTGCCGCTCTCGATCACCGCCCTGCCCGAGGGGATGATCGTCCCCACCGGCGTGCCCCTGCTGCAGGTGGAAAACACCGATCCGGCGCTGCCCTGGCTGACCACCTTCGTGGAAACCGCCCTGCTGCGCGCCATCTGGTATCCCACCACCGTGGCGACGGTCAGCTGGCGCTGTCGCGCGATCATCCGCGCCGGGCTGCTGACCACCAGCGACGATCCGGAAGGCCAGCTCCCCTTCAAGCTGCATGATTTCGGCGCGCGCGGCGTCTCCAGCGGGGAAAGCGCGGCGCTGGGCGGCATGGCGCATCTGGTCAATTTCATGGGCACCGACACGATGGAGGCCCTGCTGGCCGCGCGGCGCTATTACAGCGCCGACATGGCCGGCTTCTCGATCCCCGCCGCCGAGCATTCCACCATCACCGCCTGGGGCCGCGAGCGCGAGCGCGAGGCCTATGCCAACATCCTCAGGCATTTCGCCGGGGAAGGCAGCATGGTCGCGGTGGTGTCGGACAGCTATGATCTGGATGCCGCGGTCGGCCATCTCTGGGGCGAGGATCTGCATGATGCCGTGCTGGCCCACAAGGGCACGCTGGTGATCCGGCCCGACAGCGGCGATCCGGTGGAAACGCCGCTGCGCGTGCTGAACACGCTGTGGGAGCATTTTGGCGGCACGACCAACGGCAAGGGCTATCGCCTGCTCGATCCGCGCCTGCGCGTCATTCAGGGCGACGGCATGACCCCCGCCACCATCGAGCGCCTGATCGCGAGGCTGATCGAGGAAGGCTTCGCGGTGGACAACATCGCTTTCGGCATGGGCGGCGGGCTGCTGCAGCAGGTCAACCGCGACACGCTGCGCTTCGCCATGAAGGCCAATGCCCTGCGCGACGATGCGGGTGTGTGGCATGATATCGCCAAGGATCCCGCGACCGATCCGAGCAAGCGCAGCAAGGCCGGGCGTCAGGCCGTGGTGCGGGAAGACGGCACGCTGCGCGCGGTGCGGCTGGACGATCTGGGCGGCAGAACCAACCTGCTGACCGAAGTGTGGCGCGACGGACGGCTGCTGTTCCACCACGATTTCGAGGCGGTGCGGCAGCGCTCGCGCCTGCATGAAAGCCGGATCAGACTCCCGGCCTGATCAGGGGTTAATAGAGCGCGCCGTAACCGCCGGACTGAGCCATCTGCGCCAGATGTGGCGGCAGACAGTCACGCAGAACGAAGGGGCTGTTCGGCTCGTCGATATGGTAATCCCTGCGCAGCCGGGCGCGCAACGTGTTGACCCCGGTGGCGGAGGAATCCTTGATCGGGAAACGGGCGATCACCCGCTCCTGCTGCTCGTCGACCACGGCGAGGCACGGCTGTGAACGGGGCGTGCCCCAGGCCTCCATGTTGAAGCCCCCGGCGATATGCCAGCGGCGCAGGTCGGCGCTGACGATCGGGCGGTGGCAATGGCAGCAGCGGTCAACCGCCAGCTCGCCCGGGGCCAGATCCAACGGCGGCTCCATCGGCTCATGGTCGCGCGCGTACCAGCAGGGGGTCAGCGTCACCACCGTGGGCGGCATGGGGGTCAGCGGGGTCAGATGCGTGGGGGGCAAACTCATCGTCATCGCCTCCTTTCAGGCCATGGCAAGCACGCGTTAACCATGCATGGTCAGAGCTTATAAAGAGTTCCGGCTTGTCCCCGTGGAATCACTTAACCCTGCGCGATTTGCGTATTGAGCGCGTCGCTTCTGTGATGTCCTCTCGCTTTCGGGCATCCAACGCGCGCCGCGTACAGGAATCCATCAACAGGGGTGGTGTTGATGACGGACAAAATCGAGATCGACTTCGACATGACCGACTTCCGGATCATGCGCGCCCTCACCCATGATGGCCGCATGTCCGATGTGATGCTGGGCGAGCAGGTCAATCTTTCCAGCACGGCGGCCGCGCGCCGGCGCAAGATCCTTGAGGATCGCGGCGCCATCGCGGGCTATACGGCGGCGCTGGACATGCCGATGCTGGGGCTGGGCATCATGGTGATGGTGGCCATCGAGCTGAAATCCCAGACCGACCAAGTGCTGGAGGAGTTCGAGGCCGCAGTGGTGCGCTGCCCCTCGGTCACCCATTGCAGCTTCATTTCTGGCGATATGGATTTCATGATGATGGTCCATGTCCGCTCCTTCGACGATTACGACCGGGTCTATCGCCGCGAACTGTCGATGCTGCCGCATGTGGCGCGCATCCGCTCCAGCTTTGTGATGCGCAGCGTGACTCACCGCAGCGTGCCCCCCGCCATTTTCGAGCGGCCTACCCTTTCGGGTCTGTGATTCCACACCGGGCGGGCTGGCCTGCCCGGCCCGGATCATCCATTATTCCTGCCAGATTGTTTCAGCAAGGCTGAGGCGGAACCCCTTGCGGTTTGCGCCTTTTGTCGTCTGGAGCCGTCACGGAAATTAAATATTGCACGATTATATCGTGCGCTATTGACATGCATGCCCACCTGATCCATATAGGTCGCACACGATCTAATTGCCAACATCCCCCCGAACGAAAGGACAGTCTCATGGCCAGCAAGATCCTCTACTCCACCACCGCCACCGCCAACGGAGGCCGCGACGGCCGCAGCCGCACCGAAGATGGCGCGCTGGACGTGACGCTGGCGGTTCCCGTCGAAATGGGCGGCAACGGTCAGGGCAACAACCCCGAGCAGCTCTTCGCCGCCGGCTACGCCGCCTGCTTCCTGGGCGCGATGAAGTTCGCCGCCAGCCAGGACAAGGACCTGCCCCGCGTGCCCAACGACACCACCGTCTCGGCCACCGTCAGCATCGGCCCGCGCGCCGACAAGGGCTTCGGTCTGGCCGTCAAGCTGTCGATCAACCTGCCCGGCGTGGAACGCGCCGCCGCCGAGGCGCTGGTCGCCGAGGCCGACACCATCTGCCCCTACAGCCACGCCACGCGCGGCAACATCACGGTGGACCTGTCGGTCGCCTGATTTGCGGGTTGCGTTCTGACAAGGCCGGAAAGGGGGTGCCCTTTCCGGCTTTTGTCGTTCTCAAGCCGTCGAACGCAGCGTGTAGATCGCGGGCTGAGGCGCCGGATCATGCAACCTCTGCAGCTTGATGATCGCCGAAGCGACATCCACAGCCGCAAGGCCAAGCTGGGCGCGATCGAGTTCGATCAGCACGCCATCAAGGACAGCGATAAGGGATTGGACCTGACGCGGATCAGGCTGAGTTTTGCGTTGCATGATAAGATCTTGCTCAAAAAGAGCGTCGCACCGATGGCTCTTTTTGCCGCCGAATGCTGAACCCAGTTTGAACATGAATCCTTGTTTTAAGGGGATTTAAGGAAGGGAAGAAAGCGAGGGGGTTACCCCCTCGCGCTCCCATGACGTCTTCCGGCGATGGGTTGGTGGCACCCGGTCGTTGTGCGGGACCTGTCCACCTGCGCGAGGTAAGGCGCCGCAGGCAGTGAATGTTTGGCTGGGCAATGAGCGTTATGCCTGCGGCGCGGCAAGCTGGGCGCAAGGCCGAAACC
>NZ_BCZE01000031.1 GCF_001598555.1 Novosphingobium rosa NBRC 15208
GCAAAGGGCTATAGCCCTTTGCCCGCCGGAGGCCCCCTTTTCCCTTCTCAAACCTTGGGTTTAGGCGTGGTATAGGCATCCATGCCGATAAACAGGCGCGAGAACTTCCACAGCCCGCCCTCCTTGCGCAGATCGGCGGTGTAGATCACCGCCGCGCCCAGAATAAGCCCCCCGCCCGAAGCCACCGAGACCAGCGCATAGGCCAGAGCGCGCGCCTTGGTCTCGCTGGCCTCTTCGACCAGCACATTGCTGAAGCAATGGCGGCGCTGGTCGCCCTGCTGGCCGAAGGTGTTGGCGAAATTGGCGACCACGGCATCATGGCCCCGCACCGTCTGGAACGGCTTGCCATGGCCATCGGCCACCTCAACAACGGCGTCGGCGGTAAACAGGGTGGCAAGCACCGGCCCCAGCCCCTCGTCATGCGCCATGCCATAGCGGCTGAATGCCTGGCCGATCAGCAGCATATCCAGCGCCGATGCCACCGGCGCCGCATTGGGCCCGATCCTGACCGCGCCGTCCTTGGTGGCCCAGGCCTGACGCGGGGTCTGCTCCGCCGCACTTGTGCCTTGCGCCAAAACGGGGCCGGCATAGGCCAGCCCCGCGACACCTGCCACCGCGCCCAGAATGGTCCTGCGGTTGGCTTCATACTGTTCGGTCATGTTCTCTCCCCCTGTCCATTGCGGACGTGTTCAGCCGTGGTTGATCCCCATCAGCCGCATAATGTTGCCGCCCAGCAGAGCGGCGCGGTCAGAATCGCTCAGGCCGGGAACGGCGGCGATCAGACCGTGAATGTCGTAATGGCCCATATCGAAAGGGTAATCGGTGCCGATCACCACCAGGCTGACGCCCACCCGCTCGATCAGCAGCGCCAGATCGCGCGGCTCGTAAACCAGCGAGTCGAAATGCAACCGCTTCAGATAGGAGGATGGCTTGTCGCAGCAGGTGCAGGCATCGGAGCGCTGCGCCCAGGCATGATCGGCCCGGCCCATATGCGCGGGCAGGTAGCCGCCACCATGCGCCGCCACGATTTTCAGGCCCCGATGCCGGTCCAGCACCCCGCCGAAGATCAGATGGCTGAGCGCGACGGCATGCTCCACCGGCTGCCCGACATGGTTGGACAGATAGGCGGGCTCCAGCCTTTCATCGAGCGAACAGCCCATCGGATGGATGAACACCACCGCGCCCAGCGCCTCGGCCTCGGCCCAGACGGGATCGAAACGCCGGTCGGAGAGGTCCGCGCCATCGATGACGGAGCTGATTTCCACGCCCTTGAAGCCCAGATCCTTCACGCAATGGCGCAGTTGCTCCACCGCCAGAGCGGGGTGCTGCATGGCGATGGCGCCCAAGGCCAGCAAGCGATCCGGCGCTTGCCCGACCAGATCCGCCAGCGCCTCGTTCTGGATGCGCACCAGTTCTTCGGCCAGATCCCCGGGCGCCCAATAATGGTACTGATTGGGTGACGGGCTGACGATCTGAACATCCACGCCCATCGCATCCATATCGGCCAGACGCTTATCCAGCCGGGTCAAGCGCGGGAAGCAGTCGGGGATCATCACCTTGCGGTTATAATCCACGCTGGCCTGCCCCATGGTGCGGAGGCGGAACGCTTCCTCACCGCTGCGCTCAGGCCGCCCGGCGGTGAGCTTCTCCACTTCGGGGAACATCGCATGGGCATGAATGTCCACCGTCAGCAGGGGACACCCATCCCCGCCCAGCAGACGAGGATGAGGCAATTGCGAAGGCACAGCGCCGGGCTTGGTCATGGCGATCAATCCAGCCGGTAGGTGTCGTCGCCCGAGGCGCCGCCTGTCATCCAGAAGTAATAGGCGCCGCGCGATTCCAGAATGGGGAAGGAGGCGAAGCCGTTGACCACGGTGTATTGCGTGGGCAGCTGCTCGAAGCTGGGGCGGGCCCATTCCACGCCGCCCTTGCCGGCCAGATAGCGCGTGGTCTTCACCCCGCTCCAGGCCGGAGGGGTCAGCGTGGCGTAATTGGCATCGGCCTCCTCACCCCATTTTTTCCCGGGGCGCGGCGTGGCGGGGATGTATTTCCACGAGAGGAGGCCGCGGTTCTCGGGATTGCCCTTGGGCGCCTCCTGCTCGACCAGATCTTCGGCCCACAGCTTGGCGAAGGGGAAGCCGCGCCAGCTCATGGAGGTGTGATGGCGACCGTTGAAATCGCTGACTTCCGGGATATCGCAGAACAGCTTGTTGTGGCCCAGCTCCTCGCGGCCCGTGGTGATCGGGTCGGACAGGCTTTCCCAGCGCGCCATCAGCAGCGTGCCATGCACATCGCCCTCGGTCTTGCTGGCGTAAACCACCGGGATTTTCACATCGAACATGTTGTAGCCGCCACCGGCCAGCCACGAAAAGCCGGTCATATAGATGGCCTCGACCGTCACGATCGGCTCGCCCCACAGGCGGAAGCCTTCGGGCAGCACGGCTTCGAGCGCCCTGGCATCGGTGAGGTAACGCGTGCCCAAAGTGGAGCGCACCGGCTCACGCGCGAAATCCTGAACAACGCCCTCGGGCACCCAGCGCGGGCAGGGGTTGGGGCCGAAAAACACCGGCATGCGGTAGAACTTGCCGGGCTCGCGGGGGAAACTCATGGGTGCAATCCTCTCGTTGATGGGGTTCTGGCGCCTGCGGTGGTCAGGGCTTGATGGGCTCGTTGAACACGGCGCCCGTGCGCAATTCGAGATGCCGGGGCAAAGTGGCGCGCAGTTCGGGATCGAACTCGCCCGACACCAGAATGAAGGCCATGCGGCACACCGCATCGCTGCGGTTTTCCCAAGCATGATCGGTGCCACGCTGGATGACGACGGTGCCGGGCGTGAGCAGCACCTCGCTGTCATCGAGGATCATCCAGATCTCGCCCTCCAGCACGATGCCGTAATCCACCGAGGTGGTGCGGTGCATCATCTTGTGGCGGCCATCGGCGCGTTCGGGAAGGCGGTCGATATGGCCGGGGAAGAAGTCGTTGAAGCGGATCTTGGTGCCGCCGGCCGGCGGCGGGGTGACCAGCTCGCCATCGGTCGGCTCGGGCTCGGTGGCGGTGATGCGCGCGGGAACAGTCTGCGTGTTCCAGATCTCGATAAAATCGACCAGCGTGCCGCGATCACGAATGTTGGGCGGCGTGCCATCGGACAGGACGATGGATTTACCCTGTTCATCATGGCCCGTGACCACCCGGCGGGCCGGGCGACGTTGTGTTTCAGACATGCTCTTGCCTTCTTACGAAAAGGAATAAAGTCGGGCTGGATTGTCGACCAGAATGGCGTTGCGGGCCGCCTCATCGGGCACGGCCAGCGCCAGCAGATCGATCAGATCGCCATCATCGGGCATCCAGCGGATGTTGGGATGCGGCCAGTCGGTGCCCCATAGCGTGCGCTGCGGAGCCTTATGCGCCAACGCCGCCATCAGGGGCAGAGCCTGTTCCAGATCACCCTCACCCGTCATCCGGTCGGCGGCGGAGATTTTCACCCACACCTGCGGCAGCGCCACCAGATCGAGCAGCCGCGTGCAGGCGGCAGCATCCGTCAGATCGAGCCGCGCCATATGGTCGATCACCACAGGAATGCTCAGCCCGGCGATCCAGTCCGCCAGATCGGCCAGAGCCGCCCCGTCGACATGGAACACCAGATGCCAGCCCAGCGGACCGACCCTTTCGGCCACGAGCAAAATGGCCTCACGCGAAGGCCGCGCGCCCAAATGGCCCACAAAGTTGAATCGCGCGCCGCGCAAGCCGCCATGGTGCAGCGCCATCAGCGCCGCATCATCCAGATCCGCGCTGACAATGCCAACGCCCGCATAGGCCCCCTGCCCACGCGCGATGGCGTCCAGCATCACCCCATGGTCGCCGCCATAAATGGCGGGCTGCACGAACACCGCGCGTGACAGGCCCAAACGCGCCGCCAGCCGCTGATACCGCTCCAGCGGCAGCTGCGCGGGCTGGTAGCTGGCGCCCTCGGGCGTGGGAAACCGGTCGAACGGGCCGAAGAGGTGGCAATGCGCGTCGCAGGCCCCCGCCGGAACCTGCAACCGCCGTGGCGGATGCGGATCGTCATGGGGCGGGGGCAATTGCACCATCGCTCAGGCCGCCGTCACGCCGCCATCGACGGGGAGATTCGCCCCCGTGATCCACGTCGATTCATCCGAGCCAAGGAACACCGCCGCCCAGGCGATGTCATCGGGCACGCCCAGCCGCTTGATGACCAGACGCTGCAGAATACGCTCGGCCACAGCGCCGCTGCTGGTGCCCGCGCTGGCGGTGGCGGCGGTCTGCACCATGCCCGGGGCGATGGTGTTGCAGCGGATGCCGTGCGGGCCGCCCTCGATGGCGATCTGGCGGCTCATCGCCATCACGGCGGCCTTGCCCGCGCAATGCGCCACCATGCCGGTGTTCACCGAGCCGCGCATCGCATTGACGCTGGCGAAGTTGATGATCGATCCGCCGCCGACTTTCGTCATCCACGGCCATGCCGCCTTGATGGCGAGGAACACCAGATCGACCTCGCCCACCATGGTCGGCGTCCACTGGCTGTCGTAATCCATGATGGAGACCGGGGCCATATGCGGCGGAATGGCGGCGGCATTGACCAGAATGTCGATCCGGCCATATGTTTCACCGGCATAATCGACCCAGCGCTGCACATCGGCGGGTTTGGTGAGGTCCACCGGATGCATGCTGTCGATGGTCAGGCCTTGCGCGGCGGCATCGGCCACCGTCTTGCCGGCCCACTCAGCGGAAATGTCGCAGCCCACCACCGTGGCGCCCTCGCGGGCATAGCGCAGGGCGATGCCCTGGCCTATGCCCGCGCCAATGCCGGTGACCAGCGCGATCTTGCCGTCCAGACGTCCGGCCATGGTCACAGATCCATCTTGGTGATGAAGCGGGTCTGCAGATAGGGCTCGATGGCCTCGCTTCCGCCCTCGAAGCCATAACCGCTGTCCTTCATGCCACCGAAGGGCGTTTCGGGATGGCCAAGGCCGAAGTGGTTGAAGGAGATCATCGCGCTTTCCACGCGCTGGGTGACCTCTTTGGCGGTCGCGCTGCTGGTGGTGAAGGCATAGGCAGACAGGCCGTAAGGCAGGCGGTTGGCCTCGGCATAAAGCGCATCGCGATCCGACCAGCGGTTGATCATGGCGACGGGGCCGAAGGGCTCCTCATTCATCAGCGCGGCGTCCAGCGGCACATCGGTGAAGACCGTGGGCGCAAAGAAGAAGCCCTTGTTGCCCACGCGCTCGCCACCGCAATGCAGCTTCGCGCCTTTGGCCAAGGCATCGGCAGTCAGGCGCTCCATCGCTTCGACGCGGCGGATGTTGGCCAAGGGCCCGGTGGTGGTGGCCGGGTCCAGACCGCCGCCCGGCTTGAGCGCGCTGGCGGCTTCAACAAAAGCGCCGACGAAAGCATCGAACACGCTGTCCTCCACCAGAAAACGGGTGGGGTTGACGCAGCTCTGCCCGGCGTTGCGGAACTTGTTGCCTACCAGCGCTCTGGCCGTGGCGACAGGATCGGCATCGGCGAAAACCAGCACCGGGGCATGGCCGCCCAGCTCCATGGTGGTCAGCTTCATATGCTGACCGGCCAGCGCGGCCAGATGCTTGCCCACCACCGTCGAGCCGGTGAAGCTGATCTTGCGCACCAGCGGATGCGGCACGAGATATTCGCTGATCTCGGCAGGCGTGCCATAGACCAGATTGACCACACCGGCAGGCGCGCCGGCGTCGACGAAAGCACGCACCAGCTCCGCGCAGGAGCCCGGCGCCTCTTCCGGCCCTTTCACCACCAGCGCGCAACCGGCGGCCAGAGCGCCCGCCACCTTGCGCACGATCTGGTTGACCGGGAAATTCCACGGCGTGAAGGCCGCCACGATGCCCACCGGCTCGCGCAGCACATGGTTGGTGATGTTGGGGGCGCGGCCTTCCAGAATGCGGCCCGTGATGCGCATCGTCTCGCCCGCCATCCAGTCGCAGGCCTCGGCGGCGCGCTCGACCTCGCCACGCGCCTCGCCGATCATCTTGCCCTGCTCCAGCACCATCTGGGTGGCGATGTCCTCATTGCGCTCACGCAGCAGGCGGGCGGCGCCGGTCAGCACCTTGGCGCGGGCCATCGGCGCGGTCTGCCGCCACACGGCCAGCCCCTTTTCGGCAGCGGCCAGAGCGCGGTCCAGATCGGCGATGCCGGCATGGGCGACGGTGCCGATCTGCCCCTCATCGGCGGGGTTGACCACCGGCAGGGTGCGGCCATCGGCGGCATCGCTCCACGCGCCGTCGATCAGAAGTTGCACGCTGCGATAGGCGGGCGTGTCAGTCATGAAATCTCTCCCGGAAGACTTGATGCGGCCAGTCGGCCAGCTTTGAGCAAAGGTTATTAGCGCCATCGCGAATTGTAAAGCAGCCACCCTCCCCCGTTTGGCGTAATTCTCTTATGCAATCTGGATGGGAAGCGCCCGGCCCCGCCCAGCCCTATGGCACGCGATCAAACGCAGGGAGGTTTGCATGAAGCTGGTACTCTTTACCCGGGGCGATGAGCCTGCTCACGCCGGAATCCTGACCGATCAGGGCGTGATCGACGCCAGCAGCGTCGCCCATGACGGCCCCACCCCGCAGCAGACGATGGCCGCGCTGATCGATGGTTTCGAAACCCTGCGCCCAGCGCTGGAAGCGCTGACCGGCCCGGCGATCCCGCTGACCGAGGTGCGCCTGCTGGCGCCTCTGCCGCGCCCGGGCAAGATCGTGAACTGCATCGCCAACTATTGGGAGCATGCCCAGCGCGAGGCGCGCCCGCTCAACATGTTCATGAAGAACCCCGACGCGGTGATCGGGCCGGGCGACACCGTGCTGCTGCCCGCATTCGAGGAGCCTTATGCCTTCATGCATGAGGCGGAACTGGCGCTGGTCTTCAAGGGCCCGGCCAAGATGGTCCGGCGCGAGGACTGGCGCAAGGCGATCTTCGGCTACACCTGCCTGATCGACGTGACCGCGCGCGAAAGCGGCCGCCGCACCTGGCGCAACAACAGCTGGATGGGCAAAAGCTTCGACACCTTCGCCCCCATCGGCCCCTGCATCGTGACGGCCGACGAGATCGAAAATCCCAACGACCTGTGGGTGCAGTTTTGGAACGATGACCAGCTGCGCCACAATTACTCGACCGACGACATGGAGCACACCGTGCCCGAAATCGTGGAGTTCATCACCACCATCATGACGATGAACAGCGGCGATGTGGTGGCCTGCGGCACCAACCATGAAGGGCTGGGCTTCATTCAGGATGGCGAGACCCTGCGCATGACGATCCACGGCATCGGCACGTTCGAGGTGGGCGTGACAGACCCGCTCAAGCGCAGCTGGGAACGCGGTGTCTACATGGGCGAGGGCTCGACCAACCTGGAGGCCGTCAGGCGCAACCGTCCAACGGAGGCGAACGCCTGATGGCCGACGCCAGTTTCACCCGCTGCCCCTCGGCGGCCATGCTGGACGATGCGCAAGCCGGGGCCCTGTTGGGCTCCGGCGGCTGGCCGCTGCGCAGCGTGATCGAGCCCTTCGATGCCGCCCGCTATGCCCCACCCGAGATTGGCCCTCAACCCGCCCCCCCGGGCGCGGCGCATTACGAGCTGGATCTGGCCAGCGACACCGGCCCCTATAATGGCCAATGGGGCATCATCATGCTGGTGGCCTTCAACGCGCCCGACGATGTCACGCCGGAACTCGAACGCTGGTACGAGCAGGAGCATATCGACCTGCTGATGCGCGCCCCCGGCTGGCTGCGCGCCCGCCGCTACCGGGTCAAAAGCCACAGCGGCGGGCCCGCATGGACCAGCATGGCCTTCCACGAACTCGCCGATATGTCGGTGATGGAGTCGCCGGAACGCGCCTTTGCCCGCTCCACCCCATGGCGGGCCGAGCTGGAAAAGGGCGCATGGTTCCAGAGCGCCGGACGCGGAGTGTTCCGCGCGCTGGCATGAACTCCGGCATGAACCGCGCCTTACCCTTCGCCGCCGTTGCGCAGGCCGTTGAGCACCAGATCGCAGATAAAGCTCTTGTAGGCCTCACGCAGTTCGGGCTCGTCGATCGGCATGCCCTGCGCGATCTCCATCTGGCGATGGGCCGAGACGAAGAACTCCGACATGCCCACGACCGCCGCATAGAGCAGCCCGGGGTCCGCCGCGCGCAGACTGCCATCGCCCAGCCCCGCCCGCAGGATCGAGCCATAGGCGCCGATGCCGCGGTTGGTCAGCTGTGTGATGATGGCGCGCGCCGCCGGATCGGAGCTACCCACGATCTCCGTGGCGAAGAGCTGGTGGAAAAAGGGATAGGTCGCGTTGAGATCGACCATGGTGCGGATGCGTCCGGCCAGACGGCTGTCGGGCGATCCGGTGCCCTGCGTGTAGAGATCGAAGTCCTGCGCGAACTGCTGGGTGATCTTTTCGGCCACCGCCACCAGCAGCGTCGCGCGGTTCTTGAAGTAATAGCGGATCAGCGAGGGGTGCACCCCCATCGCGCGCGCCACCACCACAGGCGTGATCGCGGCGGGCGGCATGTCCTTGAGCAAGGCGATGGTCGCGTCGATCAGCGCATCGCGCCCCACGCTGGTGTCCGCCTCCTGCGAGCCCGCCCTGGGGCGCCCACGGCTGCGCACCACCTTGCGCCCGGCGTCACCGGTTTCCGGGCCGTTTCCGGGGCCACTCTCGGGGAGCGCGGCTGTTGCTGTCCTGCGTGCCATCATCGATCCATTCCGTCGCTAGACCTCGTCGCCTAAAGCGGAGCCGAGGTGCAAGTCAAATTCGCTCTCACAAGAATTGGAAATATGCGATGCAAAATCTCTTTCCGCCGCTCGCCTGGCCTCAGGGGCCCGATCGCCTGCCCAGACAGGATCCGGCAAGCTATACGCCACAACAGGCCGCCGCCGCCGCCGCGCTGATCGCCTCCCCGCGCGGCGAGGTGCGCGGCCCCTTCGTCCCCCTGATGCGCAGCCCCGAACTGATGGACCTGACCCAGCAGCTCGGCGCCTTTCTGCGCTATCGCTGCAGCGTGCCCGAACGGCTGCGCGAATGGGCGATCTGCCTGATCGCCCGGCTCTGGGGCCAGCCCTATGAGTGGCACGCCCATGCGCGGCTGGCGCATCAGGCGGGCGTGGCCCGCGCCACGCTGGCCGTGCTGCTGGCAGGCGAAGAAACGCCCCCTATGACCGAAGACGAAGCGGTGATCTGGCGCTTCATCACCCAGTTGCATGCCGAACGCTTCGTCTCCGATGCCATCTGGGCCGAAACGGTGGCGCTGCTGAGCGAAACCGGCGCCGTCGAACTTTCCGCGCTTTGCGGCTATTATACCCTGCTGGCGATGGTGCTGAATGTGGCGCGCGTGCCGGTGCCGGGCGTCGCCTTCGCCCTGCCGGGAGAGGCGGAGCAGCCGCTCACCTCTTGAAGAAAGCCGCGCCCGTATCATGCAGCACCGCCTTGCGCTCAGCAGGGGTCAGCAGGGCGGTGGCCTGCAGCGCCCAGCCGACGAATTGCGGATAGGTGCCCGCCGAATTGCCCATGTCGGACCCCCACATGATATGGTCGGCGCCCAGCCGGTCGACCGCCGCGCGCAGGAAGCCATCGACCGGCACCCCCGCCTCGGCCAGAATGTCATGGTTGATGGTGGTGAATTTGTAGAAGATCCGCTTGTGCGCGGCCAAAGCGGCATAGGTGGAATGGTCGAAACCAGTGAAACGCGCGCCCTTCACCACCGGCGGCCAACCCAGATGGTCGATCACGATGCGCAGATGGGGGAATGCGTCGGACAGCCGCATGATCTCGGCCAGACTGGCCGGATCGAAACCGGGGGGCGTGGTCATCAGCTCGATGGGCAGGCCTGCTTCCTGCGCCGCCTCCCAACTGGCATGGGCGGCAGGAGAACTCAGCCAGGGCCATGTGCCATCCGCCCCGAGCGCGCCCGAGAAACGAAGGGCGGCGATCCGCCCCGCCAACGCCCGGATACGCCCCGGCGTGGCCGGATCGACGGGATCGAGCATCACCACAGCCCGGAACTGCCCCGGCCGGAGCGCGGCGGAATCGAGGATATAGCTGTTGTCGAAACCATAGGTGCCGCGCTTTTGCACTGCGGCCCCGGCCTCCACATGCGCCGTGCCCCACCAGCCCAGCACCGCCTCCGCCGTGGGCAAGGGCGTGGCGCGCCCGCCGATCACCCCGGCCCCCGGTGGCGGCGCACCACCCGGCGCCTGTCCTGCCGCAACGGCACCGGCGATGCGCGGGTAATGCGCCTCATCCTGCGAGACGAGATGTTCATGCGCATCGAAGAGGATCAGGGGGGCGGGCTGGGCGCCAGCGGTTCCCGCAAGCGGCAGCAGCAGGGCAGAGAGCAGCAGGCGCCTTCGCATGGGCGATCATCCTTCCCGGTCTTATGGTTCTGGGGGTGCTTCAGGGCAGGAAGGCCTTCGCCGGCTCAACCTTGGCCCATTGCACGAATTCGATCAGATTGCCCTCATTGTCGCGGATGAAGCTGGCGGCGCGGCCATCGGGAAATTCCTTCAGCCACACCACGTCCACGCCTTTCTCGCGCAGGCGGGCGATCACGCCGCGCACATCCGCCACGCTGAAGGCGACATGCTTGTTGCCCAGCGTTTTGAGATCATCGTCGGGAATGCGCCTTTCGGGATCGGCGGGGCGGGCATCGGGGCGACACAGCAATTCGACATGCAGCGCGCCATTGCCCAGAATGGCGATCTCCGCCGGAATGCTGGCCAGATGATAACGGCGCATGAGGTCAAACCCCAGCATCTCGCGCCACCATGCGATGGCGCCATCCATATCCGCCACGCTGACGCCGACATGGTGGAACCACAGTTCGCGCTTTTCCATCAGATCGGCTCACGCAGGATGGAGCCCAGACTGACGCTCAGGGCGCGCTGCTCGGCAAAGGGGGCATCGTCCAGTTCCAGCTGGCCGATCGCCACCGAACCTTCCAGAATGGCGCGGCAGCGCTCATAGCGCCGGTCGGTGAAGGCGGTGAAGAGGGCCTCGATGTCGTCATGCTCATTGACGAGGCGACCCAGCACCACGGCATCCTCGATCGCCATGCCCGCGCCATAACCGACATGCGGCGTGGTGGCATGGGCGGCATCGCCGGTCAGCAGCACGCGGCCCTTGTGCCATGGTCTGGGCATCAGGATCACCTCCAGAGGACGGTAGTTGATGAGCGAGTCCTCGTTCAATTCCTCGACGATGGCGCGGAAATGCCCGCCGAAGCGCGACAGCCGGGCCTTGAGCAGGGGCAGCCAGTCGGCAGCCTCGATCCACGGATTGCCCGGCGCCGATTCCAGCAGGTAGACATACATGAGATCCTGCGAAATGGGGTTGAAACCGGCCTTGGCATATTGCGCCGAATAGACCCATGTGGCCGTCACATCCTCGGGCCGCGAGACCACCGCGCGCCAGCAGCCCTGCCCGGTGAAACGCGGCTTCCCAAGATCGGGAAAGAGCTGCGCGCGCGTGCGCGACATCAGCCCGTCGGCGGCCACCACGAAGGCGTGATCGCGCCAGCCGCCATCGCTGGTATGCACGCGCACCGCGCCCTCGATCTCTTCGTAACGCTCGGCGCAGAGGCCCGTGGTGACGGGAATGCCGGCCTGCTCAATGGCCTGCCGCATCACCTCATGCAGGCGCGGGCGCAGAATGCCGCCCATGTTAGGGATGCCTTCCCCGAACAGCGGATCGCTGCTGCCCTGCCCCAGCACCACGCCCTGTTCATCGCAGGCCCTGACCGGCCCGACCGAGGCATAGCCCGCCGCGACAACCGCCTCCAGCAATCCCAGATCGGCAAAGGCGCGCAAGGCGCCTCCATTCAGCGTCAGCCCGGCGCCCAGCGCGTTCCAGGTCGCATCGGCCTCGATCAGTTCCACGGCCTGACCGGCCCGATGCAACGCCAGCGCCGCAGCCATGCCGCCAATCCCGCCGCCCACCACCAGAATGGAGCTGCCCATCTGCATTCTCTTCCCGTTCGTGTGGGGGAGGACATCCCTCCCCCGTTTGGTTCATGAAGAACCCTTACCGAACGGTGCGGCCAGAGCCAGTTGCCCAGGGTGTATATCAGGTGTCACCCAAAGGCTGCCTAAGGCGCGATGCGGCCTTTGAGCGGCCCGGCCGCAACCCATGCTGCTGCCGTTACTGTATCGTCAGCGGCAGGAAAGAGGGGGAGGAATCATCAATATAGGCATCCGGCAGCTTGCGCACCAGCTCGGCCAGCAGGCGGGCGATCTTGCGGATCGCCAGCGTGGCGGGCCGCTGGTTGGAGCGGACCAGCACCAGCATCAGATCCATGCGCGGCTCGGTGATGTCGGCCGCAGAGAGCAGCCCCTGCGCCACCTCCTCGCGCACCGCCATGCGGGTGGTGATCGTATAGCCCATGCCCCCCGCGATCACCTGCTTCTGCGTGGCCAGAGCATCGATCTGCGGCCCATAGGTCAGCTGCACCCCGGCGCGGCGGGCGGATTGCTCGATATGCAGGCGCAGGGCGTTTGGCGGCTTGGCCTGAATCAGCGGCAGGCCCGCGATCTGCGCCAGCGACACCGCGCGCTGGCTGGTGATCGGATCGCCCGGAGGGCCCACCACGCAGAGCGGCATGGTCAGCAGGGCCTCGTCGGTCAGCCCCAGCGATCCCGGCTCACGCAGCACCAGCGCCAGATCGATGCGCCCGGTCGCCACCTGCTCGGCCAGTTGCCCGGCGGCGGCCTCGGTCAGATGCAGGGTCACCTGCGGGAACTTGTCCATGGCCAGACCCAGGAAATCCGCCGCGATCCGCACCGAGGGCAACAACCCGACCGACACCGCACCGACCGGCACACCGGCCTGCCCCTTGATGTCCATCATGATCTGTTCGGATTCGCGGACCATGGTCTGCACGCGCGGCAGGATCGCCTCGCCCACCTCGGTCAGCGCCACGCCGCGCCCGGTACGATAGAACAGCGTGCAACCGCATTCGATCTCCAGAGCGTTGATATGGCGGCTGATCACCGGCTGCCGCCGTTTCATCACCACCGCGACCTTGGACAGGCTCCCCATTTCGGCGACCTTGAGGAACAGTTTCCACCGCTCGAAATCCATCTCTCTCTCCCACACACAGTTGATCCGCCGGTTTTTTCGGTCGGACCCTCGCGAATTATTCTCTGTTGCGCTAATTTATGACACATCCTCGCCAATGGCAAGCTGATATGCGCGGGAAGGATCAAGCCACGCGCCCCACATGCCATTATGGTCATGACAACAAGCCGGACGGCCACGCAGCCGCAGCGGCGGATCAGGGCGGGAGGAACAGCATGGCCAGGCAGCAAAGCTACACGCGCGTGGCCATCGCCCTGCACTGGCTGATGGCCGCGATCATGCTGGCCAACGTGCTGATCGGCTGGACCTTTCCCGAGGCAACTCCGGGCATGAAATTTCCCCCCAAGCCCCTGCTGCCGCTGCATGTCTCGCTGGGTCTTTCGGCGCTGGTGCTGGTGATCTGCCGCATCCTGTGGCGCATCACCCATCGCCCCCCGCCCGAAGCGCCCGGCATGGCGCGCTGGGAGGTGATGGCCGCGCATCTGGGCCATCTGGCGCTGTATGGCCTGATGGTGCTGATCCCCTTTTCGGGCTGGCTGGTGCTCTCCGCGCATAAGGTGCAAAAGAACCATCTCACGATCTTCGGCCTGATCCCCTGGCCACATTTTCCCATTTTCCCCGCCCTGCCCGAGCCGATGGTGAACCATCTGCATGATGTGCTGGTCACCGTGCATGGCTTGAGCGCCAGCTGGCTCCTGCCGCTGCTGCTGCTCGTGCATGTCGGCGCCGTGGCCAAGCACCACCTGCTGGACCGCGATCCGGTGCTCAAGCGCATGTGGCCGGCCCGGCGGGGCTGAGTTTTCCCGCAACAGGAGTTTCCAACCCCATGACGACACGTCTCTCGCGCCGGGCGATGATCGCCACCGGCCTGGTTTCGGCTGGCGCGGCGGCAGCGGCCCGGGCCGCTCCGCGCAAAGCCGAAGCGGCCTCCGTGGCCATCCCGCAGGATACGGTGTGTTTCCTCCACCCCGATACCGTCGATGGCCCCTATTACGAGAACAAGGCGATCCACCGCGCCGACATCACCGAGGGCAAGAAGGGCATCCCGCTGGAGGTGCGCGTGCGGATCGTCGATGCGCAATGCCGCCCGATTGCAGGCGCGCGGATCGATTGCTGGCAGGCCGACGCGCAGGGCATCTATTCCGACTTCCCCAACCAGGGCGACGATCTGACCATCGCCACCCCCGGCGAAACCTTTCTGCGCGGCACCCAGACCAGCGATGCGGCAGGCATGGTGGTGTTTCGCACCATCTATCCCGGCTGGTATCGCGGCCGCACCGCGCATATCCATTTCAAGATCCATATCGACGGGCGCACGCGCCTGACCTCGCAGATCTTCTTCCCCGATGCGCTGAGCGAATGGATCTACCTCAATGCGCCCGGCTACAAGCGCGAGGCGGTGCGCGACACGATTAACGTCACCGACTGGATCATGGCCGAGGCCAGCCGCAATGCCGTGGCGCAGGTGAAGGAAGAGGCGGATCGCTATGTCGTCTCGATCACCTATGGGGTGAACCCGCAGGCCACCCCGGCGCCGGGCGAAAAGATGCCCTGCCCCACCAATGGCGACAAATGCGTGCCCGCGCCGGGCGTGCCCCCCAAGGGTGACGAACGCATCGCCGCGCTGATCCCCTCGCCGGAGAATGCGGCCAGGCCGAGGGCGCAAAAGCCGCCGCTGCCGCCCGGCTGGCGGTGAGGAATGGCGGGGGGCGGGGCGCGAACCCCGCCCCTGCCCGTTCAGAAGCTGCGCGACATAAACCAGCCGGTGCCCAGCGCCACCAGCATGGAGGCCGTGACATCCACCACGATGGGTCTGGGCAAGGCCAGCCCATAGTGCCGCAGCAGCCAGACAAGACCGACCACCGCCGAAACGACGCTGACCTGCCCGATCTCCACCCCCAGATTGAAGCCGACGAGCAGCTTGACCAGCTTTTCGGTGGGGATGCGGCTTTCCAGCAGATCGGCGGCAAAGCCGAAGCCATGGATCAGGCCGAAGACCAGCGTGATCACCATCCGCAACCGCCCGGCATCGCGCACATGGCCCGAGATGATGATGTAATTCCCGGCGAACAGCCCGGCCCCCAGCAGCAGTGCGGCGGGCAGCAGCCCCACGCCCAGCAGCTTCAGCGCAGCCATCGCCAGCAGCGCGCCGCCGGTGACGATGGCGATCAGTTCCGGCCGCCGCGTCGCCGCCGCGATGTTTTCCGCGCCGATCATCATGATCGTCAGCGCCACCAGAGCATCGATGAATTCGGCATGGGGCCGCACCAGCCCGGTCACCGCCAGCGCCAGGGTCAGCGAATGGCCCAGCGTGAAACCGGTGATGACAAACAACAGATCGCGAAATTTCCGCGAGATCAGCACCAGCCCCAGCAGGAAGCTCATATGATCGATGCCGGTGAAGATATGCATCACCCCCATGCCGATATAGGCAAGGAAATCGGCGTTCTCCAGGCGGTTGGCGGCATTGCTGCCGCTGATGGCGATGTCGCGGTGCTCGGTGTTGAACAGCTGCTCGAAGAACTCGCCATGGCCATCCTGAATCTGGGCGTAGGTGACATGGGTGGGCACCAGATCGAAGAAGGCATCCGAATGGAGCGTCATCTCCTCCAGCGAGGAGCAGGAAAAGGCCATCTCCACCCGCGCATAGCCCGCCGCGGCGAACACCGGCCGCGCATGGCCGACCAGCGCGCAGGGCACACCCCTGGCGTTCACCCCCACATTCTGCACCAGATAGGCGATCAGACTTTGCCCCTTGGGCAGGCGCGCCGCCTCGGCCTGAGGCACGGTGAAATCGAGATGCACGCTGGAGCCATCGACCGACCAGCTGGAATGCGTCTCGCTGCGGGTATGCGCCTGCGCCGGGGCGGCCAGCAGCACCAGAACCAGCCATAGCCAGTTCGGGATCGGCCAGCGCATCACTTCACATCCCCGGCCAGCTGGATATCCGCCCGGCGCCTGAGGAAACGGTCATTGGCGGAGGCCAGCCTTGCGGCCTTGTCCTTCTGGAAATCGGCCAGCACCTTGTCACGCACCTCGTCCAGCGCGCGCGCCACGGGTGGGCGGTTCCTCACTATGCGCAGCATATGCCATTGTTCGCCGATATGCAGCGGCGCCGAAACCGCGCCATCGCGCAGGCCCTGCGCCAGCCTGAACAGCGCCTCTCCCAGATGGAGCCGCGCGGCGAACCAATATTCCTCACCATCCCGCATCACCGGCTGACGCACCGCCCCGGCAGGCAATACGCCCGCCGTGCTGCCGGCGGGCACCACATAATCCTCCACCAGCATCGTGCCCTCATTGGCCCAGCGCATGCGGTTGGCCTGATAATAGGCGCGCAATTCCTCCTCGGTGGGGCGGGAGGCCAGCACATCGGCGGTGGCCGCCTCCTCCACCGCATTGACCAGCGCGGCGCGCACATCCACATCGTCGGTGGGCACACCCAGCTCCAGCCCGCGCTGGACATAGAGTTCCTCGCGCAGCATCGCCTCGATCACGGTCTTGCGCTGCGCGGGCGTGGCCTGTTCGGGCGAGACGTTGAACTGGGCGCGCAGCTGATTGTCGTAATCCACCCGCAGCACCGGCACGCCATTGACCACCGCCACATCCTCGGGCGGCACGCCCGCGATGCGCGTGCCCTGCGCGGTGAACAGCCCATAGCCCCCCACCACCAGCCCCAGCACCGCCCCGGCAGCGCACAGCGTCAGCGAGCGGCGCGTGTTCTCGCGCGCCCAGGCGAGGCGCCAGCGCACCGGCAGCCAGGGCGTTTCAGCCTCCGTCATGAGATCCATCCTGTCTGGAAAGCCCGAAGGTAAAGACCGCCACCGCGCGGATGTCGGCGGGGTCGAGCGTGTGAAGGAAGGCCGGGCTCACCCCGGCGCGCCCCTGTTCGATGGAGGCCCTGATCCGCGCCGGGCTGCCGCCATAAAGCCAGACCGCATCGGAGAGCGAGGGCGCCCCGATCGAACTGTCGCCGCCCGCATCCGAGCCATGGCAATCATAGCAGCCCCCCGCCCCGGCAAACAGCGCCTTGCCGCGCTCCACCGCCGCGCCATCCGTGGCGCGCCCGCCCATGCCCAGCAGGAACTGCACCAGATCGGCGGTCTGCGCCGGGGTCAGCGGATGGATGCCCTTGTCGGCGGAGGGATGGGGGCTGGCATAGGCGGGCATGGAGGCCAGATTCCATCCCAGCGAATGGTGCGAGCGAATGCCGTAACGCGTGATCTGCTCGATCTCGTCGATGCGCCCCTCGCCATAGAGATGCTCGCCATCGCGCAGATCGGGAACACCGCCCGCGATATTCCCCTGCCCGCCCGGCCCATGGCAGGAGGCGCAGGCCCGCGCGAACACCGCGCCGCCGCGTTGCCGCGCATAGGCGGCCAGCCGGGGATCGCCCATGATGGTGGCGGGATCGGCGCGCAGCAGATCGCGGCGCAGCCCGGCCTCATGCGCATGGCGGCCAAGCATCACGCCGCCCAGCACCACACATCCCACCATGCACCAGAGTGCCCTGCGGCCGATCATGACGGCGCCGTCTCCATCCTCAACGCGGCACAATCTGCCGTCTCAACCCATCGGCGATGGTTTATGGCACGCGGCGCAGGCGCCGCCTTCTACCGTTTCGGGTATTTCTCTTAAACGGTCAGGGTGACTTGTTCCGCCGCCCTTTGGGGCCGATCCCTTGGGGCGAACAAGCGGGCGGCTGCGCCCATCAACCTATCCGGGCAGCCGTTCAGGCAGGCCGCAAAAGCGGGCCGGACAAGACGGGAGAGACTCATGGCCGCAATGCGCGACCTTGTTGCATGGATCGAGGCAACCCCCATCAGCACCGGGATCAAAAGTCTCGACTGGCTGATCCCCATCACCCAGTCGATCCATATTCTGGCGATTGCCGTGGTGATGGCCAGCATCGTCATGCTCGACATGCGCGTCGCCGGTTTCACCCACAGCGGCGACAGCTTCGAGCGGCTGACCCGCCGTTACCTCCCCTGGGTGTGGAGCGCCCTGCCAGTGCTGCTGTGTTCGGGGCTGGTGCTGATCCTGGGCGAACCGGGGCGCGAACTGCTCAACCGCTTCTTCTGGTACAAGATGACGATGCTGGTCACTGTGGTGATCCTGACCCTGCTGATCCAGCGGAGCGCCGCAAGCACGCAGGCCCAACGCATCGACCAGCTGCCGTCCGCCACGCGCGGGCAGCTGCGCGCGATCGCCAGCGTCTCGCTGGTGCTGTGGTTCGGCATCATCACCTGCGGGCGCTGGATCGCCTACGCCTGATCTTTATCCAGATTTACGAAGGATTTGCGCCATGGCCCTGCAGGATTTGCTCGCCGCCATCGAAGCCACCCCGGTCGCCCAGGCCATTGCGGGATCGGCCTTTCTGTTTCCCGTGATCGAGGTGGTGCATGTTGCCGCCATCGTGCTGGTGGTGGGCACCATCGCCATGCTCGATCTGCGCCTGCTGGGCGTGGCCCGGCGCGATCAGGGGGTGCTCGACCTCAGCCGCGAGACGCTGATGTGGACCTGGGCCTGCTTTGTGCTGGCGCTGGTCACCGGATCGCTGATGTTTGCCTCGGCGGCCACGCGCTATGCCGGGCTCTGGGCCTTTCAGGGCAAGATCGTGCTGCTGGCGCTGGCGGGCTGCAACATGCTGGTGTTCCATGCCGGCGCCTATCGCTCGGTGGCGGCGTGGAACACGCAATTGCCGCCGCCGCCCGGCGCGCGCATCGCCGGGGCGCTGTCGCTCACCCTGTGGACCGGGGTGGTGATCTGCGGGCGCTGGATCGGCTTTCTGTGAGCAGCGCCGCCCTCACCCGCCGCGCGGCCCTGATCGGGCTGGGCGGCGGGATCGCGACGGCGGCCATCCCCGCGCTGGCCGCCACCCCCGTCCTGACCGAACATAGGGTCGATGCCCCGGGTGCCCGGCTCTATGTCACCGATACCGGTGGCCATGGCCCGGCGCTGCTGCTGGCCCACCCGGTCACCGGCAGCGCGCTGGTGTGGGAGCATCAGCAGGCCGCCTTTGCGCGCGCCGGGTATCGCGTGGTGGCCTGGTCGCGCCGGGAGCATGCGCGCACCATCGTGACCGGCGCGGACCCCGGCACCAATGCCGATATTCTGGCCATCGCGCAGGCGCTGCAGCTGGGCCGCTTCCATCTGCTGGGCTCGGCGGCGGGGGGCGGCATCGCGATACAGTTCGCCGTGGCCCATGGCGCGCGCCTGCGCAGCCTGACCATGGCCAACAGCATTTCCGGCATCGCCGAGCCCGCCTTCAAGGACTGGGCCGAAAGCCTGCGCCCGGCGCCTTTTGGCCAACTGCCTGCCGCCATGCGCGAACTTGGCCCCGAATATCGCGCCGCCAACCCGCAAGGCACGCAGCGCTGGGCCGATCTGGAAGCGCATGCCCGCACCGCCCCGCTGGGCGCTCCGCCCGCGCAGGGCGTGACATGGCAGGATGTCCGCCGCCTCTCCATGCCGGTGCTGTGGGTGACGGGGGATGCCGATCTCTTCGTGCCGCCAGCCCTGCAACGCGAGGCCGGGCGCCATGCGCCGCGCAGCCATTACGCTGTGATCCCCAGGGCAGGCCATTCGGCCTATTGGGAAGAACCCGAAGCCTTCAACCGGGCAGTGCTGACCTTCCTGCAGCACGCCTGACAGGAAAGGGCCGGTCGGGTTGGTCCCGACCGGCCCCGGCCCATGCCCCTTATTTCGCTTTCGCCTTGTCGGGATCGACCAGCTTGCCCACCAGATGCTCGCGGTCGAGGCAGATGTCCTCGGCCACGGTCAGCCCCGGCTGGCGCTGGAACACCAGACGTGCCGTCCAGGGGCGGGTGAAGGTGTCGGGATCGGTGAACTGCGCCACCATCTCCATCCGGTCCTTGTCCAGCGCGCGGAACCGCTCGGTGATGCGCAGCTTGTCGCCATGGGGCAGGCCGGACCTGTCGAGCGCCACGCCCTCATGCAGCCCCTGCACATCGACGACCAGCGTGTCGCCCTCCCACCGGCCCGCATTCTGGCCGAAATAGGTCGGGCCGATCACCTCGCGCGGGGCTTCCATCTCCACCATGCGCACCAGCCGGTTCCACTGATAGGCGAACAGCACGCGCGGCCCGGTGACGATCGCCGAGAAGGGCGTGCCCGGATCGGCCATCAGCCGCGGTTCGCCGGGCGGCTTGCAGCGCCGCGCGGGATCGACCTTGGGGTCGCCCGCCAGAAAGCCCGGTTTCACCCTGGCCCATGCGGCGGCGGCTTTGGGGGTCAGCGGCAGCGGCTTGCCATCCGTGCTGCGCAGCACGCCATCGCCCTGAGCGCGCCATGTGCCGTTGAGCCAGTCATGGCTGCTGTCGGGCGCTGCCTGCAGCGCCGCCGGAACCGCCATCAGCACCGCCAGAGCGGCTTTCATTCGTCCGCGTCCCATCATTGATATCCAATCCCGAATGCCTCGCCGAAGTCCTCGCAAATGTCCTCCACGTAATGGAGGTCGGGCCGCCAGCGCAGCGTGATCTTCTCCACCGGCTGCAGCGTGCCGCTGTCATCCGCCTTGAAGCGCTGGATGGCGATGTTGCCATCGGGCAGCTTGGTGGCCTTTTCGACATAATGGTCGGTGCCCGGCTTGCCGCGCGTGGCCACCTGCGTGGTGTCGATCACCAGCGTGTCGCCATCCCAGCGCGCGATGGAATCGCCGGTGTAGGAGGGCTTCGCGTCCGGCCTGTGCCGGTCGGCGAAGGTCGCCCAGCGCAGAACGTGATTTTCCTCCATCAGGAACATCACCTCGCGCGGGTTCATGAGGACCGTGGTCGAATAGCTGGTCAGAGCGCCGAAACCGGTCACCACACAGGCGCCCGCCCCCAGATTGGTGGGCTTGCCGCCCCCCGGAGGACCGCCCGGGCCACCGGGCTTCCCGCCGCCACCGGCAGGACCACCCGGCCCGCCCGGCTTGCCGCCGCCCGCCGGCGTGCCGGGAGGGCCGCCGGGATCACGCAGGAAATTATACATGCCATTGAAATCGCGCGGATCCTTCGATGGCGGCGCGCCCTGGATGTTTTGGCGCGTCAACTCGCTGGCATCGGGCTTGATCCGCCCGTTCGACAGGCTGGACTTGAACTGCGGCGGCGCATCCTGAATGTCGGCGTCGCTGGCGGAACTGACCTGCGCCAGCGCCGCCAGCGGCAGGCACCACAGCCCCCCGGCGATCATCAGCGCGGCCAGCCTTTCGTGTCGTTTCGGATGAAACGGCATCGGCTCTCTCCTCATGGATCGGGCAGCGGACCCTTCCGTCTGCCCTTCATCTTGTCGCGCCTTGCGGTCCCCCCGGGCCGCAAGGCGCCCGGCGTCGTGCAACGCCGGATGTCGGGCCGCGGTTACACGATGCCGAATTTCAGCGTCGTGCCATCGGCCTTCTTCACGGTCAGGAATTCGCCGCCCTTGCTGCCATCGCGGTTGGGGGCGACCAGCAGGCGGATCTTCTCGCCCGGCTGGATCGAATCCCGTTTCCAGCCATTGCGCGCCAGGATCGAGATCGAGGGGCCTTCCAGCCGCCATTCCTCATTCCCGCCCTTGCCATCGGGCACCACCAGCGTGATCCAGGTGTGCGGGTTGGTCCAGTCGAACACCTTGAGCGTGCCGCCCACCACCAGCGGCTTGGACCGGTCGAAGGCCGCCGCCGAATGATGCGCCATCGCCGCATCGGGCACCGCCGCCGTGGCGGCCAGAACAGCCGCCATCGCGACGGCCAGCTTGCGTGTCATCATTCCTTCTCCTTTGGACCCGGCGCCTTCCACTCGGCGTCGCGGATCAGTGCATCACGCGCGCCGGTGCCAATCACCAGTCACGCAAAACGTATGTCAGCCATGCGCGAAACCGGTGCACAGGGCGCTCACCGCTCCACCTGCGCCAGAAAGCCGCGCAGGGCGGGCAGCAGCAACTCGGGTGACTGGATCGCCATGAAATGGCCGGTCTCCAGCGCGATAAAGCGGCCTTGCGCCATATGCCGCGCCAGCGCCTCGCCCTGGGCCAGCGGACGCGCGGGATAGAGCGCCGCGCCCGCCACCAGCACCGGGCAGCGCACGGCCGCCACGATGGGGGCGAAATCGGTGGTGGCGATCATCCGCAAGGTGGCGGCCAGCGACACCGGATCGGCGGAGAGCTGCAAGGCCCTGAACCGGTCCAGCCGCGCGGCATCGTGGCGGATCGCGTCGGGATAGATGTCACGCATGTCGCCCAGCAGGGCCCGCATACCGGTGCGCTCGATCCGCGCCGCCTGCGCCAGCGTTGCCGCACGCGCCTCTGGCGGCACGCCCACGGCGGGCGAAAGCGCCATCACCCCGCGCACCCGTTCGGGCCAGCGCGCGGCGAAACGCAGCGCAATCGCTCCGCCCACCGCGCCGCCGACCAGCACCACCGGCCCGCGCAAACCCGAGGCATCGAGCAGATCGCGCAGATCCTCGACCTCATCCTCGATGCCGACCGCGCCATCGATCCGCTCGGACAGGCCGAAGCCGCGCAGATCGTAGCGCAGCACCCGGTGGTCGCGCGCCAGATCGGGCGCCACATCGTCCCAGCCCTCCAGCGTCATGCCCATTTCATGGAGCAGCACCACCGGAGGGCCGGAGACCGGCCCGGCCAAAGCATAGCGCAGGCTGACCCGATCGTTGACCATAAAGCCCTGCCGCGCGCCCGCATCCTGCGCAGCGGCGGAACCAGCGGCAAGGGCAAGCCCCGCCGCCAGCATCAGCCCACGCAAGGTCTGGTCAAGAAAAGCGCGCGGCATGGCCCTTACTTGTCCGCCGTATAGGCCGTGGCGGGGTCGAAGTGGCAGTAGGGTTCGGGGATGAAGGGCCCCTGTGGCGAGGACTTGCCATCATAGCGCCAGATCTTGCCGGGCATCACATAGCCCGGTCGGGCCTGACCGGCGTTCGGCCCGGCGCGCGCGCTGTCACGCCCGGACACGCCGGCCACGCCGGGGCCGCCCTGCTTGGCGTTCATCTCGCGCGCGGTCTGGGTGATCGGGGTGGAGAATTTGGTGTTGAACACCGGATAGACCCGCAGGTGCCAGATCTTCCACTTGCCCTCTTCCTTGGTGAAATCGACGGCATATTTCACCCAGAGCCAGCTGCCGATGTCGTCAGGGCCCTGAATGCTGGGGCCGAAACTGTCCCACACGCCCTTGGCCGTCTTGCCGTCCCCGGCGATCTCGATGATCGGCGAGAACATCGAATGCATATGCAGGATGCCGGGGCGGCGGTCCTCGTCAGGGTCTTCGAAACGGGCCTTCATCGCGGCGATGCCGACGGGGCCGCCCGGCGTCAGCCAGCTGACGCCCTCGGTGTTGAGCGCGAAGAGATTGGCCAGCGTGCCTTCACCGCGCAATGTACCCAAATGGTCATAGCGGCCTACCAGATTCTGGATCTCGTTCAAGGCCACGGCGCGTTCGGCCACCGGCACGGTGCAGTTTTCGGCAGCGGCGGCATGGCTGGCGGCGGGCATCAGCGCGTTTATGGCGGCCAGGCTCAACAGGCCGACCGATCGACCAATGCGTGACGTCATTCCCTCTCTCCCTCGATGCATGCCGGAAACGTTGCCCGACACGGCGGATTGCCAGCCTAGCTATAGCCATCAACCCGGCGGAGGAAATGGGCGCGACGGATCGCTGCGGCACGAAAAATGTAAATTTATATTTGATAACCAGATAGATAATTCATGCCATTCCAATCTGGGCATAGCTGAATCACCACAAACGGGCGACCTCAACCCGCCCGTTCCAGCCTAAGAGCCCTGTAACGCGACAAAAGGCCGTCTCGTCGGCCGGGCGCGCAAGGCATCACAACAGCTGGGAGGGGTTCGCCATGCGGGCGAGGGGACGCTTGGGCACAGTTTTCAACACCGGTGGGATCGCTTGCATCGGGCTGGCGGCAATCGCCCTCGGCGCCGCGGCGGGAGGGGCCCATGCGCAGGCTCCCAACGGATCGCCGCCCGGCCTGCCGCCGGAATACCGAGCCTATCTGGCACAGAGCGGGCTGCATCGCGAGCAACTGGCCCCCCGCCCGGCCCCCGGCTCCCCCCGCGACAGCGCCGACCGCGCCTTTTTCCAGCAGACCCGCAAGCTGGAAGGCACGCCGCGCTGGACGCAGGCGCAGGCCGATGCGGGCAAGGGCGTGCTCAAGGCCTTCGCCTGCGCCGCCGGGACCACGCTGAGCGCGGAGAATGCGCCTCGTCTGGTCAAGCTGCTCTCGCGCTATCGCACCGATATGATCACCCTGACCCGCATCGCCCCGCAGGAGGCCCAGCGCCCCTATCAGCGTGACAAGGGCGCCGTCTGCCTGACCGACAAGGCGCTGACGATGGCCGGGAACACACCCTCGATCCAGTCGGCCTGGGCCTGGACCATCGGCCTAATCCTTGGCGAGGCCCTGCCCGCCCGCGGCGATGCGCTGATGGCCCGCGCCCGCTCTTATGGTGACAGCGCCGCCATCTGCGGTTTCGCCAGCGTCAGCGAGGTGATGGCCGGGCGCGATCTGGCCGGGCCTCTGCTGGCCCGCGCCCGCGCCGAAGCGGAATTCCGCACCGATCTTGCCGCCGCCCAGCAGGAGGTCGCCCATGTGGCGGCTCAAGGCAGCGCCCCGGCGGAAGGCTGCGCGGCGGAAGCCGAAGCAACGGCAGGCTCGGTGCTCTGACGCCCCGGCCCCAAGCGATACGAAGCCAACCAACAATCAGAGTGCGCCCGCAAACAGGGGCGCACCGCACTCATGGGGAGATGACATGACAATGATCCGCAGGCTTCTGCTGGCGACCACCGCCGCAGCCACCATCATGCCCACGCTGGCCCAGGCCCATGAGGCGCCCGCCGATCCGGCGCAGGCCCCCGGCAAAAGCGATCCCTCGATCCCCGAGATCATCGTGACGGGTTCGCGCCTGACCAACCCCAATTTCACCTCGCCCACCCCGGTGCAGACGGTCACCGCCGAGCAGATCAAGCAGCGCGCACCGGTGCAGATCTCCGATGTCATCAATGAAATGCCCGCCATGCGCGTCAGCCGCTCGGCGGCGGGCAGCGGGCGCGTGGCCGATCAGCAATCGGGCGTGCAGTCGCTGACCGATCTGCGCGGGCTGGGCGATGTGCGCACGCTCACGCTGGTCAACGGGCATCGCCATGTCGGCACGGTGGCGACCGGCTCCTTCGACACCAACATGATCCCCGTCGGCCTGATCGAGCGGGTGGATGTGGTGACGGGCGGCGCCTCGGCGGCCTATGGTTCGGATGCGGTGGCGGGCGTGGTCAACTTCATCC
The DNA here is from genome assembly GCF_001598555.1 of Novosphingobium rosa NBRC 15208. Lineage (GTDB taxonomy): Bacteria > Pseudomonadota > Alphaproteobacteria > Sphingomonadales > Sphingomonadaceae > Novosphingobium > Novosphingobium rosa. Next base: position 25,386 of record NZ_BCZE01000031.1, read on the forward strand.
TGAAGGACCATATGAAGGGCATCACCGCCAGCGTGCAGAGCGGGTTGACCGAGCGCGGCGATGGCCAGCAATTCGGCATCAATCTGGCGGGCGGCACCGGTTTCGCCGAAGGGCGCGGCCATATCATCGCCGGTTTCGACTGGGGCAGCACGCTGGGCGTGGGCAACATCTACAGCCGCTACAGCCAGGAGCAGGGGCTGCTCGCCACATCGGCGGCGCAGCGCAGCGCGCTGGGCCTGCCCGCGCAGGTCTTCGCCAGCGGGGTGGAGCTGGCCAATGTCACGGCGGGCGGGCTGATCACCACGCGGGCCAGCAACGGCAACCTCTACACCTTCGATCCGGCGGGCAATGCTTCGGTGTTCAACCAGGGCACCGTTTTCGGCAGCGGCACCAGCGCGCAGATGACCGGCTCCACCGCCAATCAGGGCTACAGCCCCTACAGCTTCTTCCAGCTGCAGAACAAGAATTCGCGGATCGTCGCCTATGGCCGCGCAGCCTACGACATCACCGACAGCTGGCAAGCCTATGCCGAGCTGAACTATGCCCATACCAGCCTGCCCGCGCAGCTCACCTCCAGCTATCTGACGGCCTTTCAGGTGCCCACCAGCAGCCTGCCCGCTTCGGTGCGCGCGCTGTATACGGGCACCAATGTCTCGGTGGGCCGCATCATGACCGAGAATGGCGGCGGCAACCTGACGTGGCAGAACCTGGACATGCATGACATGGTCGGCGGGATCAAAGGCGGCTTCGGCAAGTGGAAGGTCGATGTCTATGGCCAGCACGGCTGGACGCATCAGGATTTCAACACCACCGGCCTGGTGACCTCGGCGCTCTACAAGGCGGTCTATGGCTGCAACGGCACGTCCAGCAATCCCAACCTGTCGGCGCTGCTGATCAGCCAGCTCAACCTTTATGAAAGCACCACCGGCAAGAGCTGCGTGGCGTTCAACCCCTTTGGCACCAACAACAGCGCCGCCGCGCTGAACTATATCTACAACAATCAGCATCAGGATACGACGATCACCAAGGATGTCGTCTCCGCCAGCCTGTCTGGCACGCCGGTGACCTTGTGGGCGGGCGATGTCTCGGTGGCGCTGGGCGGCGAATGGCGCAAGGACAAGCTGACCGTCACCAGCGATGCGCTGGGCAATGCCAGCATCTATTCGGTGGGCAATTTCACCACCTATGGCGGGCAGCAGACGGTGAAGGAGGGCTTTCTGGAAGTCGGCGTGCCGCTGGCGAAAGACCTGCCCTTCGCCAAATCGGTGAGCGTGGATGGCGCGGTGCGCCGCACCGACTATTCGCTTTCGGGCGCGGTCACCACCTGGAAGGCGGGCGGCGTGTGGGAGCCCGCCAAGGGCCTGCGCCTGCGCGCCACATGGTCACGCGATATCCGCGCGCCCAATCTCAACGAGCTGTATTTCCTGGGCGGAGCGCTGCCCACCTCCACCACCAACAACATTCCCGGCACCTTCGGCTATGGCGTGACGGGCACCAGCAACATCTATGCTGCGGGCAACACCGCGCTCAAGCCGGAAAAGGCCAACACCTTCACCGGGGGCGCCACGCTGGCGCTGACCAGCGGACCGCTGCGGGGGCTGCGCCTCGCCGTGGATTACTACAACATCCGCATCAATGGCGCGATCACCCGCCTCTCCGCCGCCCAGACCCAGAGCGTCTGCGCCACCGCCATCGCCGGTGGGGCCACCACCTGCCCGGGCATCACCTTCAACACCATCGCGGGCGGCAACGGCATCACCTCGGCAGGCAATCTGACCTACAATCTCAACGAGCTGAAATCCGAGGGGATCGACTTCGACGCCGCCTATCGCGTGCCGGACCTTGGCATCCCCGGCCATTTCGAACTGCATGGATCGGCCAATTACGCCATCCACCTGCAGCAGTTCCTCACGCTGATCCGCCCGCAGCCCTTCGAGACCGCCGGTTCGGCACAAGGCGTGCCCAAGTGGTCCGCCACGGCGACGCTCAGCTATGTGCTGGGCAAGTCGGGCATCGATTTGCAGCTGCGCGGCTTCACCGGCGTAAAGTATGACACGCTCAGCGCCTATACGCTGACCGGCGGCACCACCAATGGCGCCACGCTGGTGGATCCCACCGACGCAGGTTACGTCAACACCAACGCCAATTCGATCAACAACAACCGCCTGCCCGGCATGGTCTACACCAACCTGTCATGGCATGTGGGCGTGGGGAAGAATTTCCAGATCTTCGGCGTGGTCAACAATGTGTTCGACCGTTCGCCGCCGCTTTACGCCGTGGTGGCGGTGACCAGCGGCAGCCGCAACCTCAATTACGATATCCTTGGCCGGTCCTACAAGATCGGCGTGCGCACGACGTTCTGACCGGTCCACCACCGTTCCGGGCGACTGTCCCGGTGTCGCATCTCGCGGCACCGGGATTTTTCGTGCAACGCGGCGGTGATTACTTCGCCTTGATATCCTTCGTCGCCATGATGGTGTTGACCAGCTGATCGAGATCGCCGGGCTTGACCTGAGTCTGGGCCGGCATCACCGCCGGGCCCCAATGGCCCTTGGCGCCCTTCACGATGGCATCCTTCACCTGCTGCACCCCCGCCGCGCCATTGGGCGCGTAGGCGGTGGCAATGTCCCGCATCGCCGGGCCGACCCGCGCATAATCCGCGCCGTGGCAAAAGTGGCAACCATGCGCCACCAGCTGCTTGTTCATCGCCAGATAGGGGTCACGTTCCTGCTGCGCGAAGGAGCCATCCGCACGCGCCATGGGCACGGCGAGCGCGCCTGCCAGTGCCAGAAATCCTCCACTCATCGCCAGCTTGCCGATTGCAGGCATATCAGCTTTTCCTTTTCCCGAAATTCCCCGCGTTTTCGTGAGGATACCGCCAATTTCCTAGGGCAGATTGCACTTCCGGTCCAGAAAATTATCGCTATAGAGAATATACACAAACGGGAGAAGACGATGACTCTGCCTGACAGGCCCGATCGCGGGATGAAACGCCGCACCGCCCTCAAAACCCTGGCCGGAACGGGGGTCGCCATGGCCACCGGCTCGCTGCTGGTGGCCTGCAACGGCAAGGGCGAACCGCTGAGTGACAGCACCAAGCTGGCGCTCAACAATGCGGTGCAGGGCAAGGTCTATTGGCGCGGCGACGAGGCCTATGAAACCGCGCGCGGCGCCACCTGCTATCGCGCCAACAAGCCCAAGCGCTTTCCGCAGGTCATCGTCCAGCCCACCAATGACAAGGACGTGATCGCCGCCGTCAAATTCGCCAAAGAACATGGGCTGAAGGTCACCACGCGCTCGGGTGGGCACAGCTGGGCCTCGGCGCATATCCGCGACGACTGCCTGCTGATCGACATGGGCCGCATGCAGGAGGTCACCATCGACGAAAAAGCGCAGACGCTCTGGGTCAATCCCGGCGTCATCGGCTCGGTCATCAACCAGCAGCTGGCGCCCTACGATCTGATCGTGCCCACCGCGCATCACCCCTCGCCGGGGATCGGCGGCTTCTGCATGAATGGCGGCTTCGGCTGGAATTCGCGCCTGTGGGGCAATGGCGCGCGCCATGTGCTGGCCATCGATATCGTGACGGCGGATGGCGAGCTGATCCGTGCCGATCCCACCCAGAACACAGATTTCTACTGGGCCGCACGCGGCGGCGGCGCGGGTTTCTTCGGCGTCATCACCCGCATGCAGCTGCAGGCCCGCCCCCGCCCCAAGGTGTGGAAGGCCACCGTCTACAGCTTTGACGATGCCGCCGCCGTCTTCGACGATGTGATGACCTGGGCCTGCAACATCGTGCCCAGGGTGCCGCCCCATCTCGAACTGGTGATGACCACCACCTCCAACAAGCGCGATACCGGCGAGCCCTGCCCCCCGCGCATCTCCATCGCCGCGCTGGCGCTGACCGATGACGAGGCGCAGGCCGATGAGGCGCTGGCCCTGCTGGACAGCGTCCCGCACCGCGACAAGGCCGATTTCAAGGTGGAAAAAGCGCCCACCACGCTGGAAGACCGCTATCAGAGCGGCTTCAAGGCCGACCCGGCCGGCATGCGCTTCGCCGCCGACAACATGTACACCGACACGCCCACCGAAAAGCTGGTGCCGCGCCTGCGCAAGGTGTTCCTCGAACAGCCCACGCCGCATACGCATACCTTCTGGTTCGCATGGGGGCCCTGCAAGCCCTTCCCCAAGGATATGGCGCTCTCGATGCAGGGGCCGATCTATGTCGGCACCTACACGCTATGGACCGACCCGGCCCAGGACGAGCTGATGGAGGCTTGGCCCCCCACGCGGATGAAGGAACTGGCCGACCTGTCACTGGGCGGGCAGCTCAATGACGAAAACATGCTGCACCATCCGCAGCGCTATTTCACCGATGAGGCGTGGGCCAAGTATGAGGCTTTGAAAAAGCGGCACGATCCTGAGGGTCGGTTCGAGGGATTCCTTGGAAAGCCGATGCCGGTTTAGAAGAAAAGTTTTAGGTGCGAGGGTGTTACACCCTCGCGCTCCCATGAATGTCTACGTTGCGCATCGGGTTCGGCCTTGCACTCAATTTGCCGCGCCGCAGACAATAAATGATGGTGCGGCTCTCCGGAATTTCATGCCTGCGGCGCCCTAAGCTGCGCAGGTGGAGAGGTTAAGCGCTACCTTTCGGCGCCACTGCCATGTCTTCGGGAAACCTTATCGGCGCGCGAAGGCACGAAGCATCTTTCTTGAGAGATGCGGCCAACAAAAACGTTCCCCTCGCTTTATTCCTTCTCTTCTGCCTTGCCCCACAACCACCAACACATCCTCCCCCACGCCCCGCAAAACGCCATGGCAAGCGCCATCGGCCACGCCGTTCCATTCTGCCCCCAGGCCACCGCGCTGGACACCAGAAACCCGCAGCCGAACTGCACCACCCCCAACAGGGAGGATGCGCTACCCGCATCGCGCTGCAGACGGGCCAGAGCGACGGTGGCGCTGTTCGGCAGGATAAAGCCCAGCATCAGCACCATCCCGCCCAGACACAGACCCACGCCCCACGCCCCCAGCAGCGGCGCGCCCAGCATGGCCATCCCCAGCGCGGCATTCATGCTCAGGCCGAAGGTGAGCAGCCGGGTCGAGTCGTAGCGCCCGGCAAGGCGGCGGTTGATCGCGCCGCCCACCAGCATGGCCACCGTCACTGCACTGAAGAGGGCGGTGTAATGGGGCTTGTCGAGGCCGAAGCCGCTCATGAAAGCGCCGGGCGATCCGGTGATGAAGGCAAAGAGCGTGCCCGCCGCCGAGCCCGAAATCAGCGAGGCCAGCGTAAAGCGCGCATGGCTCAGCAGGCGCGTGAAAGCCTCGAGGATGCTGGCGGCGGTGATGTCGCGGTGGCGGCGCTCGGGGGGCAGGGTTTCGGGCAAGCCGAAACAGATCGCGGCCAGAGTGGCCAGCCCCATCAGGGTCAGCATCGCGAAGACCGCACGCCACCCGGCCACCATGATGATGGCCGTGCCCAGCAAGGGGGCGATCAGGGGCGCGATCATGCCGATCAGCGTCAGGGCGGCGAAGGCGCGGGCGAGATCGCCCGCGTCATAGAGGTCGCGCACCACGGCACGGGCCAGCGTCAGGCCACAGGCGCCGCCCAGCGACTGGATCAGGCGCAGCGCGATCATGCCCTGAATGTCTGGCACCAGCGCGATGCAAAGGCTGGCCAGCGTGAAGACGCCGGTGCCCGCCAGCAGCGGGCCTCGCCGTCCGAAGCGGTCGCTGAGCGGGCCGTAGACCAGTTGCCCCGCCGCCAGCCCGAAGAAGAAGACCGAGAGCGTCGCCGCCGTGGCGGAGGCGCTGGCCTTCAGGCTGAAGCGGATGTCAGGCAGCGCCGAGAGATAGGTGTCGGTGGCCAGCGGGCCGAAGGAGGTCAGCAGGGCCAGGATCGAAATCAGACGCCCCTGCCCGGGGCGGGCCACGGCGGGATGGGGCGCGATCTGCGGAGAAGAGTTCATCATGCACATCACCATAAGCAGGGCGGCAAGGCGCGGTAGCGCGCCTGCCGGTAACTCACCTATGCCTTGGCGGGGATGACTGGATCGCGGCGCGCAAAGCGATAGGATGGCAGGCTGGCGAAGGCGGCCAGCGCCACGCACAAGGCCGCGGCGAAGACCGGGCCGATGCCCTGATAGCCGCCGGTGCGGTCATGCAGCAGGCCCATCCCCAGCAGGCCCCCGGCGATCCCCAGATTGGCGAAGCCGAACAGCCTGCCATAGATCGCGCCATAATGCGCCAGACCGAAATAGCGGGCCACCAAATAGGAGAGGATGCTCATTTCCGCGCCCTGCCCCAGCCCCAGCAGCACCGCTCCCGGCATCATCGCGCCGGGCGCACGCCACACATGCAGCAGCATCACGCCCGCCAGAGCCCCGCCGAAAAAGGGCAGCACGATGCGCGGTGAGGCGACGCGATCCAGCACATAACCGGCGCTAAGCTGCCCGATCATCCCGCCGACATAGATCAGCGAAACGCAGGACGCTGCCGTCGCGCCGCTCACCCCGCGCTCGGTCAGCAGGGGGAAGAGATGACCCACCGTGCCCACAATGGCGAAGGGCGCGCAGACCATCGCCGCCGCCAGCTTCCAGAAAATGCCGGTGCACATGGCCTGAGCAGGCGTCGCGCCCTGATGCACGGGCGCGCTTTCGCCGGGCGTCTGCGCGCCGCGCTCGCGCAGCAACAGGAACAGGATCGGCAGCGCCCAGACCGTCACCGCCCCGGCCATGCCCAGATAGGCCATGCGCCAGCCATGCGCCGCGATCAGGGGCTGCACCAGCTGAGGCGTGATCGCCGCCCCCAGCCCAGAGCCGCAGGCGATGGTCAGCCCCGTGACCAGTCCGCGCCGCGCCACGAACCACTGCGCCAGAACCTTGGTGTAGGAGGAGTAGCAATGCACCGCCACGCAGGCCGAAATGCAGGCCGCCAGCGCGATATAGTGCCAAAGCTGGCTCACCAGCATCATCGCCGCATTGGCCAGAGCGAAGAGCATCACCACCGGCAACAGCACCGGCCGCACGCCATAGCGGTCCAGCAGCCGCCCGCCGAAGGGCGAAAGCAGCCCCACCCCGACCGGCGACATCAGCAGAATGGCCGAAACCCCCGCGCGGCTGAGACCGAATTCGGCGGCCAGAGGCTTCATGAACAGCCCCGCCACCGCCGAGACCATGGGCGTGGGCCCCACCGACATGCCCACCAGACAGGCAAAGCCTGCTCCCAGAGCGGGGCGGGTGAATTCGGAGTGGCGCATGGGCTGGCTCATTGATCAGGCTGCTGGATCACCCGCTCATGCGTGATGACCACGCCCACCAGACCGCCCACCACGGCCAGCGCATCATGCAGCCTTTGCCCCGCCGCCGTGGCGCCCTCGCCGGTGTGATCCCAGAGCTCGATCACCCGGTCGATCTCGGGCACCTCGAAGCCGGGCAGGTTGGTCGATCCGGTCACCTCCACCACGCGTGAGCGCACCAGGGCGCCGGGCACCGCCGCATCGGCCAGCGCATCGACCACCTCGCCGCCCCGCGCGAAGCAGATTGCCTTGAAGGCGGGCCGCGCCGCGCCGACACCGGGCGGGCGCACCACATGCTCCTCGACCAGAAAGCCGGTGCGCAGGCCCACGAAATTGGGGCCATCGGTGAACCAGCGCTCGCCCTCGGGCGTGGCCGCCATGCGGGCGACGCCATCCTCCGTCTCGACATGCAACTGGGCAATGCCATCCAGATCGGCGCCGAAGCCGGGATGGCTCACGCCGATCCCCACCGCGCGCCCGGCCAGCACCACCTCATTGGTGACATAGCCGCGCAAGCCCTCGACCGCCTGCGACAGAGGCGCATGCACATTCAGCCAGTGGTCGACATAGTGGCGATGGGTCAGCCCGTCGCGGCGGATCTGCAAGCCGGTGGTCTTGAACATCAGGCCACCTGCTCGGGGATCTTGGCAGCGGTTTCGCGCGCGCCAAACGCCTTGATAAGCCCGAAGGTGGTGGCGCCATGGGCGAACCATGCCTTTGCCTGCGGGGTCTGGATCATCAGCATCTCTTCCTCGGGCGTGTCGAAATAGGCCTGAGCGATGCCTTCCACCTGCGCCATCGCCAGTTCGGCGACGTCTTGCTGGGGCAGTTCCCCCTGCACGACGCAAGGCACGAAACCGCGCAGATAGGGCACCGCAAGGCACATATCGCCATGGCCCACCAACCATTCGTCGAGAAAGGCCTGCTTGTCGGCAAAGCGCGCGTGGCGCGTGAGAAAGGCATTGTTGCGCGCGGGCGGCCGAGCGGCCGGCACCGGCATGATCGCCCGCTCCTCGATCACCAGCGTTTTGGCCGCGCCCACCACCGCCGCGCGGCCCTGCCGCCAGCTCTGGCCTGCCGGGCTGGCGAGCAAGGCCGCGTAAGCCGCTTCATCCTGACACCAGATTTCCACAAAGGCATCGACATCCGCCGGAATCTCCAGCTGCACAATGTCCTTGCGGGCGGGCAGCGGCAGGGCCTCCTGCACCGTATAGCCCGGCACGCCCGGCGCTCCGGCCAGCGCGGCGGCGGCCTGTGTCAGCCCGGCAAGGCACGCGTCATGATCCACGCCGTCGCGACGGCGCAGCAGTTCAAACATCTTGAGCATGAACGGTCTCCGGTCAGAATTTTCCGGTCAGGCGCACGCCGAAGGTGCGCGGCGGGTCCAGCGTGGCGGAGCGGGCATTGGCCACATCGCTGACGGGGCGGAAGAAGGTGCCCAGCGCCGTCTGCCCGCCCGAGCCCACGCCCACCACCGCCTTGTTGGTCAGGTTCTGGACGAAGGCCTGCACGCTGATCCGGTCGTTGGGGGCATGCCAGGTCACATCCAGATCCAGCTTGGCATAGGCGTTGCGGATGTCGCCCGGGGTCAGCAGCGCGGGATCGATGATGCGCAGCACCGCGCGGCTTTCGTAATGGACATGGGCGGCCGCCACGAAGCGCGCGCCGCTGCTCATGCGGAAGGTGTGGTCGTAATTGCCGCTGATCGTCCAGGCGGGCAGATTGTTGCGCGGCAGATTGTACTGCGGCACCAGCACCGAGGTGTTGACCGTGGCGACCGGCGGCGTGGTGTCATACTTGCCCTTGGTCCACAGCACATCGACACCGATATGGTCGTCACGCGTGACCAGCGCCTGCGCATCCACTTCGGCGCCATAGAGATTGCCGTTGAAGTTGGAGGGATAGCTGGTCTGGCCGATGGCGATGCCGTTGAGATAATAGAGCTGCAGCTGGCTGACCTGCTGATCCTGGTAGCGCCAGTAGAAGCCCGAGGCATTGATCTGCAGCTTGCCGTTCATGAACCGGTTCTTGGAGCCGATTTCATAGGCTGTCAGATGCTCGGGCTTGTAGTTGTTCTGCGTGCCCACGGTGAAACCGCCCGCGCGAAAACCGGTGCGCACCGTGGCATACAGCAGCGAGCCCGGGCGCGGATCAAACTCCAGCCCCACCTTCCAGCTGGTGTTGTTGTCGCTGTAATGGCCGCCATTGGCCACCACGCAGAAATTGCTGGGGAAGTAATATTTGCCCTGGAACAGCACCGGCGCCGCCGGTGTCGCCCCGGTATAGCACGTGCCGCCCGCCCCGGTGATCGTGCTGACATCGCTGGCGGCAAGACCGCTGGCGGTGGTGTAGCCGTCCTGGCTCTTGACCTCATGGGTGAAGCGCAGGCCGCCGTTCAGGCGCAGATGCTCGGTGAAGGAATAGGTCGCATCGGCGAAGGCGGCCAGATTGGCATCCTTCAGATTGGGCGTGACCAGCAGGGCATAGCCGCTGCTTTGCAGATTGTTCTGAAAAGCGTTCTGCTTCTCGTTGAAATAGAAGCCGCCCAGCGTCCAGCGGAACGGCCCGCTGCCCGCCGAGGACAGCCGCGCCTCCAGCGAGAACTGATCGGCATAGGTCAGGTTGGAGAACAGCAGACCGTTGGAATAGGTGTTGTAGTCGATCTTGGTGTGCACATAGGCGGGTTGAACCGTGAGGTTCGCCCAGGGCATGGCGTAATTGACCTCGCTGGAGAGGATGATCTGATCGGCATTGTTATGCCCGTCCGCGCCATAGACCGAGGTGCTGCCATAGCCGGTCGGCCCGGTGTTGGTGAAGCCCAGCGGATTGCTGACCGCATTGACCCCGCCCACCGAGGTCGCGGCGAAAGAGGGGCACAGCAGCTGGTTGGAGCAGCTGCCCGCGGCGCCCAGACCGAACCATGGGTTCTTGGGATCGATCCACTGCTGGGTGGAGCTCATGTAATAGCGCCAGGTGCTGTAGGGCCCCTTCGCGCGGTTGAAATAGGCATCGGCGAACAGCAGCACCGAAAGCTTGGGATCGGGCTTCCACAACAGGCTGGCGCGGCCACCGTAATTGTTGGCATCGTCATAGCCATTGGTGAAATAGCCGTCATGATGCGTGGTCTGGAAGGCCACGCGCGCATCCAGCGTGTCGGTCACCGGCGTGTTGAGATAGCCGGTGGTGTTGATCGTGCCGTAATTGCCCAAAGTCAGCGATCCGCCGCCCTCCAGCTTGTCCTTGGGGCGGGCGGGAATGAGGTTGAGCGCGCCGACCGTGGCGTTACGGCCATAGAGCGTGCCCTGCGGGCCTTTCAGCACCTCGACACGCTCGAGATCGTAATAGGAGCTGGTGGCCGAGGTCTGGCGCGCCAGCGGCACGCCGCCATAGTTGAAGGCCATCACCGCATCGGAATATTGCGAGCCCGAACCGCTCGCCAGACCGTAAAGCCCGATATAGGCGTTGGGATTGGCCACGGTCAGCTTCAGCCCCGGCACCGAATCCAGCATGGTACGGCTGTCGCGCACGCCGCCTGCGGCCAGCTGCTCGGCGCCCAGCGCGGTGATGTTGAGCGCCGTCTTCTGAGTCGAGCTGACGCGGCGTTCGGCGGTGACGATGATATCGGCGATGCCGGTCGCTTCCGGCGCTGCGGGCGCCGAGGCCGCAGGCGGCGAAACGGCCTCCTGTGCATCCCCGTCCGCCGCCAAGGCCTGCACAGGCAGGGCCAGAACCGCAAGGATGCTCGACGTTAACAGATGGCTGCGCCCCACAGGCATGGCATTCTTCCCCCAAAGGATTGTGTATGGGAGCCCGTTGATATGGATGGCCCCGATTTATGGGCAAACTTATGTCAAGCGCGCCCCCGCCCCGCTACTACCGTATGGTGAATATCAGCCCTCCCGCAAATCGTCGGAGAGAAGCTAGCCTGCGCCGGTCAGGCCCCCACGCCAGTCTGCAGCGCGGTGTAGAGCGTCGCGATGAAATTGTCGCGATTGTCCGGACCGCCAGGCTGAGGGCTGTGGTCATCGGCCAGCAGCTTGGCGGCCACCACCTCGTCCTTGCTCTTGCCCCGGGCGATCAGCGCCTTGACCTGACCGCGCACCCTTTCCAGCATCGCGACATAGGCCGTCACCTCCGCCTTGTTGGTCAGCCCGCCATGGCCCGGCACGATTTTGGTGCGGGCATCGGCCAGCTTGAGCGCCTGGCGGTAGACCTGCAGATTGCCCTCATAGGAGCCGCATTTGCAGCCCGTGACGGCATCCCACACCGGATATTCGTGGCTGTGATGCAGATCGCCCAGCACCAGCACATTCGCCTTGGGGAAAAAGACCATCGCATCCCCCTCGCCATGAGCGTTGCGCACCGGGATAAAGCGCAGGCTCTGGCCCGGGATCGAAAGGGTCGTCACCTTGTCATAGGTCGTGGTCGGCCAGCCCGCCTTGTCGATGGGTGGACGCTGCGTGCCGTCGCCGCCGGTGAAGGGCTGTTGCATCGCTCCGGCTGCCAGGCTGGTGGAGACGATCCGCGCCCCCTTGCCCGCATAGATGGCATTGCCCGCCGTGTGATCGAGATGGGCATGGGTGTTCACCAGCAGCTTGACCGGTCTGGGCGTCACCGCCTCCACCGATGCGACCAGTTTCGCCGGATCGTTGAACAGGCTGTCGATCAGAATCGCGCCATCGGCGCCAACCGCCAGCACGGCGTTGGACCCGGCGGAAAGCTGATAGAGCCCGCCGCCGATTGCGGTCGTGGTGATCGGCCCCTTGAAGGCATTGACGCCGGTTTGCGCCCAACCCGGCGCAGCGGCAAGGGCAGCGGCAAGGGCGAAAGCGGTCGCGGCGAGCAGGCGACGGGTTGCAGGCATCATGGCTCGTTCTCCCTTAAAAATCATGGTCGGAGGTATCAGACCGGCTCAGCCGCTTCCAACGATGCAGGCTGTATAAGAGCTATGCCGATGGCGGGCGGGGCGGAGCCTGATCGCACCCGCCCCGTGATTGCCGTCAGAACTTGGCGGTGAACGTCACGCCATAGGTGCGCGGATCGGCGGCTTCGAAATTGACGTTGGTGAGATTGTACGTGCCGAAGATCGGCACCGTATTGGTGTAGCCGGTGGGCACGGTGATGCTCTGCAGCGTGCCGACATTGCCGATGTTGCGCACATAGGCGGTCAGCCCCCAAGTGCCCTTGGCCGGGTTGAAGGCCAGCGTGGCGTTCACCTTCATAAAGGCGGGCTGGCGGAACCATCCGGCCTTCAGCACATCGCTGTTGGAGGGTATGGCCAGATTGCTCTCGGTCTCGAAATGGCCATCGACCGAGGCGACAACATTGCCCAGGCGGCGCCCCTGCCCGCCGACCTCGAAGACATGCGAATAGCCCGGCGAGATCGTCCAGTTGGGTGAGCGCGGCAGGGCGAAACCCTTCAACTGCTGCCCCAGCATCAGCGTCGCCGCCGTGCCGCCCGCCAGATTGACCGTGCGGAAGCGGGCATTGAGGTAGGAGACATTCATGGTGAAACGGTCATGCTCGGACAGGATCAGCGTGCTTTCCAGATCCATGCCGAAGGTGCGCGCCCGCGCCGCATTGGCGGTGGTGGTGGTGGTGTAATCCGGATCGATGGTGCGCGTGGTATAGCCCAGATTGGCGGTGGGGCTGAAAACCTGCGCGGCATAGCTGAACTGGTAATCGCGGTAATCGTAGTAATAGGCGCTGACATTCAGGCGCCAGTGGTGGTTGAGCAAATCATTCTTGGTTCCGATCTCGTAGGAGGTCAGACTTTCCGGCTTGAAGGTGTTGGTGAATCCGGGGTTGAGAAGACCTGTGCTGGCGGAAGGAATGTTGATGAAGCCGCCGCTCTTGAAACCGGTGGACACCAGCGCATAGACATTCGATGTCGGCGAAAGATCATATTGCGCCGAAATCTTGTAATCCAGACGGCTGTTGGTCATTTTCCCGGCAGGCACCGAGAAGAACACACGGTTGCCCGTAGGGGTGGCGGCGCTCCACAAGCCATTGTTGGTGGTGGTGCCCGCCACCCCATTGTCCAGCAGGTAATACAGCGTGGTGTTGATCGGCGTGCCGTTCAGCGTGCTGCTGCCGGAGGTGGCGCAGGTGCTGGTCTGGATCGCATTGGCGACGCATTGATTGCCGACCTGATCGTTGCGGATCTTGCGCTCGGTGGTGTAGCGCAGCCCCGCCGTCACGCGGAAGCGATCGGTGACGGGATAGGTGATCTGGCCGAAACCGGCGAAATCGCGCACCTCGCGATGCGGGCTGGAGCTGCTGTAAAAGGCGGGCGGAGCGATGCCCGCATCCACCACGCTGGTGGCCGGAACAGCGGTGGCGGACAGCACCGTGGTGCGCGCGAGCGTGGTGTAGCCGGTGCCGCTCTGCTGATTGACGCCGGTATCCTCCTTGTTTTCCAGATAATAGCCGCCGACCATCCATTTGATCCGCGCGCCGGGATTGGACGACAGGCGCAGCTCCAGCGTCTTCTGGTCCTGACGCGAGATTTCCTTGCCATTGGTGGAGGCCAGCGCGGTGGCGATGCCGTTCGGATTGGCGTAACCGGAGTCCGTCGCCTGAGACAGGCGGGTCATATAGGTCGCGATGCTGAAAGTGTTCGATTCCAGCTGATAGCGCGATTTGTTGTAAGTCGGCTGAAGATAGAGCTGGGCGAAACCAAGATTGGCGGTGATATCGGCATAGTAATTGCCGTTTTTGAAGGTACGAAAGCCCGTCGAGGGATTGGGCGAGGTCCAATAGCCCAGCGGAAAACGGATCGGGCTGGTCAGATCGATCAACCCGCTGGAGGATTGCTGCTGGCCAAGACCGGTCTGCGCCGCGTAATCGGCTGTCAGGATGATCTTGACATCGTTGCTCGGCTCCCACAGCAGGCGCCCGCGACCGCCCAGCACATGGCTGTCACTGCCGCCGTTCGACAGGTAACCATGCCGCCTTTCGCCCGAGAAAGCGCCGCGCAGGGCGATGGTTTGGGTGATGGGAATGTTGACCATCGCCTGCCCCGCCACCAGCCCGTAATTGCCGGTTTCCAGCGTGGTGCCGAACTCCAGCTTGTGGCTGGGGTCATTGGAGATGATCGTCACCGATCCGCCCTCGGCATTGCGGCCATTCAGCGTGGAATCGGGGCCCTTGACCACCTCGACCCGGGCGATGTCATAGAACAGGGCGCGGGTGGACTGGGCGCGCTGCTGGAACACGCCATTGAGGCTGACCGTGACCGGGGAATCCTGCCCGAAGACCGGCGCGAAGCCCACGCCGCGGATCGAAACGAAAAAGCCCTGCCCCGAAGCGCCCGTGCCCATCAGTTGCACGCCCGGCGTATCGCGCAGCACTTCGGCCAGCGTGGTCTTGCCTTCCTTGACCATCCGGTCGCCATCGACGGCGGTGATCGTGCCCACGGTCTTTTGCAGATTGGTGCGGAATTTCATGGCGGTCACCACAATGTCATGCAGCGAGACCTTGCCGTCATCGGGTGCATCGCTGTGATTGCCGGTATCGGGCAGCGGCGCGGCAGGCGGCGCATCGGGCCTTGCCTGATCGACCGGCGTCTCCTGAGCCCGCAACGGAGCAGCCGCCATCAGCCCGAACGCCAGCGCGCTCAGGGCACAGCCCATCTTCATCGATGTCATTGTGAAGTCCTCCCCCGGAGGCCAGTCGTTGTGACCGTGCCTTTCCCGGTGCGGCGATGTTATGGGAGGCAGGTAAGCTGCAGTAGATCGCGCAAGGCTATATCAGCTATTCGGCGATACATGGAAAGTTTCAGGCATATTTTATAATATGCTTTTTATATGTATTTTTCTGTCGGAAAAACAATTCAATCCCATCACTGCTTTGGATCAAAGACAAAGCGGCGCCACGGTCCTCGGCGCGCTGACCGCCACCATCCGCACCGGGATCGGCTGTCCGGTCTGTCCCTCTGTTTCCGGCGGTACGCGCTACGGCCTGACAGACTGCTTGATCCCCGCCACCGCTTCATGCCAACGCAGGGCGCGACACTCGAAGCGGGCCGGGCCATGATTCACACTTCTCGACGGGCGATGCTGTCGTGGCTGGCGATGCTGCCCCTGTCCACTCCGCTCTCGGCCTATGCTCAGGGGATCACGCCCGTGCCTGACGATTCACTGTCCGACGCGCAGCTCAAGGCGCTGATCGACGCGCGCATCGCCGGGCGCGCTGGTGAGGGCATCGCCATCGCCCTGCTCGACACCAAAGGCCAGCGCATCCTCGGGCGCGGCCCCGCAGGGCAAGCTCCCCCTTTCTCCGCCCGCACGCTGTTCGAGATCGGCTCGCTGACCAAGCTGTTCACCGCGCTGATCCTCGCCGATATGGCGCTGAAGGGCGAAGTCGGACTCGACGATCCCGCGCAGGCCTGGCTGCCGCCCGGCGCCAGCATGCCGCAGCGCCATGGGCGGCAGATCACCTTGCGCGATCTGGCCATGCATCTCTCCGGCCTGCCCCGCCTGCCCGACAACATGCCCTTCAGCCATCCCGAAGACCCCTATGCGGATTACGGCGAAGCGCTGCTGCTCGATTTCCTGGCCCGCTATCGCCTGCCACGCGATCCGGGCATGCGGTACGAATACTCCAATCTCGGCTTCGGCCTGCTCGGTTCCTTGCTGGCCCGCGCCGCGCAGACCGATTATCCGTCGCTGCTCGCCCGGCGCATCACCGGGCCGCTGGGGCTGCATGACACGGCGATCACCCTGTCACCCGACCAGCAGACGCGTTTCGCGCCGGGCTATGACGCCGCCATGCGCCCGGCCAGCCCCTGGAGGTTTACGGCGCTCGCCGGGGCCGGGGCGATCCGCTCCACGGCGCAGGATATGGCAATGTTCATGCAGGCGGTGATGGACCCCGCCTCGGTGATCGCCCCTGCGATGCAACTGGCCACCGCCTCCCCCCACCCCATCGGCGATGGCCGGAACCGGGCAGGTCTGGGCTGGGTGATCGGCCAATCTCCGGCAGGCGAGCCCTTGCTGTTCCATGACGGCGGCACGGGCGGTTTTCGCAGCTCGATCATCGTGGAGCCGGGGCGGCGGCACGGTGTGGTGGTTCTGGCCAATGCCGCCGCCGAGCCTGCCACGGCCGACCTTGCCGCCCATCTGCTGCTGGGCGCTCCCTTGCAGCTGATCAGCCCGGCGCCGCCGATCATGACGCTTCCGGCGCAGCGGCAGGAACGGGCGCGGCGCTGATGCCGCGCCCGGCCCGCCATCGGCTCAGGCGACCTGCTTGAAGGGATGGCCGCCGCGCGCGATCTTGCTCTGGTCGAACAGGCGCAGGATCGGGAAGTCGACGTCGTTGCGCGACACCTTCCAGAGATAATTGGTCATGAAGTTGAGCACGAGATGGCCGAAGACCTCCGTCACATCCTCATCGCTCCAGCCGGCATCTTTCACCGCCTGCACCTCGGCATCGGTCAGATCGCCCTTGTGGCGCACCAGCAGCAGCACGAAATCGAGCAGCGCCTGTTCCTTGGGGTCGGTTGACTTGCCACGACGGGCCAGATCGATGTCCTCATCGGTCAGCTTCTGAAGCTTGGCGATCGCGGCCAGCAGCGAGATGCAATATTCGCAGCCGTTTTCCTCACCGATGGCCAGGCCGATCTTGCGCGCCAGCTGCTTGCTGAAGCGGCCCTCGGTCAGGTTCTGGAACAGGGCGAGATAGCTGTTCATCGTCGCGGTGGAGTTGGTCAGCACCGAAAGCAGGATGGGATGCTTGCCGAACTTGCCTGCGGTGTTGTCGAGGATCTCCTGCTGCGCGGGGGTGGCGGTTTGCGGGGTGACGACATTGAGACGAGCCATGAGGTGGTTTCCTTTTCCGAATCATACCGAACGATCGGTACAGTTCATAAATGCGGAAACGCCAAGCTCACGTCAAGCTTGAAATGTACCGATCGTTCGGACTATATGGCAGGCGGAGGTTCCGTGATGCCACAAATACGCAAGGTCGAGGATGATGTGCTGCTGGAGCGGCTGGCGCGGACATTCAAGGATGTCGGCTATGAGGGCGCATCGCTCAGCGCGATCTCCGAGGAGACGGGGCTGAAGAAATCCAGCCTCTATCACCGTTTTCCGCGTGGCAAGGAACAGATGGCGCAGGAGGTGCTGCAGCAGGTGGCGCAAGCGCTGGACACGCACCTCTTCCCCATCCTGGCCGGAGACGGCACGCCCGAGCGCAAAATGGCCGCCTTCGTTCGCGTGATGGATGGCGTTTATGCCAGTGGGCGGGAATCCTGCCTGCTCAACATGCTCTCCCCGCCGCGCGGCGCGCAGGGCGTCTGCGGCGCGGCCATCGCCAGCACCTTCCACCGCCTGCTTGCCGCGTTGAAGGATGTGGCGTGTCAGGCCGGGGCGTCTGAGGAGCAGGCCGCGCTTCGCGCCGAGGAGGTGCTGATCGCCCTGCAAGGCGCGCTGGTGCTGGCGCGCGGTATCGGCGATCCGGGGGTGTTTGAACGCATGCTGGCGCGCCTGCCCGGCATCATCGATCCGCAGGACCAAAAGCATGATCTTTGAGTGGAACGGCCACGCGATCCATTATCAGGATGAGGGCAGCGGACCGGCCATCGTCTTGCTGCATGGCCTTGGCGGCAATACCGAAAACTGGTTGCATCAGCGCCATTTTCTGTCGCGCACGCATCGGGTGCTCTCGCTCGATATGCCCGGTCATGGCCTGTCAGGCGGGCGAACCGTGGCTTTCGCCGACTATCCGCGCGCCATCGCGGCGATGCTGGATCATGCCGGCGTTCAACAAGCGGTGCTTTGCGGGCTCTCCAAGGGCGCGCGAGCCGGGATCGCCTTTGCCGCGCTCCATCCCGAGCGCGTCAGCGGCATGGTCATCGTCAACGCCTTCCTCCACCTCGAACCAGCGGATCGCGCCAAAAGGCTGTCGCTCTATGATCTGCTGCTTGAAAAGGATGGCCCGCAGCGCTGGGCGGACCGCCTGCTGCATCTGATGGCGGTCGAAGCCTATCCGGCCATTGTTCGCGGTTTCCACCGCTCGCTCGAGCGGATTGATCCTTTGCACATCCGGCGCATCTTTCGCGAACAGATCGACTGGGATCAGCGCCCGGATCTAGCCGACATCGCCTGCCCGGTGTTGGTGGTGAAAGGCAGCAAGGACGATTTTATCCCGAGCTACTGCCCCGCAGACATCCTCGCCGGACTGCGCGACGGTGAGCTGACGGTGATGGACGCGGGCCACCTGCCCTATCTGGAGGCCCCCGCCGCGTTCAACCGGCACCTCTCGGCATTTCTGGCGCGGATCGGCACGGTTTCAGGATAGGCTTCAGCGCGGCAGGACAAGCTCTGCGCTCAACCCACCCTCGGGACGGTTGGCCAGAGACAGTGCGCCACCCTGCGCCTGCGCAATCTTGCGAGCGATGCTCGTCGCCCGAGCCATGGATCTGCGCCCTGCCCGCATAGCGCAGCGCATTGTCGACCAGATTTTGCAGGCAGCGGCGCGATCCTTGCGCGATCCCGCGAATCCCTCACTTCCCGCGGCAGCGCGTCAGACAGGTGCGGCGCAAAGCCCGGCGCGGCCAGCAGGCGCAGGCGGCTGATGCTCATATCGATGGCGCGATCGGCGGGATCGTGCTCGCGGCCATAGATGCGCTGCGAGAGATGGTCGCGGCTCAGCGTGCGATAGGGCTCACCCAACATGCTGCGCAGGGTCACCACATCCACCCCGCCCAGCACGATGGGATCGCTGTTCACGTTACCCAGCAGAAGATTGCGTTTCGTGTCCAGAGTCCAGCCCGCGAAATGCAGCCGCGCCGGTTCCTCCTGCCTTGGCGCGAAGCGCTCGACGCGCCTGAGGATCACCTGGATCCGCGCCAGCAACGCGCGCGGGGTGGATTCCGTCCGCAATGTCGGCGGCAATCTGACGGTGGGCGGCTACACGCTGGTCAATCTGATGGCGCGCTATCAGGTGACCAAGGCAATCCAGCTCTCGGCCAATGTCAACAATCTGACCGACAAGACCTATTATCGCCAATATGGCTTCTATGATGGGCTGATCTATGGCGATCCGCGCTCCTACAGCATGATGCTGCGGGTGCGGATCTGGTCACCACGCCATGCCGGGGGCCGCAATGGTCCCCGGCGCAGGCTCAGCTGCGGCCCACCTGCATCAGCGTGGCATCGGAGGGCAGCAGCTGATCGAGGAACGGCAGAATCGCCGCGCCGATCGCCGCCGCATCGCCCGCCATGGCGGCGCGCAGGATCGGAGCGGTGGCAGGCAGCCTGATCTGCGCCAGCCTGTCGGTCAGGCGCAGCGCCAGCGCCTGCGCCAGCGATTCGGGCAAACGCCCACCGATGATGATGGCATGGGGATCGATCAGGCAGTTGATGTTGATCAGCGGCGCGGTGAGAGCCCGCGTGGCGTCCTCCACCCATTGCTCCAGCACTGCCGCCGTGGCCGGATCGCCTTCATCGATGGCCGAAGGGCCGGAAACATACACCCCCGCTTTCGCCAGATACTGCATCAGCGCGGACAGCGAGACGATATCCTGCACCACCGCGCCGGGCGCATCACTGGTGGGATCGGGCAACAGGCCCAGCTCGGCGCTGCGGCGATTGGCGCCCTCGACATAATGGCGGTCGATCAGCAGCCCCCCGCCAAGGCCGGAGCTGATGAAGATATAGAAGAAGCTGGGCAGCGTCAGCCCGATGCCCGACTGCGCCTCGCCCAGAGCGGCGGCGGCGGCGTCATTGTCGATCAGCACCGGCCAGGGCAGAACGGGTTCCAGAAGCTTGTGCAGGGAAAGCTGCGCCCAGCGGTCATAGTCATGCGGGCGGCCCGGCAGAGTGATCGCGCCCAGATCGTCGGGCAGCGCCACGCCCACGCCCAGCACCCTGTCGCGCCCGACGCCGGCGTCCTGCAGCAGCGGCTCCAGCCCATCGCGCACGAAGGCCACGACATCCTCGGGCAGGGCGAAGGCCATGTCGCGGGTGATCCGGCTGCGCACCTCGCCCGCCAGATCGAGCGCCACCAGCGTCAGGTGATCGCGGTCGATGTTGAGGCCGATGGCGATGCAACCCAAGGCGTCGATCTTGAGCCGGATCGCGGGCTGGCCGCGCGGGCCCTGCAGGCGGCCGATTTCTTTCACCAACCCCTCGTCGATCAGGCGGCGCGTGATGTTGGCGATGGTCGGCGCGGTCAGGCCGGTGGTGCGGGCCAATTCGGTGCGGGTGGTTTCGGCGCTGGTGCGGATCGCCTGGAGCACGACGCGCTGGTTATAATCGCTCGCCCGCGCCAGATTGGTGCCCGAGAGCGAGACGGCAAGGCGCGCGCCGCGCCCATCGCGCGATGGTTCGCTGCTCATCGCGCATCCTCCCGGTGCAAAAGGTCCGAATGGTTGCCCAAGGCTCGATCTGCTTCAATCACATATCCCACCTTCTCTGCATTGCCGATGCACCCTGCGCTTGCCAATCGCAAATTTAATTAAAATAAATTTTTTAATTACTCTTGATCGCCGCACCGCCTCGCCGTAGCGTGCCCCACAAGAGACAAAAACAAGCTTGAAGGAGAGACCGTGTCGGTTCCCCCCTGCATCGGTTCCGCCCGATGACACTTGCCCCATCCCTGGCCCTGTCCCGCCGCGCCATGCTTCTGGCCGGGGCCCTTGCGCCTTTTGCCGGGGCCTCCTTTGCGCGTGCGGCGGCGCCGCTGATCAGCCGCCGCCCGGCGCCCGGCAAACGCAGCTTCGTCTCGCGCGCGGTCGAGCAGGAGATCCTGCGTGTGCGCGGCAAGATCGCCGACCCCGAATTGGGCTGGATGTTCGAGAATTGCTATCCCAACACGCTCGACACCACCGTGCGCACCGGCATGGTCGATGGCCAGCCCGACAGTTTCGTCATCACCGGCGATCTGGACGCCATGTGGCTGCGCGACAGCTCGGCGCAGTTGCAGACCTATGTGCATCTCACGCCTTACGACGCCGATCTGCGACGCCTGTTTCAGGGCGCGATCCGGCGGCAGGCGCGCTGCATCCTGATCGACCCCTATGCCAATGCCTTCACGGCGGACCCCACGGCGATGTCGAATTTCGGCGCCGCCACCGATCTCACCGAGATGAAACCGGGCGTGGCGGAGCGCAAATGGGAGCTGGACTCGCTGTGCTATCCCATGCGGCTGGCCCATGCCTATTGGACCGCCACGCGCGACGCCTCGCCCTTCGATGCGCTGTGGTCGCAGGCCATGGCCCGCGCCGTGACCACCATGCGCGAGCAGCAGCGCAAGGACAATGACGGCCCCTACCGCTTCGAGCGTGTCAACCGCCACGCCACCGAGACGCTGATGCTGAAAGGCCTCGGCGCGCCGAGCCGCAAGGTCGGGCTGATCCATTCGATGTTCCGCCCTTCGGATGACGCCTGCACCCTGCCCTTCCTGATCCCATCGAACCTCTTTGCCGTTTCGGCGCTGCGCATGCTGGCGCAGGTCCACACCGAAGCGCGGTCCGACACCGCCGCCGCTGCCGCCTGCACCGCGCTGGCCGATGAGGTCGATGCCGCGCTGGTGGCTCATGGCCGAATGGATGACGGCACCGGCCAGCAGGTCTGGGCCTTCGAGACCGACGGCTTCGGCAATGCCCTCTTTATGGACGACGCCAATGTGCCGAGCCTCTCCTCGCTCCCCCTGCTGGGCGCGGCGCGGCGCGACGATCCGCTCTATCTGCGGACCCGCGCCCTCGCCTGGAGCCCGCGCAACCCCTATTTCTTCAGCGGCAGCGCCGCGCAGGGGATCGGGGGGCCTCACAAGGGACTCGGCATGATCTGGCCGATGTCGATCATCGTGCGCGCCATGACCACCGACGACGACAACGAGATCCGCCAGTGCCTGCGCTGGCTGAAAGCCTCCCACGCGGGCACCGGCTTCATCCATGAAAGCTTCGACAGGAACGATCCCAACACCTTCTCGCGCCCCTGGTTCTCATGGGCCAACGGGCTGTTCGGCGAACTAGTCCTCGACCTTGAACGCCGCCGCCCCGCCCTGCTTGCCGAAACCTTCCCACAGGAGATCCCCGCTTGATCCGCGCCACCCGCCGCGAGCTGCTTGTCGGCTCCACCCTCGCTCCGCTTGCCACTGCCCTGCCCTTTGCCGCCAACGCGCAGGCGCCTGCCGCCACCGCGCCCGATCTCTTCGTGGGCAGCGGCGGGCATGGCCACACCTTCCCGGGCGCCACGCTGCCCTTCGGCATGGTCCAGCTTTCGCCCGACACCAACAATGCGGGTTGGGATGCCTGTTCGGGCTATCACCAGTCCGACCGCTCGATCATGGGCTTTTCGCATACGCATCTCTCGGGCACGGGGATTGGCGATATGCTCGATGTGCTGGTGGTGCCCACACGGGGACCGCTCAAGCTGGTGCCGGGCACCACGGCGAACCCCTCCGAAGGCTATCGCCAGCGCTACAGCGACGAACATGCCGAGCCGGGCTATTACCGAGTCAAGCTGGAGAGCGGCGTGATCGCCGAGCTCACCGCCACCGAGCGCACCGGCCAGCACCGCTACACCTTCCCGGCGGGCCCGGCCCACATCCTGATCGACTTCGCCCATTGCAAGCAGGAGAGCGCCGATGAGCCGATCCGCATCGAGGACGCCTCTCTGGCGCTGGATGCCGATGGCACGCTGACCGGCAGCCGTCAGGTCTTCCGCTGGGCCGAGGGGCGGCGCATCCATTTCGCCATGCAGCTTTCCCGCAAGCCCGACCGCGTGCAGTTCTTCGGCGACAATGACGCGCCTGCCGCTGCCGGGGCGCAGGGCGTGGCGGGCCACAAGCTGAAGGTCGCGCTGTTCTTCAACGAGGCAGGCAGCGCGCCGATCCTCATCAAGACGGGCATTTCGGCGGTCGATGTCGCGGGCGCCCGCGCCGCTCTGACCGAGGCGCCGGGCTGGGGCTTCGATCAGGCCTGCACCAATGCGCGCCGCATCTGGGCGCAGGATCTGGATGCCGTCCGCGTTAGCGGCGGGACGGCGGCGCAGCGCACCATTCTCGCCAGCGCGCTCTATCACACGTTGATGGGGCCGACCTTGTTCAGCGATGTCGACGGGCGTTTTATGGGCCTCGACCAGCAGGTCCACACGCTGGCAGCGGGCGAGCGCGCCTACAGCGCCTATTCGCTGTGGGACACCTATCGCGCGCTGCATCCGCTGATGACGCTGATCCGCCCGGAGATGGCGCAGCGCTTCGTCCACGATCTGATCCGCCAGACCCAGCAAAGCCCCTATGGCCCGCCGACATGGCCGCTGCAGGGTGTCGAAACCGGCTGCATGAACGGCACCCATGCCGTGGTGGTGCTGGCCGAGGCGAAGGTGAAGGGCATCCCGGCCGATTACGCCGCCGCATGGCCCAACATCCGCCGCCATGCCTTCGATCTGACCATGAAAGACACCCGCGCCACGCTGGGCCGCGATCACTATATGAAGCTGGGCTATATTCCGGCGGACAAGATCAAGGAATCGGTCAGCCGCACGCAGGAATACGCCTATGACGACCATGCCATGGCAATTCTGGCCGAAGCGGCGGGCGCGCATGAGGATGCGGCGGCCCTGCGCAAGCGCAGTGGCAACTGGCGCAACGTGATCGATCCGAAGATCGGCTTTGCCCGCCCGCGCTTTGCCGATGGCAGCTGGTGGGCGCCCTATGACCCGATCCAGCTGGGCCATATGCCCGAACCGCACTGGCGCGATTACACCGAGGCCAATGGCTGGCAGGCCACCTTCCTCAACCAGCACGACATCTATGGCATCATCGCCCATTTCGGCGGCGAGGCGGCCTATGAGGCAAAGATCGACGCCCTCTTCAACGCGCCCTCCACCCTGCCGCACAATGCGCCCCCGGACATCGCGGGTCTGGTCGGCCAGTATGCCCATGGCAATGAGCCGGACCAGCATGCCGCCTACCTCTATGCTTATGTGGGCGCGCCGTGGAAGACGCAGGCGATGGTGCGCCGCCTCTGCGCCGAGATGTACAAGGACGACCCCGACGGCGTGATCGGCAACGACGATTGCGGACAGATGAGCGCGTGGTTCATCCTCTCCGCGCTGGGCTTCTATCCGGTCGATCCGACGACGGGCATCTATGTGCTGGGCTCGCCCCTGTTCGACAGCGCGCAGATGCGCCTTGGCGAGGGCAAGCTGCTGACGGTCAACGCCATCAACAACGGCCCGGACCGGGTTTACGTGCAGTCGGTGCGCTGGAACGGCAAGCCCTGGACGAAGAACTGGATCGCCCACAGCGATCTGGCGCAGGGCGGCACGCTGGAGTTCACCATGGGCGAGAAACCCTCGCGCTTCGGCGCGGCCAAGGCGGATCGCCCGCCTTCCGCACCCAGGGCCTGAGGTCAAGGCACCGGCCCGCTTTCCCGCCCGGTCACGCATTGGCAGTATCCTGTGGGTGGCCGGGCGGGGGAGCGGGCCGGTGCCGCCCGGATCATGCGCCTTGGCGCATGATCCCAAAGGACGTCAGAAGAAAGTGTCGATCACCTCGATGCAGCGATAATCGTCGCCGACGACCAGCAGCTTGCGCCATTTGTCGAAGGTGAGGCAGGGGTGCGAGATGTCAAAGGCGATGATGTCTCCCACCGCAATGTCATCGCCGGGCGCGATGGTCAGGTAAGCGTGCTGATCCATCATGCCCGTCACCTCCCAATGGGTTGGCGCGGCTGCGGGCTTTTCATCGCGCCCTTTGCGGAAGAGCGTTGCGGGCCGAGGCATCCCCGCATCGAAGGCCACATCGCGCTTGCCCATCGCCACCACCGCGCGTGCGGGATCGGGCAGCGACTGCACCACCGCCCAGATGCGCAGCGCGGGTTGCAATGCCTCGCCAAACGTCGGCGCGACGGGGTTGCGCTTGAGGATCTGCTCCTGCGCGATGCGGTAAAGCCCATCGTCATGGCTGATGTAGCAGCCGGGGCGCAGCACGATCTGCGCCCTGCCCGTTTTGGCCAGTTCAGCGGTTTCTTCCGCCACCACATCATACCAGGCCGAACCCGCGCCGGAGAGGATCGGCGTGCCCTCAAACCGGCCTTCGCCGATCAAACGCTCCGTCACCGCGACGGCGCGGCGCACAAAACGACGGATTTGGGCTTCATCCGGCAGCACGCCTTCGTAGAACTCGACACCAGCGAGGCGCAGTGAACCCTGCCACTGATCCAGCGCGGCTAGCACCTTGGCCAGCCCTGCCTCATCGCGCACGCCGGTACGATAACCGGGCTGATCCGGTTCCGGCGCGAGTTCGATCAGCACATCCAGCGTCACGCCCCGCGCCTGGCAGGCCTGCCCCAACATCGCCACACAATCGGGCGAATCCACGATGCACAACACCTGCTGTTCAGGATCGGCCAGCAGGTCGAGAATCGCGGCGATGTTCGCATCCCCCACCACCTGATTCGCGATCAGGATGCGGCGGACGCCATGCGCGGCAGCCACCCGCGCCTGCTGGCTGGTCGCCACGGTGATGCCCCAGGCCCCCGCCTCGATCTGGCGCTGGAACAGGCGGGGGGCCATCGTCGTCTTGCCATGCGGCGCCAGATGCAGCCTATAGGTCTCGATAAAGGCGCGCATCCACCCCAGATTGTGGGCGATGCGGCTCTCGCTCAGCACGGCGGCGGGGAAAGGCACCTCGCCCGCCAGCAGGTTCCACCCCGCCTGGCCGGCGGGCCCCACGCCCTTGTCGAGTTCAAAGTGATGGTCGCTCACGGCAGGGACTCCCTCTTAAAGAAATTTGTTTACATTATTCATCGATGCGGTGACAAGGCCAGCAAGAAAGTGCCGCGGCGAGGATAAATATGACAGAGACCATCATCGCAGACGTCACGGTTTACGATGGCACCGGCACGCAACCTTTCCCCGCCGATGTTACCCTGCGGGACGGGCGCATCCACGCCATCGCTCAACCCGCCACCCATGCCCCGGCCCATGCCATCGACGGACGCGGCCTCGCGCTGGCGCCGGGCTTTATCGATGCCCATACCCATGACGATCTCATCGTGATCGCCGCGCCGCAGATGGCCGCCAAAATCACCCAGGGCGTCACCACCGTGGTCGTCGGCAATTGCGGCATCAGCGCGCATGCGGATTTCAGCGCGGTGGACGAGCTGCCCGATCCGATGGTCCTGCTGGGCGATCCCGCGCAATTCCGTCATGCCGATTTTGCCGCCTACGCCAGAGCTGTCGAAGCGGCCCAGCCCGCCACCAATGTGATCGCACTGGTCGGCCATACGGTGCTGCGCGCCCGCCATCTCGACCGGCTGGACCGCGACGCCTCACAGGCCGAATGCGCCGCCATGCGCCATGATCTGGAGCAGGCCCTCGCCGCCGGAGCCTTCGGGCTTTCCACCGGCCTCGCCTATGGCAACGCCAATGCCGCCTCCACGCAGGAGGTGATGGCGCTCAGCGAAGCCCTGCGCGACACCGGCGCGCTCTATTGCACCCATCTGCGCAGCGAGGCGGGCGCCATCACCCAGGCGCTGGAGGAAGCCTTCACCATCGGGCGGCATGCAGAAGCCCCCGTTATCGTCTCGCACCTCAAATGCGCCGGAGCGCCGCAATACGGCCGCAGCGGCGAAATCCTCGCCATGATGGAGAAGGCCGCCGCAGATCACCCGGTCGGCTGCGATTGCTACCCCTACACCGCCAGCTCCTCGACGCTGGATCTGAAACAGGTCGTGCCCGAAACCCCGATCAAAATCACCTGGTCCGAAGGCGACCCCACGCAAGCCGGGCGCATGCTCTCCGACATCGCCGCCGATTGGGGCGTCAACCTGCGCGAGGCGGCGGCAAAGCTGCAACCGGCCGGCGCGGTCTATCATTGCATGACGGAGAGCGATGTCGACGCCATCCTCGCCCACCGCCTGACGATGGTGGGCTCGGACGGCCTGCCCTGCGACCCGCGCCCGCATCCGCGCCTGTGGGGCAGCTTCCCCCGCGTGCTGGGCCATTACGCCCGCGAGCGCGGCCTCTTCCCGCTGGAGGTCGCCATCCGCAAGATGACCGGACTTCCCGCTGACCGCTTCGGCCTGCGCAAGCGCGGCTATATCCGCGAGGGTTACGCCGCCGATCTCGTGCTGTTCGACGCAGCCAAAATCGCCGACACCGCCACCTATGACGATCCTGCCCAGCCCGCCGCAGGCATTCTGGGCGTCTGGGTCAACGGCACCCCCACGCTGACCGCGCAAGGCCTCACCGGCGCGCGCGGCGGCACCATGCTTCACCGGACCACTCCGGCCCATCACGAAAGGATTTCCTGAATGACCTCAGATCTCAAGCGCTATGGCGTCGAAGGCGGCAGCGGCACCGGTGGCCAGCACCTGCCCTTTTCCCGCGCGGTGGAAGCCGATGGCTGGCTCTATGTTTCGGGTCAGGTGCCGATGGTGAACGGCGAGGTGATCGATGGCGGCATCATCGCCCAGTCGCATCAGGCGATCCGCAACGTTCTCGCCATTCTGGAAGAGGCCGGATACGGGCCCGAGCATGTCGTGCGCTGCGGCGTGTGGCTGGATGACGCGCGCGATTTCATGTCGTTCAACCGCGTGTTCAAGGAGTATTTCGGCGCCAATCCTCCGGCGCGCGCCTGCGTGGTCTCGCAGATGGTCGTCGACTGCAAGGTCGAGGTCGATTGCGTCGCCTATAAGAAGCCCGCGTAAATGCACAGCGGCGGCCTGCTCTTTGCCGAGGCGATCATGGCGATCGCCGCGCTGATTTTGCTGATCGTGCGCGTCCGGCTCAGCCCGTTTATCGCGCTGGTGCTGGTCTCGCTGGCTTTGGCGCTGGCCGCCGGGATACCCCCCACCGGCATCGTGAAAATCTTCGAGACCGGTGTGGGCGGGGCGCTTGGCCATATCGCGCTGGTCGTCGGGCTGGGCACGATCCTGGGCAAGATGATGGTCGAATCCGGCGGTGCCGAGCGCATCGCCGATACGGTCATCGGCTTTTTCGGGCCGCGCCGCGCCGATTGGGCGATGATGAGCGTGGCGCTGATCGTCGGCCTGCCGGTGTTTTTCGAGGTCGGCTTTGTGCTGCTGGTGCCGATCGTCTTCACGGTGGCGCGACGGCTGGACGCGCATCCGATGAGGGTCGGCCTGCCCATGGCGGCGGGGCTGTCGGTGGTCCATGCGATGGTGCCGCCTCACCCCGCCGCCATGCTGGCCGCGCAGGCCTATCACGCCGATGTGGGGCTGACGGTGCTGTATGCGCTGATCGTGGGCATTCCCACCGCCGCCATTGCCGGGCCGGTCTATGCCAAATGGGTGGTGCCGCGCCTGTCTCCCTTGCAACCCGTGGGCGCCGAGCCTGCCGCATTGCATGACAAGCCCACACCGCCCGGCTTTGGGATCACCTTGGCCACGCTGCTGCTGCCGGTGCTGCTGATGATGGCGGGCAGTCTGGCCGCCGCCGTGGCCACGCCGGGTTCGTCTCTGGATGCATCGCTGCGCTTTGTCGGCACGCCGGTGGTGGCGCTGCTGGCCGCCGTGCTGGTCAGCTATTGGACGCTAGGGCTGGCGCGCGGCATGTCGGCGGAGGCGATCCGCAGCTTTACCAATGACTGCCTTGGGCCCACGGCGATGATCACGCTGGTGGTCGGCGTGGGCGCGGGCTTCGGTAAGGTCTTGACCGAGAGCGGGATTTCCGGCGCCATCGTGCAGGCGGTGGCCGGAGCGCATGTGCCAGTGCTGGTGTTGGCATGGCTGATCGCCGCGCTGATGCGTGTCGCCACCGGTTCGGCGACGGTCTCCATGGCGACGGCGGCGGGCATCGTCGCGCCGCTGGCCGCCGCCAGCCCCGGCGTGCGGCCCGAGTTGCTGGTGCTGGCCACCGGCGCGGGATCGGTGGTGTTCAGCCATGTGAACGATGGCGGCTTTTGGCTGCTGAAGGAATATTTCGGCATGAGCGTGGCCGATACGATCCGCAGCTGGACCGTCTGCGAGACGCTGATCTCGATGGTCGGCCTGTTGCTGACCTACGGCCTTTCGCTGGTGGTGTGAGGCCCGCGCCTGACCGGCGCGGGCTCCACCCTTATTTCACCTCACCATCGGCGATGTTCCAGCCACGCAGCCGCACCGTTGCCGTGCCACGTTGCTGCGGGTAGCGCACCGTCACGCGGCGCGTTTCGCCGGGCAGCAGCGAGAGGTAATTGTCGCTGAAATAGGCGGGCAGGATCTGCTCGCCCTTCGCGTCGAACAGGGTGAGCTTGGCCTGAAGCGCGGGCGTCCGGCCCGTGTTGGCCAGCGTGATGGTCTCCACCTGCTCGCCATCGGTGGGTGTTTCCGCCTGAGCGCCGGCCTTGAGCGTCACCTGAGGCATCGCGCTCAGCGCCCGAAGGTCTTCGGGCCTAGCCGCCTGCCAATAGAAATTCTCCGACAGCTTTTTGCCATCGCTGGCGAACGCTTCCAGCCGCACCAGCACCGGCCCCTTGGCCAGCACCGCATCGAGCGGCAGCGTCAGGGCCTCGACGGTCGCATTGGCGCCGACATTCACTGTCGCCTCGCGCGTCAGCAGCGTGGCGCCGGAGAGATCGGTCACAAACGCGCGCATCCGCACGCCCTTCACCGCCGCCAGCGTGGTGTTGACCATCACCAGCTGATGGCCCGGCTGGTTCATCTGGATATGGACCGGCTCAGCGCCCTTTTTCGTCCCGTAGAAGGCGGCATGCGTGTCGTAATCCGAGGAATAGATCTGGAAATCCGCCGAGGGCCAGGCCGGATGCGTCATCCACAGCATGCGCGCGCTGTTACGAGTCCACAGCCCGGCGTTAAAGCCCTCGAAAATGGCGCGGTGGGATTCGTAGTTGAGCATCTGCGCCTTGCGCTCGAAATCCTTCAGATCCTTCGCCGGGCCGAACTCGTTTTCAAGCGCCTGCGTGAAGCTGGCCATGGAAACGCCGCGCTCCTGATGCCAGTCGTGATAGACCCAGGCATCGCTGACCGGCCAGCGGTCGGCAGGGGCAGGCACGGTGCGCTGCCAGGCCTCCAGCGTGGGGAAGCTGGCGGTGCCGACCTCCACGGCGAAACCGCGCGGATAGGAGGTGAAATAATCCTCCGGCCTATGCCATTCATAGGGGCCCGAACCCGCCAGATTGATGATCCGCGAATTGCCCTTGTAGAGCCGCGTGCCATCCTCCTGCCAGACCATCTCCTGCAAGGCATTCTGCAGTGCGGGCTGGGGCACACCCTCATTGCGCCCGAACCACAGCACGATGGAAGGATGCGTGCGATAGCGCCGTACCACATCGCGCGCATTGGCAACGAAGAGCGGCACATCCTGCGCCTCGGCATCGCCGTCCTGCGTCGATTCCCAGAAATCGTTGAGCACCATCAGACCGTTTTTGTCGGCGAGCGCATAGAAGGCCTCTTCAGTGCTCTGGCCCATCCAGTTGCGGATGATGTTCATCCCCGCCTCGCGGTGCAGGCGGAAATAGGGCGCGAGCCGCTCGGGGGCGACGCGCTTCATCATATCGTCCATGCCCCAATTGCCGCCGCGCGCGGCAATCCGCACGCCATTGACGCGCAGCACCAGCTGCGTGCCGAGCGGATCGTCGGGCAGGGTTTTGACCGCAGGCGAATTCTCCGCCCCCGGCATCAGCGAATTGGCCCAGCCCCCGCGCACCTTGCGGAGCGCGGCATGGCGCTCATCGATCACCGGCGTGCCGAGGCGATGGGCCAGATCGCTGTCGACCAGCACACGGCGCAGCGTGCCCTCGCTATCCAGCGAGGCCAGCTCATAGGTCACGCTGCGCATGCCGAAATCGAGATCGCGCGTATCGGACGGCGCATGATCGGCCGAGGCGGTCAGATGCAATCTGTGCAGCACCGGATCGCCATAACCATTGGGCCACCACAGACGCGGATGAGCGACCGCCAGTTGGGGGAAGCTTTTGGGATCGAAGTTGACAGTCGCTGTGCCACCCGCTGGCACGGTGATGGAGCGCTCCACCGCCACATCATCGAAACTTGCCCGCACCGTGGTGGTGACTGCCGCCGAGCCATGGTTGACCACCGGCACTTCAATGGAAACTTCCGCGATGGAGTTATCGGCGCGCGGCAGGCGGGTGGACACGGCGGGATCGCCAAGCGTCACCACGCCGGTTGCCGCCAGTTCCACGCCTTGCCACAGGCCGGTGTTGCGATCGCGCACGCCGGGAATCCAGTCCCAGCCCTCGCTGGCGCTGAAGGTGGGACCATCGCTCATCAGGGCGCCGCCATTGTCGCCGCGACCGCCCGCCAGAGACTGCTCATGCGCGATGCCGGGATGCGGCGGGGGCGAGACCAGCACGGCGATGCTGTTCGCGCCGGGCTTGAGCAGTTGCGTCACATCGAAGCGGCCCCGGATAAAGGCGCCCTTCACATCGCCCACCGCCACGCCATTCACCCAGACCTGCGCGGCATAGTTCACGCCGCCGAAGGTGAGCGTCAGCCGCTTGTCCGGCAGGGCGGGCAGGATGAATTCGCTGCGATACCAGTAATCCTGCCGCGACAGGCTTTCGGGAATCGCCATATTGTTGAGGCCGATGGTGGGGTCGGGATAGACGCCGCGATCGACCAGCGTGGTCAGCACGGTGCCCGGCACGGTGGCGGCATGCCATGTTTTCGCATCGAAACCCGTGCGGGAAATCGTGGCGCCATCGGCCTGCAGGCGCGGCGCCTCGATCAGTCGCCAGCCGTTGACGGCGTAACGCCCCTCGCCTTTTGCCTCCAGCGCGGGAGCATCGTGCAGCGGCTTGGCGACCGGGACTGGGAAAGGCGCCTTGCTCTTCGGCAACTCCCAGACAGGCTGCGGGATCGCCAGACCGTAATTCGTCTTGACCTGAAGCGGCCAGCTGGGGCTGGCATCCTCGAAGCGGATCAGCGCTTCGTCAGGCGGGGTTAGCGCCAGATCGCCCGCGCCGGGCAAGTTGGGCATGAAAGCGAAGCCGGCGATATGGCCCGCAAAACCCGGCGCACCCGGTTCACGCGCGCCCAGGACGACAAGCCCGGTCGGGGTCACAAGCCGTGCTTTGGCCGATCCGGCAGGCGCGCCATCGACGGAGAAGCGCACCACCTCCCCATCTCCACTTGCGACCAGCAGGTGCCAGCTTCCCGCCGTCACCGGCTGCGCGGCCCGGATGATTGCGCCGCCAGCGGCGAACACCGGCTTCCCATCCTCCAGCGCTAAGCTACGCAGATCCTCACCCTTGCCGATCCCCGCCACAGGGGCCCGCCCCTTGGGCAAGGCGGAGGGCTTGACCCAGACCCGCAGCGTCCATTGCGCGGCATCGGGCAAATGTTCGTCAGCGCCATAGCCCTGGGCGGGATGCTCGATGCCGTCCGAACCGCTCAGGAAGACGGCGTTATACGGCCCGATCTCGGCCCGCTTGGGATGGGCGATGCGCGAGGAGGGCCAGTCGATCTGCTGCGCCATCACCGGCCCTGCCGCCACCCCTGCGATCAGACATGCCGCAAGGGCCTTGATCCCGTTCATTCCGCTTCCCCTGTTTCTCTCTCGCGCCTACCCTGCCGCAGGTTGACACCGGGCCGCAAGACTTCTTTAGACAATTTTATTTATTAAATGGAGAGGAAGCGCAATGCGCCGTTGCACAAAGCTTTTGATGGCCGCCCACCTTGTCCTGCTGCCCGCCTTTCCCGCCATGGCAGCGCCCTCATCCGCTGCCGCCGTCAGCCCGCAGCGCGATGGAGCCGAAATGCGCATCGGCACAGCACTGCTGCGCGTCACCGCCCTCACGGACCAGATTGTGCGCATCCGCATCGCCCGGGATGGCCGCTTCCCCGAGGATGCCAGCTGGGCCGTGCCCGCCGCCATGCGCAAGGCCAGCGTTGCCGTTCACCCCACCGAGGATGGCTTCACCACCGCGCAGATCCGCGTCCGGCTGGCAGACGGCCGCCTGACCGTCGAGGATCTCAGCGGCAAGGTGATCTCGCAAGACACCATCGATCCGCTGACGCTCCACGGCACCGGCTTCACCCTGCGCAAGCAGCTGCCGATCTCCGAACATATCTTCGCGCTGGGCGACAAGACCGGGGCCGATCTCGACCGGCGCGGCCAGACCTATGTCGACTGGAACACCGATGTCGCCTTCTCCAGCACGCGCGACCCGATCTACAAGTCGATCCCCTTCTTCATTGCCGCCGGAGGGCCGGGCGGCAGCTATGGCCTGCTGCTGGACAACACCTTCCGCGCCGCCTTCGATTTCGGC
The DNA here is from genome assembly GCF_001598555.1 of Novosphingobium rosa NBRC 15208. Lineage (GTDB taxonomy): Bacteria > Pseudomonadota > Alphaproteobacteria > Sphingomonadales > Sphingomonadaceae > Novosphingobium > Novosphingobium rosa. The sequence goes on from NZ_BCZE01000031.1 coordinate 58,891, forward strand.
CATGTCGACGCCGACAGCACCATCATCAGCGCGCCCGATGGCCCCATCGACTATTACCTGATCGCCGGCCCCAGCACCGCCGAGGTGGTGCGCCGCTACACCGATCTGACCGGTCGCGCGCCGCTGCCGCCGCTCTGGGCGCTGGGCTATCAGCAGTCGCGCTACAGCTACATGAGCGCGGATGAAGTGCGCCAGATCGCCGCCCGCCTGCGCGCCGAAAAAGTGCCGACCGACGCCATGTGGCTCGACATCGATTATCAGGACCGCAACCGGCCCTTCACCGTCAACACCAAAACCTTCCCCGATCTGGCGGGGCTGACCGGAGAGCTGAAGCGCGACGGCATCAATCTGATCGCCATCACCGATCTGCATATCGCGCGGGCCGCCAATCAGGGTTACGCGCCTTATGACAGCGGTATGGCGGGCAAGCATTTCGTCCGCAATCCCGATGGCTCCACCTTTGTCGGCCCGGTCTGGCCCGGCCCGGCGGTCTTCCCCGATTTCACCGACAAGGGCGCACGCGACTGGTGGGGCACCCTCTACAAGGGCTTCACCGCAGACGGCATCGCCGGTTTCTGGAACGACATGAACGAACCGGCTGTCTTCGAAACGCCGACCAAGACCATGCCGCTCGACACGGTGCACCATATCGCCAGCGACGATTTCGCCCCGCGCGACGCCACCCATGCCGAGATCCACAATGTCTTCGGCATGCAGAACACCCGCGCCACCTATGATGGCCTGCGCAAACTGCGCCCCGATGAACGCGCCTTCGTGATGACCCGCGCCACCTACGCGGGCGGCCAGCGCTATGCGGTGACCTGGACGGGCGACAACAGCTCGACCTGGGATCACCTGCGGCTTTCTGTGCATCAGCTGATCAATCTGGGCCTTTCGGGCTTTAGCTGGGCGGGCGCGGATGTCGGCGGCTTCACCGGCGGCCCCAGCGCCGATCTGCTGACGCGCTGGTTCGAGATCGGCGCCTTCACGCCCATCTTCCGCGATCACAGCGCGCAGGGCGCCCCCCGCGCCGAGCCCTGGGTCGATGGGCCCGATCACCTCGCCATCCGCCGCCGCTTCGTGGAAGAGCGCTACCGGCTGATGCCCTATTTCTACGCTCTGGCCGATCTCAACGCCCGCAGCGGCGACCCGCTGATGCGCCCGACCTTCTACGACTACCCCGGCCTGCTCACCGCGCGCGGCTGCGATCAGAGCATGGCCTTCACCGTGGGCCGCAGCCTGCTGGTCGCCCCGCCGCCCAAGATGGAATCGCCCCAGAGCTACGACGTCTGCCTGCCCGCGGGCGGCTGGTTCGACCTGTGGAGCGGCAAGCGCGTGACGGGCCATCCCTCCCCCGACCAGCGCGACGGCGACGCCCTGTTGCTCACCGAAACGCCCCGCCTCGACAGCCTGCCGGTCTATGTCCGCGCAGGCACCATCCTGCCGCGCCAGCCTTTGGTACAGAGCCTTGCCGAAACGCCCAAGGGCCCGCTGGAGCTGCATATCTATCCCGGCGATAACTGCAGCGGAAACCTCTACCTCGACGACGGCCATTCGCTGGGCTTCACGCGGGGCGCCTTCCTGCGCCAGACCATCCGCTGCACGCGTGACAGCCGTGGCCTGCACATCCTGTTCGACAAGCGCGAGGGCAGCTTCAAGCCATGGTGGCAGCGCGTAGCGATCATCGTGCATGACTGGCATGGCAGCGCGAAGGTGACGCAGGCGGGCAAGTCGGTGGACGCCACACCGGATGCCACAGCTGAAACGCTCGGCTTCGAGATTGCCGATCCCGCGCGCGTTAGCGAAGTTACAGTGGTAGCGAGCTAAAACAAGGCCCCGGAGGCAGAAGGATTAAGGTCTTTTGCCTCCGGCGGCCAAAGGGCCACTGCCCTTTGCAATCCCTTTATTGTCTACGTCAGGCTACTGATTCAGCGTTAGACAATGAGCTCGATGCGCCCGTTATCGCAAGATACTTCGCGGAAGCGCTATGAACTTCGGGAAGATACTTCGCGGAAGCGCTATGAACTTCGGGAAGATACTTCTCACTATATTTTAAAAAATGGCCCGCAATGCCGATTGTGTACTATATATTTGAATAAATTATTATATTTCAGCGCCAAATTTTACCCGAGCGCCCGCGTCCAGCAATGACCAAGCACGCCGAACCATCGGCCTTGCCCTTCGCAATCGCCATGCTTTGGGAACTGTATTCCTCACCCGCCTGGTACTCGGTCTTGCTGATTCCGGCCGCCGCCCTATCGTTTTATCGATACCACAAGACATTGGAAAAAAGCTGGCTGCAAGAGTTTGCCGAGCCATTCTGATGTCGGCGAAGCCTCAGCCTGCTGAGCATTGGCGCTCACATCGAGCACACCGATCAAGTTACAGGTCTCGCGAACAAACTGGTCACGCCCGCCCACTTGATATGGGCGGGCGCCAGATCATTACTTCGCCAACACCGTCCGCGCACCGGTAATCGTCACATCGCGCCACACGCCGCCAGCATCCCCCGGCTGCCCACCGCCCAGAAACAGGCGATAGCGCCCGGGCACGATCGCCCGGGTACCATCCAGTTCCACCAGCGAGAGGCTGCGTGGATCGACGGTAAAGCTCACCTTGCGCGTCTCGCCCGGCTTGAGGCTGATGCGCGAAAAGCCGACGAGCTGGCGCTGCAACACCGGCACGGTCCGCCCTTCGGGCTGGGGCGCCGTCGGCGCGAGATAGGCCTGCACCACCTCGTCCCCGGCCCGCTGGCCGCTGTTGGCGACATCCACGGAGACGGTCAGTGGCTGCCCCGCCGCAACGCTCAGTCCCGCCGCATCACCCGCTGCATAGGTGAAGCTGGTGTAGCTCAGCCCATGGCCGAAGGGGTACAGCGGCTTGCCGGTGAAGAAGCGGTAGGTGCGGTTCTTCATGCTGTAGTCGATATAAGCGGGCATATCGCGCGTGGCGGCGTAGAAGGTCACCGGCAAACGTCCGCCCGGATTGACATCGCCCGCCAGCATCCGCGCAATCGCCGTGCCGCCCGACTGGCCCGGATACCACGCCGCAACCACGGCGTCGGCATGGTCCTTGCTCCAGGGATCGGCGATGGCGGAACCTGTCATCTGCACCACCACCAGCGGCTTGCCGGTGCCCGCCAGAGCCTCCAGCAGGGCCTTTTGCGGCGCGGGCAGCTCGATGGCGGTGCGGTCCCCGCCGACGAAGCCGGGCACCTCGAGCCGCAGCGCCTCGCCCTCCAGCGTGGGCGACAGGCCGGTGAAGGCCACCACCACATCGGCGTCCCTGGCCGCCGCCACCGCCTCGGCCTGCTGCGCGGCAAGCGGGGCGACCCAGCGCAGGCCGATGCCGCCATCCTCGCTCTTGTGAATGTAGTCGATGCGGATGTCGCGCGGGCGGGCGTCGGCGAAATCGAGGACGGTTTCCACGCCATCGTCGCTGCCCCCATCGGTGATGACCGGTTTGCCGTCGATCCACAGGGTGAAGGGATCATGCCCCTCGCAATCGAAGCAGCGCGGCACATCGATGCGCAGCGTATAGCGCCCGGCGGCCGGCGGCGTGATCTGCCCCGTCCAGCGCACAGCGTAGTCCTGCTCGCCAAGACCTTTGACGGGCGGCGCGCGATCCCAGTCGAAATCGATCTTGCGGTCCTGCCGCGTCAGCAGCGGCGTGCCGCTCATCTCCGTGCTGGCGAAATAGGCGCCCTGCAGGCCGGGCTTGCCGTTGGCTGAAAGCGCTGTTTCGGGCACGGGCACCGGCACGCCCTCGGCCAGAGCGCTACCCTGCGCATAACGCACCTGCGCGGCCCCGAAACGCGTGCGAATGCCCTCCAGCGGGGTCACCGGAGCTGCCGCCGTGCCGTGGTAATTGGACTCCAGAGTATCGAGCGAATCCGCATTCGGCCCGATCACCGCGATGCGCGTTCCCGTCTTCAGCGGCAGGCGGTCCTTGTTGGTCAGCAGCACCAGCGCCTTTTCCGCCGCCTGCTCAGCCAGAGCGCGATGCTGCGGCGCGTCGTTCTGCGAAGGCTTGATCTTGTCCCACGGGCTGCGCTGCCCGAAAGCGATCCCCAGCGCCGCGCGCGAGGCGAACACCCGCCGCAGCGCCTGATCCAGCGCGCTTTCCGGCACCAGCCCTTCACGCACGGCTGCGGGCAGCGCATCGTAAGTTGGCCCGCAATCGAGATCGGTGCCCGCCTTCAGCGCCGCCGCCGCCGCCCCTTTCGCGTCGAGCCGATAGTGATGGAAGGTGGCGATATAGCCCACCGCATCGCAGTCCGAGACGACCATGCCCTTGAAGCCCCAGTCGCCCCGCGCCTTGTCGTTGAGAAGGGCGGAAGACGCACAGGCGGGCGTACCGTTCAGCGAATTGTAGGCGCACATCGTCGAAAGCGCCTGCCCTTGCGTCAACGTCGCGCGGAAGGCGGGCGAATAGGTTTCGGCCAGATCACGCGGCGAAACATCGACATCGAAGCTGTTGCGCCCCGCCTCCGGCCCGGAGTGGGCGGCAAAATGCTTGGGGGTGGCAATCGCCTTGGGATGCGCCGGATCGGGCCCCTGAATGCCCTGCACAAAAGCGATGCCCAGCCGCCCGGTCAGATAAGGGTCTTCGCCATAGGTTTCCTGCCCGCGCCCCCAGCGCGGATCGCGGAAGATGTTCACATTGGGCGACCAGATATGCAGTCCGCCAAAGCGCCGCCGGTCAGCGTCGCGCGGCTTGGCATTGTAATGCGCCCGCGCCTCGGTCGAGACGACATCGCCCACCTTGTGCAGCAGATCGACATCCCATGTCGCCGCCAGCGCCATGGCCTGCGGGAAGACGGTGGCGACGCCATCGCGCGCGAAGCCGTGCAGTCCCTCGCTCCAATAGTCATAGGCGGGCAGATCGGCCCTGGGCAGCGCCGGGGCGGCATTGCCGAGCTGGGCTGCCTTCTCCTCCAGCGTCATCGTGGCGATCGTCTGATCGATCGCCTGAGAGGCGGCGGAGGCATCGGCAACCATCAGCAACAGCGGCAGCATGGGCATGTCCTTAAAGGCAAGGTCGAGCAGGCACAATAAAACCCCGGTCCCGCGCGAAAGGGCATTGCGCGCGGAACCAGGGCCCTCGGGGGGGAGGAGGCTTTAGAAGGTGGCGCGAATGCCGAAGCGATACATCCGGCCGATCACATCATAAAGGCCGGGATTGGTGATATCGCTTGGCACGGTGGCCGCATCCTTGTTGAACAGATTGTCGACCTTCACATAGGCCTGAATGTTCTTCGTGATCTTGTAGGATGTGCTCAGATCGACATAGAGCGCGCCCGGCAGATAGTTGCGGTCGATCGTCGGATGGTTGACGGTCGAAACCGGGCAGTTGCTCTGGCAGACGATGTATTCATTCGCCAGAACACCGGCGCTGAACCAGCGCTGCTGCAGGGTGAAGCTGAACCTGTCGGTGCTGTAGTCTTCCACCATCAGCAGCTTCCACTTGGGCACCGCATTCTGGCCCAGATTCACGCCCGCCAGCTGGATCGGGATGGTGCCCGGCAGGCCGGTGTTGGTGATGAAGTTGCGCACATGGGTGGCCAGACCGCGCAGCGTGACCTTGCCCGGCAGCTTCAGGCCCGACATGTCGAACTGATAGCTGCCCTCGATGTCGAAACCGTCGGTGAAGATGGACGACAGGTTGAAGGGCTGCACCGTCACATAGGCATTGTTCGGATCATTGAGATTGAACGTGCCGCAGGTGGTGGCAACGCCGCCATAGCACAGGTTGATCTGCGTCTGCGCGTCCAGAGCCGAGATCGCGCTCTTGATCTTGATGCGGTAGTAATCGAACGACAGGTTCAGATGCGGCGCCCACGAGGGATGCGACAGCACGATGCCCGCCTCGGTGTTGCTCGCCACTTCGGGCTTCAGGTTCGGGTTGCCCGTGGTGGTCTGCAGCACGGTGAGCGAGGTGTTGTTGAAGGGGTTGGTCGTGCCCGTGCGGTTGCTGGTGACGGGCGCGGCGTAAAGCTCGCTCAGATTGGGCGCGCGAATGTCGCGCGAGGTGACGGCGCGCAGGCGGATGCCGTCGAGCGGCGTGTTCCAGGTGCCGCCGATCTTCCACGTATAGACCGTGCCCGAGGTGGTGTAATGCGTCATGCGGCCAGCCATGTTGAGGTTGGCCTTGCCCGCCGCCTGCGAGTTGAACAGCGGCGCGTTCAGCTCCAGAAAGCCTTCATAGACGCTGTAGGCGCCGCTGCCATTGTGATAGTTGCCAGCATACCAGTTGCCGCCCAGCGGATTGAGCAGTGGGTCCGAAGGATAATCGGCGGTGTAGGACGAACCATCGCTGACGCCATTGCCATAGGGATCGGCGCTGACCTTGTAGTATTCATGGCGGAATTCACCACCGAAGGCCACCGAGAGCGGTCCCGCGGGCAGGCGCAGCGGCTCGCCATTGACCGCGAAGCTGACCACATCCTGACGCTGGCGCGTGTGCTGGAACGGCCCGTTCAGCGGCTCGACATAGTTGAGCGCCGCCGTGCTGGGGGTGGCGCCGCCGATGATGTTGATGGGCTGGCATCCGCTCGCCACCGCAACCGGATTGGCGCAGGTGATCGTGCCATTGGCGCCGCGCACCGCCTGGATCGCCGCATTGTAGCGCGGCATCAGCGGAATGTCGTGCACGCGGATGTCGGTGATCTCGGTGCCGTTCTCGTAATAGCCGTCATAGTGCCAGTCGGTGCCCAGCACCGGGATCATGCCCTTGGCGCCCAGCACGAAGCGATACTGGTCGCGCTTGGTGTGGACGTTGATGAAGTTGGGGAAGATCGCGTTGTCGACACCATAGCTGAAGCTGGTGATGCCGTTGGTGGCGCAGGCGGCCTGAATGGCGGCGGGCACGTAGGGGTTCGAGCATTGCAGCGTCAGATTGCCGAACTGCGCCGAGCCGGGGTTGGGCACATTGCCCGTCGTCACGCGGGCGACGTTGACGGTGGTGTAGATCTCATTGTTGCTGTCAATGTCGAAGCCGATGCGGCCATAGCCATTGGCGCGCGTCAGCGAGGACATCAGCGCATTGCCATTGGCCACATTGCCCGAACGGTCGCCGCCCTGACACAGGCCATTGTAGCAGCCGATCACCGCGCCATTGGCCGCCTTCGAGGGCACGCCGTTGGAGCCATACTGGAACTGATAGGGATTGCCGTTCTTGTCGAAGGCCGTGCCCTGCAGCGGCCCGGCGGTGATCAGGCCATAGAGCGAGGATTGATAGGTCTGGGTGAAGTTGCGGTCGAGATACTGCGGCAGGCCGTCATTGGTGATGCCGCGGTTGATGAGGTTGCGCGCCACCAGCCAGTCGCGGCCGTTGGGGCCGCTGCCGTTGGGATCGTTGCCCACACCGTAACCTGCCGAGGGGATGCCGCCCTCATGGCTGTATTCGCCGCTCAGGATGACATGCAGACGATCTGCCAAGAAGGATTTGCCCACGGCCATCTGCACCGTGTAATTGCCATCGTCGCCATACTGGCTGATGCCGCCCTGCACATTGGCCTTGAAGCCCTTGAAGCGGGTGTTGGTCACGAAGTTGACCACGCCGCCCACCGCGTCCGACCCATAGGAGGCCGAAGCGCCGCCGGTCACCACATCGACACGCTCGATCAGCAGCTGCGGGAACAGGCTGACATCGGCCACGCCCGTCACATTGGCGCCCACGACACGCTGGCCGTCGATCAGCGTCAGCGTGCGGATCGGCTGAAGGCCGCGCAGCGAGAGCGTGGAAAGGCCCTGCACGCCGGTCGAGGTGCCGTTCGCGCCGACCGTCGCGCCAGTGCTGCCGGTCAGCGAGGGCAGCTGGGCGATGGTGGTGAAGATATTGGGCTGGGCGTTCTTGGCGATCGCCTCGGAATTGAGCACCTGGGTCGGTGTCGGCGCGCTGAAGCCGCTGCTGGTGATGCGCGATCCGGTCACGATGATGTCGCGGCCGGCCTCGGGAGCGGGCGCGGCGGCAGGTTCGGGCGCAGCGGCCGGAGCGGGCTGGGCCGCGCCTTCCGCCTGCTGGGCCAGGGCCGGTGTGGCCAGCATGGTGGACGCCGCCAGCGCCACACGCATGATCGTCTTGGTGGTGACAAGCCTCATTGAAATCCCCCTTTTTTCGCAGCTGGCACCATCTGCCCAGCCATCGGTTTTCCGCATTTCATTTTCATAAGTCGAAAGCGGCGCGCTTCACAAGTTAAATTCGTCAATTTTCTTTATTAAAGAAACGGCCTGTGCGAAACCCGTCACAACAGGCAAAACATCTCCGCACCGCCGAATTATCTATTTGATTTCAAATAACTTAAAGGCGATCTTCGCCCATCACATCCAGCGCCAAAGCGATCGGGCCAAGCGGCCCCGCCAGCGCGCCCAGCCCCGGCGCCATCACGAAATCCGCCTCCGGCAGCTTGAGGTAATCGCCGATCAACGACCGCAAACGCGCCTCGATTCGCGCGATCAGCACAGGCCGCGACACGATCACCCCGCCACCGAACAGAATGCGGCGCGGCCCGGCGATCGAGACCAGCGCCTGGCTCATCTGGGCCAGCGCCTCGACCACCTGCTCCCACACCGGATCCTCGTCGGACAGGGTGGCGCCATCCCGCCCGGCACAGGCCGCGATGGCCGGGCCGGCGGCCAGACCTTCCACGCAATCACCGTGATAGGGGCAATGGCCGGGCCACATCGCCCCCGGCAGGCGCGCCACCCGCATATGCCCTGCCTCGCAATGGCCAAGGCCGCGCGTGGTCCGCCCATTGACGATCAGCCCGACGCCAACACCCGTGCCCACGGTAACATAGGCCAGATCGTCGAAACCCTGCCCCGCGCCCCAGCGGCGCTCGGCAAAGGCGGCGCCGTTCACATCGGTGTCGAAGGCCAGCGGCACGCCATAGCGCGCGGCCAGCCGCCCGGCGACCGGCGTATCGCGCCAGCCGGGCTTGGCCGTGCTGGTGATGTTGCCATAGGTAAGCGAGGCGCGATCCAGATCCAGCGGCCCGAAGGAGGCGATGCCCAGCGCCTCGAAACCACCATCATGCCACCAGCCGTCCAGCACGGCTTCGATCCCCGCCAGAGTCCCTGCCGGATCGAGGGTGGGGATCGTGTCGCGCGCGGCGATCCGCCCTTGCTCATCGGCCAGAACCACGATGCATTTGGTGCCGCCCAGTTCGACGCCAGCGATACGCCTCATCATGCCTCTCTTCGGTGTTCTTGAAATCAGCGCCAGTCCGCACGGGAAAGCCGCGAAGCTCGACAGGGCCTCCCTACGCGGTCGAGCGATTAAATCAAACAATTTTATTTTTTAATTGCCCTCTGGTCATGACGCTTGTCGCGCCCCTATTCTCGCCGTCATCGCAGCAGGAGACCCGCGCGCGTGAAACCCATGCCTGTCCGTTATGCGCCTGTTCGTTACGCCGCGCTTCTGGCCCTTGGCATTGCGGGGGCGGCGCAAGCCCAGCCGGTCGCCACGCTGCCCCAGATCATGCCGCAACCAATGGCGATGCACCTCACCGGCGGCCTGCTGCCCATCGGACCCAACGCGACCATGGTCATCCAGCGCGACAGCGATCCCGAAACCATTCGCCTTGCGCGCGAAAGCCTCGCCGCTTTGGGCGTCACCCATATCCGCATCGCCCGCCATCTGCCCGCCAGGCGCAAAGACACCACCATCGTCCTCGGTCTGGCCGGCGACGCCACCACCGCCAAGGCGCTGGCCGAGACTGGCGGCGCCCCGGTCACCGGGCAGGAAGGTTATGCGCTGGCCAGCACGGCTGCGGGCGGTTCGCCGCTGATCGTCCTGGCCGGAGCCGACGCGGACGGCCTCTATTACGCCGCCCAGACCTTCACGCAGATCGCCGCGCGCGGCACCATGCCCGCCCTCTCCATCACCGACCGCCCGCGCATGCCGGTGCGCGGCACGATCGAGGGTTTCTATGGCGCCCCATGGTCCAGCGCGGACCGCCTCGCGCATATCGCCTTTCTGGGCCGTCTCAAGGCCAACACCTATATCTACAGCCCCAAGGACGATCCCTATGCCCGCACCAACTGGCGCACCCCCTATCCTGCGGACAGGCTGGCCGAGCTGGAGCTGCTGATCGACGCGGCAAGGCGCCAGCATGTACGCTTCACCTATGCCATCTCTCCCGGGCCCACGATCTGCTACAGCGATCCGGCGGATGTCGCCGCGCTGCGCCGCAAGATCGAGGGGTTTCAGGCGCTGGGCTTGCGCTCCTTCCTGATCGCCTTCGACGATATCGCCTATGCCACATGGAACTGCCCCGGCGATGCCGCCGCCTTCGGCCCGCCGGGCAAGGAGGCGGCGGGCCGCGCTCAGGCGGCGCTGGTCAACGACACGATGCAATGGCTGACCACGCGCGATCCGCAAGCCACGCTGATGGTGGTGCCGACCGAATATTACGACGCGGTCGAAACGCCCTACAAGGCCGCGCTGCACGCCATCGATCCGCGCGTGCTGGTGCAATGGACCGGCACCGATGTGGTGCCCGCCGCCATCGCCCTGCGCGATGCCAAGGCCGCCGCCAGGGCCTTCGGCCGCAAGCCGCTGCTGTGGGACAATTACCCCGTCAACGACTATCCTGAATCGACCGGCCGACTGCTGCTGGCCCCCTATGCCGGGCGGGCTGCGGGTCTGGCCGATGCGCTGAGCGGCATCCTCGCCAATCCGATGAATCAGGAGGCGCCCAGCCGCATCGCCGTCACCGGCAGCGCCGCCTTCGCCTGGAACGACCGCGACTATGACCCGGAGCGCACGCTGCCTTTCGCCGCCCGCATGCTGAGCGGCGATCACGCGGCGACCACCGATGCCCTGCTGCTGCTGTTCGACCTCGAACATCTGGCGCCCACCTTCGGCGCGCTGCCATGGCAACCGCAGGCCCCCCTGCTCAAGCAAAAGCTGGACCTTGTGCGCGACAGGCTGGCCCATGGCGCAGCGGGCGAGAGCCTGACCGCCTTGCGCGCCCTGGCGGCGGAGGCAGACAGCATCGCCGCCGCCCCGGCGATCATCCGCGCGCATGTCAACGACGCGGGCTTCCTCACCCAGAGCGGGCCATGGCTCGATGCGATGGCGCTATGGGGCCAGGCGCTGCAGGCCAGCACGGCGGGGCTGATCGCGTCGCTGGTTCAGGAGCCCGCATCAGCGCGGCATTTCGCCGATGCCGCCGCGCTGGCCACCAGGGCCGGGGCCATCCGCACCTTGCCCGGCACCACAAGACCGCAAGGCACGATCCGGCTCGGCGATGGCGTGCTGGATCTGTTCATCCGGCAAGCGCCAGAACTGGTCAGCGCAGATCGCCGCCATGAAAGCGCCCGAAATGACGGGCCGTGAACAGGCCGAGCGCCAGTCCGCCCAGCCCGCAGACCAAAGCGTCCAGCGGCTGGCGCAGATCGAAGCTGCCGACATGGCACAGCAGCCCATAGGCCATCGCCAGATTGGTGAACCCCCACAGCACATTGACCGTCGCTGAGGACAGGCCCTCGCCCGGCGGGCTGGCGAAGGGTGACTGAAACGCCCGGCCCATCAGGCCCGAGATCAGATGCGGCATGGCATTGGTCAGCGTCGCGCCGCCGAAGAACCATGCGATTGCGTGCAGCATCGTCATCGTTGCATCCCTTGTTGTTAACGCTTCGGATTGCCGTCAAATCCTGCGGGCAGACGCCGCGCCACCAGCCAGATCAGCCCATGCATCAGCGCCAGAGTGGCAAAGGCCCAGCCATAGGCGTTGAGCCCGGCATGAACCCCCGCCTGCCCGTCAGCCTCCAGCCGCCACGCCAGCAGCGTGGCGCAAAGCGTGGTCATGGTCGGGCCGCCGATGCGCTGGACGATGTTGATCGAGGTGGTCGCCATGGCCAGCTCGCGCTTGTCGATGGCGGTGTAGGCCGCAGACATGGTGGGCAACCCAACCGAGCCCTGCCCCATGCCGCGCAGAAACAGCGCGGGCAACAGCACATGCAGATCGAGGCCATGCCCCTCCCCCCACCGCCACGCCAGCCAGACGAAGGCGAGCGTCGAGAGCGTGGCCAGCGCCGTGCCGCTGCGCACCAGCCGCCGCGTGCCCAGGCGCCGGGTCAGCGTGCTCATCGCCAGACTGCTGACCATCATGCCAAGGCCCAGCGGGGCCAGCATCCAGCCCATCTCGGTGGGCGCGCGACGGCAGGCATCGACCAGAAACACCGGCACCAGCATCTGCCCGGCAAACAGCGCCCCGTTGGAAAGAAACTGCGTGATCGCCGAGGTGCGAAACACGCGGCTCCCGAACAATTTCAGATCAACCAGCGCGGCATCGCCCTTATCGCGTGCATGCCACAGGAACAGGGCGATCAGCGCCGCGGCGGCCACCACCTCCAGCCGCCCGATGGCCCCGGCGATACCCTGCGTGCCCAACAGAAACAGCACCAGCCCGGGAGAAAGCAGCGCCAGACCGCTCCAGTCCAGCCCACGGGGGCGCAGATCCTGCCGATCCTCAGGCAGGATGGCGAAGGTCAGCACCAGCGCCAGCAGGCCCACCGGCACATTCACCAGAAACAGCCAGCGCCATGTGGCATATTGCAGGATCACCCCCGCCAGCATCGGCCCGGCGATGGGCGCGAACAGCACCGGCAGCGACATATAGCCCACCACCCGGCTCATGTTCCTGCCCGCCGCGCGCGCCACCAGCATCTGCGCCATGGGCGCCATCAGCCCGCCGCTGATCCCCTGAAAGGCGCGAAACGCAATCAGCGATCCCGCCGACCACGCCAACCCGCACAGGGCCGAGGAGATCGTAAAACTCGTCAGGCAGATCAGGAACAGCCGCTTCGCGCCGATCCTTTCGAGCAGCCAGCCATTGAGCGGCAGCACCAGCGTCAGCGCCAGCAGATAAGCGCTGGTCACCCACTGGATGGTCGAGAGCGAGGCATGCAGCTCGCTCGCCAGCCCCGACAGCGAGACATTGACGATGGTGGCGTCCACCTGCGAGAGCAACGGCCCGAACACCGCCACAAAGCAGATTTTATAAACCGAAGGATCAAGCTTTTCCGGTGCTTCGCTGACGGCAGAGGCCATGAATTCAGCCTCGCGCCTCGAGCAGGGCGATGATCTGCGCCACCGTGCCGCTTTCGCCAAGGCGCGGGAAGATGCGCGCCAGACTGTTCTCATGAGCCTCAAGGCTCATATCGGTCATGGCGTCGGTGGCCAGCGTGACGTTGAAGCCCAGCTCATGGGCGAAACGCGCGGTGGATTCCACGCCTGCGGTGGTGGCCACGCCGCAAAGCACCAGCTGGGTCACGCCCCGCGCGCGCAGCTCCGCTTCCAGAGCGGTGTTGGTGAAGGCGCCCCAGGTCCGCTTGGTGATCAGAATATCCTGCGGCTGCCGGTCCAGCTCGGGCACGAGATCGGCGAAATCGGGCGGGAAGGCAAAGGCGCCCATGCTGTGTTCGGCGCGGCCCGGCGCAAGGCCCGTCACATTGACCAGCACCACCGGCAGATCGCGCTGGCGGAAGGCGGCAAGCAGCGTGGCGGATTGGGCCACCACATCCGCCATCGGATGCGCGCAAGGCAAGGTGACGATGCCCTTCTGCAAATCAATGACGATCAGGGCGGTTTTGGGATCGAGGGTGGTCACGGTCATGGGGGGCTCCGTGGTTGGGGGATCAATCCTCACCGAGGCGGCGGATCAGGGGAATCGCATGATGCAGACGCTCTATTTCGGCAGGTTCCAGCCGCCGCATGGCCGCGGCCAGCCATGCGCGTTTGGCGGCCTGCTGGCGGTGGCGCGCGGCAAGACCGGCCGGTGTCAGGGCCACCAGCATCTGCCGCCCATCGGTGGGATGGGCCTCTCGCCGCACCAGTTCCCGGCGTTCGAGCTGAAGGACCAGCGTGCCCATCGACTGCGGCGTCATCGCCTCGGCGCGGGCCAGAGCGGCGGTGGTCAGCGGTCCCTCGCGCTCCAGCCGGGCGATGACGCCGGCTTCGGACAGGTTGAGATCGCTGGCCCGCACCTCGGCGCGCAGGCGGCGGATCAGCCCGCCCACCGCGACGGTGAGATCGGCGACGACAGAATCGAGTGAGGGGGACTCATGGTCTGGCATAGGGATGACTTAGACATTGGAAGGCTATCTTGCAAGTTAATCTTGCAAGATAGCCTTCCAATTTGGGATGCCGCTGCCGGAACCCGGCAATCGCCGGATCAGCCCAGCCGGATCGAGAACTCCACCTCATCGGAGAAGGGCAGCGAAAGATAGCCCTCACCGCCGCGCACACGCTCCAGATAGGCCGGGCAGTGATCGGCATTGTCGGCCAGGATCACCGCGCCGGGGCGCAGATGCGGCTCGATCAGGGCAAGGATATCGGGATAGAGCCCCTTGGCCCCGTCGAGCAGCAGCAGGTCGACCGTGGCGGGCAGGTCGCGCGACAGCGTTTCCAGCGCATCGCCCTCGCGGCATTCGACCAGATCGGCAAGGCCGCCCTCGGCCAGATGCTGGCGGGCGCGGGCCACCTTGGAGGGCTCGAACTCGCTGGTGATGAGCCGCCCGCCGCCATTGTCGCGCAGCGCCGCGGCAAGGCACAGCGTGGAAAGGCCAAAGGAGGTGCCGAACTCCACGATGCTGCGCGCACCACTGACACGGGCCAGCATGTACAGCAGATTGCCGGTCTCACGCGAGACGGCCAGCGGGATGTCCTTCATGCGGGCGTAGAAATCGACATAGCCGGTGCGGGTCTGCATCAGCGCGCTGCGCTGCTGCGGATCAAGGCTGCTCCAATAGGCCGCCAGCGCGGGATCGGAGGCCGGATCGGCGGCATCGTTCACCGCGAACAGGCGGTCGAGCAGAGGGGCGACGGGGGCGGTGTTCAGAGTGGTCATCGGGTCTCTCGCAAGGTTGATGGCAGGGGTTGGTTGTGGAGCCCGAAAAATACGACTACTTCGTCAGCTTCGCTAATCGCATTGGCTGGAAGAGCTATGGCCGACATCCCGAAACCCCGGATTTCCGCGCGCAAATCACCCAGACAGGCCCGCTCCACCGATCTTGTTTCGGCGGTTCTGGACGCTGCTGTTCAGGTTTTGCGCAAGGAGGGCGCGCAGCGTTTCACCACCGCCAGAGTCGCGGAGCGGGCCGGGGTCAGCGTCGGCTCGATCTACCAGTATTTCCCCAACAAGGCCGCGATCCTCTTCCGCGTGCAGGCCGAGGAATGGCGGCGCAACACCGCCATGCTGTCCGGCATTCTGAATGACCGCAGCAAGCCGCTCGAAGCGCGGCTGCGCGCGATGGTCCATGCCTTCATCCAGTCCGAATGCGACGAGGCCGAGGTGCGGCTGGCGCTGGCCGATGCCGCGCCGCTCTACCGCGACGCCCCGGAAACCGGCGAGGCCCGCGCCGAGGGAGCGCGGCTGTTCCAGCAGTTCATCGATGAAACCCTGCCGGACAAGCCGCAGGCCGAGCGGGAGCTGGTCTCGGATCTGATCCAGCGCACCTTCTCCGGCGTGGGCAGCAGCTATTCCGAGCAGCCCCGCAGCGAGGAGGAGATCACGCGCTACGCCTCAGCCCTGGCCGACATGTTCTGCGCCTATTTTGCCACGCTGGGCGCGCGCTGAGCGGCTCAGCAAGGCGGCGATCGTCGCCCAGATCAGCAGGGCCGCGATCACCCCGACCACGCCGGGGCTGACCCGTCCGGGCGCGGCAAAGCCCGCCAGCGCCAGCGCGATCAGCCCCAGCCCGGTGCCATAATAGAGCGGCTGGGGAAAGCCGTGCGCCAGCGGCAGGAAATGCAGGCCGACGATCAGGCTGACCGTCGCCATCACCCATTCGGGATGGCCCAGATTGGCCACCAGATTGGTGCCGATCAGGATGGCGACACCCTCGATCCCGCTCCAGGCGCCAACCAGCCGGTTGACCTTTTGCGGGTCGGGATAGGCCTGCAGAGGCCCGGAACCGAAGCGCGCCGCCAGCAGCAGCAAGACCGAGATCGCCACCGGCAACGCAAACCAGACGGCGGCAAAGCCGAGTTGCGACAGCCCGGCTGCTCCCCAGACCGCCGCGAAAAAGGCAAGAATAACAAGTCCGGTCATGATCCCCCCTGACGCATGGATGGACAATCCCCTTACCGTTTGGCGGTGATGAAAGCCGCGATCCCCTCTACGATATGGGGGGCCAAAGGCAGGTTGGGATCCGCGTAGGTGGCAAAGTTGGCGCTGCGTTCCTCGCTCGCCACGGATTTGAGGACATGATTGGCATCGGGCAACAGCGTCAGCCGCGCAGCGGGCTGGCCTTCCTTCAACCGCCGGGCATCCTCCACGCTGACCTGCAGATCCTTCTCGCCCTGCATGATCAGCACCGGCAGCTTCAGCCTGCCGATCAACGCAATCGGGTCGACCGCCAGTTCGCTGATCCAGAGGGGCTGCACCTCGGATCGGAACAGCCCCGCCAGAGGTGGCGGCAGCGTGGCAGGGTCCACGCGCCGCCCGGCGGACAGCGTGTCGATGGCGCGGTCGGCATCGGGCAGCAGGGGGGCGTTGGCGGGGTTGGCGCGCAATTGCTGCTTGAGCACCTGCTCCAGCGGGCGCCCGGCGGTGGAGACCAAAATCAGCCCGCAGATATCCTTGGGGCTGTCCGCCGCGGTCTGCAGCGCGACCAGCCCGCCCTCGCTATGCCCCAGCAGCCAGACGCAGGTGGCCCCGGTTTTCGCGCGCGTCGCCGCGATCCAGGCTCTGGTGTCCTGCACGTAACCCGGCAGGGTCAGCTCACTGCGGTCCGCCACCGCGCCCGCGCTGGCGAAGCTGCCGCGCTTGTCGATGCGGGTGCTGGGGATCCCCTGTTGCGCCAGCCCTTCGGCCAGCAGGCGATAGGTCGAGCCCTTGAGGCCCAGCGGACTGTTGCCGTCACGATCCGTCGGGCCGGAGCCGGGCAGGATCAGCACCGGGGGTTGCGTACTGCCCGCCACCGTCACCAGCGTGCCCTTGAGGTCGCCCCTGGGGCCCGAAGCAGCGATATCGCTGGACGAGACAGCCCCCGGCGCGGCGGCGGTCAGGGCAAGAAGCATCGGCAGCAGGTTCATGGTCACGCAGCCTCTGCGATCGGCGGGGAAGCCTGTTATACGGCCTTGCGACAGAAAGACTTGTAGAAATGCACGGGGCTCTGTCGTGAGGCTTTACCTGCGCCCGGAAGATGACCTAGTCAGGCGGGATGACAGCCAGCCTCTCCTTCGCCCGCACGCTTTCCGGCCTGACGCTGACCCGTGCGGATGTGCAGGCGCTGATCGGCGCTGGGGCGGTTCAGTGTGTCGAATGCGATCTGGACGAGGCCGATCTGTCCGACCTCGATCTGGCCGGATGGCGGTTCGAGCGGTGCAGCCTGCGCCGCGCCAATCTGACCAAGGCCAATCTGGAGCGCACGCAGTGGCTTTCCTGCCGCGCGGGTTTTGCCAGCCTGCTGAGCGCCGATCTGAGCGATGCCGTGATCCGCTCCTGCGATGTCAACAATGCCAACTTTCGCCATGCACGGCTGACCGGCACCCGGATCACCGGCAGCAAGCTGACCGGAGCAGACCTGACCGACGCGCGGATCATCGATCTGCAGTGCGAGGAGGTGCTGATGTCCGGCGCCAAGCTGGCGGGGCTAAGCTTTCGCAAGCAGCGGTTGCAGCGGATGGATTTCAGTCAGGCCGATCTGCGCAAGGCCGATTTCCGCGACGCCAGTTTCGAGCAATCCAGCCTGCGCGACGCCATGCTGACCGGCGCGCGTTTCGACAAGGCCGACCTGCGCGGGGCGGATTTGGGCGGCCTGCGCCTTGTCGATGCCGCGCTGTTTCGCGGCGCGACCATCTCGCGTGAGCAGGCCGCGCAATTGCTGGCGGAACTGGGCCTGAAGCTGGGCTAGTTCATGAATCCAGGACAGCCTGCACTGCATCCGGCGTGGCCACCGGCGCTTGCGGCGGGCTGAAGTTGGGCACATCGCGGCTGTTGCGCGTGTCCAGAGGCACGCCGCTGGTGTTGATGTACCAGTTGAGCAGCCGGTCCTCCAGCGCCGCCTGATCCTTGGCCAGCGCGCGCGTGCCGATCAGATTGCGCGTCTCGCCCGGATCGGCGATGCGGTCATACAGTTCGCTGACGCCTTGCGGGCGGTGGATATAGGTGTGACGCTGCGTGCGCACGCTGGCGGCGCGGGCGACCAGTTCGGGATGCTGCGCGGGCAGCTGCGACTTGTAGCGATAGAGCCCGCCGGTGGGATTGTCGAAAGCCTGCGGTTCGTAGATGCCAAGGCCTGCCTCGGTGAAGGCCGCGCGGTTATGATCGCCGGGGCCACCGTGGATCTGCGGCAGAAGGCTGCGCCCGAACTGGGTATGATGCGGCGCGGTGCCCGCAAGGTTCAGGAAGCTGGGCAGAATATCGTAAAGCTCGACCATATCCTGCGCGACCATGCCCTCGGGCGCGCCGGGCACGCGGCCGATCAGCGGCACATGGGTCAGGCAGCTTTCCAGCCCGCCGTGCCATTTCTCGACCAGCCCGTAATCGCCCGCGTAATCGCCATGGTCGGAGCCGACGAAAACCGCCGTATCCTTGTTGCGCCCGGTGCGGTCCAGCGCATCGAGCAACTCGCCCAGCAGCCAGTCGGTGTAGGAGACCTGCCCGTAATAGGTGGCGCGCACCTGGCGGAACACCTCCGGCCCGGCCTTGTCGAGGCCATAGGCCTTGCGGATCGCCTCATGATAGGCGGGCTTGTTCGGCAGGCCCGGCGGGATCGGGGCGGGGATATCGTCCGGCTTGTACATCGCCTGAAAATCGGCGGGCGCGCGATAGGGCGGATGCGGCTGGAAGATCGGCAGGAACAGGCAGAAGGGCTTGTCGCTCTCCTTGCGCTCGATGATCTCGATGGCGCGCTGGATGATGCCGTAATCGCTGGTGGCGCGGCGGTCTCCCATCGGGGGGAGCAGCATGGTGACGGTGCTGCTGGTCGCCCCGGCCCGCGCGCCGGGCGCATGGTCGCCAGCCGCCGCGCCCGGTGCCGGCGGATCGGCCCAGGCGGTCAGGCTGGTGGCGAAGGTTTCGGGGGCCAGCACATCGTTCTTGCCGAAGAAGAAGGTGTCATAGCCGGACTGACGCAGCAGGGCGAAGAGGTTGGGCTCGGTCGGCTGGATCAGATAGGAGAAGCCGCGATGGCCCGTGGCGCTGGTGGGCAGCCCCGTCAGCATCGAGCAGCGCGAGGCGGCGCAGACCGGATACTGCACATGGGCATTGGCAAAGCGCGTGCCCGATTTGGCCAGACGATCGAAGTTGGGGGTGCGCGTGACGGGATTGCCATAGCAGGCCAGCGCATCGGCGCGCAGCTCGTCGGGGAAGAAGAGGATCAGATTGGGGCGCGATCCCGTGACCGCGCGCGCCACGTGCGGCAGCAGCGAGGCCAGCAGCGCACCACCGGCACCGCCCATGAGTGTTCGACGATCAAAACTCATGGGCGCTATCCTTGTGTTGTTACTCGGCGTCCGGCTGCGTGGCCGGATTGGCGGCGATGAAGGCGGGATGCGCAAGGCAGGCCGCTTCCACCGCCAGCAGCCGCGGCCAGCGCTGGACAACGACACCAAAACGGCGCGCATTGACCAGCTGCGGGATCAGGCAGATGTCAGCCAGAGACACCGTGTCGCCAAAGCTGAACTGGCCAGCATAGGGCGCGATCAGTGCGTCATAAGCGTCGAAGCCTTCCTCGATCACCTGCGCGGCCCAGGCGTTCTCGTCATGACCCAGCGCCTTGATCCGGCCCAGAATTTTCAGATTCTGGATCGGATGGGTGTCGCAAGCGATGACCTGCGCCGCCGCGCGCACGCGGGCGCGCATCACGGCGTCTTCCGGCAGCAGCTTCGGGCCGTCATGCGTCTCGTCGAGATACTCGCAGATGGCCAGACTCTGGGTCAGCACCACGCCGTCGATCTCCAGCGCGGGCACCAGCCCCTGCGGGTTGAGCGCCAGATAGGCCGGAGCGCGCTGCTCGCCCGCACGCAGGCGGTAAAAGGCACCGTCATAGTCGATGCCCTTCAACGCCAGCGCGACGCGCACCCGGTAGGATGCGCCCGAACGGAAAAAGCCGTGCAGCTTAGTCCCAGAGTCAGTCATTTGCCACCGGGCCAACGGTGACGGTGCAGTCGGTGAGACCCGCGATCGAGACGTTGATGACGTCGCCCGACACCACCGCGCCCACGCCGGCAGGCGTGCCGGTGTAGATCAGATCGCCCGGCTCCAGACGGTAGAAGCGCGAGACGTAAGCGATCACTTCCTTCACGTCCCAGATCAGATCGGCCAGATCGGCGTCCTGCTTGGTGTCGCCATTGACCGTCAGCTTGATGCTGCCGCTTTCCAGCACGCCCGTCTCGCTCTGCGGGTGGATCAGGCCGAGCGGGCTGGACTGCTCGACATTCTTGCCGGTGCTCCAGGGGCGGCCCTTGTCGCGCGCTTCGAGCTGCAGATCGCGGCGCGTCATGTCCAGACCCGTGGCATAGCCGTAGATGTGATCGGCGGCGTTCTCTTCGGCGATGTTGCGGCCGCCCTTGCCCACGGCCAGAACCAGCTCGGCCTCGAAGTGGAAGTTCGAGGTTTCCGAAGGATAGGCGATGGTGGTGCCACTGGGCACGACCGTCTCGGCCCACTTCGTGAAGAAGAAGGGCGCCTCGCGCGTGGGATCCTTGCCCATTTCGCGGGCATGGGCGGCGTAGTTGCGGCCGATGCAGAACAGGCGGCGCACGGGGAACTCGTTCCCGTCGGAGGTCTTGGCCACAATCGGGGCGGGCAGCGTGAAGAGGGTCATATCAGGCGTTCCATTCGCGGTAGAGGTTGAGCTTTTCTTGGGCAGCTTTGTCGGAATAGGCAAACAGCACGAGATCGGTGTCGGCAGAGAAACGCACTTCCTTCCACGAAGGCACGCAGAACGTGTCGCGTTCGAGGAGCTGGATTTCCTCGCCATCGATGATGACCGTGCCCATGCCTTCGCAGACGACGAAGATCGTGCCATCGCTGGAGCGGCGGGCCTTGGTCTCGAAGCCGGCCGGGATCAGGCGGACATGGGCCGAGATCGTCGGCATGATCGAGCCGCCATCGGCCGGATTGGTGAACTCCAGCGCATGGCCGACATGGGGATCGACCTCGGCCGACTTGGCCATGGCGTCCAGCGCCGGGCGCCACTGGGCATAGGGATAGTGGAACAAGGGCTGATGCGCGGGGCGACGATCCGCCGCCGTGCCGCGCATCGGGCGCATGTTGTGGCCATAGCGGGCCTGCGTATCGCCGGCGGGCGCGCTTTCAGGGAAGGCTTTCCCGTCGAAATGTTCGGCGAATTGCGCGTCGAACAGGCGGACGGTGGGAATGTCGAGGCCGTCGAGCCAGATCATCGGCCGGTCGGTGGTGTTGCCGTGATCGTGCCACTGGCCGCCGGGGGTGAGCACCAGATCGTACTGGCGCATGATCGCCTTTTCGCCATCGAGCGCGGTGAAGGCGCCGTCGCCCTCCATCACGAAGCGCAGGGCGCACTGGCTGTGGCGGTGGCAGGGGGCGATCTCGCCGGGGAGGATCAGCTGGAGCCCGGCATAGAGGCTGGGCACGATGGCCGACTGGCCTTCAAGGCCGGGATTCTCGAGGATCAGCACGCGGCGCTCGGCCTGCTCGGCGCTGATCAGATCGCCCGCGCGCATCAGATAGTCGCGCGCCTGATCGTAGTTCCAGCGATGAACATGGGCAGGCGAGTTGGGCTGCGGCTTGACGAGGCCAGCCAGCAGTTCCCACAAGGGCGTCAGATTGGCGGGCGCCATCTCCGCATAAAGCGCTTCGAGTTGCGACCTCTGGTCGTTGGGCCGATCGTTGGAAGGGGCCATCTCGTCGATCCTCTAATCTCTTTGACTCGGGGCAAGCTCTTACGGGCTGCGCGCAGCTTCATGTGGAGCAACCACGCCCCCCGCGCAACCAAAAAATTGTAGCGCTATACCAGAACAACTCTTGCCACCCCCCGCCCCGTTCATTTAGCGCTGGAGGTGACGCGAAAACCGCCCCAGAAACCGTGACAACACAGGACAACGGATGACCACAGTAACGCGTTCCTCACGCCGCTCCCGGCAGGCGGTCACCATTTCCTCGGTGGCCGATGCGGCGGGCGTCTCGCCGATGACGGTATCGCATGTGCTCAACGGCACCAAGCCCGTGCGCGAGGCGACCCACGCCGCCGTGATGAAGGCGGTGGAAGAGCTGGGCTATGTGCCCAATGCCGCCGCGCGCTCGCTGGCTTCGGCGCGCAGCACGCGGATCGGCATCGTCTATCGCAACGCGCAGAATGCCTTCCTTTCCGCCATGCTGGTGGGCGCGCTGAATGCCGCCGCGCGGGCCGGGGTGCAGATCATCATCCGCAAATGCGACGATCTTTCCGCCAGCGCCGCCATGGAAGCCGTTTCCGGACTGGTGCGCAGCGGAGCGAATGCGATCCTTTTCGCCCCGCCCTACAATGAGCTGCTTTCGGGCAGCGCGGCGCTGGCCAAGCTGAATGTGCCGATGGCGGCCATCGCCTGCGGGCGGGGGCTGGCCGACATGGACACGGTGGGCGTCGATGAAAAGGCGGCGGCGCAGGCCATGACCGAGCATCTGCTCGACCGTGGTTACAAGCGCATCGGCTTTGTGATGGGCGCCTCGATCCACTCGGGCAGCAAGGCGCGTTTCGAGGGCTATGGCGCGGCGCTGGCGGCGCGCGGGATCGGCATCGATCCGGCGCTGATCGCCATGGGCGATTTCAGCTTTGAATCGGGGCTGAGCGCGGGCTCTGCCCTGCTCGACCTGCCCGAGCCGCCCGATGCCATCTTCGCCAGCAATGACGATATGGCCGCGGGCGTGATCCTGAGCGCCCATCGCCGGGGGCTGAGCATCCCGCAGCATGTGGCCGTGGCGGGGTTCGACGATGCGCCCATCGCGGTGAAGATCTGGCCACCGCTGACCACCGTGCGTCAGGATGTCGATCTGATGGCGGCGCAGGCCACCGACTGGCTGATCCAGCGCCATCGCGAGGATGAAGGGACCGCCAAGGCGCCCCTGTCGCAATGGGTGCCTTATACGATCGTCCTGCGCGAAAGCGCCTGAAAACGCGTTCGGCCGGGAGGCGGAAACCTCCTGGCCGAGCCGGTTCACGCTTCATTGCTTTGATTAAAGCGCGATGATCCGGCGATAATCCTTCATCCCCATCCACAGCAGCACCACCGACAGCGGCGAGGCCACGGCGCAGACGATCGAGATCGCGTAATGCAGCGCCTTGGGATCGTGGAACACATAGTCGGTCACCAGCGCAATCGCCGTGGGACCAAGCGCCGCACCGATCAGATTGATCGTGAGCATATAGGCCGCCGACATCAGCGCGCGCATGCGGTTCGGGGTCAGCTCCTGCAGGGTGGCCAGACCGCCGCCAAAGTTGAAACCGGCCAGAAAATTCATCAGCCCGATCAGCACCAGCGCCATGCCCGCCGTGGGCATCAGCGGGAAGGCGATTGTGACGGGCACCAAAGCGACAAAGCCGATCATCGAGGCCTGAAGATTGCCATGCGCCAGCCCGCGCTTGCGCAGCCAGCTGGCCACCAGACCGCCCGCCAGCGCGCCCGACGTGCCGCAGACAAAGACCACCGGGCCATAGAGACTGCCCACCTGCGCCGTCGTCCAGCCATAGGAGCGCTCAAGGAACGCGGGGATCCACACCGCCGTGCCATTGCCCACCAGCACCATCAGCGCAAAGCCCAGCATGATCCCGATATAGGCCTTGGCCCGCGCACCGACATGCGCGAAAAACTGCGAAAGCGGCACGCTGTCCTGCGCGGCGGTGGTGTCATTCGCTTCGCCGCGACGGGCCGGTTCGCGCAGAGTCAGCGTCACCAGCGTCAGCAGCAGGCCGGGGATGCCCAGCAGCAGGAAGACCAGCTGCCAGCCCTTCATCGCGCCCGCCAGCGGCACCATCACCGTACCGCCCGGGGGCAGATGCGCAAAGATCACCCCGCCGATCACCAGCGCCGAGGCGCTGCCCAGATAGATGCCGATCTGATAGATGCCCATGGCCAGCGGCAGGCGGCTCTTGGGGAAATAGTCCGAAAGCAGCGAATAGGCGGCGGGGGTCAGCCCGCCCTCGCCCGCGCCCACGCCGATGCGGGCGGCAAACAGGCTGGTGAAGCTGCGCGCGAAACCGCAAAGGCTGGTCGCCACGCTCCACACCAGAATCGCGCCCGCCACGATGTTGCGGCGGTTCGAGCGGTCGGCGATGCGCGCGATGGGCAGGCCCACCGCGACATAGAACAGCGTGAAGGACAGGCCATAGAGCAGGCTGATCGCCGTGTCCGAAATGGCCAGATCCTTCTTGATCGGCTGCACCAGCAACGCCAGCGCCTGCCGGTCGACAAAGGCCAGCGTGTTGGCCAGCATCAGCACGATGGCCACCCACCAGGCACGCCCCGGCGAGGGCCAGGGCTTTTCAGGAGCGGAAACAGGTTCGGACATCAAGGCTTCCTGTAAGGTTGAGTGGCATCACCGTAGAGCGTTCAGGGCTGAACATCCACGATAAGGCGGCGATAGCTGGTGAGCGCGGGAGTGCCATTGTCGGACACCTCCAGAATGATGTGCAGCGTGGCCGGTTTGGTCACGCCGGGCATGGTGGCCTGCGTGGTCAGGGCATCGGCCTGCGCAAAGGTGACGGGAGGCTGGGGCGGAATGCCGCCGACCTCGCGATATTGCCACCAATGGGCGTGGATGGGGTTGCCATCGGGATCGCGCGAGGCGCTGGCGTCCAGCATGATGGTCTCGCCGCTTTTGGCGGTCAGGTGCAGCACGCCGCGCCCCGCCTGCCCTTGTGCCACGGCCTGTGGCGCATGGTTGGCCTGCTTGGGATCGGGCGTCAGCGTCCAGCCGATGCGCGCGGCAAAGTCGTTCTGGAAGGCGCGGCGCCAGCGATAGACCGTCGCCTGATTGCCCGAAAACAGCGTGCCGTCACGCTCGAAGATATCCTTGGTGTCGGCGTGCAAGCCCATGCCCGGCGACTGCACCATATAGCGCCCGCCCCAAGAACCCCATTCCGGATGCCCGGGATCGGAGAGACCGTTGGGAATCAGATAGAGGAAGGCGGGCGTGTCGCCCTCCATGATAAAGGCAGGCAGCGGATAGAGGCTGCCCAAAGGCCCGCGCCGGATGTTGGCCGAGAGCCATGGGTCTTGCACGGTCTCGCGGTCGGGCCAGCGTTCGGCGGTGCGGCGGTCTCCGGAAATGCCCGACCATGCCGCCATATTGTACTGGCCCCAGCCATGGATGCTGGCGATCCAGAACAGCTGCGGAAATTCATGCCGCGCCCATGGCCCGGCATCGTCCTGATCGGAGATGGAATAGACGCGCAGCTTGGCGACAAACTGCTTCACCTGCTCCGGGCTGCGGGTGGCGCGCACCGACCACAGCGCCTGCGCCAGATCGACCGCTCCGCCCCAGCACAGCACCCAGACCGGGCGGGCATCGGGCTTGTCGGCGGCGGCGATGATCGCGCGCGAGGCGTCGGTGTCATGCCCCTGCCCCACGCCCGCCATGCCATAGAGCGGCGCGCCCGCGATCACTTTCGCGCGTAGCGCTTCGGCGGTGGGGTAGCCTTGGGCGTGATGGTTCAGATTGTCGCGCACCTGAGCATAGCCCGCGATGCGTTCCAGCATCAGATCGGGCCGCACCTTGTCGCGCTGCCATGTCGAGGTGGTGGCGATCAGGGCCTCGACATCGAATTCGTTGGTGTAGAGCAGAAAGCGCACAAGGCTTTCGGAATCATCGGGCTCATTGCCGATGTCGCTCAGCACGATGATGCGCGGTTTGGCCGGTGCCGGATCGGCCTTCACCGTCGCGGACGCCGCCTGCGCGCCATGCGCCACAGGCAGACCCAGCGCCATCAGCGCAGCCGAAAGCCAAACACGCGCCGGGCGAGGGAGCCCGGCGCGCGAGGAAGAGATACGGGGCAGGGAAGAACCCCGTATCATCAGAAGCGGTAACCGATCGTGCCGCCCACGTAACGGCGCGAGTCCTTGTTGACGTTGGCCCACAGGTCGGTCGCATTGGTGGTGGTGGCCAGAATGGTGCCGTGGTTCAGCTGGCTGTAGTAGTTCTGGTTGAACAGGTTGCGGATGAAGAAGCTGACGTTCCAGCGCTTGTCCGGTCCGGTCAGGCCCAGGGTCAGGTCAACCAGCGTATAGGCCTTCTGCGTCAGCAGAGGATCCTGGTTCAGCGACAGGCTGGTGGCGCTCTGATAGTTGATCGGCATCATGATCGAGCCGGTCAGATTGCCGATCTCATGCTCCCAGCGCGGCGTGAAGCCCACGCGATACTTCGGCGTGGCGGGCAGCTGGCCGCCCACGACATCGATGATCGCGCCCGAATTGGTGGTGCCGGTGCGCTTGATGTAGCAGGTGTTGCTGGGGAAGTTGGCGGTATAGGTCGTCAGCCCCGTCTGCTGCTGGATGCCGCAGGTCTGGCCGGGCACGTCGATCGTGGCGTCCAGATAGGTGAAGTTGGCGGCCAGCGAGAAGTGATCGTCGGGGCGGAAATTGGCCTCGACCTCGAAGCCCTGCGAGCGCGACTTGCCCGCATTGGCCAGCACGGTGTTGAAGGAGTTGTTCACAACGTCGGTCACCAGCGCCTGCACCTGCAGATTGGTGAAATCGCTGCGGAACAGGGCGGTGTTGATGTCGAACTTGCCGCCGGGCGCCTGCCATTTCAGGCCCAGCTCGTAAGCGTTGACATGCTCGGGCGCGAGCCCCGTCTGGGTGGCGAAGTTGGTGCCGATGTCGATGTCCAGCGCGAAGGCCTTGTAGCCACGGGTGTAGCTGCCATAGGCCTGCAGATTGCGGTTGAACTCGTAACGCAGGCCGGCCTTGCCGGTCAGCGCGCTGCCGCTGCGGTGGGTGGTGCCGCTGGAGATCACCGAGCCGGGGAAGGTCACATCGGTGCTGGTCAGGGCGCCATAGTTGCGGCCCGTCACGCTCTGGGTTTCATACTGCTCGCGCAGGCCTGCGATGACATGCAGCTTGCCGATGGCGCGCCAGTCGATCTGGCCGAAACCGGCGATGTTGTCACCCGCATAGGAACCCTGCATGCCCGCCGACTGCGACACCGAGGTGCCGGTGCAGGGCGAACCGATCGAAGCCCCCGCCGAGCAGGTATAGCGCGTGCGCGACTGCTGACGGTTGAGGTTGATGTGATTGTAGAACACACCGGCGACATAGGTGAAGTCGCTGTTGCCGTTCGAACCGATGCGCAGTTCCTGCGACCAATTGCTGTAGGCGACATGGTTCAGGTTGTTGTTCCACGCCGAATAGGCCGAGGCGCCGACATAACGATTGGGGATCGAGGCGATCTGATCGGGCTCGAACTGGTCGGTGTCGGTGAAGCGCTGGAAGGCGGTGATCGAGGTGATCGTGGCCGCGCCCAGATTCAGGTCGCCCTGCAGCGAGACGATGTTGGTGTTCGTCTTGAAGAAGCTCTGATCGTCATTCGATACGGTGCGGTTGGTGGGCGTGGCATTGATGCCGCCCAGCAGCGTCTGCACCGCAGGCGTGGTGATCGAGACCGGCACGCGCGAGCAGCAATCGGCGTTGTTCTTGGCAATATCGGCCAGCAGCTTGAAGGTCAGGTTGCTGGTGGCATCCCACTGCAGCTTGCCGCGCACGCCCCAGCTCTTGTACCCATTGGTCATCTTGCCAGTGTTGGCATTGTAGATGAAGCCGCCGACATCGTTGTAATAGCCGCTGACGCGCGCCTTGAGATTGTCGGTGATCGGGCCGGAGACCGAACCCTTGACGCGATACTCGCCCTTTTCAGCCACAGTGGCGTCGAAATGGCCGGTCAGATGGTTGCTGGGCGCTTCGGTGACGATGTTGATGACGCCAGCCGTGGCGTTCTTGCCGAACAGCGTGCCCTGCGGCCCGCGCAGCACTTCGATGCGCTCCATATCGGCAAGATCGGCAAAGCCCTGCACCTGACGGGGCGCGACCACGCCATCGACCACCACGGCCACGGCCGATTCCACGCCATAGCTGAAGAGCTGCGTGCCGACGCCGCGAATGCGGAAGCTGGAGTTGCCCGGGCCATTGCCCGCCTGGAAGCTGAGCGAGGGCACGGCGCGCGTCAGGCTGGCGGTGTCGTTGATCTGCAGGCGGCTGAGCGTCTGGCTCGACACGGCGGTGACGGCGACGGGGACGGCGACGAGGCGCTCGGACCGCTTGTTGGCGGTGACCACGATATCGCCGGGGGCGGGCTCGGCGGCAGCGGCGGCAGGCTCGGCCGCGGGCGCGGTTTGGGCCAGCGCCGGAGCGGCGGCGACCATGGCCAAGACGCTGGCAACGCAGGCCAGATGGCTGGAGACGACCCGATTCTTCATGCGACTATACCTCCCTGGGAGGCATTGGAAGAGAATGACGGCGGCCTTCAGGCCAATCCCATAAGCCTCTCCCAAGGCCTCTAAACTGTGCTTTTCGGTTTCGCTTTTCGCATCCAACGTGGATTAGCGCTATACCGTTGAGCCGCATTTCGCGCTTTTCCGGGACGCTGTCAAGGCCGGAAAATGCGCTGCACTGCGGCATAACCCGTAACGGCCCTCCGCCACTTTTCGGGGATTTCGACGATTTCCTGCAAGATCAGCATGCAAACGCCCCTCTCGACAGGGCGCAAAGTTTGGTTTAGCGCTAATCACGAAAGATCAGAGGCCCGCAGGCCCTGCACGCACGATTCGAGGGGATTGAGAATGACCGGCTCCACCACCAGCGCCCACGCAGATGCGCCGCAGGCAGGCAACGGGCAGGCGGGCATCGAGGCGCAGGTCGAATCCCTGATCGCGCAGATGTCGCTGGAAGAAAAAGTCGCCATGATGTCCGGCACCGGCTTCTTTCAGGCCCTGCAGGAGGATGACCGCGTGTGGGGCGCCCGCCCCTATCGCGCGGGCGGCGGCAATGAGCGCCTTGGCCTCTCGCCCCTGTGGTTCACCGATGGCCCGCGCGGTGTGACGCGCGGCAACTCCACCTGCTTCCCCTGCACCATGGCGCGCGGCGCCACCTTCGACGCCGATCTGGAACTGCGCATCGGCGAGGCGATGGGCGTGGAAGCGCGCGCGCAGGGCTGCAATTTCTCCGGCGCGGTCTGCATCAATCTGCTGCGCCACCCGGCCTGGGGCCGCGCTCAGGAAACCTATGGCGAGGACTCCTATCACCTCGGCGTGATGGGCGCGGCCATGGGCACCGGCATCCAGACGCATAATGTGATCGGCACGGTCAAGCATTTCGCGCTGAATTCGATGGAGAACGCCCGCTTCAAGGTCAATGTGAAGGCCGATGAGCGCGCGCTTCATGAAGTCTATCTGCCGCATTTCAAACATTGCCTCGATGCGGGCATCGCCTCGGTGATGAGCGCCTACAACAAGGTCAATGGCGAATTCACGGGGCAGGACCGCGTGCTGCTGACCGATATTCTGCGCGATGAATGGAAGTTCGAAGGCTTCGTCCATTCCGACTGGGTGCGCGGTGTCCACAAGGTCTATGGCGCTTCGGCGGGTCTGGATATCGAGAACCCCGAACCGCTGGTCTTCGGCGAAAAGCTGGTCGCCGCCGTGGAGGACGGCACTGTCGAACCCGAGGTGATCGACCGCGCCTGCCGCCGTATCCTGCGCACGCAATTGCGCTTTGCCGCCCGCCAAGATCCCCTGCCCGCCTATGGCCCCGATCTGATCGCCAGCGAAGCGCACCGCGCCCTCGCGCTGGAAGCCGCGCAGAAATGCGCCGTGCTGCTGGAAAACGACGGCACGCTGCCGCTGGCCAAAACGGCGAAGATCGCCGTGCTGGGCCGCCTTGCCGCGATGGAGAACACCGGCGACAACGGCTCCAGCCGCGTGCGCCCCTCCTATGTCGTCACGCCGTTGCAGGGCCTGCAGCGCCTGCTGGGCGAGGAGGCCATCACCCACGCCGATGAGTCGGATCTGGCGAAGGCCACCGCCGTGGCCGCTCAGGCCGATGTGGCGCTGGTGGTGGTGGGCTACACCGCCAAGGAGGAAGGCGAATACATCATGGGCGACATCGCCCTTGGCGCCGACCAGAAGAAGGTGCCGGGCCGCCCCAGCCTCTCGCCCGTGCCGATCGGCGGCGACCGCGTTTCGCTGGACCTGCCCGAGGATCAGGTGGCGCTGATCCGCGCCGCCGTCGCTTCCGGCAAGCCGGTGGTGGTGTCGATCGTGGCCGGCTCGGCGGTGATGGTCGAGGAATGGCGCGAGGAGGTGAACGCCATCCTGATGAGCTTCTACGCCGGGATGGAAGGCGGCACCGCTTTGGCGCAGGTGCTGCTGGGTCTGGTCAACCCCTCGGGCAAGCTGCCCTTCTCGGTAGCGCGCGACACCGAGCACTATCCCTTCTTCGACCGCGACGCCGACGAAATCACCTATGACCTGTGGCACGGCTACACCAAGCTGGAGCGCGACGGAAACACCCCGCGCTATGCCTTCGGCCACGGCCTGTCCTACACCAGCTTCGACTATCGCGCGATCACCGCAAGGCTGGGTGCGCGGAGCATCGAGGTCACCGCCGCCGTCACCAACACCGGCGCGCTGCCGGGCGAGGAGGTGGCGCAATGCTACATCGGCGCCCCGGGCGTGGAAGCGCAGCGCGCCGTGAAGCAACTCAGGGGCTTCGCCCGTGTGGCGCTGGCACCCGGCGAGATGAAGGTGGTGCGTTTCAGCGTGCCGCTGGACAGCCTGCGCTGGCGCGATGGCGCTCACTGGCGCCTGGAATGCGGTGATTACCGTATGTTCGTCGGCGGCAGCAGCGCCCAGACGCTGACCACCACCCTGCGCGTGCCGCCCGCGCAGGGCTGAAGGCGCGCGCCAGCCTCTTGGTCATCAAACTGTCAAATTCAAGGGGTGGATTAGCTGCATTTCAACAACAATGCATATTAGGTATACCGACTTATCATTCCTCCCCCAGAGGTCCATCTGGCCCTCACACCCGCTGCCAAAGCACGATGGTTTCAAGGTTTTTTTGACCCCCCGTTAAAAAATCTTGAGCGTCGGCGCGAAGAACAGACAGCGGGTGTCAGGAGGAATAGAATGAAAACTGCCATCTATAGCGCCGCCGCAGCTCTGACTCTGGCTGTCGCCCCCGCCGCTCATGCCCAGAGCACCGACAATGGCTGGACCGGCCCCTTCGTCGGCGTGCAGGGCGGTTGGGAACAGAACAGCGTTCGCAACCCCAACAACGCCATTTCCATCACCCCGCTGACCCAGAAGTCGGACACCGGCACGCTCGGCGTCTACACGGGTTATGACAAGGAAGTGGCCCCCCGCATCGTGGTTGGCGCTCAGGCTGAACTGAACTTCCCCATCGACTCGCGCTTCGGCAATGGCGTTGCCAGCATCAACCCCAAGCGCTCTGTCGATCTCTCGCTGCGCGCCGGTTATCTGGTGCAGCCCAAGACGCTGGTCTATGTCCGTGGCGGCTACAGCAACGGCCTCTATGGCACCGATGTCGGCCCGGCGATCCACACCTCGACCGACCGCAACGGCTGGCTGCTGGGCGGCGGCGTGGAGCGCAAGCTGACCCAGAAGGTCTCGGCCCGCGTCGAATACCGCTACACCGATCTGAGCGAAGGCAACGGCAAGTTTGATCGCCATCAGGTTCTGCTGGGCGTTTCCTACCGCTTCTAACGCTTCAAAGCGTCCCTCCCGCGCTCCGTCCCCATCCCCCCGTATGGAGCGCGGAACCTCGCGGTCGGCGGCTGTGATCAGCCGCCGACCGCGAATTTGGTTATTGCGACATCGACAGCGCAGCAGGCCGGCCACGCGCATGCTGCATTCAGCGCACGGTCAGGCGTGGCGCGCGGGGCCCCCACCTTCGCAAGGGTATCCCGACAGACGGCCCCCTCCTATACAGCCGGGCAGGAAGCGTTGCGGGACTCCCGCGCGCTCTCAAACAGACCCGCCCGAGCCTTCTCCAGAAGATGACGCAAGGGCGGCGACCAACCAGCAACGGCCCGAGACGACCCATGATGGATATGAACGACTTCGCCTTCTTTGCCGCTGTCGTGCAACATGGTGGGTTTACAGCGGCAACCCGCGCCACGGGTGTCGATAAAGGGCGCCTCAGCCGCCATGTCGCCCAGCTCGAAGAGCGGCTCGGCATCCGTTTGCTGCAACGCTCCACCCGCAGCATCACGCTGACCGAAGCCGGCAAAAGCTTCTATGAAGGGTGCCTCGTCATGCTGGACGGCGCCCGCATCGCCTATGACAGCGCGCTGGCCTTCTCCAAGGAACCGACAGGCACCATTCGGGTCGGATGCCCGGTCGTCGTGGCACAGAATTACCTCGCCCCCATCCTGCCCCATTACATGGAGGCCCACCCCAAGGTCTCCGTCGTCGTCGAAGCGACCGACCGCCTCCTTCATCCTTTTGAAGAGGGCTTTGACGCGATCATCACCGCGCAATCCCATGTTCCGGATTCAACCAGTCTTGTCGCGCGGGAAATCGGGCGCATCAGGCGTTTGCTGGTCGCCAAACCCGGATTGCTGGGCGAATTCGGCGCGCCGGACAGTCCGGAAGACCTTGCAGGCCTGCCTGTCATCGCCCGGCAGGCGGATATGCAGGATGAGCAAGCGCGCTGGAGCATCATCAACGATGAGGAGTCCACGCATCGCTTACAGCTCAACCCGAGGCTGGTCACAACCGATCTGCAAATCCAGCTGAGCGCCGCGAAACAGGGGATTGGTGTCGCTCTTCTACCTGCTCCCTTGGTGAAAACCCTGCTTGCCAATGGAGACCTCGTTCGGGTTCTGCCTGACTGGCACGCGCCCGAATACAGCATGTTCCTGATCTACGCGCGCCCTCGCGGCATGCTGCCCTCGGTGCGCAGCTTCATCGATTTCGTATTGGAAAATATTTCCGTCGAATAGATCGCATCGCTCTTCGCCCCGTTCCGCCCGGGCAGGAAGCGGCGGCCCGGGCTCACGCCTGCGCCAGCCGCCGCCGCAACCGCGGCACGGCGTGATCCATAAAGCAGCGCATCTTCAGCGGCAGCCGCCCGCGCGGCGCATGCACGACATGAACGGGCACGGGGGGTGTTTCGAAATCCTCCAGCACCGCCTCCAGCGATCCATCGGCCAGCGCATCGGCCACCTGATAGTGGAACAGTCGCACCAGCCCCAGCCCCTCCCTTGCGGCCTCCATCGCCGCCTCGGCGGTCGAGACGCGCAGGCGGGGGTGGCAATCCACATTCAGCGTCGCGCCGGTCTCGGGCAGGCGGAAGGCCCAGCCACCCCGGTTCATCGCCGTATCATTGAGGATGCAGGGCAGGCCCGCGATGTCGGCGGGGCGCGCTGGCCGGGGATGGCGCGCGAACAGGCGCGGGCTACCGCAGACCAGACTGCGCATCGTGCCGAGTTTCGTGGCCACCAGACTGCTGTCCGCCAGAGCGCCGATGCGCACCGCCATATCCACCGGATCGTCGCCGAAGGTCAGATTGCGGTCACCCAGCATCAGGCTGACATTGATCTGCGGATAGAGCCCCAGAAACGCCGTCACCACCGGCAGCACATGCAGCCGCCCGAACATCACCGGCGCGGTCACCACCAGATCGCCGCGCGGGGCCAGCATCTCCCCGGCAGCCTCCTGCTCGGCGGCGCGCAGATCGTCGAGCAGACGCCGCGCCGCCGCAACATAGGTTTCGCCGGCATCGGTCAGCGTGAGCCGCCTTGTGCTGCGGATCAGCAGCCTGGCGCCCAGCATGGTCTCCAGATCGCTGATCTTGCGGCTCACCGTGGGCAGCGGCATGCGCAGCGCCCGCCCGGCGGCTGACAGGCTGCCCTGCTCCACCACCTCGATCAGAACGGACATCGCTTCGAAACGGTCCATGGCACACTTTCATAAACTGGAAGGATGATCGCCATAATCACCATATTATAGATTTTCTGAACAAGAGCTACCTCTCAGGCATGGCGCCGCACGGCAGCCACAGCTTTTCGAGAAAGGAGCCGCCATGACCGGATACACTCTGACCCGGCGCAGCCTCACCGCCGCCCTGCTGGCGGCCCCCGCGCTGGCGCAGGCCACCCCCGCGCCCGCAACCGGCCCGATCCCAAGGAGAGAGAGCATGGACCATCATCCAACCTATCGATCCGTCGATGTCGATGGCTTCGACATTGTCTACCGCGAGGCGGGCGACCCCGCCAGGCCGACCATCCTGCTGCTGCATGGCTTCCCCAGCGCCAGCCATATGTTCCGTGATCTGATCCCCCTGCTGGCGGACCGCTTTCATCTGGTGGCGCCCGATCTGCCCGGGTTTGGTGGCTCAGCCTCTCCGGCGCAGGGCAGCTTTCACTACAGCTTTGCTACGATTGCCCAAAAGATCGAGCGTTTTACCGAAGTGATCGGCCTGCAGCGCTTCGCCATCTATATTTTCGACTATGGCGCGCCCACCGGTCTGCGCATGGCGCTGAGCCATCCGGAACGCATCATCGCGATCATCTCGCAGAACGGCAATGCCTATGATGACGGTTTCGGCGCGGTGTGGGAACCG
This sequence comes from Novosphingobium rosa NBRC 15208, assembly GCF_001598555.1. Lineage (GTDB taxonomy): Bacteria > Pseudomonadota > Alphaproteobacteria > Sphingomonadales > Sphingomonadaceae > Novosphingobium > Novosphingobium rosa. The sequence goes on from NZ_BCZE01000031.1 coordinate 93,442, forward strand.
ATCCAGCGCTATTGGCGCGATCCCAGCCCGGCCAACCGCGAAGCCCTGCGCGCAGAACTGGGCACGGAAGGCATCCGCCGGCAATACGTCCATGGCGTGCCGGATCCCAGCCTGATCTCCCCCGATGGCTGGACGCTGGACGCCTTTTACACCCAGCGCCCCGGCGTTGATGAGATCATGCTCGACCTGTTCCGTGACTATCGCACCAACGCCGCGCTCTACCCCGATTTCCAGCGCTATTTCCGGCAGCATCAGCCGCGCCTGCTGGCGATCTGGGGCAAGAACGATCCCATCTTCGTGCCTGCTGGCGCGCTGGCCTTCAGGCGGGATCTGCCCGATGCGCAGGTGCATCTGCTCGATACCGGGCATTTCGCGCTGGAAACCCATGCCCGAGAGATTGCCGCCAGCATCGCGGCCTTCCTGAGCGCCTGACGAAGCGCCCCGGGCGATGATCCCGCCCGGGGCGCTTCAGGCTTCTTCAGAAAGTCTTGGACAGCGTAAAACGGGCGGAGCGCGGCTCAAGCGGATGGGTCTGGAATCCGGTGATGCCCTCGGCGGGTTCGCCCGGCAGGCGGCTGGTGTAGTAATAATCCGCCGCCGCATCCTTGCTGCCCAGCAGATTGAAGATGCTGGCGGTGAACTTCAGCCCGGCCGGCAGCGCATAGGACACATCGAGGTTCCACTCACTGTAGCCGCCATCCTGCGGATATTTCTCGCCATCGCTCAGCGAATGGGTGCCCAGCCGCCGCCATTGCAGCGCGCCCGAGATCGGCCCCAGCCCATTGACCAGCACGCCCAGCGAATAGATGAAATTGGGCGCATCGGCGATATAGGGCTGGTCCAGCCCATAGGCGGCCAGATCCTTCGTGTGATAGCGCGGCTTGGAAAAGGCAAGATCCGCGTTCAATTCCAGCCATTTGAAAGGATGATACTGCCCGCCTACCTCGATGCCCTGACGGCGGCTGGGGGCGCCTGCCTCATCCTGACCGGTATCGGCATTGTAGGTCAGTTCCGAACCGAAATCCTGCTGGAACACCGCCAGCTGCAGCTGAACCCTGGGGATCAGATTGCTGCGCATGCCCAGCTCGACACCGGTGGTCGAGGCCAGCATGGGCGTCGCCACGCCGCTGGCCTGAACGCCCTCGGCAGCGACCGTGCCGAACACGCCGCGCACATCGTTGGAATGAAACCCCTTGCCCCAGCTGGCGTAAAACTCGGTCTTGGCGAAAGGCCCCAGGATCAGATTGGCCTTGGGCTGGGCCAGCCACTGCTGACCGGCATAATGGACGCCATCCATATCGCTGCGGTCGGTGGCGTGGTAATATTCCTCGCGCAGGCCCACCACCGCGCGCAGCCATGGCGTGAAGCGCACCGTCTCCTGAACATAGGGCGCCAGATCGAGCAGCCGCACGTGATCGGCGGTGCAATTGCCGTTCACCGCGCTGAAACTGGTGATGTTGCCGTCATCGTCCTGCGCGTTGCAGTAGGGCAGGATGGTGGTGCGCCGCAGCGTATGCTTGCGGTCGACAAAAGCGCCGTCATAGCGGGCGTTGAGGCCCACCACGGTCTCGAGGCTGATCCCGCCCAGATCGTTTTTGACCTTATAGCTGGCCGCACCGCCCAGCGTGGTGCGGCGCTCATCCTGCTCTTCCTGATCGCCATTGACCGGATCGAGCAGATCATGGGTGAAGTTGTTCCACAGCGTCATGGTGGAATGGATGGCGTAAAGACTGACCGAAAGCTGGCCGCTGCCCAACCCCTTCTCCAGATGACCCGAGACGCTGAAACGCTCCGACAAGCTGTGATCGGTGGGATCGAGCGTGCCATAACGCCCGATCACGCCTTGTTCGATGGCGCGTTCAGGCTGGTCGGTGATGAGCCCGCCGCCGCTTTTGTAATAGAGGCCCGTCAGGCTGAAGCCATCGGTGGCGCTGCCTTGCGAATAGCGCAGCGCGGCGTTGATCTTCCTGAAGTTCTGTTTGGGCTGCCACGGGCCATCGTAATGGCCCAGATCGACGGCCGCCAGCAGCTTGCCGCCGTTCCTGAAATGGACGGTGCCGCCGCCGAACAGCTCCTGATAGCCATCGGTGCCGATGGTCACCGCGAGTTGCGCGGGCATCTCATCGAGCAGCCTTGTATGCGCCGAGGCCACCGAGCCAAAGTCACCGATCCCGGCGGTATAGGGCCCCTTGGTGTAATCGATGCCCGCCACGATCTGCGGCATCAGGAAGTTGAGATCGGAATAGCCCTGCCCATGGGCATTGGTGGGGCGGTTGACGGGCATATCATCGACAAAGCTGGCGAAATCGGTGCCATGATCCAGATTATAGCCGCGGATCAGATATTGCTGCGCCTTGCCCTCGCCCGAATGGATGGTGACGACGAGTCCCGGCACTGCCTCGAACAGCTGACCGGGGCGGTAGATGGGGCGCAGTTCGGCCTCGGCGCGTGTCACCGTGCCCTCGCTGGCGGTGGACGCCTTGCCCAGCAGATCCTGACGCGAGGCCGTGACGACGATCGTGGGATGCCCGCCGTTCGCATCGGCATCCGCCGCATCGGATGCGGCAAAAGCAGGCGTGGCAATCGCTCCGGCGGCAAGTACGGTTGATATCAGAAGCCTTCTTGCCCCCACCTTCGAAACGAACACATCGATCTCCCTGCGATCTTCTTTATGAACCTGCCCCTACCTGCCCAAATCTCTGGCCACAGACCCAGTTCTTTACGGTTGAGGCGACGTTACAGATAATGTTACAGTGCTGAAACGGCTGATATGCCGTCAACTCGCGCAGAGACGATGATCGAACCCTCCACCTCTTCTGCTGCTCTTGACGAACAGGTCGCCCTCGTGCTCGCCGCCGAGGGGTTGGGCCGATCGCATGTGTTGGAGCAATTGCTGCGCTTCCTGCTGGCCCGGGCCCGCAGCGGCCGCGCGCCCAAGGAGATCGAGATCGCCGAGGCCGTCTTCGCCCGGTCCGGCGGTGAAAGCGATGCGGATTCCTCGGTGCGGGTCTATGTCCATCGCCTGCGCCGCAAGCTGGACGAGTTCTATGCCGGGCCGGGCAAGGATCAGCCTTCGCGGCTCATCCTGCCGAAGGGCGGCTATCTGCTGGCGCTCGAACCGCTGGCCATGCCGGAAGCCGCGCCGCCCGCGCCTGAAACGGCCATCGCGCCAAACACCGAACCCTCCGGGCCCCCTGCCGCGCCGCGCCGCAGGAGGTTGTGGCTGGCGGCGGCCCTCCTCGCCCCGCTGGTGACGCTGGCCGCGGGCTGGCAGATCGGCCGCTGGCAGGACGATCCCGGCCATTTGCGCGACATCCAGAATTCCGCCCTGTGGCAGCCCCTGTTTGCGCATAGCCGTCGCGCGGCCATTGTCGTGGGGGATTACTACATCTTCGGCGAGAGCAAACCGGAGGGCGACGTTTCACGGCTTATCCGTGAGTTCGATGTCAATTCCCCGCGCGATCTCGACACATTCAAGGCGATGGATGAGCCGAACCGGCGCAATTACACCGATCTGGGCCTCAGCTATCTGCCTTTGGGCGTGGGCGCCGCGATCCGCTCTGTGACACCGATGCTGCGCTTCGGCAGGAATGGCATGGGGATGGTGACGGTGGTGCCGACATCACGGCTGGATGTCGGCGTGCTGAAAAGCAACGGGCTGGTCTATCTGGGCTATCTCAGCGGTCTGGGCAGTCTGCGCGACGCGGTGTTCGATCATTCGCGCTTTGCCGTGGGCGCCAGCTATGACGAGATCATCGATCAGCGCAGCGGACGCCATTACATGGCCAGCAGCCATCTCGACAACAGCGATGCCGAAGGGGAGGATTATGCGCTGATCAGCTCCTTTGCCGGGGTCGGCGGCAACCGCATCATCATCATCGCCGGCACGCGTGACGCCGCCTTGATGCAGGCCGCCGACTATGTCACCCGGCCCGAAACGCTGGCCATCCTTGAAAGCAGGATCGGCAAGGCCAAGGCCTTCGAGGCGCTGCTGGGCATTCATGCGATGCAGAATGTCGGGCTGGAGGCGCGGTTGATCGAAGTCTCGCCCCGCGCCGATCCAACCTGGCAAAAGAACACCAGCGAGCATTTCCCCGATCAGCTGGGCGACAACGCCGCAAGCGGACTGTAGGCTCCGCTCACAGCGCATAGCCGCCGTCGATGGTCAGGCTGGCGCCGGTCATATGGCCCGCCTCATCCCCGGCCAGACAGGAGGCGAGCACGGCGTCGGAGTCGCATTCCCCGGGGTCTTGCCGGTGGGCTCTTTCCTGAACGTCGGCACAAGGCTGCCCTGCCCTTCAAGGCAAGAAAACCGCGCAGTTTGCGCATGGCCACCGGGCCTCATCGCGTCTATGGTGCGTGAAAGGACTCCGGCGCAGACCGGTGCATGCCGACAAAGGCGGGGAGGAAAAGGCGACCATGCAGACAGGCATCTCCGAGCGTGCGCGGATGCTGATGCTGTTCACCATCGTGCTGACCATGTTCATGGAAATGCTGAACGCCTCGCTGATGAATGTCGCCATCCCCAGCATCAAGGCCGATTTCCATGCCGATGCCCTTTCCGTGCGCTGGCTGATTTCGGGCTATGCCTTCGGTTTCGGCATGACCTTGCTGCTGGCGGGCAATCTGGCGGACACCTGGGGGCACCGGCTGATTTATCTGCTGGGCATGGCGATCTTCACCACCTGTTCGGCATGGAGCATGCTGGCGCCGGGCATCGTTTCGTTGATTGCGGCGCGTATGGGTCAGGGCATCGGCAATGCCATGGTCGCGCCCCAGATGCTGGCCTTCATGCAGATCCTGTTCTCCCCGGTCGAGCGGGTGCGCAAGCTGCCTTATCTGGGCGTTTCGGCGGCGATGGGCACCATGCTGGGCCCGGTGCTGGGCGGCGGACTGATCTCGCCGGATGCAGGCGGGCTGGGCTGGCGCGCTGTCTTCGCCATGGATCTGGCGGGCGGGCTGGCGGCCTTGCTGTGCGGCTTGGCCTTCCTGCCGAAGGGCACCGCGCAAGGCAGGCGCCCGGCCAGCGTGATCGGCACCCTGCTGCTCTCCGGCGCGGCGGCCTGCCTGATGATGGCCTTCATGTGCTGGGGCCGGGAAAGCCGCTTCAACTATCCCGTCGGCTTTATGGCGCTGGCCGTCATGCTGGGGCTGGCCTGCCGCCAGTGGCTGGCGGCGGATAGAACGCGCGAGGCGATCTTTTCGCCCGAACTGACCGGCTATTCCAATCTGCTGACCGGCGCCCTGATGACCGTGGGGCTGGCCGCCGGCCATGGCAGCTTTCTGGTGATCTTCAACTTTGCCATGCAGCATGGGCGCGGCCATTCGGCCTTCCATGCCGGACTGATGTATCTGCCCTTTGGCTGCGGCGTGCTGATCGGGCTGATCCTGCTGGGGCGCCGCTTTCTGGTGCAGCATGGGCGGCGGGTGCTGGCGCTGGGCGCGCTGCTGATGGCCTTTGGCGCCTCCTGCGTGATGGCGGTGCTGGGCAGCAGCGACATGCCGCTGCTCTGGGCTATTCCCGGCTGCGTGGTGGCGGGGATTGGCGGCGGCATGTCTTCGGGCTGTCTGGGGCCGGTGGCCGTGGCCTGGGTTCATGTGCAGCATGCGGGCATGGCCTCGGCCCTGCTGCGATTGGGCCAGCAAATGGGGATGGTGCTGGGCAGCGTGCTGATCGTGCAGCCCTATTTCGCCGACAGCGGATCATGGGGCTATCCCAAGGAGCTGATGGCGATCTTCGGCCTGCAGGCCTTGCTGGTGGTGGTGGCCCTGCTGGCGCTGCGGCTCAACACGCCACTGTTTCCCATGGCCCGCCCGGTTCCGGCGGTGGAAGGCGCGATCGCCGCTTAGGTGACGCCGGGGCAGGTTTCCCCGCCCCAGCCCCTTGACCTT
>NZ_BCZE01000032.1 GCF_001598555.1 Novosphingobium rosa NBRC 15208
ATCTATCCTTCTTCCCCTTCAATTCCCTCCATCCAGCAACCGCCTTGCGATCACCTGCGCCTGGATTTCCCCAGCGCCCTCAAAGATGTTGAGAATACGCGCATCTGCGAGCAGGCGGCTCACGGTATATTCCATCGCGAAACCGTTCCCGCCATGGATTTGCAGCGCGTTGTCCGCCGCCGCCCATGCCACGCGCGCGCCGATCAGCTTGGCCATGCCCGCTTCCAGATCGCAGCGCTTGCCCTCATCCTTGCGGCGCGCCGCGAAATAGGTGAGCTGGCGTGCGCCCATGAGTTCCGCCGCCATCATCGCCAGCTTGTTGGCGACGCGGGGAAACTCGATGATCGAGCGGCCGAACTGCTTGCGGTCCACCGCATAGGCCAGGCCTACGTCCAGCGAGGCCTGGGCCACGCCGATTGCGCGCGCGGCGGTCTGGATGCGGGCGCTTTCGAAGGTGGCCATCAGCTGCTTGAAGCCTTGGCCCTCCACGCCGCCGAGCAAGTTGGCGGCGGGTACGCGGAAGCCATCGAAGCCGATTTCGTACTCCTTCATGCCGCGATAGCCGATCACGCCGATTTCGCCGCCGCTCATGCCCGGGGTGGGGAAGGGGGTGGTTTCGTCGCCGCGCTGTTTCGGGGCGATCAGCATGGAGAGGCCGCTGTAGTTGCGCGTGTCGGGATCGGTACGCACCAGCAGCGTCATCACATCGGCGCGGGCGGCGTGGGTGATCCAGGTCTTGTTGCCGCTCACCACATAATCGCTGCCCGACAGGGAGGCGCGGGTGCGCAGCGAGCCAAGGTCGGAGCCGGTGTCGGGCTCGGTGAAGACGGCGGTGGGTAGGATCTCGGCGCTGGCGATGCGGGGCAGCCAGTGTTGCTTCTGCTCCAGCGTGCCGCCGGTCAGGATGAGTTCCGCCGCGATTTCCGAGCGTGTGGCCAGCGAACCGACGCCGATCCACCCGCGCGACAATTCCTCGGAGACGACGCACATCGCCGTCTTGCCCATGCCCAGCCCGCCGAATTCCTCGGGGATGGTCATGGCGAAGACGCCCATCTCGCCCAGCTCGTTGACCAGCTCGATGGGGATCAGTTCGTCCTTCAGATGCCAGTCATGGGCGAAGGGCGCGACCTTGGCGTTGGAAAGGGCGAAGAACTGGTCGCGGATCAGGGTGAGCGTTTCGTCCAGCCCGCAGTTTTCCAGCGTAGGCCGCCCGCGCGCCTCGACCAGATGGCGGGCGATGGCGGTCTTGATCTCCTGCCTGCCGCCCTCGCGGATCAGGCGGGTGAGGGCCGGGCTGTCCAGCGCGGAGGTGTCCTCGGCCAGATCGGCGGGGCGGATCACCTCGCCCTGGTTCATCGGGATGCCGCCGCGCAATTGCGCGCCATATTCGGCGAAAAGAAGCTGGGTCAGCAGCGTTTCGACCTCGCCGAATTCGCCTTTGGCCTCCAGCACCTGCGCCCATGCGGCGACTTCGCGCAGCATTTCGGCATAGGCGGCATACCAGCCGAAGCCGTGGACGATATGCTGCTCAACATCGGCCAGCTTGCGGTCCACCTTGCCATCGGCCCCGGCGATCCGCGCCTTGACCTGAGGCTGGGCCACGGCCACGAAAGACGCCGCAGCATCCGCCGCTTCGCTCAGCAGGCGGCTGAGATCGGACAGCACCAGAGTCATGCCTTGTCCTCCGCCTGCTTCTTGTTGGCGGCGGCCATGGCCTTGGCGTCCAGCCCGCCCACCAGATTGCCGGTCATCAGCTGGTTATGGGCATGGGCCAGATGGTGCATATGGAACACGCCATCCATCGCCTGTCGTTTGCCGCGCAGATCCTCCACGAAGTTGAAGGCCTGCTTGGTCAGCGCCATGCCGAAACGGTCACGCTCGACCAGCTCGGCGGCGATCTTGGCGACCTCTTCGCGCAGGGTCTCACGCGGGAAAATCTCATTGACCATGCCGAACTGATAGGCGCGCGCGGCGGGCATGCGGCGGCCCAGAAACAGCAGCTCGCGCGCCACACGGGGCGGCAGCTCGAAGGCATGGGCGAAATATTCCACGCCGGGCTGGGCCATGCGCAGCACCGGATCCTGGAAGAAGGCATCCTCCGAGGCCACGATCAGATCGCAGACCCAGGCCAGCATCAGCCCGCCCGCGATGCAGGCGCCCTGCACCATGGCGATCATCGGCTTGGGGATCTCCTGCCAGCGGCGGCACAGGCCCAGATAGCCGTCCTGCTCCAGCACATATTGCCGCTCGGCGCCGCCCTTGTTGAGGTGATCCCACCACATGGTCGTGCGCGTGCGCGGCATATGGCTGTCTTTCTCGGGCGTGCCGATGTCATGGCCCGCCGAGAAATGCTTGCCCTCGCCGCCCAGCACGATGACCTTGACCTCATCGTCCTCCACCGCGCGCTTGAAGGCGTCATCCAACTGGCCGAGCAGGCGATAATTCTGCGCATTGCCCACCTGCGGGCGGTTCAGCATCACCCAGGCCACGCCATCGACGACATTGTAGGTGATGAATTCGGGGGTCTCGCTCATACCTGTTCTCCCGGTTCAGCGCGGCGCCATGCGGATGCCGCCATCAAGGCGGACATCCTCGCCATTCCAATAGTCGTTCTCGATCATGGAGAGCGCCATGGCGGCAAATTCGGGCGGGCGTCCGAAACGCTTGGGGAAGGGCACGCTGGCGGCCAGCGAGGCCTTCACCGCATCGGCGGCGCGCGCCATCAACGGCGTGTCGAAGATGCCGGGCAGGATGCAGTTGACGCGGATGCCGTCATTCATCAGGTCGCGTGCCATGGGCAGGGTCAGGCTGACGATCCCGCCTTTCGAGGCCGCGTAGGCCGCCTGACCGATCTGACCGTCCTCGGCGGCGACGCTGCCGGTGTTGATGATGACGCCGCGCGCGCCATCTTCTTGGGGTTCAAGGTCCAGCATGCCCTTGGCGGCCTTGGCGCAGCAGCGGAAGGTGCCGATGAGGTTGATCTGGATGATCCGCTCGAACTGGTCGGTGGGGAAGGATTTGGTTTCGCCGGTGGCCTTGTCGCGGCCGGCGGTCTTGATGACATTGCCGGTGCCCGCGCAATTGACCAGAATGCGCTCCTGCCCATGGATCTCGCGCGCCTTGGCGAAACCGGCCTCCACCGAGGCTTCATCGGTCACGTCCACCTTGCAGAACAATCCGCCGATGTCGCTGGCGACCTTCTCGCCGGTTTCCTCGTTGAAATCGAACAGGGCGACCTTCACGCCCTTGGCGGCCAGAGCGCGTGCTGTCGCCTCGCCAAGGCCCGAAGCGCCGCCGGTGACAATGGCGCTGACGCTGTTGCTAAGCTGCATGAAATTTCCTCTCAAATCTTGCGCTGGGCGATCACGCCATCGGCGGCGAGCGCATCGAGCGCCTCATCTGCGATGGGCAGCCAGTCGCGCAGAATGTCCAAAGTGTGCTCGCCCACGCGCGGGGGCTGGCGGCGGTAATCGGTGGGCGTGGCGGAGAGCTTGCCGGGATAGGCGACGGTGGGGATCTCCACCCCATCCTCGCGCCGGAAGCGATGCACCGTTTGGCGCGCCTCGATAAAGGGATCGGAAAAGATGTCCTTGATGGTGTTGACCGGGCCTGCCGGCACGCCCTTGGCCTCGAACCGATCGATCAGCGCGTCGCGGTGCTGGTCGCGCACCAGATCCTGCACGATCTGCTCGATGGCATCGCGGTTGATGGTGCGGGCGCGGCTGGTGGCAAAGCGCGGGTCTTCGGCCAGCTGCGGCTGGCCCAGTTCGTTGCACAAAGCGCGGAACTGGCGATCGTTGCCCACGGCGATGATCATGATGCCATCGGCCACCTCGAAGGTCTTGTAGGGCACCACGGTGGGGTGGCGGTTGCCCAGCCGCCCCGGCACAATGTCGCCCACCAGATAGTTCGAGCCCTGATTGGCCAGCATGGAAATCTGCGTGTCGAGCAGCGAAATGTCGATCTGCTGGCCCTCGCCGGTGCGTTCGGCATGGCGCAGCGCGGCCAGGATCGAGACGGTGGCATACATGCCGGTCGACAGATCCGCCATGGCCACGCCGGCGCGCAGCGGGCCGCCCTCGGCCTCGCCGGTGATCGACATGAAGCCGCCCATGCCCTGCGCCACGAAATCATAGCCGCCGCGCTGGGTGTAGGGCCCGGTCTGGCCGAAGCCGGTGATCGAGCAATAGACCGCGCGCGGGTTGAGCGCATGGATCGCCTCGTAATCCAGTCCGTATTTCTTCAGCCCGCCGACCTTGAAATTCTCGACGACGATGTCGGCCTGCTGCGCCAGCTGACGGATCAGCGCGGCGCCATCGGGATGGGCCAGATTGATCGCGGCGGAGCGCTTGTTGCGGTTGGCGCAGAGGTAATAGGCGCTTTCGCCCAGCTCGGGCTCGCCATCGGCGCCGATCAGATTGGGCGGGCCCCAGGCGCGGGTGTCGTCGCCATGGCCGGGCAGCTCGATCTTGATGACGTCCGCGCCGAAATCGGCGAGGATCTGCGTCGACCATGGCCCCGCCAGCACACGGGACAGGTCGAGCACCTTGATGCCGTCAAGCGCGCGCGCCGTCATGGCCGCACCTTGGTGCTGGGGTGGATCGCATAGGGCCTTGCCGGATCGCGCATCTCTCTCCCGTCCCGATTCTGTGTGGGTTGCTCTTGTGCCTTCCGCGATAGCTTGCGCCGCCGGCTAGGGCAAGGTATTTTGCACCTAAGGATACTTTTGATTTTCATATTTTGCGGAGATGGGCGCAAGATTTTCCCGGATTAACGGCGAAATTCAGCTTTCGTGTCTGCTATATTTCTGTACGATGGTGCAAAGATCGCGCAAAAATCATGGCGCGGCAGGAGAGGCCTTTCCCATGAACAAGCCCAACCACACACATCTGGGTCTGCCCGGCCTTGGCGTTGCCCTGTTGGTCAATCTGCTGTTCGCGCTCAATGTCATCGCGATGAAGGTGGTGGTGGATGCCACCTCGCCCTTGCTGTCGGTGGCGGCGCGGATGGGGGTGGTGGCGCTGGTCTGTGCGCCTTTTCTGCGCCTGCCGCCGGGGCGGGTGAAGGCCATCGCGGCCTATGGCATCCTGAATGGCGGGCTGTTCCTGCTGCTGCTCAATCTGGCGCTGCATCTGGCCACCAACGTGGGCGCCTTGGCCATCGTCGGGCAGTTGAGCGTGCCCTTTTCTCTTCTGCTCGGCGCGCTGATCCTCAAGGAGCGGCTTTCGGCCCGGCGCGGCTTCGGCGTTGTGTTGGCTTTCGCGGGGGTGATGGTGCTGGGCTTCGATCCACGCATTGCCGGAGAGCTGCCCGCTGTGCTGGTGATGGCCAGCGCCGCGATGATGTGGGGCGGCGCGGCGCTGATCCAGCGGCGGTTGGGCGGCATTGGGGTGATGACCATTCAGGCGTGGAACGGGCTGATGGGCTTTATGATGCTGGCGCCCTTCGCGCTGCTCTTCGAGCATGACCGCATCCACCGCTTGTTCCATATGCCACCAGTGGCGTTGAGCTGGTTCATCTTCAGCAGCCTTGGCTCGACGGTGGTGGGGCAGGGGGCGCTGGCCTGGTTGCTGCAGCGCTATCCCATCAGCGCGGTGATGCCGCTGATGCTGGCCTCTCCGGTGATGGCGACAGCTTTTGCCGCGCTTTATTTTCATTCGCCGATCACCATCGGCATGGTGGCAGGCGGCAGTCTGGCGCTGGCTGGTGTGGCGATCATCGCGATCGTCAGGGACCGGCCAGCGCCGGAAGCTCAGGCCCTTTCGAAGACGGCAGCCAATCCCTGACCGCCGCCGATGCACATGGTCTCGATGCCATAGCGCCCATCGCGGCGCTGCAACTCGCGCAGCAGATTGGCGAGGATGCGGCCCCCGGTGGCGCCAATCGGATGGCCCAGCGAAATGCCCGAGCCATTAACGTTGAGCAGATCGTGGCGGCTGTCATCCGCGCTCCAATCCCAACCGCGCAGACAGGCCAGAACCTGCGGCGCGAAAGCCTCGTTCAGCTCGACCAGATCGATGTCGGACCATGACAGGCCGGTGCGCGCGAACAGCTTGTTGACCGCGGGAACCGGCCCGATCCCCATGCGCGAGGGATCGCAGCCCGCCGCCGCCCAGCTGTGGAACCAGCCGATCGGCTCCAGCCCCAGTTCGTCCAGCTTATCCTCGGCCACCACCAGACAGGCGGCGCCCGCGTCGTTCTGCTGGCTGGCATTGCCCGCCGTGACCACGCCATCCTTTTCGATGACCGGCAGCTTGGCCAGCGATTCCGCCGTGGCATCCTCGCGAATGCCTTCGTCGCGCGCGAAGATCACCGGATCACCTTTGCGCTGAGGCACGGCGACCGGCACCAGTTCGTCCGCGAATTTGCCTTCCGCCCATGCTGCGGTGGCGCGCTGGTGGCTGCGCGCGGCATAGGCGTCGCACTCTTCACGCGAGATGCCGTAATCTTTTGCCAGATTGTTGGCGGTTTCGATCATGCCGCTGATCACGCCATAGCGCGCGATGGGCTGAGACATCACCCGGCCCCGCGTCAACCGGTCATGGAACTGCGTGGAGCCCGAACGCGCGCCCCAGCGATGATCCATCGAGTAATATTCGACGTTGGACATGCTCTCCACGCCGCCCGCGATCACCACATCGGCGGCGCCGGTCTGGATGCGCATGGCCGCATCGATCACGGCCTGCAGGCCCGAGCCGCAGCGGCGGTCCAGCTGCACGCCGGGGATCGATTCCGGCAGCCCCGCCGCCAGCGCCGACCAGCGCCCGATGCAGGGCGCCTCGCCATTGCCATAACCCTGGGCGAAGACCACATCGTCGATGCGTTCGGGATCGAGCCGCGTGCGCTCCAGCAGCGCCTTGATGACGATGGCGCCCAGATCGCCCGCGGCGATGGACTTCAAAGATCCGCCATATTTGCCGACGGCGGTGCGGATGGGGGCGACGATGGCGGCTCTGCGCATGGGATTGTCCTCTCGCAACTCAGGCGTTTTCGGCCTGACGGATCATCTGCTTGGCGATGATGGTCTGCTGGATCTGGCTGGTGCCTTCATAGATGCGCAGCAGGCGCACATCGCGATAGAAGCGCTCGACCTTGTATTCGGCCATGTAACCGGCGCCGCCGAAGATCTGCACCGCACGGTCGGCGATGCGCCCCACCGCTTCGGAGGCATGATACTTCAGCGCCGAACATTCGAGGCTGACAGGCAGCCCCGCATCGAACTTGGCCGCCACCGACTGCATCAGCGCCTCGGTGGTCAGCATATCGACCTTCATATCGGCCAGCAGCGCCTGCATCAGCTGGAAATCGGCGATGCGCTGGCCGAACTGCTTGCGCTCCATCGCGTAGCCCAGCGCCATGCCGATCAGCCGGTCGCACATGCCCATGGCGACGGCGGCGATATGGATGCGGCCCCGGTCCAGCACCTTCATCGCCGTCTTGAAGCCGCGACCCGGCACGCCGCCGATGATCGCGCTGGCGGGCACCACCACATCCTCAAGGATCACATCGGTGGTGACGGCACCCTTCTGGCCCATCTTCTTGTCGGGCTTGCCAAGGCTGATGCCGGGCGTGTCGGCGGGCAGGATAAAGGCCGAAATGCCGCCCGCGCCCTTGATCGCCGGATCAGTGCGCGCCATCAGCGTGAAGACGGAGGCGCGCGGCGCGTTGGTGATGTAGCGCTTGGTGCCGGTGATGCGGTAGGTCTCGCCATCCTTCACCGCCACGGTGCGCAAGGATGCGGCATCGGACCCGGCGTCGGGCTCGGTCAGGCCGAAGCTGGCGATGGCTTCCCCGGTGGCGAATTTGGGCAGCCATTCGGCCTTTTGCTCGGGCGTGCCGTCCATCACGATGCCCTGGCTGCCGATGCCCACCGTGGTGCCGATCACCGAGCGGAAGACAATCGAGGCGCGGGTCAGCTCGCGGATCAGTCCGGCTTCCTCGGCCATGGAGCAGCCGAGGCCTCCGAACTCCTCGGGCACGGAGATGCCGAAAAGCCCCATCTCGCGCATTTGCTGGATGATTTCGAGCGGCACGGCATCGGCTTCTTCCACCGCGTCTTCGGCGGGGATCAGGCGTTCATCGACGAAGCGGCGGACGGTGTCGCGCAGCATCTGGAAGGTTTCGGCGTCCATGGGGACTCTCCTGTTGGTGCGCGCTTGTCCGGCACTCGGGCTTTGGTTCAGGTGGAAAATTGAACGGTGGCGGCCATGGCCTCGGTGCCGTCGCAGCGCAGGGCGGCGAGGGCGCCGTCGCCCCCGTCGCGCAGCACGATGGAGGGGCCACAGAACAGTGGGGCCTTGGCGCGGAAGCTGAAACCTGTGGGGCTCAAGCCCTTGCGCCGCGCATGGCCGAAGAGGCGCGCGGCGGTGAAGGGGCCGTGCACCACCAGACCGGGATAACCTTCCTCGCCCGTGGCATAGGGCAGGTCGTAATGGATGCGGTGGCTGTTGAAGGTGACCGCAGAGAAGCGGAACAGATCGACCGGAGAGGGTGTCCACACGGCGTCGTCCGGCTGGGGGGCGATGTCGCCGGGGATCACGGCGGGAGTGGCGGCTCCGGCATCGCGATAGACGATGGTCTGGCGTTCGCTCACGCGGATGTCGCCCTGCTGCTCGATGGTGTGCTCCACCTCCAGCAGCACCAGCTCGCCGCTGCGTCCGGCCTTGTGCGTCAGGTCGAGGATGGTGGAGGTGCGGGTGGCGGTTTCACCCAACACCAACGGCGCGCCAAAACGCATCTCGCCTGCCGCGAACATGCGGCGCGGCAGCGAGACCGGCGGCATAAAACCGCCGCGCTTGGGATGACCATCCGGTCCGATCTGATCGGCGGGCGCGACAGGCAGGAAAAAGGCCCAATGCGCCAGAGAGGGCTGCTGCGCCTCCACATCAAGGCTTTCGCCAAGGGCGGCGGCAAAGCGGCGCAGCGCCTGCGCATCCAGCACTTCGCTGCGGCTTTCGCTCTTGCCGATCCAGCTTTGCCAATGGGCGATGTCGCTTGCGGGCAGGGTCATGCCACCAGTCCTTCGTCATGCAGGCGGCCGATGGCGCCGCTGTCCAGCCCCAGCACCTGCGCCAGCACCTCATCGGTGTGCTGGCCGAGGCGGGGGGCAACGGCGACGGCTCCGCGCGCCTCCTGCGCCAGCGTGGCGGCGGGGCCAGCGGTGGGATAGGTCAGCCCGCTGGGATGGCTTAGTGACTGGAACAAAGGGTTTTCGGTGAAGAGCCGGGGGTCTTGCGTCACCGCCTGATGCAGGCTCTGATACGCCCCCCATGTCACGCCTCCGGCATCGAAAGCGGGTTTGAGCGCGGCGCTGTCCCGCGTGGCGAAGGCGGCTTCGAACAGCGGCAGCAGAGCGGCGCGATGCGTGAAGCGCGCGCCTTCGTCACGGGCGAAATTGGTGCCCAGTTGCGTTTCCAGCGCCGCCACCGTCTCGCCCAGATCCAGCACCTTGACCAGCCCCGTCCATTGGCGCGGGGTGATCGCCACCACGATCAGGCGCTTGCCATCCATGGTGAGGAAATCGCGCCCGAACGCGCCAAACAGATCATTGCCCATGCGCGGACGGTCTCCGGCACTCAGCACCTCGGCCACCTGCCCCAGATGCGACAGGCTGGAAGCCGCCAGATCGGAGAGCGGCACGCGGATTTCGGCGCCCTCTCCGGTCAAACGGCGGCGCAGCAAGGCCGAGACAGCGGCAAAACTGGCATAGGCGCCCCCTAGCAGATCCCAGGCGGGCAACACATGGTTGACCGGGCGGTCATCGTCGGCGGGGCCGGTCATCAGCGGCACGCCCACGGCGGCGTTGATGGTGTAATCCACAGCTGGCGAGCCATCGGCCCAGCCCATCACGCGCACGGTGATGATGTCGTCGCGCCGCGCCTTGAGCGCCTCATGGCTGAGGAAGCCCTTAACCGGATAGTTGGTGAGGAAGACCCCGCCCTGCTCGCCGGGCGCGGTGGCCAGAGCGACGGCCAGTTCGCGCCCTTCCGGGCGGGCAAGGTCGATGGCGATGCTTTTCTTGCCCTTGTTCAGCCCCTCCCAATAGAGGCTGTCGCCCGAGGGGGCGAGCGGCCAGCGGCGGAAATCCGGGCCGCCGCCGATGGCGTCGAAGCGGATCACCTCCGCGCCCATCTGCGCCATATGCAGCCCGCAGGAGGGCCCCGCGATAAACGCCGCGCCTTCCACCACGCGCAGGCCTTTGAGAAGATCGTACATCGCGCCTCTCCCTCAGCCCAGTTTCACCAGCGTGCGACCCAGATTGTCGCCGCTGAACAGGCCGTGGAAGGCGTCCAGCGCATGATCGATGCCCTCATGGATGGTTTCGGCCTGACGGATCAGGCCGGCCTTGTGCCAGGCGGTCATATCGGTGAGGAACTGGGCTTCCAGATCCATATGATCCAGCACGATATAGCCCTCCATGCGGATGCTTTTTGTCATCAGCGCGGTGAGGTTTTTCGGCACGGTCGGCGCATCGGTGACATTGTATTGCGAGATCATGCCGCAGATGGCGAAGCGCGCATGCTTGTTGGCGAGCGCCAGCGCGGCCTGCAGATGATCGCCGCCGACATTCTCGAAATTGACGTCGATCCCGGTGACGCCGATGGCTTTCACCGCGCGGGCCAGCGCCTTGGTGAGGTTGGGCTCGGCCTTGTAGTCGATGGCGGCATCGACGCCCAGCACCTCTTCCAGAAAGGCCTTCTTGCGCGGGCCACCCGCGGCGGCGATCACCTTGCAGCCCTTGATGCGCGCGATCTGGCAGGCGATGGAGCCCACCGCGCCCGAAGCGGCCGAGATGAACACCACATCGCCTTCGCGCAATTGGGCGATGCGAAACAGGCCGGCATAGGCCGTCAGCCCGGTAGAGCCGGCGAAGCCCAGATAGGCGGAAGGGGGCAGGGCAGCGGCATCGCGATGCTGCAGGGCCTCGGCCGGGGCATTGAAGACCTCGCGCCAGCCCAGCCGAGAAAAGACCAGATCGCCCGGCTTGAAATCGGGATGCGCCGAGGCGGTGACCTCACCGATGGCGGGGCCTTCCATCGGCGCCTCCAGCACGAAAGGCGGGACATAGCTGGCGGCATCGCTCATGCGCCCGCGCATCGCCGGATCGACGGCCATATACAGGTTGCGCACCTGCACCTCGCCGGGGGCGGGCGGCGGCACATCGCGCGTGACCAGCGCGAAATCTTCGGCAACGGGCGTGCCGACCGGGCGGCGGATCAGTTGAATTTCGCGCGATTGCATCGTTCAATATCCGTTGAGGCGCGCCCAGCGCTCCTGATGGAAGGAGAGATTGCCATAGCTCTGTTCGGCCACGCGGGCGCGCTTGAGGTAGAGCCCGGCATCATGCTCATGCGTCATGCCGATGCCGCCGTGCAGCTGCACCATCTCGCAGGAAATGCGATGGGCCGTCTCATTGGCCATGGCCTTGGCCAGCGAGGCCAGCGACGAGGTTTCCGCATCGCCGGTGTCTATGGCCGTCAGCGCCGCTTCCACCGCCGAGCGGGTAAGCTGCACTTCGCCGAACATCTCGGCGGCGCGATGCTGCAAGGCCTGAAACGAGCCGATCAGCTGGCCGAACTGCACGCGGGTTTTGAGATATTCCAGCGTGGTTTCCAGCGCCTGCTCGGCCAGCCCCAGCAATTCGGCGGCCTGCCCGGCATAGGCGCGATCCAGCAAGGCCGTCAGCAGCCTGCCGCCCTGATGGACCTCGCCCAGCACGGCCCGCGCATCCAGCACCATGCCATCGAAGCGCAGATCGGCGGGGCGGCGCGCATCGATCTGGTCGAGCGCTTCGCGTGTCAGACCGGCAGTCTCGGCGGGGACCAGAAACAGCGTGATCCCATCGGCGGTATCGCTGGCCGGTGCGGAGCGCGCCGCCACGATGAAGAGATCCGCCCCCATGCCATCGGCCACGAAACGCTTGAGGCCATCGAGGCGCCAGCCTTCCGCAGTCTGCGTTGCGGTCATGGCGATGGTGTCTGGCGCATGATGCGCGCCTTCCTCCAGCGCCAGCGTGCCCACCGCCGAGCCATCGGCCAGAGCAGGCAGCCACAGCACTTTTTGCGCTTCCGTCCCGCCCAACACCAGGGCGCTGGCCGCGATCATGCCGCTGCTCAGCAGGGGCAGCGGGGCCAAGGTGCGCGCCAGTTCCTCCAGCACGAAGCCGAGGCTGAAACTGCCGAAATCGCTGCCGCCATAGGCTTCGGGCACGCAAATGCCGGTCCAGCCCATTTGCGCGATTTCACCATAGGCGGCGCGGTCGAAACCGGGGCCTTCGCCCTGTTTGCCGCCGCCGCCATGGTCGTAGAGGCTGCGGATCTGCGTCACCGGCATGCGCTCGCGCGCCCAGCCGGTGACCATGTCCTTCAGCATGATCTGTTCGTCGTTCAGCACCGCCACGGCACTCTCCCCCTCAGCGATCCGGCAGACCCAGCGAGCGTTTCGCCGTGATGTTGTTCTGGATTTCGTAGCTGCCGCCGTAGATCGAGAAGGCCTTGCTGTGCAGCAGCGCGCGCGTCGCCTCCAGCCCGTCCTTCGAATAGCCCTCGCCCGACCAGCCCAGCCCGTCGAAGCCCTGCACCTCGATCATCAGTTCGGCGCGGCGCTGGACGATGCCCGACCACAGGTTCTTCAGCGTGGAGACGCCATTGTTGGGGCCGCCATGGCGGGCCTCCTCGCTCAGGCGGCGCACGGTCTGGAGATAGGCGGCATGGCGCATCGCATTGTGCAGGATGCGCCCGCGCAGCAAGGGATCAGCGATGCGGCCTTCGGGATCGGTGCCCAGCATGGCATGGGCGATGGGGGCCAGCGGCACCACATCGGTCTTGACCTCCGACAGGCTGGCGCGCTCGAACTGCAGCAGGCGCTTGGCGATGGTCCAGCCCTTGTTGAGCTGCCCCACCAGATTGCCCTTGGGCACCTTCACATCGTTGAAGAAGACCTCGCAGAAATGGGTCGAGCCGCTGATCAGCACGATCGGGCGGGCCTCCACGCCGGGCGAGGCCATGTCGATCAGCAGGAAGCTGATGCCGTTATGCTTGACGCTGGTGTCGGTGCGCACCAGCGCGAAGCACCAGCCGGCCTGATCGGCGCCCGAGGTCCAGATCTTCTGGCCCGAAACCAGCCAGTGATCGCCCTTGTCGACACATTTCATCTGCAGCGAGGCCAGATCCGATCCCGCGCCCGGCTCCGAAAAGCCCTGGCACCAGCGCAGCTCATGCCGGGAAATCTTGGGCAGATGTTCGAGCCGTTGCTCTTCCGTGCCGAATTCCAGCAGCGTGGGCCCCAGCATCATCGTGCCGTACGAGCGGATCGGGTTGAACGCCCCGATGGCGGCCAGCTCCTGAGCGATGATCTGCGCCTGCGCTTCGGGCAGCTCGGCGCCGCCATAGCGTTTGGCCCATGTGGGCGTGCCCCAGCCCTTGTCGGCCATGGCCTGACGCCATGTCTGGAAATCGGTGCTGGCCGCGGCAGCGCGGGCGTCACCCTGAAAGATCAGCGGGTTCACCCCCGCCAGTGCGGAAGGGAAATGGGCGGAGAGCCACGCCCGGACCTCTTGTCTGAATTGCTGGTCGTCCATCGCTCCGCCCAGATGTTTGTGT
This sequence comes from Novosphingobium rosa NBRC 15208, assembly GCF_001598555.1. GTDB lineage: Bacteria > Pseudomonadota > Alphaproteobacteria > Sphingomonadales > Sphingomonadaceae > Novosphingobium > Novosphingobium rosa. The sequence goes on from NZ_BCZE01000032.1 coordinate 13,602, forward strand.
TCGTTTTTGTGGGTCGCGTCGGTGTTGGGAAGGCGGAGGGGAAGTGTGAACATCCGCCCCATGCCTGCCTCATTCCGGCGTAACGGCCATGATGATTCTGTAAGCGAAGCCGGGCTGTCGCGCCAGCTATATTTTGCATCAAGGGGCAAAATTCGTTACGAGGATGAGGTGTTGCTGGTGTGTGAAAATTTCACGGATCGCCACTATTCTGCCATGGCATATAGGATGTGATTTCATTTAAATCATTATGTATCATGTATATGATGGATTTTCCGGGCTTTGCAATTGACACTTGCATCACGCCATCTAACTGTACTGTGGTATAGAATTGATAGGCGACGCCGGCTGGCAAGCGCCACATTGGAGAGGCTATGATGATGGCCAGACACGGCACCGAGCAGGACGATTGCGTGCTCTTCGCGGTGGAGCATGGCATTGGTCGGATCACGCTGAACCGGCCTGACCGGCTCAATGCTCTCTCACTGGCGATGCATCACCGGCTTTCGGCGATTCTGGACGAGATCGAACGGCGCAATGACCTGCGCGTGCTGCTGCTGATCGGTGCCGGGCGCGCCTTCTGCGCCGGGCAGGATCTGAGCGAAAGGCCTGTCGAGCAGACCGGCGCCCCGCTCGATCTGGGGGAAAGCCTTGAGCTGCGTTACAACCCGCTGGTCCGCCGCTTGATGGCGGTGAACGTGCCGCTGCTCTGCGCCGTCAATGGCGTTGCGGCGGGCGCGGGGGCAGGGCTGGCACTGCTGGCCGATATGGTGATTGCGGCGGAGTCGGCGCGTTTGATCCTCTCCTTCACGCGGATCGGCCTGATGCCGGACTGCGGCGTCAGCTGGCTGCTGCCCCGTCTGATCGGCCAGCCGCGTGCCCTGGGCATGGCGCTGACCGGCGATGCCATTCCCGCGCGACAGGCCGAGGCATGGGGCATGATCTGGCAGGCCGTGCCCGATGCGGCGTTCAGCAGCACCGTGGAGGCCATGCTGCAGACCTTGGCGCAGGCCCCGACTCAAGCCCTGATGGCCACGCGCCACGCCATGCGCGGCGCATGGCTGCGCGATCTGGACGCCCAGCTCGAACTGGAGCGCGACGAACAGCGTCGCCTTGGCCTGACCGAAGATTACCGCGAAGGCGTCAGCGCCTTTCGGGACAAGCGGCAGCCGCAGTTTCGCGCGCGTTGACTTGGGGATAATTTTGCACGATTGTGCAATTATCAGGATCCCGCGCCGAGATACGGCCCGCTGCGATCAAGGGAGAGTTCCAGTGACCGACCAAAGCGTGGCCGATGGCCCGACCTATCCGCGCGGGCCCATGGCATGGCTGACCGTGGCGGTGCTGTTCCTGCTCTATATCCGCTCGCTGGCGGACCGCTATCTGATGGCGCTGATGGTCGAGCCGATCAAGAAGGGGCTGCATCTCACCGATACGCAGTTCAGCCTGCTGCAGGGGCCCGCTTTTGCGGTGTTCTATTGCCTCTGCGCCATTCCGGTGGGGCTGATGCTGGACCGCTATCGGCGACGCATGGTGCTGTTCGTCTGCATTCTGGTGTGGAGCGCGGGCGCCGGGGCCTGCGGGTTCGCCGGAGCCTTCGTCATGCTGATGGCGGCGCGTGCGCTGGTCGGCGCGGGCGAGGCGGGCTACACCACCGGCGCCTATTCGATCATCGGCGACAGCTTTCCGCCTTCGCGCCTGTCGCTGGCGATGGCGGTTTTTGTGATGGGTGGCCTGATGGGGGCGGGGATCGTCTTCCTGCTAGGCGGCCCGCTGGTGGGCGTGGTGCTGGAGGGCGGCATCGCCCACTGGCCTTTCATGAGCCATTTCGCGCCGTGGCAGCAGGCTTTCGTCATCACCGGCATCCCCGGCATGGCCTTCGCCTTTCTGGTCTTCCTCTTCCCCGAACCCGCCCGCCATCGCCAGCCGGCAGGCTCCGCTTTGGGGGGGTATCGCGAGGCGCTGAACTTTATCCTTACCTATCCGCGTTGCTTCAGCGGCATCATCTTCGGCATCGGTTTCGTCTACACCGTGACCATCGCGCTGCAGATCTGGAGCCCCACCTTTCTGGCCCGTCTCCACGGCTGGAAACCGGGGCAGATCGGCATCGCGATGGGCGTGGCGCAACTGCTCGCCGCGCTCAGCCTGCCCTTGCATGGCTGGGTGGTGGACCGGCTCTACAATGCCGGTTATCGCGATGCCCATCTGCGCTGGTGCCTGATTTCGCTGACGGTGGCCGCGCCTCTGGCGGTGGCGGCCTATCTGGTGAGCAATCCCTGGGCCACGGTGGTGCTGTTCGGCCTGTTCATGACCTGCATCCATTCCGGTTCCTCGATGGGCCCGGCCTCGGTGCAACTGGTGACGCCTGCGGCCCTGCGCGGCCGCGTGACGGCGATTTTCGTGCTGCTGACCGGACTGATCGGCATGGGGCTGGGCACGTTTCTGGTCGGCTTCATGACCGACAGGCTGTTCGGCGATCCGCTCAAGGTGGGTGTTTCCATGGTGGTGCTGGTGGTGGGCGGACTGATTCTTGCCGGGGGCTTTTTCATCCATGGCTGTGCCGGTGTCCGCCGTCTGATCGCCGCGCGCGAGGGTTGAGGGGGGCGGCTGTCTCAGGAAAGCGCGTGATTTCAGCGATTGTGCATGACTATGCAGAATTGCATTGACGTGCAGAATTCATCGGCTTAGAAATTCTGCAACGCGGGGCAGAAAGTGGGGCGGTTGACCTTGCATGTTCCGATGGGAGGTTGGGATGCGAATTCACACCATATCTTTGCTTTTGGCCGGCTCGGCGCTCAGCGCAGCCATTCCTCTTGCGGCCCATGCGCAGGATGCGCAGCCGGACGCCGCGCAGCAGAAGGCCGATGCTGAAAAGAAACGCGATGCCGACATCATCGTCACCGGCACGCGCATTGTGCGCAACGGTTATACGGCGCCCACGCCGGTGACTGTGGCTTCGGCGGAAGACCTGAACAAGTCCACGCCCACGAGCATCCCCGATGCTCTGAACAAATTGCCGAATTTCCAGAATTCACTGGGGCCGGGCAAGTCGGCGAACAATTTCTCCGCCGTCCCGATCCATGGCAATATTCTCAATCTGCGCGGCTTGGGCACGCCCACAGCCAACCCTAAGGGGCCGTTGCGCACGCTGATCATGGTCGATGGCGTGCGCGTCTCGCCCACCGAATACATTGGCACGGTCGATACCAATGTCATTCCCAATCTGCTGGTGCAGCGCGTCGATGTGGTGACGGGCGGCGCCTCGGCGGCCTGGGGTTCCGATGCCGTGGCCGGCGTTGTCAATTTCGTGCTGGACAAGAATTTCGTCGGGCTCAAGGGCAATGCCCAGGCCGGTGTGGCCCAGCGCGGCGACAATGCCAACCAGCGTATCGGCCTGGCCTATGGCGCCAAATTCGCCGAGGGCCGTGGCCATATTCTGGTCAGCACCGAATATTACAAGAATGACGGCATGTATCGCGATGCCCGCAAGGCCGGTCGCAACAGCCTGGGTTGGGTGGGGTCGACGGTGGGTTGCACCAACACCACCAGCGATCCCACGGCCTGTTCGCCGGGCGGCACGCTCAACCCTTACAAGATCGCCAGCAATGTGGTGATTTCGTCAGCCTATGAAACCGGCAAGCTCTATGCCGCGGGCAATCCGTACAATGGCTATCGCCTGAATGCGAATGGCACGGTGCAACCCTTCAACACCGGCACGGCGACCGGCTCGCCCGGCATCCAGCTGGGCGGTGACGGCTATACGATCCCGGCGCATACGTCGGCGATCTCGCCATCGAAGACGTTTCAGAACTTTGGTCGCCTCAGCTTCGATTTCAGCGACAAGCTCAGCGTCTATACGCAGCTGATCTATTCGCGCGCCGAGGTCGATTATGATGCCATGGCCAACACGCTGGTGCAGGGCAGCCCCACCGCGCTGATCTATCAGGGCAATCCCTATCTGCCCGCCAATCTGGCGGCCACGCTGGCGCCCGGCGGCTCGATCGGCATTTCGGCCTATTATTCCGATCAGCGCACCCATGTGCATGAGACCACCGATTTCATCCAGTCCACCAGCGGCGTGGAAGGCAAGATCGGCGATTGGAAGGTCAAGGCCGATTACACGCATGCCCAATCGACGCACAATATGGCCCAGTCCGGCCTGTGGGACTGGAAGAAGTTCTTTGCCGCTGTCGATGTCGTTTCGGTCAATGGCACGCCGACCTGCCGCGTGCTGACCGATCCCAGCGTGGCCGCGCAATATGCGGGATGCCAGCCGATCAACCTGTTCGCGGGCGCGCCCTCGCAGTCGAGCCCGGCGGGTTACGCCTATGCCACCGGCACGTCGCGTTATCGCGCTCGGTTCAACCATGACTCGGTGACCGCCAGCATCAGTGGCAGCCCCTTCAGCCTGCCTGCGGGCCCGGTTGATATCGTGCTGGGCGGCGAATATCGCAAACAGTCGATGACCCTGACCAGCAATGCCGATCCGGCGACGCTGGCCACCGCCGCGCAGCGCAGCGCCTATTTCGCCGGAGAACGCGGCGTGCAGGCTGCCTCGCTGTACTACTGGCTGACCAATGTCGGCGTGGCCAGCGGCAGTCTGGATGTGAAGGAAGGCTTCGGCGAAATCGCGGTGCCGGTGCTGAAAGACGCGCCGCTGGCGCAGAAGCTGGATCTGAACGGCGCCTTCCGCGTCACCGATTATTCCACGTCGGGCGCGGTCACGACCTGGAAGGTGGGCGGCACCTGGAAGCCGGTGTCTGACTTCCTGCTGCGTGCCACCTATTCGCGCGATATTCGTGCGCCCAATCTCTATGAACTCTATCGCGGGGACACCAGCGGCATCGGCATCGTGCTGGATCCGGTGTCGGGCCTCAATCAGAATGCTTCGACCGTCAGTGGCGGTAACCGTAACCTGAAGCCCGAAAAGTCCAAGACCCTGACGGTGGGCGGTGTGTTTACGCCGCATTTCATGCCCGGCTTCTCGATGTCGATCGACTATTACAAGATCGATATGACCGATGCCATCGACTCGCTGACCGCACAGCAGATCCTCGATCTGTGCGGCACGGGGGGCACGGCTCCGCAATGCGCGCTGATCCAGCGGCCTTCGGCGGGGGCTTTCCCCTCGTTGGTGCGGATCACAGAATCGAACATCTCCTACCTGAAGACCTCGGGCGTGGATTTCGATGCCAGCTATCGCAGCACGCTGGGCAAGGGCCTGCTGGGCGTTCGCCTTTACGCCAACTATCTCGATAAGTTCGACACGCAGCTTTATGCGGGCCAGCCGGTCATTCACTATGCGGGCGCGAATGTGGTCGGGTCGAACCCGGTGGCCTATCCGCACTGGCGCGGTTCGCTTCAGCTCGATTACATGATCGGCGCGGTCGGCGTGAACCTGTCGGAGCAACTGATCGGTGGCATGGGGCGCTATCTCAATGCTTCGGCGCCCAGCCTGTCGAACTTCGTCAATGGTTCGGTGCCTGCCTATGTCTACACCGATTTCTCGGTGCGGGCACGGATCAAGCAGAACAACAGTGGCTATCTCGAAGTCTTCGGCACCATCAACAATCTGTTCGACATCGATCCGCCGATCATTCCGGGCATTACGCCGGGCGTGAATCTGGCCACCAACATCTCGACCTATGACATGGTTGGCCGCGCCTTCACTGCGGGCGTTCGCTTCAAGTTCTGATGTTTTGACCCTTTTCCGGGGGGAGGTCGGCCGCGTTCATCTCCGGATGCACGCGGCCGACGCTTATGGGAGAATGACGATGCCGCACTGGCGATCCCTGCTCTTTGCCCCTGCCGACAATGAAGAGCGCTGCCGCAAGGCCGCCGCTGCGGGCGCCGATGCGGTGATCCTCGATCTGGAGGATGGCGTTGCCGCAGGCGGCAAGCCCGCCGCGCGGCAGGCGCTGGCCGAAGGCGCTCAGCAGGCGAGGTCGCAAGGTGTCGGCGTGGTGGTGCGGATCAACGCGCCCTGGTTGCTGGCGGTGGAGGATCTGCGCGCGGCGGTGGCGGTGGGGGCCGATGCGCTGATGGTGCCCAAGGCCGAAGATCCGCATCGGCTGGCGACGCTGGCGCAGATCGCCGCTGAGCTGAAGCGGGAGAGCATGCCTCTGATCGCGCTGGTCGAAAGCCCGCGCGGGGTGGCTCAGGCGCATGCTCTGGCGGCGCTGCCCGGGGTGATCGGGCTGGCTCTGGGCACCGAGGATTTCAGTCTGGACATGGCCGTGGAGCCCTCCGGAACCGTGCTGGACTGGCCTGCGCGGCAGATCGCGCTGGCGGCCGCCTGTTCCGGCGCGATGGCGCTGGCCGTGCCTTTGTCGATCGCCCGCTTCCGTGAGGAAGAGGCCTATCGCGATGCCGCGCAGCAGGCAGCAGCCTATGGTGTGAACGGTGCGATCTGCATCCATCCCAGGCAGGTGGCGATTGCCAACAAGGTCTTCGGCCTGAGCGAAGCCGAACGCGCCGAGGCCGAGCAGATTCTCAAGGCATGGGAAGCGGCGCGGGCGCAGGGTCTTTCGGTGATCCAGCTCGACGGGCGGATGATTGACCTGCCGGTGGCGGAGCGCGCCAGAAAGCTGCTGGCGCGCGCCTGAAAGCGCTCACTCCGTCCTGATCCACACGCCTTTGGTCTGGAGATAGGCATCGATGTGCTCGCTGCCGCCTTCGCGTCCGAAGCCGCTCATCTTGTAGCCGCCGAAGGGCACGGCGGGGTCCATCGCGAAATAGTGGTTCACCCAGACCGAGCCCGCGCGGATGCGTTTCACCGCGGCCATTGCCTTGTTGATGTCCTTCGTCCAGACGCCCCCGGCCAGACCGAAACGGCTGCTGTTGGCGCGGGCGATCACCTCGTCAAAGCTGTCGAAGGGCATGATCGAGGCGACGGGGCCGAAAATCTCCTCGCAGGCGATGCGCATGTCGTCGGCCACATCGGCATAGACGGTGGGCTCCACCCAATAGCCCTTGTCGAGCCCGCCTTCGGTGACGCGCGCGCCGCCCGTCACCAGCCGAGCGCCCTGTTGCGGACCGAGTGCCAGATAACCGGCCACCCGCTCATACTGCCGCTGCGACACCAGCGGTCCGATCTGGGTGGAAGGATCGAGGCTGAGACCGATTTTCAACCCCTGCGCGAAGCTGGCCAGACGGGCGACCACCTCGTCATAGACCGGCCTTTCCACGAACAGCCGCGTGCCCGCCGCGCAGACCTGCCCGCTGTTGTTGAACACGCCCATGGCCGCAGCGGGGATGGCCGCATCCAGATCGGCATCGGCGAAGATGATGTTGGGCGATTTGCCGCCCAGCTCCATCGAGACCTTCTTGAACGTCCGCGCCGAAGCCTCGACGATGCGCTGCCCCGTAGGGCCCGATCCGGTGAAGGCGATCTTGTCGACATCGGGATGGGCGGACAGCGCCGCGCCCGTGGCCCCCGCGCCGGTCACCACATTGACCACGCCGGGCGGCACGCCGGCCTCATGGCACAATTCGGCGAAGCGCAGCGCCGAAAGCCCGGCATCTTCCGCCGGTTTGAGCACCACCGTGCAGCCGGTGGCCAGCACCGGGCCGATCTTCCACGCCGCGCTGAACAGCGGGCCGTTCCAGGGGATGATCGCCCCCACCACGCCGACCGGTTCACGCAGCGTGTAGGACAGCAGTTCGACCGGGAAACTGTTGCCCAAAGTCTGGCCATGGATCGCGCTGGCCACCCCGGCGAAATGCCGCAGCGAGCGTTGCAACATGCCGCGCAGGCCCTTGGAGGCGGTGATCGGGCGGCCCATTTCCAGCGTATCCAGCATGGCCAGATCGTCGAATTCGGCATCGACCAGTTCGGCCAGACGCAGCAGCAGCGCTTGCCGTTCCGCCGGTTTGAAGCGGCTCCAAGGGCCTTCGAAGGCGGCGCGGGAGGCTTTGACCGCGCGGTCTACATCCGCTTCGCCCGCCAGCGCCAGTTCGGCCACCAGTTCGCCAGTGGAGGCGCTGAAGCTTTTGAAGGTTTCGCCCGATCGGGCCTCCACCGCCTGGCCGTCGATCAGCAGTTTCTTGCGTCCGTCGCCAAGCCAGGCAGGACGAAAACCGGCGATGCTGCTGTAGTCGGTCATTGGGGCAAATCCTCTCGGCTCTTTGCGCTTTGGTGGCATATTTCTGCACTTGAGGTCAATAATAAACGCGAGATCAGGGCTACCTTCCGCCATGCCGATCCGCTACCAACGCACAGCATGAGTGATGAAAAACCCCTCTCCCGCGCCAAGCGCGAGCTGCTGCTGGCCGCCGAGCGCCTGTTTGCCGCGCGCGGCATCGAAGCGGTCTCGCTGAGGGAGATCGCCGAGGCTGCCGGATCGCGCAACAACAACGCCGTGCAATATCACTTTGCCGGTCGCGAAGGTCTGATGGCGGCGATCTATGCGATGCGCGTGGCCGATATGGAAGACGCGCGCCAGACCATGTTGGCCAAAGCCGAAGCAGAAGGGCGGCTGGGCGACAGTCTGGTGCTGCTGCAGATCCTGTGCCTGCCGCATCTGGCGTTGCGGGCGGAGGATGGCAGCCATCCCTATGCCGGGTTTCTGGCGCATTATGTGATGCGCCACTGGCAGGCGCCTGCCTCCGAACTCGGCGCGGCGGGTGTCGGCCCGGCGCAGCAAAAGGTGCTGCGCCTGATCGCCGCCACGCTGGGCGATGTGCCGCCGGCGCTGGCCCGGTCGCGCAGCATGCTGGCCCTGCTGTTGTTTCTCAACGCCTTGCTGCGCTGGGATCATATCGACCGCAACCGCGAGGGCCTGACCGCCGCCACCATGTTGGGCGATGCGCTGTACAGCGCGCACGCCGCCCTGCGCCAAAGCCCAAGCGGCGAAGGGCCCTTGTTCTTCGCCGCGATGCTGGAAAGCTAATCGCGCCCCAGATCGAAGGTTACGGAATGCAGCGTGCCGCCGAAACGGCTCTGCGCCACGGTGTAGGCCGGGTCCACGGCGCTGATCGTGTCCTGCCCGATATCGAAGGTTTCGGTGTGTGAGATGACCTGCGCGAAGCTGCGCTCGATCCGGCCTTGCGCGGCTTCCTTGCCGTCCACCAGCAGGCTCACCATGCCGCCGCTGGTCGGCTTGTCCTGATCGAGCAGCAGGCGCATCTCCACCCGATGGCGGCCTGACGACAGCGCGGCGGGCGCCACCACGCGGGTGATATGCGCGGGGGTAAGGTTGAAGGTGAAGACCGGCCTGCCATGCTCCAGATGCAGGCTGTAGCCGCCGAAACGGCCGCCCTGAGCCACGATCACGCCCTGCTCGCCGCTCTTGACCGACATGTCGGCCGTGATGCGGAAAGAGTGGCCCACCGTGGCGGGGGCGGCGCTTTCGGCGATGCCGGTCATCGGCATGGTGTAGGTGAAATGGCGGCGATCCCGGTTGAGATCGGGGCGGCCAACTTGCCCGCCTTCGCTCGAATGGATCGGCAGGATTTTCGCCTTGGCGGCCTCGGCCCAGAATTCGGCCTTCATGCGCTCCAGCCGGGCGGGGTCTTCCGCGGCGAGGTCATGGGCCTCACTGAAATCCTTGTCGATGTTGTAGAGTTCCCACTTGCGCTTTTCGACCGCGATGCGCGGCGGGGGCGTGCGCTCCCATGGGGTGGCCATGGGCGTGGTCGCCGCCACCCAGCCATCCTTGTAGAGGCTGAGGTTCTCGGCCATGGCGAAGACCTGCGTGGTGCGGCGCGAGGGGGCGTCGGGCGCCTCGAAGGTGTAGCGCGCGCTGATCCCGGTGACGGGCTGCTGCGGCACGCCGTTGAACACATCGGGCACCGTGACCCCGGCTACATCGAGCAGTGTGGGCATGATGTCGCTGACATGCATGAACTGGCTGCGCACCGCGCCCGCATCCCTGATATGATGCGGCCACTCCACCACCATGCCGTTGCGCAGCCCCCCGAAATGCGAACCATAGCGCTTCGACCACTGGAAGGGCGCATTCATGGCCCAGCCCCAGCCGCCGGGGTAAAGGTTGTAGGCCGCTTTCGTGCCGATCTCGTCACGATGGGCGATGGAGCGGGCGAGGTCTTCCTTCACCCCCGTCAGCGCGGATTGTTCGTAGAGTTTGCCGTCGAAGCTGCCCTCGGCGCTGGCGCCATTGTCGCCCTGAATGTAGACGATAAGCGTGTTGTCGTACTCGCCGCTGTCCTTCAGGCTCTGGATGACGCGGCCCACCTGATCGTCGGCATAGGAAAGCGCGGCGGCATAGGCTTCCATATAGCGGGCATAGAGCTTCTGCTGATCGGGTGAGAGGCTGTCCCAGCGCGGCAGCGTGGAGGGCCGGGGAGATGGCTCGGTGTTGGCGGGAATCACGCCTTGCGCCTTTTCGCGGGCGAAGATTTCGTCGCGCAGCACGTCCCAGCCCTTGTCGAAGCGGCCCTTGAATTTGGCGCGCCATTCGGCTGGCGCATGGTTGGGGGCATGGGCCGCGCCGGTGGCGTAATAGACGAAGAAGGGGCGGTCCGGGGCCTGCGCCTTTTGCTCGGCGATCCAGCGAATGGCGTGATCGGCCAGATCATGTTCGAGGTGATAGCCGGGCTGGTTGGCGGGCGCTGGCACGGCGCGCGTGTTCTCGACCAGCGAGGGTTCGAAGGCGCTGGTGTCGGCGCCCAGGAAGCCATAGTAATAGTCGAAGCCAAGGCCGGTGGGCCAGCGATCATAAGGCCCGCTGGCGCTCATCTCCCATTCGGGCGTGATGTGCGATTTGCCGAACATGGCGGTGGCATAGCCCCCGCTGCGCAGCAGGGCGGGCAGGGCGGCGGCGCTCTTGGGGATGGTGCTGTTGTAGCCCTCATAGCCGGTGGCCCAATTGGCGACATAGCCCATGCCCACGGCCTGCGGATTGCGCCCCGTGAGCAGCGCGGCGCGGGTGGGCGAGCAGATCGCCGTGGTGTGAAAACGGTTGTAGCGCAGCCCTTCGCGGGCCAGCGCATCGAAGGTGGCGGTGGGCACCGGCCCGCCAAAGGCGCTGGAGGCGCCAAAGCCCACATCGTCGGTCATGATCAGCAGGATGTTGGGCGCGCCCCTGGCGGCATGCACTTGCTGCGGCCAGGCGGGCGGGGAGGAGTCTTGCGGGGTCAGGCCATAGACGCGCGGTGCTTCAGGCGCCTGCGCCAGAGCGGGCGCCACAGTCGTCAGGGCCAGCACGGCGAGGATCACCGGCAGGCAGGATCGCAGAGGCTTGCGGCGCATCGTTTCCGTCTCCCGCAAGGGCATCCGATGCGCCCTTGTCGGGAGACAGAGTATGGTTCTTAAAATTGCACGTCAATATAAATTACATCACGTGACTTAAATCTAGAGCAGCTGGGTTTTTGGCAGTTGCACCACCATCCCGTCCATCGCCGCGCCGACCGGAATCTGGCAGGACAGGCGGCTGCCGGGCTGGGGATCGGCGGCGAACTCCATCATCTCGGTTTCATCGGCGGCGGCGGGGGTGAGGCGCGCCAGCCAGTCCTGCGGGATCACCACCTGACAGGTGGCGCAGGCGCAGGCCCCGCCGCAATCGGCCAGAATGCCGCGCAACCCGTTCTTGATGGCGCCTTCCATCAGGGTCCAGCCCTCGGGCACGTCCACGATCTGGTCGGTGCCGTCGGCCAGGCGGTAGTTGATTGTGGCCATGGGCTCAGTCCTTCACGATCTGCAGCGCGCGTTCCGGGCAGGCGCGTACGGCGCGGCCCGCCAGCTGTTCCTGCTCGGGCGGGATGGGGATGTCGCCGGGGAGGATATAGCCCTCGTCATCCAGCTCGAAGAGGTTCGGGGCCAGCACCCAGCAGCGGGCATGGCCGGCGCATTTGTCGCGATCCGCCTTGACGATCATGGTCATGCCTCCTCTCAGCTCCAGTCCAGCACCAGATTTTCCACGCCGAAGACGAAGCCGCCGTAGGTGATCGGCGCGGTCCCATCCTTGATGCGGAAAGGCGGGATGCGGGCGAACCATTCCTGCAGCGCGATGATCAGCTCGCGCCGCGCCAGATGCGATCCCAGGCAGCGGTGCGGGCCATAGGCGAAGGCGGTGTGGCGGTTGTCCTCACGGTTGAAATCGACGGTTTCGGGGTCGGGAAATTCGGCCGGATCGCGGCTGGAGGCCATCGAGGGGCAGGAGACCAGATCGCCCTTGCGGATCGGGCAGCCGCTCAGCTCCACATCGCGGGTGGCGGTGCGGATGGGGGTGACGCTGGGGAAGGCGCGCAGCATTTCCTCCACGGCGCTGGGCATGATGTCCGGGTTGTCGCGCAGCTCCTGCTGGCGGTCGGGGTTGCGGGCGAGGTAATAGAGGTCGAGCCCGATGGCGGTGGCCACCGTATCGAGCCCGCCGATGAACAGCAGCACCGCGATGGAGCGGATTTCCTGATCGTTCAGGGGGCGGCCCTCCAGCTCGGCCTGCACGAGGAAGGTCATGAAATCCTCGCCGGGCTCGGTCTTGCGCTTGGCGATCATGCCGTCGAGGAAGCCGAGGATCTTGTGCGCGGCGGCGGTGCGCTCGGCGGGGCCCATATGCAGCAGCTCGTTGGCCCAGCCGACGAATTCCATCAGCCGGTCATCGGGAATGCCCAGGAAGGCGAGGAACACGCTGACCGCCAGCGGGAAGGCGAATTCGGTCATGATTTCGGCGCTGGTGCCGCGCGCCTTCAAACCCTCGATCAGCTCCACGGCCTTGGCGGTGACGAAGGGCTCCAGCGCGGCGATGCGCTTGGGCGACATCAGCGGGTTGAGCATCGAGCGGTATTTGCCATGCTCGGGTGGGTCGAGTTCGAGGGGGATCACCGGCCAGTCCTCGCCAATCGCCGAGGAAAAGATGCGGCGGTAGGAGGAAAAGGTGGTGCCGTCCTGCAGGACGGTGCGCTGGTCTTCCGCCGAGGTGACGATCCAGGCGCCTTGCCCGTCGCGCGTGGTTTCGGGCGAATAGAAGACCGAGGGGCCTTCGTGCAGCTTGCCCACGGCGGCGAAAGGGTCGCCGAAAGGGGTGGGGCGCATCTCGGGCGATTTGTAGAGGTTGAAGCTGCCCACGCATTCGGGCGGGACATGAGCGGGCACATTCGGCCCCTTGTTTGGCGACTGGCTGGCCACGGCAATCCTCCATTTTCATCTTATAGAGCGCAGCAACAAAACTGCACATGAGTGCTAGATACAACAGATGTTTTATCTGTACAACGCCTGTTTTATCTGCTGGTGTCGGCGTCACCATGAATGAGCTTGCCCTGCCCCCCAGCGCCAATGATCTGCGCCGCGCCGAAGTGATCGCCTGCGCGGCGGAATTGCTGGTGGAAGGCGGAATGGGCGCGATCACGGTGCGCAACATCGCGCGGCGCATGGCTTGCTCCACCACCGTTGTCAGCCATCATTTCCGCAACAAGGATGAGGTGGTGCTGGAGACCTATCGCCATGTGAATGCGCGGGCGGCGGCGTTGCGCGATGCGGCGCTCTCCAACCGGGCCTATACGGCGGTGCGGGCGCTGGAGGAGCTGCTGCCGATCAGCGACGCCCAGCGCGACAATTGGTCGGCCTGGCTGCATTTTTGGAGCGCGGCGCTGCACAATCCGGCGCTGGCGGCGGAGCATGCGCGCGGCCTGCAACAGACGGTGGGGCGGGTGCTGGATTATCTGCGCTCGATCGGCATGGATGATGCGCAGGCGCGGGGAGCGGCGCAGGCGATCGGCAATGCGCTGTATGGCATTGCGATTCAGGCGCTGTTCGACCGCGACCATTGGGACGAGGCAAGGTTGAGGCGGGAGTTCCGCCGCACCACCACCTATGCGCTGGGGCCCGATATTGCGGGACGGCAGATCTAGCACCCGCTGCAAAGCAGCCTTAAAAAACGGCGTGCCAAAACCAACACCGTCGATCAAGCGCACGCTTGGTGGTAGGCCTATTCCCCTTCCAAAAACGCCTTCACATCCTCGATAAAGGTCGAGAGCCGGTCATGGTGCAACCAATGGCTGGCCTGAGCATATTCGATCAGCCGCGCATCTCGGAAATGCCTGATGCGGCCATCCTTGCCAGGGTTGGGCATAAAGGTGTTGCTGCCGTGGAAGAACAGGACGGGGCAGGTGATAGCCTCCCACATGGCGATCACCTCGGCTTCGGGGAAATCCAGCAAAGACCAGATGTTGAGGCGCGGATCGAATTTCCAGCTGAAGGTGCCGTCTTCGTTCCGCCGCAGCGCGTGGTGCGTGAGATGGCGCACCTGATCGTCGGTGAGGTAGGGGTTCTTGTCACGCATGCGTGAGAAGGCGGCTTCCTCGCCGGGGTAGCGGCGCGGGGCGCGTTGCGGCGCCTGCTGGTGCCGGTCGATCCAGCCGCGCACGCGGGCGGCGTAGGGGTGGATCCTGCTGAGTGAATTGCGGCCGGGGGCAAGCGTCAGCCCCTCGATGTTGATGTAGCGCGCCACCTTTTCGGGATAGAGCCCGGCATAGCGCGTGGTGACGATGGCGCCGAGCGAATGGGCGCAGATGGTGACCGTCTCCTGTCCCAGCGCCTCGACCAGATTGGCGAAATCGAGCAGGAGGGAGGCCAGTGTGTAATCGGAATCGGGGGACCAGTCGCTGTCGCCATGGCCGCGCAGGTCCGGGCAGATGACCCGCCAGTGGGTGGAGAATTCGCGGGCGATCCAGTCCATCGAGCGGGCATGGTCGAAGCCGCCATGCTGCAGGATCAGCACCGGCGCGTCAGGATCTCCCCATTCGAGATAATGCAACTGCAGCGACTGGCTGACGATATGGCGCGAGCGGGGTTGGGTGGCATCCGGCATGGAGCGATGTTGGGAAAAGCGCAGGCCTGCGTCAACGGCTTTGGCGGCAGGTCTGGGCGATGGCCTCGATCACGGCGGGGTGAAAGGGGGCGGGCAGATCGTGGCCCATGCCCGCGACGATGAGGAAGCGCGCGTCAGGAATGGCGCTGGCCGTATCCTGACCGTGGGGCGGGGGGAACAGCGGATCGGCGCTGCCGTGGATCACCAACGCAGGGGCTGTGATGGTGGCCAGCCGGGGGCGGCGGTCGCCGTCCATGGCGATGGCGGCCATCTGGCGGGCGGTGGCGCTGGCTTGCCAGCCCCGGCGCAATTCGGCCAGTGCCAGCGCATGGTGCTCGGCCTCGTCAAAGGGGGGCGCTGGGGCGGCGATGCGCCTTGCGAAGGCCAGCCGATGGGCGAGGAAACCGGCTTCGTCGCGATGTGGATCAGGCGCGGGGCCCATCAGCATGGCCAGCACCTCGGGCGCTGGCGGGGGGAGGGAGGGATTGCCCGAACTGGCCATGATCGAGGTGAGCGACAGCACGCGCGGCGGCCACTGGCTGGCCATGATCTGCGCGATCATCCCGCCCATCGAGCGGCCCACGATATGCGCCTGCGCGACCCCCAAAGCGTCGAGCAGGCCGATCGCATCGCCTGCCATATCGGTCAGCGTGTAAGGCAGGCCGATGGGGCGGCCCGCCATCATGGCGACGAAATCGGGCGCGGGGGCGTCGATGTGCGTGGAAAGGCCGGAATCGCGGTTGTCGAAGCGGATAACGCGCAGGCCATGTGCGGCAAGCGCCGTGCAGAAGCTTTCCGTCCAGCGGATCATTTGTGTGCCCAGGCCGGCGATCAGCAGCAGGGCCGGGGCATCGGCATCGCCAAAGCTGTCATAGGCCAGATCAAGGTCTTGCACGCGTGCAAAAGGCATGGCGCTTAATCCTGCGCGGCGGGCCGGGCGAGATGGAGCAGATGCTCGCGCAGATCCTGCGGCCATGCGGCGGTCTCTTGCGCCAGAGCGGCGAGGTCATCGGCAAAGAGGGCGCGGCTGGCGGCTTCGAAACCGGGGTAGTCCCCCGCCAGGGCCGACATAAAGCGATAGGCGCGTTCGCGGGCGAGGCGGGTTTCGGTGCGGCCCTCATCGGCCTTGCGCGCGTGATCGACAAGGCGGCGCAGGGCTTGGGACGCGCCGCCCGGTTGCAGCGCCAGCCAGTCCCAGTGGCGGGGCAGCAGCGTGACCTCGCGCGCCACCACGCCCAGCCTGGGGCGCCCTCGCTTGCGCGCCTCGGGCGCAGGCCCCTGCCATGCGGCGAGGCGCGAGATGATTTGCGCTGTGCTGCCGCGCAGGTCGATGTCGATCTGGGAGCCGGTGGCATCGTCGAAGATCAGGATGGCGGCGGTCGCGGTGGCGATCTGCGCGTTCACCGAAAGCGCCACATCGGCCAGATCGCCCGAGGCCAGCCTTTGGGCGCCCATAAAGGCGGTGCAGCGGGTGGCGAGCGGATGATCTGTCGGCTGTTCCATTAGGCCGGGTTAAAATATTGCATCTTGCGAGTCAATATATCCGGGTAATATATGGCTCACTCTGATCGATGCGAGGAAGGCCCCATGAAAGGACAAGACCGACGCGAGGCGCTGGCCGCCTATAAGGAACGCAAGGTGGAGGCGGGGATTTACGCTTTGCGTTGCGCGCCCACGGGAGAAATCTGGATCGGCAGGGCGCCCGATCTCGGCACGATCCAGAACCGGCTGTGGTTCACGCTGCGTCAGGGTGGCAACCCGCATCGCTCGCTTCAGGAGGCGTGGAACCGCCATGGCGCTGAGGCTTTCGCCTTCGAGGTGGTGGAGCGGATCAAGGAAGAAGATCTGGAGTTTGGCCGGGACCGGGCCCTGAAAAGCCGCCAGACCCACTGGCTGGCGGCGTGGGGCGGGATGGCGATCTGAAGCCGCATAGCCCTCTCACGCGCGCATGGCGGACCAGGCATTGCCGTTGAAGGCCGCTCAGGTTGCAGCCCTTACGACTTCGCGCTAGTGAAAAGTTTGAGAGTGCTTCGCAATTGCATTGCGGACATCGCAGGCAGACGGTTCAGGGCATAAACGGCGCGTGACGCAGAAGGGCAAAGCGCTGGAATTCTTCCTCTCCCATCGCGGGGGGCTGGTGCGCTATGCCCATGGTATTCTGCGCGATTCCGCCCATGCCGAGGATGTGGTGCAGGATGCCTGGCTGCGTTTCAGCGCGCTTCCGGGGCCGCAGGCTGCGCCTGAGGAGCCGGTCGGCTATCTTTATCGCATCGTGCGCAATCTGGCGATCGATGTCACCCGTCGCCTCGGCCGTGAAGGGCGTTATCTGGTGCCTGTGGCGGATCATCCCGTGGCCGAAGCGGTGGACGACAGCCCCGCCCCCGATGCCACCGCCGAGGCGCGCGACGATCTGCGCGTGATGTGCGCCGCCATGGACGAACTGCCCGAGCGCACGAGGATCGCGCTGGAAATGCACCGTTTTGGTGAGGTGAAGCTCAAGGATATCGCCGCGCATCTGGGCATTTCGGTGGGGCTGGCCCATGCGCTGGTGGCTGATGGGCTGGAGCATTGCCGGGAGCGGCTATGTCGCCGTTGACCATGGTGCCCGATGCTTTTCTGAAAATCTTCCCCACTGCCAACGTCTCTTTCCCGGAAGACGCAGGCTTGGAGGCGTGGCATGGATAAAGTCCGGACATCCTATCGTGCCAGCGCCTGGCTGATCGCCCTGCAGGAGGCGCCTGACGACGCCGATTTGCGCGCCGCCTTTGCCCTCTGGCTGGAGCAGGACCCGGCCCATCGTCAGGACTGGCGGGAGATGCTGCACACCCATGCGCTGATGGGCCTGATCGAGCCTGCGCATGCCGAGCAATGGGAGCATTGGACGCAGAGCAAGCCTGCGCCCCGCCATGGTTTGCCGCCATGGCGCTGGGCGGCGGTGGCCGCGATGGCGGCTTGTGTGATGTTGGCCTTTGCGCCTCAGGCGATGCTGCGCTGGCGCTCCAGCGTCTCCACCGCCACCGCCGAGCAGCGGTTGGTGGCTCTGCGCGATGGCAGCCGGGTTAGGCTGGCGCCGGAAAGCGCGATCGCCATCGATGAAGCCTCGGGCGAGCGCCATATCCGTCTGCTCAAGGGCGAGGCCTTTTTCGAGGTGGCGCATGATGCGCGCCATCCTTTCCGCGTTTCCGCGCGAGGCACGGAGGCGGTGGACATCGGCACCGCTTTCGATCTGCGACTGACCGCCCATGGCGCAGCGCTGGAGGTGCGCGAGGGCGAGGTGCGGGTGAACCATGCCCATGGCGCCAGCCCGGTTCATGCGGGTGGCTGGCTGCATCTGGGCGATGATGGCGTGCTGGCTCAAGGGCAACGACCGGCCACCCAGATCGGGGCGTGGCAGGATGGCCAGATCATTGCGCGGGATCAGCCGGTGAGCGATGTCGTGGATGCGATCACCCCCTATTTTCATGGCATTGTTCTGCTGCGTGGCGCAAGCCTGCGGCGGCAGCCTCTGACCGGCGTCTATCGCGCCGCCGATCCCGTTGGCGCCCTGCGCGCCGTGGCTGAGGGGCAGGGCGCCCGGTTCTATCAGATCACCCCATGGGTGCTGGTGATCGCCGGGGATTGATACGAAAAGGCGCTCATGCCCCAAATTTTCTGAAAATTGCCAAGCCTCCCAACGTCAGTTGCTGAAATGATGCTTTTGCGACGCGTTTGCAAAATTTCGCAACGACACTTGAGGATTACACGGCAATGGTACGGTCTATCGGATGCGGGATGCAGCGGCGTATGGCGGCATGGCTCTGGACGGCGATGCTGACGCCTTCGGTTCTGGCCCAACCGGCTCTGGCGCAGGCGGGGGTTCAGCCGCAAGCAGCGGGTTTCGCCATTCCACCCCAACCGCTGGCCGACGCAATCACGCTGTTTGGTCAGCAATCGGGCATGCAGGTCTCGGTGCATGGCGATCTGGTGCGGGGCCGGGCCTCGCCGGGGGTGAGCGGTCGGCTGGCGCCGGCGGATGCGCTCTCGCGCCTGCTGGCCGGAACCGGGCTGACCTTCCGCCTGCTGCCTGACCGCACGGTGACGCTGGAACCGGCGCCCCAGACCAGCGGGCAGGCGGTGCAACTCGGCCCGGTGCAGGTGCAGGGCAGCGAGCAAAACGGCTCTCTGGCCATCACCGACACGCCCCGCACCGATCGCGCCGCCACGGACCGCAGCCACAGCTATGCCGCCCGCGCCGCCACGGTGGCGGGCAAGGAGGCGCAGGATCTGCGCGAGATTCCCCAATCCGTCAGCATCGTCACCCGGCAGCGGATGGACGATCAGAACATGATCACGCTGGAACAGGCCCTGCGCCAGACCACCGGCGTCACCGCCATTCCCTATGGCGATGGCTGGGCCTATTATCAGGTGCGCGGCTATGCGGCGGAGGTGCAGTATGACGGCATCCCCGCCAACAGTGCCGTGCAGTACCAGACCCAGTTCGACCTGGGCATGTATGACCGGATCGAGCTGCTGCGCGGCCCCTCCGGCTTGTTGCAGGGCAGCGGTCAGCCTTCCGGCACCATCAATCTGGTGCGCAAGCGCCCGCATGATACGTTCGGCTGGTCGGGTGATCTGATGGCGGGCAGCTGGGCCAATTTCCATGGCGATCTGGATGTGACGGGCCCGCTCGACAAAAATGGAGCGGTCCGGGCGCGGTTTGTCGCCTCGGGCGAGACGCGCGGCTATTTCACCGACCAGGAGCATCAAAAACATGCCATGCTCTATGGCATCGTCGAAGCCGATCTGACGCCGTCCACCACGCTGACTGTTTCGGGCAGTTGGCAGAATTCCCGGCAGGCGCCGCTCGATTACGGGCAGTCGACCTATATCAATGGTCAGGTGCTGAATGCGCCGCGCTCGGCGTTTTTCGGCACGAGCTGGTCGCGCAGCATCACCCATACGCGCGATGCCTATGCCTCCGTCGATCAGGATCTGGGGAATGGGTGGAAGGCGAGGGCCAGCCTCGATTACCGTCAGCAGCGGTTGACCGGACCCTATGGCTATATCGACGGGCCGGTGAATCCGGACAACAGCGCCGCCTATGCCCTGCAGAACCAGTATGTGCTCAACACATGGTTCGGATCGGATGCCAGTGTCAGCGGCCCGGTGGAACTGCTGGGGCGGACGCATAAGCTGCTGTTCGGGGTTAATTATGCCTGGCAGGGCGCGCTCAGCTATTCCGGTTTTCAGGATGTGGCGGTCGCCAATGTCTACAACATCACCCTGCCGGAGGTGGACGTGCCCCTCACCAGCGGATCGGACACCCACACCGAGCAGTTCGGCGCCTATGCGCAAGGGCGCTTCAGCCTGCTCGATCCGTTGACCCTGGTGGCGGGCGTGCGCGTCACCGATTACCGCGCGAAGGAGCGTGACGGCGTGGGCCGCTTCGGCGATTTCTACGCGACCTCGCGCAGCACCGGCCATGTGACGCCCACCGCCGGGCTGATCTATGACGCCACGCGGCAGATCAGCCTCTATGGCAGCTATGCCAGCATTTTCGTGCCGCAGGCCAATCTGGTGTTCGGCGGCGGCACGCTGAAACCGCGCACCGGCGAGCAGTTCGAGATCGGCGCCAAGGGCAGCTTTCTGGGCGGCGCGCTGACGGCCTCCGCCGCGCTGTTCAACATCATCGACCGCAACCGCGCCTATGCCGATGCGGCGCATCCCACCTATTACATCGCGGCGGGCAAGGCGCGCAGCCGCGGCGCGGAGGCCGAAATCAACGGCGAACCCCTGCCGGGCTGGAGCCTCTTTGCAGGCTACACCTATCTGGACACCAAATTCCTCGATGACAGCACCTATCAGGGGTTGCTCTATGACGCGGAGGAGCCCAAGCACACCTTCAAGCTGTGGAGCACCTATCGCTTCGGCCCGCTGGAGAAGCGCGGCTTCCAGATCGGCGGCGGCGTGCGGGCGATGAGCTCCACCACGCGCGGTGGTCCGGTGCAGGGGGCCTATGCGGTGGTGGATGCGCAGGTGGGGTATCGCCTGAACCGGCAATGGTCGCTGACGGTTTCGGTGAACAATCTGCTGGACAAGACCTATTACGCCCGCGTGCCCAACAGCTATTTCGGCATCTATGGCGAACCGCGCAGCGTGATGGTGGCGTTGCGGAAAGGGTTTTGACGCATTGGCGCCGGTGGAGCGTTGGCGCGCTTCGTTTCGGCGCCACCTGCCTTGCATCGGGAGACGTCCTGGGAGCGCGAGGGGTAAGCCCCTCGCATTTCTCTTTTGCTTTTATTAGACTGGCTCGGTGCCTTTCTCCCTCCCCACCACCGCCACCGCTCCCTTTTGCCCGTCGCAAGTGCGCGGTAGCGTGCCTGTGCCCTCCGATGGTGGTTGGCGCAAACGCCTGATCCGCTCGGCGGGGCCGGGGTTGCTGGTGGCGGTCGGCTATATGGACCCGGGCAATTGGGCCACGGATATCGAGGCCGGGTCGCGCTATGGCTATGATCTGCTGTTCGTGGTGCTGCTGTGCGGAGCAGCGGCGATCTTTCTGCAATGGCTGGCGGCAAGGCTGGGCATCGTGGGCCGCCGCGATCTGGCGCAGATGGCGCGCGAGCAGTACAGCCGCCGCGCCTGCCTGACGCTCTGGGCGCTGGCCGAGCTGGCGATCATCGCCACCGATGTGGCCGAGGTGCTGGGGGCGGCGCTGGCCTTCAACCTGCTGCTGGGCGTGCCGCTGTGGGCCGGCGTGCTGCTGACGGGGCTGGATACGGTGATCGTGCTGAGCCTGAAGGGGCACGGTTTCCGCCAGCTGGAGGCGATCGTGCTGGGGCTGATCCTCACCATTGCCGCCTGCTTTGCCGCGCAGCTGGCGATTGCCCCGCCCGATGCCGCGGGCCTGCTGCATGGGGCGGTGCCCAGTCTGGCCGCTCTGGGCCAGCCCCATGCGCTCTATCTGGCGGTGGGCATTCTGGGGGCGACGGTGATGCCGCACAACCTCTATCTGCACAGCAGCGTGGTGCAGACGCGCCAATCCACCCGCGTGGATGAGGGTGAGACAAGGCAGGCGCTGCGTTTCGCCACGGCCGATACGGTGGTGTCTCTGGCGTTGGCGACCTTCGTGAACGCCGCGATCCTGTGTCTGGCCGCCTCCACCTTTCATGCCCATGGCTTTGCTCAGGTGGCCGAGATCGAGGATGCCTACCGCCTGCTCACCCCGATCACCGGGGCGGGGGCGGCGACGCTGCTGTTCGGGATCGCGCTCTTCGCCTCGGGGCAGAGCGCCACCTTTACCGGAACGGTGGCCGGGCAGGTGGTGCTGGAGGGTTTCCTGAACCTGACGATCCCCTGCTGGCAGCGGCGGATCATCACGCGCGGGCTGGCGCTGATCCCGGCGCTGGCGGGCGTGCTGTGGCTGGGCGACCATGCGGTGGGGCGGCTGCTGGTGCTGACCCAGGTGGTGCTGTCGCTGCAACTGCCGTTTGCGATCTGGCCGCTGATCCGCTTTACCGCCGACCGCAGCATTATGGGAAGCTTTGCCAGCGGGGCGGCGGTTCAGGCGCTGGCCTGGGGGCTGTTCGTGCTGATCGCCGCCGCCAATCTGTGGTTGGTGTGGAACTGGCTGGTTTGAGGATCAGCGCTCGATCACTTCGCTGAACTGCATGATCGGCGTGATGTCGGTGTAATGGGCCACATCGGCCAGAATTTCCGCCGCATGGGGGGCGAAAGCCGCCTGAAACGCCTCCAGCGAGGGGCTGAAGATATGGCACATGCCCACGAAAGGCGCGGCGCTGCCGGGGGCGCCTCCGGCCAGACCCTTGTCGATCTCATAGCCCAGACAGGCCGCGCCGAGGCGCTGCCGGATCATCGGCATATGGCTCTCGCGGTAATAGGCATGATCGAAGTTTTTGCCGCTGTCTGCGGGGTAGAACACGCTGACCTTGATCACGGATGACGCTCCTCTCCGGGGTTATTGGCGCAGGATATCATGGCGATGGCGGCGATCATACTGGCCGAAGGGCCATAATCGGCTGTCCCTTCCGATATTGGAATTTATATTCTAGAAAAACGGCGCTTACAGACTACAGGATTCGGGAGATCTGCCTTGATTGATCGTCGCACCCTGCTGGCCGCCACCGCGACCGGCATCGCCACCATGGCCGCGCCTGCCGCGCGCGCTGCCAGACCGGCCAGCCCGTATTTCCCCAAAGGCTTCCTGTGGGGCGCCGCCACCGCCGCGCATCAGGTGGAGGGCAACAACACCAACAGCTGCGTCTGGGCGATGGAGCACGCCCATCCCACCGTCTATGCCGAACCCTCGGGCGATGCGGCGAACAGCTTCATGCTATGGCGCACGGACCTGGATCTGGTGAAGGCCATGGGGCTGAACTCCTATCGTTTCAGCCTCGAATGGGCGCGGATCGAACCGGCCAAGGGTGAGTTTTCCATCGCCATGCTCGATCATTACAAGGCGATGACCGCGGGCTGCCGCGAACGCGGGCTGACGCCGCTGGTGACCTTCAATCATTTCTCCACGCCCGTCTGGTTCGCGGCGCAGGGCGGCTGGGCCAACCCCGAGGCGCCCCCGCTGTTCGCGCGCTATTGCGAGCATGCCGCACGGCATCTGGCCGCGGAGATCGGCTATGCCACCACGCTCAACGAGCCCAATCTGAGCGGTCTGCTGGACATCGTGCTGCCCGGCGATATCGGCAAGCGCCTGCTCGATGCCGACCGCCAGATGCAGGAGGCCGCCGCCCGTGAGCATGGCGTGGCGCGTTTCCTGCCGGGCAATCCGCTCTATGTCGCCGATCCGCAGGTGGTGCAGGCCGGGCTGCTGGCGGGCCACAAGGCCGGGCGCGAGGCGATCAAGAGCGTGCGCCCCGATCTGCCGGTCGGCGTCAGCCTCGCCATCATCGATGATCAGGCGGCGGGCAGGAACAGCCTGCGCGATGCCATGCGCGCGAAGCTCTATCGCCCGTGGCTGGAGGCGGCGCGCGGCAATGATTTCGTCGGCGTGCAGAATTACGAGCGTTCGATCTGGACCGATACGGGCCGCTTGCCCGCGCCCAAGGGCGCGGAGCTGAACGATGCGGGTTCGGAGATCTATCCGCCCTCACTGGCGGGCGCGGTGCGCTATGCCCATGACGTCAGCGGCGTGCCGGTGATCGTCACCGAACATGGGCTGAATTCCGCCGATGATGCCAAGCGCGTCCGTCTGATCCCTGCCGCGCTGGCGGGGCTGAAGCGCGCCATGGAGGATGGCGTGCCGGTGCTGGGCTATATGCACTGGTCGCTGATCGACAATTTCGAATGGGTCTTCGGCTACAAGCCGCAATTCGGCCTGCACACGCTGGACCGCAAGACCTTCACCCGCACGCCCAAGCCCTCCGCCAGGGTGCTGGGCGACATCGCGCGGGCCAATGCGCTGCCGGGGTGACTGATGGTGAGGCTGCTGATTGCGCTAAAGGCTCCGCGCGATCAGCAGCTTCATGATCTCATTGGTGCCGCCATAGATGCGCGTGACGCGGGCATCGCGATAGGCCTGAGCGATGGGATATTCATTCATATAACCATAGCCGCCGAAGAGCTGCAGGCAGCGGTCGGCGATCTTGCCATGCAGCTCGGTCAGCCAGTACTTCGCCATGGAGGCGGTGGCATTGTCCAGCCGCCCTTCCAGATGCTCGGCCACGCAATGGTTGACGAAGGCCTTGCCGACACAGGCCTCGGTCTTCATCTCGGCCAGCGCGAACTGGGTGGTCTGGAAGTCGAGGATGGCCTGGCCGAAAGCCTTGCGCTCCTTCACATAATCCAGCGTGATGCCAAGAATATGCTCGATGGCGGCCATGGATTGCACGGCCAGGATCAGGCGCTCCTGAGGCAGCTTTTCCATCAGCTGATAGAAGCCGCGCCCTTCCTCCTCGCCCAGCAGGCAGTCGGTGGGAACGCGCATATCCTGAAAGAACAGCTCTGACGTGTCCGAGGCCGGGCGGCCGATCTTGTCGAGATTGCGCCCACGCGCGAAGCCCGGCGTGCCCCGCGCATCGACCGCCAGCAGCGAGATGCCCCGCGCGCCCGCCGCCGGATCGGTCTTCACCACCACCAGCACCACATCGGCGTTCTGCCCATTGGTGATGAAGGTCTTGGCGCCATTGACGATGTAATGCCCGCCCTCGCGCCGGGCGGTGGTCCGGATGCCCTGCAGGTCGGAGCCCGCGCCTGGCTCGGTCATGGCGATGGCCCCGATGGCCGCGCCGCTGGCCATGGCAGGCAGCCAGCGCTGTTTCAACGCCGGTGAGCCATAGCTCTCCAGATAGGGGCCGACGATGGCATTGTGCAGCGTGACATCCCACCCCTCGAAGCCACGGCGGCCCAGCTCCTCGATCAGCACCACCTCGTGGCGGAAGTCTCCACCGGCGCCGCCATGGGCCTGCGCCGTGCAGAGCCCCAGCAGGCCCTGCCGTCCCGCCAGCGCCCAGAAACCGCGCGAGACGATGCCTGCCTCGCGAAACCCGTCGATCACCTCGGGCGTGGCATGCCGGTCGAGGAAGCGGCCCACACTGTCGCGGAAGTGGGCGATCTCTTCATCCTGAAGCGGCAGGCAATCGGGAAAGTCGAGACGGTGCATGGGTGTTCCTCCGGCCTGCCGTGCGGGTTCAGCGCCCTTGCCACGCGGGCTTGCGCTTCTGGGTAAAGGCCAGCGGCCCTTCCACGGCATCCTCGGAGGATAGCAGGGTCTGCATGGCGGGAAAGTCCCACTGCGCCGCCATCGCCTCGGCCAGCGGCAGGGACAGTGACCTTAACACCGACTCCTTGGTCGCCCGTACCGACAGGGGCCCGCATTCCAGCAGCTGGGCGGCCCATCCGCGCGCTGCGGTCAGCACGTCGCCCTGTGCCACCTCATTGACGAAACCCAGCGCCAAGCCTTCGGTCGCGGAAACGCGCCGCCCGGTCAGCAGCATGCCCATCGCCTGCTTCAGGCCGATCTGTTGCGGCAGGCGTTGCAGCCCGCCCGCCAGCGCGGCCAGACCCACGCGCACCTCGGGCAGGGCGAAGACCGCCCTGCTGTCGGCGACCAGCAGATCGCAGGCCAGCGCCAGTTCGAAGCCGCCGCCCATCGCCACGCCATTGACGGCGGCGATCACCGGCTTGGGGCAATCGAAGCGCGCGGTCAGCCCGCCAAAGCCCTTGGGCGGGGTGGTGAGCCCGCCGCCCGCCGCCTGCTGTTTCAGATCATGCCCGGCGCAGAAGGCTTTTTCCCCCGCGCCGGTCAGAATGGCCACCCATTGGCTGTCATCCTCGGCGAAAGCGTCGAAAATCGCCTCCAGTTCGATATGCGCCTGCGCGTTGAGGGCATTATGCGCCTCGGGCCGGTTGATGGTGACGATGGTGAGCGGCCCTTCGCGCTCGACCGTGGCATAGGTCCAGGTCATGCTGTCTGCCTTTATTTCGCGGCCATGCGGATGGCGCCGTCCAGCCGGATGACCTCGCCGTTCAGCATGGGATTGGCGATGATCGCTTCGGTCAGTTTCGCGAATTCGGCGGGCTGGCCAAGGCGGCTGGGGAAGGGCACCTGTTTGCCCAGCGAATCCAGCACATCCTCCGCCAACACGCTGAGCACCGGGGTCCAGAAGATGCCCGGCGCTATGGTGTTGACGCGGATGCCATAGCGGGCGAATTCGCGCGCGATCGGCAGCGCCATGCTGACGATCCCGCCCTTGGAGGCGGCATAGGCCGGCTGGCCGATCTGCCCGTCGAAGGCCGCGACGCTGGCGGTGTTGATGATGATGCCACGCTCGCCATCCGCGTTCAGCGGATCGGCATCATGGATCGCCGCCGCAAATTGCGAGAGGACATTGAACGAGCCGATCAGGTTGATGGTGATGATCCT
The DNA here is from genome assembly GCF_001598555.1 of Novosphingobium rosa NBRC 15208. Lineage (GTDB taxonomy): Bacteria > Pseudomonadota > Alphaproteobacteria > Sphingomonadales > Sphingomonadaceae > Novosphingobium > Novosphingobium rosa. Next base: position 40,239 of record NZ_BCZE01000032.1, read on the forward strand.
GGCGAAATCGGCGAGCGGCAGGGGCTTGCCATCGCGGCTGATGACCTTGCCCGGCGGGCCGATCCCGGCGCAATTGACCAGAATGCGCGCCTTGCCATGCAGGCCTTCCGCCTCGCTCAGGGCATGGCCAACGGCGGCCTCGTCGGTGACATTGACGGGGGCGAAATGCCCGCCCAACTCACGCGCCTTGGCCATGCCCAGTTCGGCGTTGAGATCGAAGATCGTCACCTTCGCGCCGCGCGCCGCGAGCATCTCGGCGGTCGCCGCGCCCAGCCCTGATGCGCCGCCGGTGACGATGGCCGCCAGCCCTTGAATATCCATGATTTTACCTCCTGAATGTTACGGGATCAGCACGGCTTTCACGCAATCCCCGCGATGCTGCGCCGCGACGGCCTCGTTGATCGAAGCCAGAGGGAAGCGGCGGATCAGCCGGTCGAAGGGGAAATGCCCGGCGCGGTAGAGCGCGACCAGTTCGGGAATGAAGCTTTGCAGATCGCTGTCGCCCTCCACGATGCCGATGATGCGGTGGCCATGGGTGATGAGCCCTGCCAGATTGACGCTGATTGTGCTGTCGGCCCGGGGCGGCACGCCGACCAGCCCCAGCATGCCATGGCTCGACAGGCTGGCCAGAGCGGCCTCCACCACCTCCACGCGGCCGCTGCTTTCCAGCGCGGCATCCACGCCATCGGGCAGGATGGCGCGGATGGCTTCGGCGATGTCGATGCCCGTGGGGTCGATCACCTCGGTCGCGCCCAGCTCCAGCGCCAGAGTGCGGCGCGCGGCCATGGGCTCGATCAGGAGGATGCGCGAACACCCCCGGTGCTTCGCCGCCATCACTCCGGCCAGCCCCACCGGCCCGCCGCCGAACACAGCGATGGTGCTGCCCGCCCGGCAGTCCATCGAGCGCAGCACCGCCCCCGCGCCGGTCTGCAAGCCGCAACCCAGCGGGCCGAGGATGGCCAGATCCTCTCCGGCGTCCACCTTCACCACATTGCGCCGGTCGGCCAAAGCATGGCTGGCGAAGGAGGACTGGCCGAAAAACGCGCCCGCAACCGGCGCGGCGCCGTCATGGAGCGGGGTGGTGCCGTCGGGCCGGGCACCGGCATAGTTGCGGGGAACGAACTCGCGGCAATAGGAGGGCAGATGGTCCGCGCAGCGCGGGCACTGGCCGCAGCTGGCAAAGCCCAGCACCACCGTGTCGCCCGGGGCAAGATCGGTGATATGGGCGCCCACGGCCTCCACCACGCCCGCGCCCTCATGGCCCAGCACGGCGGGCAGGGGGAAGGGGATGAACTGGTCGCGGAAGACCAAGTCGGTGTGGCACAGGCCCACGCCAGCGATGCGTACCAGCACCTCATGCGGGCCGGGCTGTTCCAGATCCAGCCTCTGGATTGTGAAATCGCTGTGAGGGGCCGTGGCGACGGCGGCGGTGATCTGCAAGATTTGCTCCTTCAGCCTGCGGTGTAGCCGCCATCGACGACATGTTCGGCCCCGGTGATAAAGCGGGACTCGTCGCTGGCAAGGAAGGCGACGAGCGGGGCGACATCCATCGCCTGCCCCAGCCGCCCCATCGGGATCATGGCGGACCATGCTTCCAGCAGTACCTCGGGCGGGATCGGCTTGCCGTGTTCGTCCAGTGGCGGGGCCCAGTCCGCGCCGAGGTTGGTCTGCACCGGGCCGGGCAGCACGCAGTTCACCCGCACGCCCGTCTTGGCCCATTCCAGCGCGGCGGCGCGCGAGAGGGCCCGCACCGCGCCCTTCGAGGCGCTGTAGGCGGCAAAGGCCGCGCCCGCCACCATGCCATAGACCGAGGAAATGTTGATGATCGAGGCGCCCGCCGCGCCCTTGGCACCCCCGTCTTTCAGGATGGTCTCCTGCATCAGCGGAAAGGCGGTCTGCATGCCGATGAACACGCTTTCCACATTGATGCTGTATTGCCGCCGCAGATGGTCGAGCGGGGCCTGTGCGAAAGGCGCGGTCATCATCACCCCCGCATTGTTGACCAGCACATCCAGTCTGCCGAAGCGTTCGGTGATGGCCTTGGCCCCGGCCTCCCAGCTTTCGGGCGAGGTGACATTGTGGTCGAGCACCAGCGGATCGCCGCCGATCAGGGCGGCGGTTTCCCGGGCGCCCTTGCTGTCGATATCGCCGATCACCACCTCCGCGCCAGCGGCGGCCAAAGCCTGAGCGGTGGCCCGCCCGATGCCCGAACCGGCGCCCGTGACCCAGGCCACCTTGCCGGAAAGCTGTGCTGCGGCACTCATCATGCGTCTCCCATATAGGCCAGCGGGTGGCGCGCTTGCGCCAGCTGCGGCAACCAGCTCCAGGCCCGGTCGCAATAGACTTCAAAAGCGGCGGGGAAGCGGTCGGGCTGGTCCAGCGTGCCCGCCTTGATAAAGCTGATCCCCGGCGCGGCGTCGGCGCGCGAGCGGATCGGCGAGCCGCAGGCGCCGCAGAACAGGCGATGCACCACCTGCCCGCTGTCGCCTGTATCGGCATATTCGCTTGTTTCGCCCTGCTGGGTGAAGGCGGCATCCGCCACGCCCCAGACCACCGAGAAAGGCGCGCCCGACTGGCGCTGGCAGTTGCGGCAGTGGCAGATGCCGACCATCAGCGGGTCGCCCGCAACGGTGTAGTGGATCTGCCCGCAGAGGCAGGCGCCCTTATGCGTTTCGCTCATCATTGTGTCCTAGATTGCCATGACCACGCTTTTGGGTTCCAGATAGGCGTCCAGCCCCTCGATGCCGTTTTCGCGGCCCAGGCCGGAGCTTTTCATGCCGCCGAAGGGAAAGGCCGGATCGGCCAGCATGATGCAGTTGGTGAAGACCGTGCCCGCCTCCAGCTGCGCGGCGGCGTGATGGGCCAGAGAAAGATCGCGCGTCCAGAGATGGGCGGCGAGGCCGTAGGCGCTGTCATTGGCCAGCGCGATGGCCTCCTCCACCTCGTCGAAGGGGGTGACGGCCAGCACCGGGCCGAAGACCTCCTCACGGGCGATTTCGGCGCTGGGGGGCACATCGCGCAGCACGGTGGGGGCGAGGTAATGGCCGGTGCCGGGCAGGGGGCTGCCTGCGCCGACGGCGGCGATCCCCGAGGCCTGCGCCCGCTGAACCAGCGCGGAGACGCGCTGATGCTGGCGCGCGCTGATCAGGGGGCCAAGCTGGCTCTTGCGGTCGGCGCTGGGGCCGATCTGCTGGCTGGCGGCAATTTGCGCCAGCCCATCCAGCACCTCCTCATAGATCGAGCGATGCACATAGGCGCGCGTCCCGGCATAGCAGACCTGCCCGGAGTTGAAGAAACAGCCCATCGCCGCCTGGGGAATGGCGGTCTTCAGATCGGCATCCGCAAACAGGATCGAGGGGGACTTTCCGCCCAGTTCCAGCGTGACCCGCTTGAAATCGGGAATGCTGGCGGCAAGGATCGCCTGCCCCGTCAGCGTGGAGCCGGTGAAGGCCACCTTGGCCACGCCCTTGTGGCTGGTCAGCGCCGCTCCGGTGCCGCCGTCGCCGGTCAGCACAGTGAAGACCCCAGGCGGAAAGCCGACCTGCCGCGCCAGTTCGGCGAGGCGCAGCGCGGATAAAGGTGTTTCCGCCGCCGGTTTCAGCACCAGCGTGCAGCCTGCCGCCAGCGCCGGGGCGATCTTCCACATGGCCAGCACCAGAGGGAAGTTCCATGGCGTGATCGCCGCCACCACGCCCACCGGTTCACGCCTTGTGTAGACATGGAAGGCGCCCGGCGTGGCCGCAAGCGTGCCCGCCCGCCCGGCGATCTTGCCCGGCCATCCGGCATAGGAGCGCAACCAGCCGATCGCGGCGGGAATGTCCACCGTTTCGGCGATGGCGACCGGCTTGCCGGTGTCCAGCGCCTCCAGCGCGGCGAGGCGGGGCAGGTCGGCCTCCATCGCATCGGCCAGACGGTGCAGCAGGCGCTCGCGGGCCAGAGGGGCCAGATCGCGCCATGCCGGATCGCGCAGGGCGCGCTGCGCAGCATCCACCGCAGCATCGACCGCCGCCGCGCCTGCCAGCGGCACTTGCGCGAAGGTCTGCGCGAGGCAGGGGTCTTCCAGCGCATAGGCGCCCTCGCCGGGCAGCAGTGTGTCGCCGCTGCGCAGGCGCAGGTCGGGCAGGGGAAGATCGGCAAAGCCTGGCTGCATGGGGTTCAGATCCTGACGCGTTTGCGAAAATCGCTGGGCGCCACGCCGGAAAACTGGCGGAAGGCGCGGGTGAAATGGCTCTGGCTGGTAAAGCCCAGACTTTCGGCGATGAAGGCGATGGAGAGGTCGGTCTGGTGCAGCATCTGCTGCGCCTTATCGAGCCTTGTCTTCATCACATATTGATGCGGCGAGAGGCCTGTCGCCTTGCGGAACACGCGGCAGAAATGCGAGGGCGTGAGCCCCGCCACCGCCGACATCTCCTCCAGCGAATGCTGCGCCTCCGGGTTCCGCAGGATGGTGTTCATCACATGATGGATGCGGTAGGCCGAAAAGGCCGAAGTCGGGATTTCCGAGGCCGAAACCGAATTGGCGCCGCGCAGGATATGCGCCTTGAGGGCATTGACCAGAGCCCCGATATAGACCTCGCGCTCGCTGCTGGGCGGGGCGTAGAGTTCGCTCAGCACCTGCCGGGTCAGCGCCGCGCCCAGCGGGTCGAAGAAGGCGAAGCGCATCTGGCGAAACTGGTCGGCGGCGGGCGCGTTGCGCAGTTGGTCGGACGAGACCGAGAGCGTTACCACATCCAGTTCTCCATCGATCAGCCAGCCCGTCTGCTGCCCCGCCGGCACGATGGTGGCGCAGCCCGGCATGGAGACGCTTTCGCTCCATCCGCCGTTCAGCCAGGTGCGGTTGTGCTGCTGCCCGGCGATATGCATGGTGTAGAGCGGTTCGGGCAGGGCGGGCACATCGTAGGAGCCGATGAACTGGCGCCAGCGCGACAATTGCCAGCCATCGGTCTTGGACCCCAGCTGCATGTCCGGCCCGCGCCCGATGGCGTCGGAGATGATCGCCTCGTTCGTGCCAGCCGGATGGTATGGTGCATCGGTGTGCATCTGTTCTCTCCCGTCAGCGCGGCGTCACAGCGGCTGCAGCTTCATGTCGAGGTTCTTGAGCCCGTTGATGAAGTTCGACCGGAACCGGCGCGGCGGGGAGAGCAGTTCGAAGCTCTTGACCCGCTCTGCCAGCAAGTGAAACGCCACGCGCAATTGCATTTCCGCCAGCCGCGACCCCACGCAGACGTGTTGCCCGCTGCCGAAGCCCAGATGCTGGATGTTCCCGCGCGCGATGTCAAAGGAGTCTGGGTTGACGAAGACGGTTTCGTCGCGGTTGGCGGCGGTGTACCACATGACCACCTTGTCGCCTTTGGCGATCTGTTTGCCGCCAAGCTGGGTGTCCTGCGTGGCCGTGCGGCGCATATGCATCACCGGGCTGGCGTGGCGCACCATTTCGCGCACGGCGGTCTTGAGCAGGTCGGGGGTGGCGCGCAACTGCTCCCATTGCTCGGGATGGGCGGCGAAATTGACCATGGTGTGGCTCAGCGAGTTGCGGGTGGTTTCATTGGCGCCCACAAAGGCCAGGATCATATTGCCCAGAAAATCGCGGTAAGGCACCGGTTTTCCATCGATTTCGGCATTGGCCAGCAGGCTTGCCAGATCCGGGCCGGGGTTCTGGCGACGTTCGTCGAACAGGCGCTGGGTAAGGGCGAAAAAGCTGGTGAGGACTTGCGCCATGGCTTCCGAGCTTTGGCGGAAATCGGGGTCGTCCTCGCCGACGAAGGCGTTGGTCCAGTCGTAGAGATCGTGCCAGCCGATCTCAGGGGGCAGGTCGAACAGTTCGCAAAGGGTCATCAGGGGCAGAGGCGCGGAGAGAGCCTGCACCATATCCACACCTTCACCCAGCGGGATCGCATCGAGCAGCATGCGGCAACGCTGGGTGATGCGTTCCTCGATCCCCGCCAGACGCGCGGGCGAGACGGCGGGCATCATCAGCTTGCGATAGGCGGTGTGAACCGGCGGATCGATCGAGATGAAGGGGATGCCGATGGCGCTTTCGCCCGCGCCGGTCAGGCCCACCTCGTTTTCGTTGAAGATGCGGTGGCCGCCCATCTCATGCGCCGAAGAGAAGAGGGCGGGTTGGCGCGAGACCTCCACGATGTCGGCGTAGCGCAGCACCGCCCAGAAGCCGGGGCCGTCGCTTTCGGGGTTCCAGTAGACGCCCTCTTCGCGCCGCAATTGCGCAAAAAGCTCATGCGGCACGGCATTGACGTAGAGGTCTGGATTCTTGAGATCGGGCATGGTGGACCGCTCCGGCTCAGAAGGTCACGCGGGCGCTGACGCCGTAGGTGCGCGGGGTGGAGGGCACGAGGTAATTGTAGGGGAAGCCCGCGCCGCGCAAGTCCAGCCCATAGGCATAGACCTTGGCGTTGAAGGCATTGTTGACCCAGCCGCGCAGCTGATAGCGGCCATGCTTCCACACCAGCTGGGCGTTGACCTTGGCATAGCCGGCCTGCTGCAACTCGCTGTTCTGATTGGCGGCAGAGGCATTGAGCAGGTTGAAGGGCGTGAAATAGACATGCCCCGTATAGGCCAGATTGGGCGAGAAGGTTACTTCGTCTCCCGCGCCGCGATAAAGCGTCCAGTCCATGCCCGCCTGAGCGGTGAAATGGGGTGCGAAGGGCAGATCCTGCCCGGCCAGATTGACGCCTTGCAGCGTCAGCTCCTTATATTTGGCATGCAGCACGCCCACCGAGCCGTTGAAGGCCAGCGTGGGCATCACGCGCCAGCTTGCCTCCAGTTCCGCGCCATAGATTTCCGATTTGGGCGCATTGACCAGCACCGCCACCGGGCCGGGCAGCGTGTTCTGCAGCTGCTGGTTGGTGTAATCGTAATAGAAACCGGCGGTGGAGAAGGTGATGGCGCGATCGAAAAGATGGCCTTTCAAGCCAACTTCATAGGCGTTGACCCGCTCTGGCGAGACATAATTGATCCCGGTCTGCGATGTATAGGCCCCGCCATTGAACGCGCCCGAGCGATAACCCCGGTTGTAGCTGGCGTAGGCAAGAAGCCCCCCGTCGAATTTGTAGCTGAGCGCGGCGCGGCCCGTCAAAGCGCTGTTGCTGCCGCGCAGGCCGAAGCGTGCATTGGGGTCATAGGCGCAGCCTGCCGCATTGTAGCAGGGCACGGTGGTGGCCAGCGGGGTTTCCGGCGTACCGCCCAGAATGCCGCCGGCATAGAGATAGGCATAGCCATCGCCGTAATGCGATTTGTCCCAGGTTTCGCGCAGGCCCAGGGTCAGGGTCAGGCGCGGGGCGATCTCGTAATCGCCTTGCAGGAAGGCGGCCAGCGAGAAGCGGTTCTGCTGGTAATGCTGGAAGAAGCCGCCGGGCGTGAGATTGGTGGTTGCCGAGACAGGCACCACGCCGATGTTGAAATCATTGTCGGTGATCGTGCGGTCCCAGCCATAGAACACACCGCCGACGAGTTTCAACTTGCCGGATTCGTAGTTGAGGCGGGTTTCTTCGGTGAACTGGCGGAATTTGGAATGCCAGTTGATGTAAAGGCCGGGATAGCCATTGGCGGCGGCATAGGCGCCATCCTCGGGCGTGCCATCGGATTGCGCGCCCATGTTGAGGCGGCCGCCGTCGTAAGAGGTGATCGAGGTTACCGTCAGGCCGGGTTTGATTTCATAGGCGATGTTGGCCATCACGCCCCAGGCGCTGGTGCGAAAGCGCCCCACATTGCCCATGTTGACGGTGAAGAAATCCAGCCCCTTGCGTGCCGATGCATCGCCGAAAATGGCAGAGCCAGTGGGCTGGTCGCGCCCGGCATAGGCGCGGATCTTGATGTCCAGCCCGCTGCCGGTGGGGCGATAGCGCAGGGACATCCGGCCTTGCAGCGTGTCCTGACTGTCCGGATCGGGCGAACCGGGATGGATATTCTTGATCTGCCCGTCGCCCTTCACGTAATTGACCGCGGCGCGGATGCCCAGTTGGTTGTCGTCGAAGGTGGTTTCCACCGCGCCCTGCGCCGTGAAGGTGTTGAAATTGCCATAGCCGACATCGGCATAGCCGTTGGAGCCTTCCAGCTTGGGGCCTTTGGTGATGAAATTGATCGCTCCGCCGGTGGTGTTGCGCCCGAACAGCGTGCCTTGCGGGCCGCGCAGCACCTCGGCGCGGTCGAGGTCGAACAGGCCCATGCCATGGCTGGCGCGCGCCGCCAGATAGACGTCGTCCATATAGACGCCGACCGGCGAGACCTGGTTGGAGTTGTATTCATTGGCGACCGAAATGCCGCGCATGGAGAAATTGGGCTGGGCCGCGCCGAAATTGGTGCTGACCTGAAGATTGGGCACCACCTGCGACAAGGCAACCGAATTGGTGACGCCCTTGGTGGCCAGAGCCGCGCCACCCACTGCCGAAATGGCCAGCGGAACGGACAGCACAGATTCCGAACGGCGCTGCGCCGTCACCACGATCTCGCCATCCGAGGGCGTGTTGGCCTGCGCGGCCGGCTGGTCCTCGGCCAGTGCCGGACTTGCTAGGGCGATCAACGAAACTGTCGCCAGAATACGGAGGCAATCATTCACACCAATGGGCATTTTCCGTCTCCCTCAGCCTTGTCGACCATCGCCGCCTTTTCGCTTGTTCGAAGGCGGTCGAGGGCCGTGGCTGTTGAGCCTTGTCTAGCCGTCCTGCCGCGTGCTGGCTTTAGCCTCACCTGCTTTGCTTTTTGACATTTCGTGCCTTGCCCTTGCGCCGGCGGGGCTTGGGCTGCTTCACCGGGGCTGCAACGCCAGAATAAAAGAGATGGAGAGGTTCCTTGCAGCATCCCCGCCACCATGCCGCAGCAAAGCCGGAAAGAATCGCCTGCCTCTGCGCTGAAACCGGCGCGAAACAGACCTATGCCGATCTGGAAGGCGCCGCCAACCGGGGGGCGCATCTGCTGCGCAGCATAGGCCTGCAGCGCGGCGATGTGATGGCGGTGATGCTGGACAATGAACCGGCGGTTTTCGCCATTGGCTGGGCGGCGGAACGGTCAGGGCTTTATCTCACCAGCGTCTCCACCAAATTGAGCATCGCCGATGCCGCCTATATCCTCAATGATTGCGGGGCGCGAGTGCTGGTTGTCTCGGACCGGCTGGACGCGATGGGCGCGCAGATCGTGGCGGCCTGCCCGGGCGTGACGCTGTACCGGGTCAGTGATTGGCAAAGAGCCTGCGCCGATCAGCCTGCCACGCCGATCCTCGATGAGAGCCCGGGGGCCGATATGCTCTATTCCTCGGGCACCACGGGGCGACCCAAGGGGATCAAGCCGCCTCTGCCCGAGGGTGCGCTGGGCGAGGAGACTGCCCTGATGCGCATGGGCGCGGGGCTCTATGGCATGGATGGCGAGATGGTCTATCTTTCGACCTCGCCGCTTTACCATGCCGCGCCGCTGCGCTGGGCGATGACGGTGCAGCGCTTTGGCGGCACGGTGCTGATCATGCCGCGCTTCGATGCCGAAACCGCGCTGGCGCTGATCGAACAGCACGGGGTGACGCATGGCACATGGGTGCCCACGCATTTCGTGCGGCTGCTCAAGCTGCCGGAGGCGGTGCGGGGGCGTTACGATCTCTCGTCCCAGCGCGCGGCGATCCATGCCGGGGCGCCATGCCCTGTTGCCGTCAAGCAGGCGATGATCGACTGGTGGGGGCCGATCATCGAGGAATATTATTCCGGCACGGAAATGTGCGGCATCACCGCTTTGTCCGCCGCGCAGTGGCTGGAGCGGCCGGGATCGGTGGGCAGAGCGGTGCTGGGCACGATCCGCATTCTCGATGATGAGGGCGTGGCATGTCCGGCGGGGCAGGTGGGCAACATCTACTTCGCCGATGGCCCGGCATTTGAATATCACAACGATCCGGCCAAGACGGCGGCAGCGCATAACAGCCAGGGCTGGGCGACGCTGGGCGATATCGGCCGGCTGGACGAGGACGGATTTCTGTTCCTGACCGACCGCAAGAACTTCATGATTATCTCGGGTGGCGTCAACATCTACCCTCAGGAGATCGAGAATGTTCTGATTTCCCACCCCGATGTCGCCGATGTGGCGGTGATCGGCGTGCCGGATGAAGAGTTGGGCGAAACCGTGCTGGCCGTGGTGCAGCCGGTCGAGGGTGTGGCAGGCGATCAGCGCCTTGCCGAAGCCTTGCGTGTCTATGCCCGCAACGGGCTTGGCGGGGTCAAGACGCCGAGGCATTTCGAATTCCGTCATGATCCGCTGCGTGAGCCGACCGGCAAGCTGCTGAAAGCCAAATTGATCGCCGAATTCAAGGCGCGGGGTTCAGTCCCCGGCTAACAGCCGGGCGTTTTTCGCCACCACATCCAGCAGCCAGTCCATGGTGACGCGGATGCGCTGCAGCCCATGCGTGTCCTTATGCGTCACCAGCCAGAAGCTGCGGGTGATGCGCTGCTGCGGCAGCACGCGCACCAGCGCCGGATCGGAATCGCCGATAAAGCAGGGCAGCACGCCCACGCCGACATGCGAGGTCAGCAGGATATGCTGCGCCAGAATGGAGGTCGATCGCAGGCTGGCCGCCAGATTGCTGTCGATGTCGCGCAGGTAATTGAGTTCGGGCGCATAAACCAGTTCGGGCACATAGCCGACCAACTGGTGCCCGCTGCGCAGGTCGGCAGGCGAAAGAATGGGCTTGTGGCGATCGAGATAATCCCGGCTGGCATAAAGCCGCAGCGCATAGTTGGACAATTTGCGCGCCACCAGCGGCCCGGTTTTCGGGCGCGAGAGCAGCACGGCAATATCGGCCTCGCGCCGCGATGGGCTGAGGAACCCGTTGGAAGCCACCAGATCGACCGTCAGCCCGGGATAGCGCGCGGCAAAATCGCCCAGATGCCGCGCCACCACCCAGCTGCCGAAGCCTTCCGACACGCTGATGCGCACCGTGCCGCTGGGGCCAGCCTGCGCATTGGCCTTGTCCCGCGCATTGTCCAGCTCGCTGGTGGCCATGGACATGCGCTCCACCACCTCCAGCAGCTTTTCGCCCGCCGGGGTCAGCACCTGTCCCTCGCGGGTCTGTTCGAACAGCGTGGCGCCCATCTGGCTTTCCAGACGGCGCAGCCGCCGCCCGATGGTGGTGGCGTCCATGCCCATGATCCGCCCGGCGCGCGCCAGCTGCCCGGTGCGCGCAATCGCCAGAAAAGCCTGAAAATCGCTCCAGTCCATTGCCTGCATAATTGCAGGTCTAGCGAGCATTCTTGCCTGTTGCCAGTATTTTTTGGCCCTATAGACTTCACCCAAAGTCAGACTCTGGGAAGGATTTTGGACATGCGTTTCATCGATCACCTGATCGTCGGCGGTGCTGGCGGGAATCCGGCTCGCAAGGCGTCGGTCTTCAACCCCTCGACCGGCCAGGTGCAGGCCGAAGTGGCGCTGGGCGATGCCGCCCTGCTGGACAGGGCCGTGCAGGCCGCTCTGGCCGCGCAGCCCGCCTGGGCCGCCACCAACCCGCAGCGCCGCGCCCGCGTGATGTTCGAGTTCAAGCGGCTGGTCGAGGCCAATATGCAGGACCTGGCCGAACTGCTCGCCACCGAGCATGGCAAGGTCACCGCCGACGCCAAGGGCGATATCCAGCGCGGGCTTGAGGTGATCGAATTCGCCTGCGGCATCCCCCATGCGCTCAAGGGCGAGTTCACCAATGGCGCCGGGCCGGGCATCGATGTCTATTCGATGCGTCAGCCCGTCGGCATCGGCGCGGGGATCACGCCTTTCAACTTCCCCGCCATGATCCCGATGTGGATGTTCGGCGTGGCCATCGCCTGTGGCAATGCCTTTATCCTCAAGCCTTCCGAGCGCGACCCTTCCGTCCCCGTGCGCCTTGTCGAGCTGATGCTTGAGGCTGGCGCGCCAGAGGGCATCCTGCAATGCGTGCATGGCGACAAGGAGATGGTGGACGCCATCCTCGACCACCCCGCCATCGGCGCGATCAGCTTCGTGGGCTCATCCGACATCGCCAATTACGTCTATCAGCGCGGCGCGGCCAACGGCAAGCGCGTGCAGGCGATGGGCGGGGCCAAGAACCACGGCATCATCATGCCCGATGCCGACATCGACCGCGCGGTGAACGATCTGGTCGGCGCGGCCTTCGGCTCGGCGGGCGAGCGCTGCATGGCGTTGCCGGTGGTGGTGCCCGTTGGCGAAGGCACGGCTGAAAAGCTGATCGACAAGCTGATCCCCGAGATCACCGCGCTCAATGTCGGCACCAGCCTCGATCCTTCGGCGCATTATGGGCCGGTGGTCACCGCGGAACACAAGGCGCGGGTCGAAGACTGGATCGGCACATGCGAGGCCGAAGGCGGCAAGATCCTGATCGACGGACGCGGCTTCACCCCGCAGGGGCTGGAGGGCGGCTTCTATGTCGGCCCCACGCTGATCGACCATGTGACGCCCGATATGGACAGCTATCACAACGAGATCTTCGGCCCCGTGCTGCAGATCGTGCGCGCGCCCGATTTCGAGACGGCGCTCAGCCTGCCCAGCAAGCATCAATATGGCAATGGCGTGGCGATCTTCACCCGCAACGGCCATGCCGCGCGTGAATTCGCCGCGCGGGTGAACGTGGGCATGGTGGGCATCAACGTGCCGATCCCGGTGCCGGTGGCCTATCACACCTTCGGCGGCTGGAAGCGCTCCGCCTTCGGCGACACCAACCAGCACGGCATGGAAGGCGTGAAGTTCTGGACCAAGGTGAAGACCATCACGGCGCGCTGGCCCGACAGCACGCCCGAGGGTGGCAACGCCTTCATCATCCCCACCATGGGTTGATGGGGAAGCCGGACCGATGACCGACGCTTTCGCGCTGAATGAAGACCAGCGCTCGATCCAGGAGGCCGCGGCGCGTTTCACCGCCTCGGCCCTCACCCCCCACGCCGCGCAATGGGACGAGGACCACAGCTTCCCGCGTGAGGCGGTCAGCGCGGCGGGCGAGATGGGTTTCGGCGCGATTTATGTCAGCGAGGCGGGCGGCGGCATCGGTCTGGGCCGTCTGGACGCGGCTCTGGTGATCGAGGCGATGGCCTATGGTTGCCCGACCACGGCGGCCTTCATCTCGATCCACAATATGGCGACATGGATGATCGACCGCTTCGGCAATGAGGCGTTGAAAGCGCGGCATCTGCCGGGGCTGGTCGGCATGCAGACGCTGGCCTCCTATTGCCTGACCGAGCCGGGTTCCGGGTCGGACGCCGCCGCGCTGCGCACCACGGCGCGGCGCGATGGCGATGATTATGTCCTGAATGGCAGCAAACAGTTCATCACTGGCGCGGGGGTGAACGATGTCTATGTCATCATGGTGCGCACCGGAGAGGCCGGGGCCAGAGGCATTTCCTGCTTTCTGGTGGAAAAGGGCATGCCGGGGCTCTCCTTTGGCGCGCCGGAGAAGAAGCTGGGCTGGAACGCCTCGCCCACGGCGCAGGTGATCCTCGAGGATGTGCGCGTGCCCGCCGGCAACATGCTGGGCGTGGAGGGCGACGGCTTCAAGATCGCCATGGCCGGGATCGACGGCGGGCGCGTCAACATCGGCGCCTGCTCGCTGGGCGGGGCGCAGCGCTGCCTGGACGAGGCGATCGCCTACACCAAGGAGCGCAGGCAGTTCGGCCAGCCCATCGCCGATTTTCAGAACACCCAGTTCCAGCTGGCCGATATGGCCACCGAACTGGCCGCCGCGCGCACGCTGCTCTACACCGCCGCCAGCAAGGTGAGCGCGGGCGCGCCCGACAAGACCGCCTATGCGGCCATGGCCAAGCGTTTCGCCACCGACACCGGCTCCAGCGTGGTGGACCGCGCTTTGCAGATGCTGGGCGGCTATGGCTATCTGAAGGATTATCCCATCGAACGCTTCTGGCGCGATTTGCGTGTTCACCGCATCCTTGAAGGCACCAATGAGGTGATGCGCCTGATCGTGGCGCGGGATCTGCTGAAATGAGCGCGGAACTGCTGACCCGCACAGAGGGCGCGGCGGGCGTCCTTTCGCTCAACCGCCCGCGCGCGATCCATGCCCTGACGCTGGAGATGGTGCGCGCCATGACCGAGGCGCTGCTGGCGTGGCGCGACGATCCCGCCGTGCATCTGGTGCTGATCGACCATGCTGTCGATCCGGGCGGCGCCCCCAAGCTGTCGCGCGGCTTTTGCTCGGGCGGCGACATCACCCTGCTGCGCCATTCCGCGCTGGAGGATGGCGGCGAGGAAGGGCGGCGGTTCTTCTTCGAGGAATACCGCCTCAACCATCTGCTCTTTACGTATCCCAAGCCGGTGATCGCCTTTATGGATGGCATCACCATGGGCGGTGGCGTGGGGATCAGCCAACCGGCGCGGCTGCGCGTGGCGACGCAGAACACCCGTTTCGCCATGCCGGAAAGCGGGATCGGCCTGTTCCCCGATGTCGGCGGGGGCTGGTATCTCTCGCGGTTGCAGGGGCGGCTTGGTCAATATCTGGCGCTGACCGGGGCGCGGCTGGATGGCGCGGAATGCCTGTGGGCCGGCCTTGCCACCCACTACCTGCCCGCCGCCAGCCTGCCCGATGCCAAGGCGCGGATCATCGTGGGTGAGGCGCCCGCGGCGGTGTTGCAGGCTCTGGCCATCACGCCGCCCGCGCCGGCTCTTGCCGAACATGCCCCGGACATCGCGCGCCTCTTTGCCAGCGACACGCTGGAGGGGATCATCGCCGCGCTGGAACAGGATTGCGGCGCCTTCGCCGCGCAAACCCTGACCACCATCGGCACCAAAAGCCCCACCACCTGCAAGGTTTCGCTGCGGCAACTGGCGCAGAGCCTGACCCTGCCTGATTTCGCCGCCAATATGGCGATGGAATATCGCATCGGCAGCCGCGTGCTGATGCTGCCCGATTTCGTCGAGGGGGTGCGCGCGGTGATCGTCGAAAAGGACAATGCCCCGGCATGGAGCCCCGCCACACCCGAAGCGGTGAGCGAGGCCATGCTGGATGCGATCTTCGCCGCTCTCCCCGCATCACAGGAATGGACCCCGCTATGAGTTATGAAACGATCCTTGTTGAACGCAAGGGCGCGGTGAGCCTGATCACGCTCAACCGGCCCAAGGCGCTCAATGCCTTAAATTCTCAGGTCTGCGCCGAGCTGGTCTCCGCCTTCGCCGCTTTCGAGGCCGATGATACGCAGGGCTGCGCCGTGCTGACCGGCAGCGGCGAAAAGGCCTTCGCGGCGGGCGCCGACATCAAGGAAATGGTCGACAAACAGGCCGCCGATTTCTTCCTTGAGGACTTCTTTGCCGACTGGAACGCGAAGCTGGTGCGCACCACGCGCAAGCCCTGGATCGCGGCGGTCAATGGCTTTGCGCTGGGCGGCGGCTGCGAACTGGCGATGATGGCCGATTTCATCATCGCTTCCGACACCGCCAAATTCGGCCAGCCCGAGATCAAGTTGGGCGTGGCGCCGGGCATGGGCGGGTCACAGCGTCTGGCCCGCGCCGTGGGCAAGGCCAAGGCGATGGACATGTGCCTGACGGGCCGCATGATGGACGCCGCCGAGGCGGAACGCGGCGGGCTGGTGGCGCGCGTGGTGCCGCTGGCGGATCTGCTGGATGAGGCGTTGAAGGCGGCGGAGACCATCGCCAGCATGCCGCGCATGGCGGCGATGGCGAATAAGGAGATGGTCAACATCGCCTTTGAAACCACGCTGGATCAGGGCCTGTTGCAGGAACGCCGCCTGTTCCAGATCCTCACCGCTTCGCAGGACAAGGCCGAGGGCATGAGCGCCTTCGTGGAAAAGCGTCAAGCCAACTGGACGGGGCGTTAAGCCTCGCGACTTTAAGGAGAGGTCATCATGAAGATCGCCATCATCGGTCTGGGCAATATGGGCGGCGGCATGGCCGCGAACCTTGTGAAAGCGGGCCATCAGGTGCAGGCCTTCGATCTGGCCGAGCCCGCGCTGGAACGCGCCCGCGCCAATGGCTGCGCGTGCTTCGCCACGGTGCGCGAGGCGGTGGCCGGGGTGGAAGCGGTGGTCACCATGCTGCCCAATGGCGCCATCGTGCGCGCGGTCTATGGCAATGATGTGATCGGCCATGCGCCTGCCGGGGCGCTGCTGCTCGATTGCTCCACCATCGATGTCGCCAGTGCGCGCGATGTCGCGGCGCAGGCCGAGGCTGCGGGCTATCGCATGGTCGATGCGCCGGTTTCGGGCGGGATCGCGGCGGCCAATGGCGGCACGCTGACCTTCATGGTCGGCGGCACGGATGAGGCTTTCGCGGCGGCGGAACCGATCCTGAGCAACATGGGCAAAGCGGTGATCCATGCCGGGGCCAGCGGTGCGGGACAGGCCGCGAAAATCTGCAACAACATGCTGCTGGGCGCGTCCATGGTGGCGACCTGCGAGACCTTCAAACTGGCCGAGCGGCTGGGGCTCGATCTCCAGACCTTTTACGACATTTCCTCCAAGGCCTCGGGCCAGTGCTGGTCGATGACCTCCTATTGCCCCGTGCCCGGCGTGGGTCCGCAGACCCCTGCCGACAATGGCTATCAGGGCGGTTTCGCCACCGCGCTGATGCTCAAGGATCTCACCCTGGCCATGGCGGCGGCGCAGGAGGCGGGAGCGCCGGTGCCGATGGGGCATCTGGCTCAGGAACTCTATGCCGCTTTCGATGCGCAGGGGCAGGGCGGCGCGGATTTCTCCGCCATCATCAAGACGCTCTGACAGGGACCGGCTGCCGGGGGATCAGCGAGGCCGAAATCCCCCGGCCAGCACATGCACCAGATCCGCCGCAATTGTTGCCGGCGTTTCGGCCCCCTGCGGATTGTGCCAGCGTGCGGGCCAGTTCAGCGCGCCTGCCAGGGCAAATGCCAGCATCTTGGGATCGACGGGCGCGATCGAGCCATCCTCGATCCCGTCGCGGATCAGCTGGCGCATGGCGCTGTCGATCTGGCGCTTGAGCGCGTGAAACTGCTGACGGCTTTCCGGGCTCAGCGCCTCGTCGCTGGTTCGGACCACGCAGCGCCCGAAATCATCCATGTTGATTTCCGCATAGCGGGTGAGGAAGGCGATCAGCCGGTCGATCCCCTGTCCGGGGCGCTGGCGTGAGGCCTCCGCCGCCTCCAGCAATTGCGACAGGCCTATCGTCACACACTCGAACAGCACCTGATCCTTGTTGCCCAGATAGTGGTAGATCGTGGGCTTGGAGACCCCCAGCCGCGCCGCCACATCGTCGAGCGAGGTCTGGTGAAACCCCCTTTCGTTGAACATCTGCACCGCCGCGCGCAGCACCGCATCGCGCTTGGCCTGGCGCGCGCTGCTGCGCTGTTGCGGGGTCTGAAAGGGGGAGGGAGGGCTTTCCAAAAATGACTCCTGCAAAATCGCCCGACAGGCGCGAGGGAAGGCTTGACACGAAACCAGCCCGAAGACAATCTACTCACCAGTAGAAAATAGACTGGAGAGTTTATGATTCTCTCTGACACACAGCAGGCTGTGCAGGAGATGGTGCGGGATTTCGCGCAGCAACGGCTTTACCCCAACGCCCTGCGCTATGAGGCCGATGGTGGCTATCCCTCTGATCTCTTTCCCGAAATGGCCCAGCTTGGTCTGATGGGCATGACCGCGCCGGAAGGCGCCGGTGGGGCCGGGGTGGATTATGTCAGCTATGCGCTGGCGCTGATCGAGATTGCCGCGGGGGATGGTGCGCTCTCGACGATCCTGTCGATCCACAACAGCCTGATCGTCTCGGCGCTGCTGCGCTATGGCAATGCCGCGCAGCAGGGGCGCTTCCTGCCCGACCTGATCGCGGGGCGTTACACCGGCGCCTTCGCCCTGACCGAGACGGATGCCGGATCGGATGCCGCCGCCCTGCGCACCCGCGCCACACGGGTGGAAGGCGGCTGGCGGCTGAACGGCGCCAAGCAGTTCATCTCCAACGGGCGTATCGGCAAGCTGGCGATCACCTTTGCGGTCAGCGATCCGGCGGCGGGCAAGAAGGGCATCAGCGCCTTTCTGGTGCCCACCGACAGCCCCGGCTACGGCGTCGACAAGGTGGAGCACAAGCTGGGCCAGTCCGCATCGGACACCTGCGCCATCCGCTTCGACGACGTTTTCGTGCCCGATGATCTGGTGCTGGGCATGCCGGGCGAGGGCTATCGCATCGCCCTCTCCAATCTTGAGGCCGGGCGCATCGGCATCGCGGCCCAGAGCATCGGCATGGCGCAGGCCGCTCTGGAGATCGCCATCGCCTATGCGAAAGACCGCAAGAGCTTCGGCCAGCCCATCATCGAGCATCAGGCCGTGGGCCATCGCCTCGCCGATCTGGCCGCGAAGCTGGAGGCCGCGCGCCAGTTGGTGCTGCACGCCGCCGCCGTGAAGGATACGGGCGCCTCCTGCCTGAAGGAAGCCTCGATGGCCAAGCTGGTCGCCTCTGAAACGGCGGAGGCGGTGGTCTCTGGCGCGATCCAGACTTTGGGCGGCTACGGCTATCTGGAAGAATATCGCGTCGCCAAGATCTATCGCGATGTGCGGGTCTGCCAGATCTACGAGGGCACGTCCGACATTCAGCGCATGGTGATCTCGCGGGCGCTGGCGGAGTAGTCCGCGCCGCCCCCATAACATCAAAATTCAGGAGAGAATGCATGGATATCAGCGGATTGGCAGCCATCGTCACCGGCGGCGCATCGGGCCTAGGCGCGGCGACGGCGGAATTGCTGACCTCGCGCGGCGCGAAGGTCACGCTGTTCGATCTCAATGCCGAGGTCGGTCAGGCCAAGGCGCGGGAGATCGGCGGGGCTTTCGTGCAGGTGGATGTCACCGATGCCTCCAGCGTCGAACAGGCGATTGCGCAGGCCGAGGCCGCCCATGGCAAGGCGCGCATTCTGGTCAATTGCGCGGGAATCGCCCCGCCCGCCAAGGTCATCAACCGCGAGGGCGCGCCGCTGCCGCTGGCCAGCTTCGCCAAGATCATCAACATCAATCTGATCGGCACCTTCAATGTGCTGTCGCAATTCGCGGCGCGGATTTTCGATGCCGAAACCCTCAATGAGGATGGCGAGCGCGGCATCATCGTGAACACCGCCAGCGTGGCGGCTTTCGATGGCCAGATCGGCCAGCCCGCCTATGCCGCCAGCAAGGGCGGCGTGGTGGCCATGGCGCTGCCCATCGCCCGCGAATTCGCGCGCTATGGCATCCGTGTCAACACCATCGCGCCGGGCATTTTCTGGACTCCGATGCTGGCGGGCCTGCCTCAGGAAGCGCAGGATTCGCTGGGCAAGCAGACACCCTTTCCCAGCCGCCTTGGCCACCCCGGCGAATATGCCAAAATGGTCGAGGCGATGATCGCCAACCCCATGCTGAACGGCGAAGTCGTCCGTCTGGACGGCGCGATCCGGCTGGCTGCGAAATGAGCGCGATCTCCCCCGAGGTGCTGGCGCTGGCCGACCGCGTGGAGGCGTTTGTGCGCAACATCGTGGCGCCCTATGAGCAGGACGAGCGCCGCGACCACCATGGCGCACCGACCGACGAGCTGGTCTATGAACTGCGCGAAAAGGCGCGCGAGGCCGGCGTGCTCACCCCGCATATCCGGCCCGATGGCAGCCATCTCACCCAGCGCGAAACGGCGGTTGTGTTGATCCGCTCCGGTCTCTCGCCGCTCGGCCCGCTGGCCTGCAACACGGCGGCCCCGGATGAGGGCAATATGTATCTGATCCGCCATGTCGCCAGCCCGGCTTTGCAGGAGCGTTTCCTCAAGCCGCTGGTGGAGGGGCGCACCCGTTCGGCCTTTTTCATGACCGAGCCTGCCGAGCTGCAGGGCGCGGGGGCCGATCCCTCGATGATGATCACCACCACAAGGCGGGATGGCAATCACTGGGTGGTGAATGGCAAGAAGTGCTTCATCACCGGGGCGGATGGCGCGGGTGTGGGCATTGTCATGGCGCGGTCCGAGGAAGAGGATGCGCCCGGAGCCTGCATGTTCCTGGTCGATCTGCCCGATCCGGCGATCACCATCACCGGCGTGCCCAACACCATCGACAATTCCATGCCCGGCAGCCATGCCGAACTGACCATCGAGAACCTGCGCATCCCAGCCGACCAGATGCTGGGGCAGGCGGGCGAGGGGTTCAAATATGCGCAGGTGCGCCTCAGCCCGGCGCGGCTCTCGCATTGCATGCGCTGGCTGGGGGCCTGCATCCGTGCGCAGGAGATCGCCACCGATTACGCCTGCCGCCGCCACGCCTTCGGCAAGCAGCTGATCGAGCATGAGGGCGTGGGCTTCATGCTGGCCGAGAACCGCATCCTGCTCAAGCAAAGTGAGCTGATGATCGACTGGTGCGCCAGCGTGCTGGACACCGGCGCGCTGGGCGCGGTGGAAAGCTCGATGACCAAGGTCTCGGTCTCCGAGGCATTGATGAAGGTGGCCGACAATTGCGTGCAGGCGATGGGCGGCACGGGCGTCACCGACAAGACCATCGTCGAGCAGGTGTTCCGCGAAATCCGCGCCTTCCGCATCTATGACGGCCCGACCGAGGTCCATAAATGGAGCCTCGCCAAGGCCATCCGCCGTGAATGGAGGCAGGCCCATGGCTGAGGATATCGCCGAAGCCAACACCGGCGCGGGGGAGCTGCGCACCGCGCTGGATGTGGCGGCGCTGGAAGGCTGGCTGGCGGCGCATGTCGCCGGTTTTGCCGGGCCGCTGACGATCAGTCAGTTCAACGGTGGCCAGTCCAACCCGACCTATCGGCTGGAGACGCCCGGCAAGCGCTATGTGCTGCGCCGCAAGCCTGCCGGGCCGATCCTCAAAGGTGCGCATGATGTGCTGCGCGAGGCACGGGTGCAGCAGGCTCTGGCCGGCAGCGGCGTGCCGGTGGCGGGCATTCTGGGGGTCTGTGAGGACGAGGCGGTGATCGGCAGCGCCTTCTATGTGATGGAGATGGTGGAGGGCCGGGTCTTCTGGGACGCGGCTTTCACGCAAGTGCCGCAAGATCGGCGCGCCGCCTATTATGACGAGATGAACCGCGTGATCGCCGCGCTGCATGGCGTGGACCACGAGGCTGTGGGCCTTGGCGATTACGGCCGCCCCGGCAATTATTTCGAACGCCAGATCACCCGCTGGACCCGCCAGTACGAAGCTGATGACCTTGCCGGTCGCGATGTCGATATGGATGCTCTGGTGGCATGGCTGCCCGGCGCCATCCCGGCGGGCGATGAAACCACCATCGTCCATGGCGATTTCCGCTGCGACAACATGATCTTCCACCCCACTGAGCCGCGCATTCTGGCGGTGCTGGACTGGGAGCTGTCCACGCTGGGCCATCCTCTGGCCGATTTCGCCTATCACGCGATGATGTACCGCATGCCGCCCGATATCGTGGCCGGGCTGGGCGGCGCCGATCCCGTGGCCTTGGGCCTGCCCACGGAGGCGGAGTACATCGCCACCTATTGCGCCCGCACCGGGCGTGAGCGCATCGCCAATTGGGATTTCTACATCGCCTTCCAGTTCTTCCGTCTGGCGGCGATCTTTCACGGCATCAAGGGGCGCGTGCTGCGCGGCAATGCCTCCAACGCTCAGGCGGCGGCCCGGGCGCAGGCCTTCCCCCGCCTGACGCGCCTTGCCCGCGAAGCCATGGAGGCCTGCGCATGAGCGACCAAACCGTTCTGCTGCGCCGCGATGGCCCGGTTGCCGTGCTGACGCTCAACCGTCCGGATGCGGGCAACACCGTGAACATGCCTCTGGCGCTGGCGCTGGAACAGGCGGTGGACGATGTGCTGGCCGATCCCGCGCTGCGCTGCGTGGTGCTGACGGGCGCGGGCAAGCTGTTTTGCGGCGGCGGCGATATCGCCAGCTTTGCGCAGGCGGCGGATGCTTCGGCCTTCCTCTTCGATCTGGCCAGCGCGTTGCACCGCTCGGTCAGCAAGCTGGCGCATGGCGGCAAGCCGCTGGTCACGCTGATCAATGGCCCGGCGGCGGGGGCGGGGCTCAGCCTGGCGCTGCTGGGGGATATCGTTCTTGCCTCCGCCTCGGCGCATTTTACCGCCGCCTATGGTCTGGTCGGGCTGACGCCGGATGGCGGGATGAGCTGGCTGCTGCCACGCCTCGTCGGCCTGCGCCGCGCTCAGGAGATCATCCTCACCAACCGCCGCATCGGCGCGCAGGAAGCGCAGGCCATCGGTCTGGTCACGCGCGTGGTTGATGCAGAGGCCCTGCTGGAAGAGGGCATGGCGCTGGCCCACACGCTGGCCACCGGGCCGACAGCGGCTCTGGGCGGGGCGCGCGACTTGCTCGCCGCCGGTTTCCAGAACGATCTCGACAGCCATCTCGCCCTTGAGGCCAGCCGCATTGCCCGGGCCGGCGCCAGCGATGAGGCGCGCGAAGGCATCGCCGCCTTCCTCACCCGCCGCAAACCCCAGTTTACCGAAAGGACTCCCTCATGAGCGAAGCCTATATCGTCGAAGCAGCGCGCACCGCCGGTGGCAAGCGCAAGGGCGCTCTGGCCGAATGGCATCCCGCCGATATGGCGGG
>NZ_BCZE01000033.1 GCF_001598555.1 Novosphingobium rosa NBRC 15208
CCCGCCGATATGGCGGGCGAGGTGCTCAATGCGCTGGTCGACCGCTCCGGCATCGATCCGGCGGCGGTGGAGGATGTGATTCTGGGCTGCGTCACGCAGGCGGGCGAGCAGGGCTTCGCCTTTGCCCGCAACGCCGTGCTGGCCTCCAAGCTGCCTGAAAGCGTGCCCGCCGTGACCGTGGACCGCCAGTGCGGATCGAGCCAGCAATGCGTGCAATTTGCGGCGCAAGCGGTGATGAGCGGCACGCAGGATGTGGTGATTGCGGCGGGCGGCGAAAGCATGACGCGCGTGCCGATGTTCTCCAACATTGCCTATCATGAAAGCGCCGGTGTGGGCGTCGGGCCCTTCTCGCAGCGCATTCTCGACCGGTTTGGCGTGAAGGGCTTCAGCCAGTTCGCGGGCGCCGAAATGATCGCTGCCAAATATGGCTTCACCCGCGAGATGCTGGACAGCTTCGCCCTGCAAAGCCATCAGCGCGCCCATGCTGCCACGCAGGCCGGGGCTTTCGACAAGGAGATCGTGCCGCTGGCCGTGGCTGGCGGGCTGCATCGCCATGATGAGGGCATCCGCGCCGATGCCACGCTGGAGGGCATCGGCTCGGTCAAGCTGCTGCAGGAGGGTGGGGTGATCTCGGCGGCCAATGCCAGCCAGATCTGCGACGGCGCTTCGGGCGTGCTGGTGCTCAATGAGGCGGGGCTTAAAGCCCATAATCTCAAGCCCATTGCGCGCATCGTCAATCTGACGGTGAGCGCTGGCGATCCGGTCATCATGCTGGAAGAACCCATCGAGGCCACCCGCAAGGCGCTGGCCAGGGCCGGGCTGACCATCGACGACATCGACCTCTATGAGGTGAATGAGGCCTTCGCCCCGGTGCCTCTGGCTTGGGCCAAGGCGCTGGGCGCCGATCCGGCCAAGCTCAATGTCAACGGCGGGGCCATCGCTTTGGGCCATCCGCTGGGGGCGACGGGCACCAAGCTGATGACCACGCTGATCCATGCGCTGCATGCGCGGGGGCTGCGCTATGGCCTGCAGGCCGTGTGCGAGGGCGGCGGCATCGCCAATGTCACCATTGTGGAGGCGGTGTGATGGGCCTGAAAACGCGGATTACGGATCTTCTGGGGATCGAACACCCTATCGTGCAGGGCGGCATGATGTGGGTGGGGCGCGCCGAGCTGGCCGCCGCCGTCTCCAATGCGGGGGGCCTTGGCATCCTGACCGCCCTGACCCAGCCCACGCCCGACGATCTGCGCCGCGAGATCGACCGCTGCCGTACAATGACCGACAAGCCCTTTGGCGTGAATCTTACGATCCTGCCCTCGGTCACCCCGCCGCCCTATGCCGAATACCGCCGCGCGATCATCGAGAGCGGCGTGACCATCGTGGAAACCGCGGGCCACAATCCGCGCGAACATATCGATGATTTCAAGAGCCAGGGCATCACCGTGCTGCACAAATGCACGGCGGTGCGCCATGCGGTCTCCGCGCAGAAGATGGGCGTGGATGTCATCAGCATCGACGGTTTCGAATGCGCGGGCCATCCCGGCGAGGACGATATTCCGGGGCTGGTGCTGATCCCGGCGGCGGCGGACCAGATTTCCATTCCCATGCTGGCCAGCGGCGGCATCGGCGACGGACGCGGTCTGGCCGCCGCGCTGGCGCTGGGGGCCGATGGCGTCAACATGGGCACGCGTTTCTGCGCCACGGTGGAAGCGCCGATCCATGACAGCATCAAGCAGTTCATCGTCGGCAATTCCGAGCGTGACACCAAGCTGATCTTCCGCCGTTTTCACAACACCGGGCGGGTGGCGGCCAGCCCGGTCTCCAATCAGGTGGTGGAGATTTCCGCCCGGCCCGAAGCGGTGTTCGAGGATATCCGCCCGCTGGTCTCGGGCGCGAAGGGGCGGCAGGCGCTGGAAAGCGGCGATCTGGAGGCCGGTCTGGTCTGGGCCGGGCAGGTGCAGGGGCTGATCCACGATATCCCCACCTGCGCGGAGCTGCTCTCGCGCATGGTGGGCGATGCCGAGGCGATCATCACCCAGCGCCTTGCCGGGTTCCTGAGCGCCGGGTTCCTGAGGGCCGGGTGCCTTCAGGGATGAGCGGGCCGCTCGCCGGGCTGCGGGTGGTGGAATTCGCCAGCATCGGCCCGGGCCCCCATGCCGCCATGCTGCTCTCCGATCTGGGCGCCGATGTGCTGCGGATCGACCGCGAAGGGGGCAATGGCTGGCCCAATCCCATCGCCGATCGCGGGCGCGCGGTGAAGGTGGTCGATATCCGCCAGAGCGCGGGGCGTGACTGGGCCGCCCATGCCGTGGCCCATGCCGATGTGCTGATCGAGGGCATGCGCCCGGGCGTGATGGAGCGGCTGGGACTTGGCCCCGATGTGCTCTGCGCCGCCAACCCACGCCTGATCTATGGGCGGATGACAGGCTGGGGGCAGGAGGGGCCATGGGCGCGGCTGGCCGGGCATGACATCACCTATATCGCGCTGTCCGGCGCATTGGCGGCGATGGGGAAGCCGGGAGAGCCCGCTGCGGTGCCGCTCAATCTGGTGGGCGATTTCGGCGGCGGCTCGATGTTTCTGATCGCGGGGATTCTGGCGGCTTTGTGGGAGCGCGAAAGGTCCGGACAGGGGCAGGTGGTGGATGCGGCGATCATCGATGGCGTGGCCTCGCTGATGACGATGTTCACCGGCCTTGAGCCATCGGGCCGCATCTCGCTGGAGCGGGCGCGCAATCTGCTGGGCGGCGCGGCACCTTTCTATCGCTGCTATCTGTGCAGCGACGGGCAGGAGGTGGCCGTCGGCCCGCTGGAGCCGCCCTTCTTCGCCGCGATGATGCGTCTGCTGGGGCTGGAGGAGATGATCGCCGCCCACTATGACGAAGCCCGCTGGGGTGACCTGACCGGAGCTCTGGCCGGCACCTTCGCCAGTCAGCCGCAAGCGCATTGGGTCAGGCTGTTCGAGGGCAGTGATGCCTGCGTGGCCCCGGTGCTGACGGCGCGCGAGGCCCCCCATCATCCGCATCATGTGGCGCGGCAGAGTTTCGTCGAGCATGACGGGCTGCTTCAGGCCGCCCCCGCGCCGCGCTTCTCGCGCACGGCGGGGGCCATCCGCGCCTCGGGCGATGGCGAGGCCATGCTGCGGGGCTGGGCTGGGTGCTGACGGACGGTTTTCCGTCCCTTGGATCAAAGCCTTGAGCAGGCGAGAACCGGCAGGTCATCATTGTTCCGGAACAAGCCCATGCTGATCAGTTTCGACGATTACCCGCTGCACCAGACCGCCGAGCCGCTGTCCTACCTCGCCTCGTCGGAGCGCAACATGTATGCGCGCTATTGGTACAATGGCTATGATTTCAATGGCGATTTTTACATCGGCGTGGCCTTCGCCGCCTATCCCAACCGCGAGGTGATGGATGGCGCGGTCTCCATCGTGCGCAAGGATGGCACGCAGCATTCCTTCCGCGCCTCGCGGCGGTTGCGGGGGGATCGCACCGATCTTCACGCCGGGCCGATGCGCCATGAGATTGTCGAGCCGATGCGGGCGGTGCGGATCACCGTCGCGCCGAATGACACCGGCTTCGCATGCGATCTGACCTTCCACGCCAACACCATCGCCCATGAAGAGCCCGCCGATCATATGAAGCAGGGCCTGCGCACCGTGGCGCAGATGAAGCGCTTCACCCAGTTCGGGCGTTGGGAAGGCTATATCATCGTCCATGGCGAGCGGCAGGACATCGACATCCGCACCACCTATGGCACGAAGGACCGCTCATGGGGCTGGCGCTGGACCGGCGAGCCCGAGCAGGGCGTCAGCCGCGACATTCCCGAGCAGTTCTTCTGGCTCTGGGCCCCGATCCACTGGCAGGACCGCTGCACCCATTGGGGCCAGCACGAATATGCCGACAGCAAGCGCTGGAAGGAATTCGCGCAGGTCTTCCGAACCTTCCCGGTGCAAAGCGGTTTCGATCCGCTGGATGAGGGGCAGGTGGAGGCGGCGCTTTGCGGCGATCACCGTCTGGACTTCGCCAAGGGCAGCCGCCTGATCAGCCGCGCCGAGATCGACACCGTTTACAGGGACGGGCGCAAGGAGACTTTCCTGCTCGAACCGCTGCTGCGCTATCACATGTATGGCACTGGCTATAACCACCCCGAATGGGGCCACGGCTTCTACAAGGGCGAGGAAGCCCACACGCTGGAAAGCTGGAACATCAACGAGATCGACCGCAACGCGCCGCAGTTCATGCATGTGCAGCAGGTCGTCCGAGCGACCTGCGGCGATCAGGTGGGCGTGGGTGTGCTGGAGCAATATATCGTCGGCCCGCATCAGCGTTATGGGCTGCAGGGCTTCCTCGATCCGGTGTGAGCGCCTCCGCGCGACATTCGGATCATCGGGAGGCAAGGTTTATGCGTGCAGCGCTGTTCCATGAAGGGCGTTTTTCTATTCAGCGGCTGGCAGAACCGTCGCCGGGGGCGGGGCATCTGCTGGTGCGCCCCATTGCCTGCGGGATTTGCGGCAGCGATCTCTCCATCCGCAAGGACGCGCCGCATCTGTGCGATGTGCTGCATCGCGCCGGTTTTCGCGGCTTTATGGACCCGGCCCAGCCCGTGGTGATGGGGCACGAATTCGTCTGCGAGGTGCTGGATAGAGGCAAGGATGCCCGCAAGTTTGCCAAAGGGCAGCGGCTGGTGGCCTTGCCCTTTCTGCAGGATGCGCGGGGCGGCTTGCAGCTGCTGGGCTATTCCAATGCCTACAATGGCGCTTTCGCCGAGATGATGCTGATCGATGAGGCCAGCGCTCTGCCCGTGCCCGATGTGGTGGACGACGATCTGGCTGCCCTGACCGAGCCGCTGGCCGTGGCGGTGCACGCTGTGGCGGCGGCCCGCCCGGATAAGGACTGTGCCTTTGGCGTGGTGGGCTGCGGCCCGGTGGGGCTTTTCGTGATCGCGCGGCTGAAGGCTCTGGGGCTGGGGCCGGTGATCGCCATCGAGCCCGATCCCGCCCGTCGCGCGCTGGCCGAGCAACTGGGCGCCGATGTGGTCACGGCTCCTGACGATCCCGGCAATGACCGATGGTGGGCCGGACAGGGGCTGCCGGTGGGCCTTTCCGATGCGATGGCGGTGGACCCGGTCACGCGGCGGCGCAGCCGGGCGGTGATCTTCGACTGTGTGGGCAAGCCGGGCTTGCTGATGGGCATTGCCAGGGGCGCTCCGGTGGGGGCGACGATCATCGGCATCGGCACCTGCAAGGATGACGACCGCATCGAACCGGCCTTCCTGCTGCAAAAGGGCCTGTGCCTGCATTTTGTCTTCGCCTATTCGCCCGCCGAATTTGGCGAGGCGCTGGCGATGATCGCCAGGGCGCCGGGCCACCTTGCCGCCATGGTCAGCCGACAGGTGGGGCTGGGCGACCTGGACGCCACTTTCGATGCTCTGGCGCGGGGCGGGGGCGATGTGAAGGTGCTGGTGCGCCCCGACCTCTAAAGGTTCTGCAGCGTATCGAGCTGGTCGCGCCGCACGATGCGCGCCGGGCCATCCTGATGCCCGCCGCCGCGCTGGGCGAGGGCGGCAAGAATGGCATCGTCGGCGCTGAAATCATAGGTGTAACGCTCGCGCCCGCCCTCGCGGAACCAGCGGTAGGAATCGGCCAGACCTTCCGCCAGCGTCATCTGCGGTTCCCAGCCCAGATCGCGGCGGATTTTGGCGATGTCGAACACCATGGAGCCCCGGCTCGCCTCCAGCCAATGCACGATGGGTGAGCGTAAATCTTCGGGCAGATCATCGGGCATGCGGATGATCTGCGGCGACACGCCCACCGCCTGCGCCATCAGCTGCATGTAACCGGCAATGCTGGAAAACTGCCCGCCCGCCACATTGTAGGTCTGCCCCGCCGCCACAGGCTTGCCCAGCACCGCGCAAAGCGCGCGCGCCGCATCGCCGGTGTGGATGAAATGGACCATCGCCTCCACCTTGCCCGCGATCAGCAGGGGGCGCCCTTCCTCCAGCCGCTTGAAGGTGCCGGGTTCGCGCGTGACGGCGGGGCTCATCGGGCCGCAGGTATGGGCGACGCGCAGGGCGGTGAAGGGCAGGCCGTTTTCGGCGTATTCTTGCGCCAGCAGCGCCTCGCAGGCCACCTTGCCCGCCGCATAGGCGCCATACAGCGCCGTGGCCGCATCCTTGCCGACCGCGCTGTCTTCGCCCACCGGCTGGGCGGCGGCCAGCTCATAGACCGCGATGGAGGAGGTGAAGACAAAATGCTTCACCCGCCCGCGAAACAGATCGAGCATCGGCCGCAGATGGTCGGGCGTGTAGGCGGTGTTGTCGAACACGGCGTCGAAACTGTCACGCAGCGGGCCCAGCAGGCGTTCCAGCACGCCCGCTTCATGGCGCTGCCCATGCAGGCGGGTGACACCTGCGGGCAGCGGCACCTCATGGCTGTTGAGCACGGTGACCTTGTGGCCCTGCGCCACCAGCTCTTCCACCAGTCGCAGCCCGATATAGCGGTTGCCGCCCATCACCAGCACATTCATCTGTCCAAGCTCCTGCTGTCGTTGCGCCCGATGGTGCGCGATCTGGCAGGCAAGACCCAGAGACGGCTTTCCGTCAGGCGCTCAGGGCTGGAAGCGGCCTGCGAAATAGCTGGCGTCCCCGGCATGGCGCAGTGGCACGGTGGGCATGGCGGCGGGAAGGCCACCCTCTGTGATCCCGGCCTGTTGCTGCACGCGGGTCCATTCGATGATCGGTTGCATGGTGAGGATACGCCACTCGCCCTCGCGCCGCGCCATCTCGACGGCATAGCGCGCGCCGATCAGCAGTTCATACCGCGCGCCCGGCGCCAGATCTGCCAGCATGGCCGGGCCCAGCACGCCTTCCAGCACCTCCGGCGTATCGGCCAGCAGCTGCCAGCCGGTGGCATAGGCCTCGACCAGCGCGCTGTCGCCCGAGACTGTGATGAGCATGTTGGTGACGGAATGCATCACCCGCTCGAAGCAGCTGCCCAGCAGGCCGAAAAGCGGGCCGACGAAGTCGCTGGCAGGCCCCGCCACCGGCCCGCCCAGATACTGCCCATCGGGCCAGAAGGCGGTACGTTCCAGCGCTTCATCACCCCGGTCGACGGCGCGGAAATGGCGCAGCAGGCAGTGGCGGATGGCCTCGCGGGCGAGCAGCTCGTCCGGCGTCATCCGTGCAGCGTCAGCAAGGTCTGGCCGTATTCCACCAGCGCGCCGGGGGCGACATGCTGCTCGGCCACGATGCCATCGCTGGCGGCGAGCAAGGGTGCCTGACGGTCCAGCACGCGCAACTGCCCGACCGCCTCACCGGCGCGCACCTGACTGCCGACAGCCGCCAGATCGACCACCGTGGCCAGATGGGGCGCGGCCAGAGCACTGGCGGTTGAAGGCTTTGCCGGTGGCGCGGCCCGGGCCGGGGCACGGTGAGACGCATCGCGGGAGAAGAAGATCTCCAGCGCCTCGGTGCGGATATGGCAGCTGCGGGCCTTGCTGTGCTGGAACTGGCGCAGCAGGGCGCGGGCTTCATGGAAGGGATGGGCTGTTTCAGTCATGGACCGCTCCCAGTGTTTTCAGATCGGCCTCGGCGGGCTGGGTGGTGAATTTGTCATTGCCCGCCTGCGCGGCCCATGCCAGCAATTGCCCGAGGAAGGGGTGCTCCTCGGCGCGCGGCGCCACCATGGGCAGGGCTCCGGCATAGACGGCGCCCTCGCCATCGATAGTCACCACCTGCCCGGCCAGCGCCAGCACGCCCGTGCCGCAGCCGACCACGCAGGGGCGGCCCAGCGCCCGGCTGACCACCGCCGCATGGCTGGTGGCGCCGCCTTGCGCGGTGATGATCGCTTTGGCCGCGATCATGCCGTGGATGTCGTCGGGGCTGGTGGTCTCGCGGGCCAGAATGATCGCCTCGCCCGCTGCGGCGCGGCGTTCGGCCTCGTCCGGGCTGGTCACCACGAGGCCGCTGGCCACGCCGGGGCAGGCGCCTTCGCCCGTGGCGACAGCCTGCAGCCCTGCCGTCGCGCCCTCGGCCAGACGGGGGCGCAGCAATTCGCGGGCCTGTTCGGGCGTCACCCGGTCGAGCGCTTCGCTCTGGGTGATGAGGCCTTCATGCACCATCTCGACAGCGCAGCGCGCGGCCGCTTCGGGCGCGCGTTTGGCCGAGCGGGCCTGAAGCAGATAGAGCCGCCCCTTCTGCACGGTGAACTCGATATCCTGCATATCGCGCGAGTCCGCCTCCAGCCTTTCGCTGGCGATCAGCAGCTGGTCATGGGCCGCGCCGACCCGCTCATGCATGGCTTCCAGACGCAGCGGGGTGAACTTGCCCGAGACCACATCCTCGCCCTGTGCCTGAGGCAGATATTCGCCGAAAGGCGCGCGGGCGCCGGTCAGCGGATTGCGGCTGAAGAGGACGCCGGTGCCGCTGTCGGCATCCAGATTGCCGAAGACCATCACCTGCAGGGTGACGGCGGTGCCCAGATCGTCGGCAATGCCATTGTGCTGGCGGTATTTGCGGGCGCGGCGGCTGTTCCAGCTGTCGAAGACGGCGCGCACGGCGGCCAGCAGCTGGGCGCGCGGGTCGTCGGGCAGAGCCTGCCCGGCGGCTTGGGAGATGGTGTCGCGCCATTGGGCCGGGGTGGCGCCCTCTTCCAGATGCACCGGCGTTTTCAGCACGATGCTGGCATAGAGTTCCAGAAAGCGCCGATGGGTGTCCCGCGCGAAAGCGCTCTGGCCGGTTTCGGCGGCCAGCGCCGCCTCGGTGGCTTCGGTGATGCCCAGATTGAGCACCGTATCCATCATCCCCGGCATGGAAATCGCCGCGCCCGAGCGCACGGACAGCAGCAGCGGCGCCTGACCACCCCCGAACTGCCGCCCGGTTTCGGCCTCCAGCCAGGCCAGACCCTCGGCTATTTCGGCTTCCAGCCCCTCGGGCAGGCCGCTGCTCTGATAGGCGGCGCAGGCTTTGGTGGTGATGACGAAAGCGGGGGGCACGGTCAGCCCCATCGAGAGCATGCGCGCAATCGACCAGGCCTTCCCGCCCACCAGCGCCCGGTCGGGCATGGCCGAGCCATCCAGCTTCAATGTCCAGTCATGTGTCATCATTCGACCCTTTCGCGGCCCATGATGCGCAGCAGATCCTCATGCAGTTCGAACCACACGGTGTGATAGCTGTCGCGGTGAATGTCGCTGACCCAGGCGATGTCGCCGCCCTCGGCGCGGTCAAGCGCGGCCTCCAGCTTGCGACCATAGATCGCCATGCGCGGCAGGGCGCTGGCCAGACCGGAGAGCACCGGCTCGGCGCGTTCATGCAGAGTGCCGAGGCGGTCGATCACGCGGTCGTCATAGGCCTGGTCGCTGTGATCGTTGGCGCGCCTTTCGCCGCGCAGCTCGATGGTCTGCCAGTCGGTGATGACCTGCTTGAGGTCGGGGTTGATCCGCTCGAAACCGTGATAGGCCTCGGCAAAGCCCTTGTCCTCGCGCAGGGGGGCGAAGATGCGGTCATAGCTGGCCTGAAGCGCCACGCGGGCCAGAGGCGTGAGGCTGAAGGCGCCGCGCGTTTCGACCGCGCGCCCCGTGGCCAGAGCCTGAGCCAGTTGCGCCTCTGCGGAGGCGGGCGACAGGCCGGTCAGCTCCGCCACGGCCTCGGCCCCGGCATAGCGCTTGATGGCAAGGCCGTGCAGGGCCAGATGTCTTGCGTCCATCACTGCTCTCCCGCCAGTTTCCACACCCGTCCGGTGCGGTCGGTGCCCGATTGGTAATCCTCCGTGGTGCGCGGCGCGGCGGAAGCCTCCATGCAGACGGTGTCGCCATCGGCGATCCCCGAAAGCTTGCTGTTCATGAAGCAGGGGATGCCATATTCGCGGCTGAGAATGCCCAGATGCGAGCGCACCGTGCCGCCGGCGCAGAGCACCCCGGCAAATTGTTCGAGAATGGGCGCGGTGAGCGTGCCACCCGAATCGTCGATGATGGCGATGGTGCCGGCGGGCACGCCATCGGCCAGCCAGGCCAGCACGCGTTCATTGCTGCGGATGTAGCGTGCGGTGCCGGTGATGTTGGCGTTGTGGCGCACCACATTGTCGCCCTGACCGCAGAGGGTGCGGCCTTCGGCATCGGCTGGGGCGGTGATGGCGTCGGGGTGGTCGAAGGTGACGGCATCGGCGCCGCCGCTGCCGCCCTTGTAGATTTCCGGGCGTTCGGCCAGCGAGATCGCCGCCGACCAGTCGAAGCGATGGCCGCTTTCCAGCAGGGCGGCTTCCACCGCCGCCACATCGGCTTGCGAGATGCCGCAATCCTGCGCCGAGTCGGTCTGTGCGAAGACGAAATCGTCAAATCCCTTGCCGCCTGCCGCGATATGGGCGGCCAGTTTGCGGCGCACACTCTGGTGCAAAAGCGCCAGAGTCGCCTCGACGACAGGGCTGGCGGGCGGGAATGCTGCATGCATCCCATCGATGGGCAATCGGGCCATTTCAGCGCTCTCCACGTCTTGTTTCACCTGTTTTCCCATGGATGGGACTCTGTGGCGACTGACGATTTTCTGTGTGGTGATTGTCTGATAAAATTGTGCGACAACATCTGTCAAGCGAATCACGAAATCGACGGACAAGTTTGCCCGACGATTTTACATCAACGACGATAAAGTGCTATCAGCCAAAGGGAAGGAAAGCCGTCCATGAGCGCATCGCAAAAGCCCCTGCACGACAAACGCGTGCTGATCGTGAATGATGACGGGATCGATGGGCCCGGCATAAAGCTGCTCGAAGAGATCGCGCTCACCTTCACCGACGATGTCTGGGTCGTGGCCCCCGATGAGGAGCGTTCGGGCGCGGGGCAGGCGATCTCCATCTCGCAGCCGATCCGCTACATCCAGCGCGACGAGCGCCATTTCGCCGTGCGCGGCACGCCCACCGATTGCGCCCTGCTGGGCATCAACACCTTTCTGGAAGGCCGCAAGCCCGACATTCTGCTCTCCGGCATCAACGCCGGGCCCAATCTGGCCGAGGATGTGCATTATTCCGGCACTTGCGCCGCCGCCAAGGAAGGCGCGCTGCTGGGCATTCCCTCCTTCGCGCTGAGCCAGATGCGCTCCTATGGGGCGGACACGCATTGGGATGCCTCGGCGGCGCATCTGCCGGGGATTCTCGCGCAGTTGCTGGGTCAGAGCTGGGCGCCCGGCAGCTTTGCCAATGTCAACATTCCCAACCTGCCGCCCGAGCAGATCACCGGCATCCGCATCACCCGGCAGGGGCAGCGCCAGCCCGGCGGCTTCCTGCCGGTGCGCCGGGTCGATGAGCGCACCGTGCCCTATTTCTGGGTCAAGATCAGCCCTCAGCCGACCGAGCTGGTGGAGGGCACCGATCTGCATGCCGTGGCGCATGGCGCGATTTCGATCACGCCGATGCAGCTGGACCTGACGCGCCATCAGGCGCTGTCCGGACTCGAAACCGTCTTTGGCGCCGAGGCTGGAAGCCTGGGGCCGGTGCTTGCCGCCGCCGATGCCTGCATATAAGAGAAAAAAGCTATGAAAGCCGAGATGACTGCCACACCTTCCGACACTGCTGCCGACGACAGCGAAGCCACCACCGTCGGCGCGCGCGACACGATCATGGCGGTGACCGAGGGGCTGACCTATTGCATCCGCGCGGGGCAGCTCGTGCCGGGGCAGCATCTGGTCGAGGCCGATCTGACCCAGCGTTTCGGGGTCAGCCGGGGGTCTCTGCGTGAAGGGCTGAAGCAACTCAATGCCGATGGGATCGTCACCCTCTCGCGGTTTCGCGGGGCGTTCATCGCCGCGCTCGACCGCAAGGGGGTGAGCGACCTGCTCGATGTGCTGGAGCCGCTCTGCACGCTGGCGGCGCGGCTGGCGGCGCTCCATTGCCACGATGCGCAGGCCCATGCCGCCCTGCGCGAAGAGGCGCAGACTTTGGTGCGGCACAGCGAAACCGGCGGGCGCGCGGCCTATCTGGAAAGCCGCCGCCGTTTCTACGATCACCTGATCGAGATGGGCGGCAACAGCGAGCTGGGCCGGGTGATCCCTCTGGCGCGGACCGATCTGTTCCGCGCCCAGTTCAGCACGGTGCAGACCAAGGAGCAGCACCGCCGCCACGCCAGAGGCTATATCAAGATCGCTGAGGCTGTGGCGGAAAACGATGCGGGCAAGGCGGAGCGGGCCGTGCGCAAACATTTCGCCGGAACGCGCGCCACGCTCGATCTGCTGGCGGAAAGCGCCTTTGCCGTTGCGGGGCGGGGGTAAGGCCCCCCGCTAGACGCTCAGGATGGTGACGCAGGACATGGCATCTTCCACGCCATAAAAGCCGCCAGAGTTCTCCGCCACGGCCAGCCTTGCGCCTGCCACCTGCCTTGTGCCCGCGCGCCCGCGCAGCTGGGTGACCAGTTCGTGGATCTGCGCCAGACCGCTGGCGCCCAGCGGATGGCCTTTCGAGACCAGCCCGCCCGAGACATTGACCGGCAGTCGCCCGCCCAGCGAAAGCTCTCCCGCCAAGGCCCTCAAGCCTGCCTCGCCGGGAGGGGCAAGGCCCAAGGCCTCGATCTGGATCGCCTCGCCAGAGGAGGAGGCGTCATGCACCTCGGCCAGATCGAAATCCTGCGGGCCCGCGCCCGCATCGGCATAGGCCAGCGCGGCGACCCGCGCCGACACATGGTTGGCGTAATCCGCCGCATCCCGGTCGCTGCCCGACAGCGAGCGGCAGGCCCGAATGCGCACCGGCGCGGCGGCCCCCAGCCTGCCTGTCACCTCGGCGGCGCAGAGGATGGCGGCGGCGGCCCCGTCGCTGATCGGCGCGCACATGGGCACGGTCAGTGGCCATGCCACGGTTGGGGCGGCCAGCACCTCCTCCATGCTCATCGCATGGCGGTATTGCGAGAGGGGATTATGCACCGAATGGCCGTGGTTCTTGGCGCTGATCGCGGCGAAATGCTCCGGGTGCGAGCCATAGGTGGCCATATGCAGCCGGGCCTGCGCGGCATAGGCCTCCATCAGCACATTGGGGCTGGGCTGGTCCTTCTCTGGCGGCACGGGGGCCAGACGCCCCTCGGTGGCCTGCAGATAGGCCTGCGCCACGCCGATATCGAGCGGCTGCTGGAACACAGCGAATTTCTTGGCGCGATCCTCGGTGTAGAGCTTCTCGGCCCCCACGGCGAGAACCACATCGGCCAGGCCGGTGCGGATCAGGTCATAGGCCAGATGCACCGCCATGGTGCCGCTGGCGCAGGCCGCCTCGACATGGAAGGCGCGCACGCCGGTGATGCCCAGCGGGCGCAACGCATATTCGCCCGGGATCGACATTTCGCCCGCGACAAAAGCCTGCACCACGCTGGAAAAGATCGTGGTGTCCAGCGCGGACGGCGCGATGCCCGCATCCTCCAGCGCCTCGCGCACGGCATTTTGCGAGAGCTGCGAATAGGTCAGGTCGCGGTGGCGGCCAAAGGGCGTCATGCCCACGCCGATGATGTCGACGGCGCGCATCAGATTGCCCTTTCCCGGTTGTCCCAATAGGGCTTGCGCAAAGCCGCACGCAGCACCTTGCCCGCCAGAGAGCGCGGCAGGGCGGGCGTATAGGTCAGTTGCTTGGGCGTTTTCACCGCGCCCAGCCTTTCACGGGCGAAGGCGATCAGATCCTCCACTGGCGGTGGTTCCACGCCTGCGCGGCATTCGACCACGGCGGTCACCTGCTCGCCCCATTTGTCGTCGGGAATGCCGAAGACGGCGCAATCCTGCACGGCGGGATGGGCCTGCAAGGCCTGCTCCACCTCGGCGGGATAGACGTTGAAGCCGCCCGAGATGATCATGTCCTTCTTGCGGTCCACGATATGGAACCAGCCCTGATCGTCACGATAACCGATGTCGCCGGTGTGATGCCAGCCAAAGCGCGAGACATCCGCCGTGGCCTGCGGGTTCTTGTAATAGCCGGCCATCACCAAAGGTCCGCGCACCACGATTTCGCCCCGCTCGCCGGGGGGCAGCAACTGGCCTTCGTCATTCATGATCTCGACGCGGGAGAGCAGATTGGCCTGCCCGCAAGAGCCGGGGTGGGCGAGGTCTCCCGCAGCATTGAGATGCTGATGCGGCGGCATGGCGGTGACGCACATCGGCGCCTCAGTCTGGCCGAAGCTGGCGTTCATCACCGGGCCGAAAACCTCGATCGCCTCCTTCAGCCGGTCCTGAGACATCGGCGCCCCGGCATAGGAGATGTATTCGAGGCTGGAGAGATCGCGCGCGCGCGCCTCGGGATGGGCCAGCAGCATGTAGATCGCCGTGGGCGGCAGGAACATATACGTGACGCCATGGCGCTCGATGGCCTCCAGCACGGCGCCCGCCTCGAACTGGGGCAGCACCACGACCGTGCCCGAAAGCGCCATGCTGGCCAGCGCCAACGGCCCTGCGGCATGGGTCATGGGGGCAGCCACCAGATTGACCGGCGGGGCCTTCATCGGCATCGAGGCGACAAGGCTGGAGACCAGCGACTGCCACACCAGATTGGTCAGCATCACCCCGCGCGGGGCACCGGTGGTGCCGCCGGTGTTGGCCAGAAAGGCCAGCTCTTCGGGTCTGCCTTCGCGCCGCTGGGGGACATCGCCATCGCTGGCCTGCGCCAGCCAGTCGCCCAGAAAGGCGTCGGCCTCGGGGTGGGGCTGGTCGATGGTGACATAGCGCCGGATTTTGGGGCAATCGCGGCGGAAGCGGGCGATGCGCTCGGCGATGTCGGTATGGATAAAGAGCGTGTCGACATCGAGCAGGTCGAGCAGAAAGGCGTTCTCATCCAGCGAGGCGCGGGCATTGGCCATGGTCCACACGCCATCGGCGCGCAAAATGCCAAGGATCGCCTCGAAAGCCACCGGATCATTGCCTGACAGCACTGCGCCATGCGCCCCAGCGGCAAAGCCGTCGGCGATTAGCGCATGGGCGATGCGGTTCGATCTGGCGCGCACCTCTGCATAGGTGCTCACGCCAAGGTCGCTGACCATGCAGGGGCGGTTTGGGGCGTTGCGGGCGCCCCGGTCGAAGAAGTCGATCATGCGCATGGGAAACCGGCCTTTCAGCGTTTGATCGCAACCTCCAGCCCCTCGGTCTTCAGCCGGACCAGCGGAGCCGTGGCGACGCGCATCAGTTTTTCCACCTGCGCCAGCTCGGGCGAGGAGAGCATCGGAAAATCGCGCGCGGGCGGGCCGGATTTGCGCATGCGGGCAATATCGGCGGCGGGGACCAGCGCGCGCAGGATCAGCTCGTCCTCATCCTCCGTGCCATGCTGGCGCTTCAGTTCGGCCAGATCGGGCTGGGGCGGCGGGTTGTTGACGATGTCCTTCGCGCGCGGGGCCGACATGATGCGGTCCAGCGCCTCGGGATCGATGGGGGCGGGGGGCTCGCCATAGTAACCGGCGGCATATTGGATCACCTCGTCGGGCACCGCCGAATAGCGCTTGCCGGTCACGATGTTGAGCACCGCCAGCGTGCCGACCAGCTGCGCGAAGGGCGTGGCCATGCCGGGATAGCCCAGCTCGCGGCGCACGGCGGCGACCTCGTCCAGCACCACCGGCAGCTTGTCGAGCATGTTCTGCTGGATCAGCTGGTTGCGCAGCGTGCCCATCATGCCGCCGGGGATCTGG
Organism: Novosphingobium rosa NBRC 15208; assembly: GCF_001598555.1. Lineage (GTDB taxonomy): Bacteria > Pseudomonadota > Alphaproteobacteria > Sphingomonadales > Sphingomonadaceae > Novosphingobium > Novosphingobium rosa. The sequence continues at coordinate 15,621 of NZ_BCZE01000033.1, forward strand.
GTGGTCAGCGAGGTGACGTCATATTCGTAATGCTGGTCATGCAGATAGCCCGCCGCCTTGGCCACGCGGCGGAAGTGATCCGAGACCGGGGGCAGCAGCGATGTGTCGATATCATGCGTATGGCCCAGCGCCTCCATGTTCTTGACCATGGCGTCGATGGAGGGGATCGACGGCCCATTGGCCATGGAGCGTGCGGCGGTGTGCAGCACCGAAACGCCGAACTCCACCGCGTCGCAATAGGCCTTGGCCGACTGGCCCAGCATGTTGTTGGAATGCATTTCCACCGGCTTGCCGCCCGCATTGGCGACGATGGCGGGGACCAGCGTCTTGATCCTTTCGCGGTCCAGCACGCCGCCGGTATCGTACAGCAGCAGGCTGTCGATTTCGGGGATGGCGGCCAGTTTCGCGGCCTTGTCGGCCCAGAAGGCGTCGTCATGCACGGGCGAGAGGGTGAAGAGCATCGTCCCCGCCACCTTGCAGTCATACTTCTTGGACAGTTTGGCCAGACGCGTCATCTTGTCGATGTTGAACAGCACGTCGTAAATCCACCAGCTGCGCACGCCGTGGACGCAGAGCCGCTCCATCCACAGATCCATCAGGCAATCCGGCGTGAAGCCGAAGGTCACCGAACCGTTGGAGCGGATGCCGCCGCGCACCGGCGTCTGGCGGATCTGGCTCATCATCAGATCGAAGCCCGCCCAGGGGTCTTCCTGACAATGGCGCACCAGCACCTCGAACAGCGAGGAACCGGCAAGGCTGATGGTGGAATAGCCGGTCTTGTCGATAATGGGCAGCACGGGATAGGCTTGCCCCGCCTGCATGCGCATGCCCCACAGGCTCTGCTGGCCATCGCGGCAGGTTTCATCGAGAAAGCGGATGTGAGCCATGGGTTTCAGCCCTTTGCTGTGTCGAGGGCGGGCAGGAGCGCCTGCTCCAGCCAGCGTGTGTGAATGGTGTTGGCCTTGAAGTCGGGATGGGCGGTGATCTGCTGGTGCAGGCCGATGGTGGTGGGCACGCCCTCCACGCTGAAGCTGGCCAGCGCCGCCTCCAGCCGTTCGATGGCCTGAGCGCGGGTATCGCCCGTGACGATCAGCTTGCCGATCATCGAGTCATAATAGGGCGGGATCGTCGCGCCCGCGCGCATATGGGTGTCGAGGCGGATATGCGCGGCTTCGGGCGGGGCCCAGCGGGTGATCGTGCCGGGCGAGGGGATAAAGCCGCGCTGCCAGTTTTCCGCATTGATGCGGCATTCGATGGCATGGCCTGTCACCGCGATGTCGGACTGATCGATGGTGAGCGTTTCGCCCCCGGCGATGCGCAATTGCCATTGCACCAGATCGGCGCCGGTGACCGCCTCGCTGACCGGATGTTCCACCTGAATGCGGGCGTTGACCTCGATAAAGTAGATTTCCTGACGGTCGACATCATAGAGGAATTCCGCCGTCGCCGCGCCGCGATAGTTGACGCTGGAGGCCAGCGCGACGGCGCTGGCGTGCAACTGCCGGCGCAGGGCCTCGGGCATGGCGGCGGAGGGGGCTTCCTCAACCAGCTTTTGATAGCGGCGTTGGACCGAGCAGTCACGCTCGCCGAAATGCAGCACCTTGCCGGTGCCGTCGCCCATCAGCTGCACCTCGACGTGGCGGGCGCGGGGCACGAAGCATTCCATGAACAGCGTGCCGTCGCCAAAGGCGCTTTCGGCCTCAGCGCTGGCGCGGGTGAAGCCGGCCTCCACTTCGGTGCGCGTATGGGCGATGACCATGCCGCGCCCGCCGCCGCCCGCCGAGGCCTTGAGCAGCACCGGATAGCCGATCTCTTCCGCGACGCGCACGGCGTCCGCCGCGCTGGCGATGGAATCGCTGCCGGGGACAAGGGGGACATTCGCCGCGCGGGCCATGGCGCGGGCCTGGATCTTGTCGCCCAGCGCCTCGATCGTCTCGGCATCGGGGCCGACGAAGGCGATGCCATGGGCCGCGCAGAGGCGCGGCAGAATGGCGCGTTCGGAAAGGAAGCCATAGCCGGGATGAAGCCCGTCGCAGCCGGTTTCCTTCGCGGCATGGACCACCAGTTCGGGGTCGAGATAGCTTTGCGCGGCGGGGCTGGGACCAAGAACCACCGTGCGGGTGACGGCGCGCGCGGCGGCGCTGTCGCGGTCGGCGTCCGAGACGCCCAGCACGGTTTCGATGCCCAGTGCCTGCGCCGCGCGGGCGATGCGCAGGGCGATCTCGCCCCGGTTGGCGATGAAGAGGCGTGTGAGAGCCATGGCTCAGTCCACCGGTTCGAGGGCGAAGAGCGGCTGGCCTTCGCTGACCATATCGCCGTCCTTGGCGTAGATATGGCGCACGACGCCCTTGGCCTCGGCGCGCACGGCGGTGAAGAGTTTCATCACTTCCACCAGGCACAGGTCGGCGCCGGGTTCGACGGTGTCGCCGATGTCGCAGAAGATCGGTTCGCCGGGTTTGGGGGCGCGGTAGAACGTGCCCAGATAAGGCGCGCGGATCACGGCAAAGCCTTCGGGCACCGGGGCTGCGCCGGGCGCGTTGGCAGGCGCGGGGGCAGGGGATGGCGTGCTGGTTGCGGATTGGGGGGCGGCCTGTGGGGTGGGGGCAGCGGTGGCCTCGCCATGTGCCCCGCCATCCCATGGCGCCCGGGCTTGCGGATCGCGGGCAAGGAACAGCTCCAGTCCGGCGGCCTTGATATGCAGTTCTTCCAGATCCGACCCCTGGAACTGGCGGATCAGGGCTTCCAGATCCTCATTGTCGCGTGGCTGGGTCATGTCGGCTTTTCCTTGTCAGGCGTGATGGGCGGGCGCGGCGGGCCTGTCAGGCCTTGCCGCGCAGGGCCTCGATGTCGGCGGTGGTCAGGCCGATGCCCTTCTCCCTGAGCAGGCGGGACTGGCGCTGTTCGAGGCGGTAGAGTTCATCGGCGCGCGGATCGTTCTGGTTCCATTTCAACCATGTGTCGCTCAGCCAGCGATAGCGCGTGGCCATCTGCGCGGGCTGATTGGCGCGGGCGCGGGCGTTGTACTCGGCCAGCGTCAGCGTGCCTTGCGTGGTGGTGTAGCTGTCCAGCTTGGTGCCATGGCTGGAGGTGCCGGGCAGGATATCCGGCCTTTGCGGCGTGCCCTCGCCCTGGGCAGCGGTGAAGGGGATATGGCTGAGGTAGCGGCGCGGCAGATTGTTATGCTGCATCATCGTGTGTTCGGGCAGCTGCTGGCTGGGCAGATCGACCAGACCCACCATTTCGCCCAGAAAATCGCGCCCGAATTCATCGCTGAGCAGGGGCCGGAAACGCTCGGCGCGCGGGTCGATGGTCATCCAATCGTCGTGGTCGTAAACCCCTGCGACATGGGCGAAATCCTTGATCATCGAGAAATAGACGATGGCGCCCGCATCCATCATTTCATCGCGGCTCCAGCCTGCCACGCGCTTCCACAAAGCGGCAATGGCGGCGCGGATGGTTTCGGTGAGATGTTCGAAGGTTTCGGCCAGCTTGTCCGGGGACTCCATGCCAATCGGCATATAACCGTCCGACAGCACATCGGAGGTGTAGAGCCCCACGCCGACCAGCTTGTCGGCGGTGAATTCCGGGCGGGATTCGAAGCTGCCCCAATCGTCCATCAGATAGAAATGGCAGTCGGCCACTTCCATCGTCACGGTCAGATTGTTGTAGGGAATGGGGGCGCCCACGCCATCGAGCCAGGGATAGTCCCCCTGTGCCAGATCGGTGAAATCGCGGACGATCAGCTCACGGCCTTCGGCAAGGCGATAGGGGCCGGAGTTGTTGAGCGTCACCCGACTTTCGCAGCTGATCATGAAGCCATATTGCGAGACAGCGGCCAGAAAGCCGTGAGCCGCCTTGTGCAGCCTGTCGCCATTGCTGCAGCGATGGGCATCGGCATGGAAGATCTGCACGCGGCGTTCGGGCAACAATTGCACGCGCTGGCCGAATTCGCGGGCGTTGAGATGGCCGTCCTCGCGCTGTTGCGAGAGTTTGAAGCGGCGCCAGAAATCGAGGACATAGACCACATCCTCTGCCGCATCTTCCGGGCGCAGCATGCCGAAGTTGATCAGCATCTCGCGGCCCAGCAGATAGAAGGTGACCATGCCCCAGCCCGGCAGATTGCCGAATTTGGCGCCCATGCCGCGGGCGCGGTCGCCGATCTCCTCGGCGGGCATGGCGGCCTCGATCTTTCGGAGCAGGGCCGGATAGCGGTAGAAACACATCAGATAGGACAGCAACATATAGGCGGGCACGGGAAACAGTTTGGATTCCTGCACCGTGCGCGTGACGCACAGCCAATAGGTGTCGTCGCCGATGGTCTGGATGGCGTTGTTCGCCTCCAGAATGCTGGCGTAGGTCAGGCCTTGTATAGCGGCCCCCCGATCTGCCTGATGATGGTCTGCCTGGCTGCTCATCCCGCTCTCGTTCTTTCCTGAGCCCGCTTGTGGGGTCATATTTTGATCGATGAAATCGTCAGACAACATCGCATGGCATTTTCTATGCTCAGCCGCGCCGGATTGCAACTCTCATTCCTGCTGATGGGGTGAAATTGACGCAAATCACCGGTATTTGGCAATTAACGGAAATCCGTCGGCGGGGTGAAAGGGGGTGGAAGCGGGCGTGCTGGAAGGGGTGATGTTTCGCGCTTCGGGCGCGGTGATTCGCATCATGAAACGCCATGAATGGTCGGTTTTGAGGCTTTTGCCTGTGCCATCGACCGGCAAGATGTGGCGCTGACAGGATAAAATCCAGCACAGAGCGCCCTGCGATCGCCTTGCGATGAAATTGTTTGACGATCCTGCTTTTGGCCTTATCGTCTGCACCCACATGACCGGCACCAAAAACCGCCGGCATCGGGAGAATGCCATGCGCCTGAACCGGGCTATCGCCGAGGCTACCGAGCGGCTTATCGCCGGCTGTGGATTGGACACGGCCTCGATCTTCTTCTGTGACCATGCCAGCGATGAGGGCAGCGTCTCCTACCTCCACCACGTGGCGGTCAGCAGCGAGGCGCAATATGCCTACAGCCATCACCGACTGTTCCGCAGTGACCCTTTCGTGGCCCTGACGCGCCGCCAGCAGGCCGAACGCGGCCCGGGTTTCGTACGCTGGGGCGATGCGCGGCTCGATCTTCAGGCCGAGCAGCATCGCGATTATCACGCCTTTCTCAACCATCACGGGCTGGTGGTGACGGGCGCGCTGGGGCGACGGATCAGCTCTCAGGTCAGCCTGATCATCGGTCTTCACCGCCATGCGAATCGCCGCCATGGCAGCGAGGTGCCCATGCAGACTCTGGAAAGCTGGACAACCGAGCTGAGCGAACTGGTGATCGAAGGCCTGTTCGAACAGATGCTGGCTCAGGAAGGCGGCCGCCGCATTCTGGCCCCCAGCACAGAGGCGCTGCCCGTGCTGGCTCAGCGCGAATCCCAGATCACCGCGATGATCTGTCAGGGGCTGCGCAACAAGGAAATCTCATGGCGGCTGGGTATTTCCGAATATACGGTGGAGAACCATCTGCGCCGTATCTATCGCAAGCTGGGTATCCATAATCGTGCGGCGCTGGTGTCACGCTATTCGAACCAGTTTCATTGATTATCGATAGAACGTCGGCCCGGACTGAACATCAGAAATTGGCCGACCGGATCTGACGAGACGCGACACTGTCGCGCAGAACATCCCAGATTGCTGTTTCCAGCGATGCCAGCTCTTTCCTGTCCGCATGTTCGACATGAGTCTGCACATCGGTCAGCCGCGCCCGCAGGGCATCATTGGCGGCGGTCAAGGCGCTGATCCGCAAATCCTCGTCCTCGCCCTGAGAGGCTTGCGTCAGATCCTTATCGTCCAGCAGCGCTCCGGCACGCCCGAACAGCGCCCGCATCGCGCGGTTTTCCGCAACGAGGCGGGCGGCGGCGCCGTCCCACTCATCGCCGATCATCTCCAGCATCGCCGCGCCCATCGCCGCGACATTGGCATGAAATCCGGCAAGTTCCGGCAGCAGATCCTCACGCAGGCGGCGGGCCAGCTCATGCGCGGCCATGGACACATCGGGTTTCATCACAAGACCTCCATCAGTTCCAGCGCCGCCTTGTCCTGAGCGTTGCGCAGCCACCATGCGGCATAGGCGTGGATGATCTCGCGCCCGGCGCCGGTCTGCCAGACATGCGCTGCCGCGTTCCAGATCGCCTGCGCCTTCACGCAGATGAACAGCTCCCACCACCACAGCGCTTTGGGATCGGCGGTGAGGCCGCTGGCCTCTTCCCAGATGCGGATCGCCTCCTCACGCGGGGCAAGGCCGGAGCGCAGATCATCCTTGCCGAAGCAGAAGGTGCGGGTGAGGCTCCAGGCCAGATCCTCCAGCGGATCGCCGCAATGGGCCATTTCCCAATCCAGCACGGCCTTGAGGTTGCCCGCATCGTCGTAGAGGAAATTGCCCGCGCGAAAATCGCCATGCACCAGCGCCAGCTTTTGCGCCACCGGTTGCCAGCGTTCCAGCTTGCGGATGGCGGCGCGGATGATCGGTTCGGCGCCGATATCATGCTTGTCGAGGCTGGCGACCCAATAGGCCAGCTCCGCCGCAGCGGTGCCCTCGCGGGTGGCGGGGCGGGTGAAGGAAAGGTCCAGATCCTCGACCGGCACGGCGGCCAGACGGCCCATCGTGCCCCACATCTCGCGGGCGATATGCGGCAGCAGCGGCGCCCATTCGGGCTTCTGGAACTGATATTCGCTGTTGTGAAAGCCGCGCAGATCCTCGGCCAGAGAGATGGCGCCGCCCAGAGGTTCCGGATCTTCCTCAAGCAGCAGCATGCGCGGCACCGGGATGCCATGGCCGTAGATCGCGCGATAGGCGGCGAATTCATGGGCGCGGTCGCTGTCGACATTGGAGGCGGGCGGATCGCGGCGCAGGATCACCGGCAGCTCTTGCCGCGCGCCGTGCTCGTCGGTGTAGGACAGATCGCAGCGATAGGTCTCGCGCGAGGCGCCCATAGGCAGGCGGTGCAGGCCTGCCACCGTCAGGTCATGCCATTCGGGCAGGCGGTTGGTGAGGTAATCCGTCAATTGCGGGGTGGTGATGTCGGCCATGGGCGTCCTCGCAACAGGAAGGGGCGGGGATGCACCCCGCCCGGCAGGTCAGAAGCGGTAGTTGAAGCTGACGCCAAAGGTGCGCGGCGGGGCCTGCACCAGATAGTCGAAGCCGAAGGAGGCGCGCAGGTCCAGCCCGTCGGCAAAGGTCCTGGCGTTGAACAGATTGTTGGTCCAGACGCGCACCGTATAGCTTGGCGTGTCATAGCTGAGCTGTGCGTTGACCTTGGTGTTGGGGGCCTGGGTCAGATTGCCGTTGCCCTGCGCTGTGTTGTAGGGCGTGAAATAGACCCGATCGGTGTAGACGAAGGAGGGCGTGAAGTTCAGCGATCCCTTGCCCATCTCGGCGATCCGCCAGTCGAGATGACCGCTGAATTGCCAGCGCGGCGCATAGGGCAGACGGTTGCCCGCCACCGAGCCGAGCAGCAATTGCGCCGACGTATAGGTGGCATCGATCCAGGAGCCGTTGAGCGCCAGCTTCAGCCCGGAGACCGGCGTCCATGATCCGTCGAACTCCACGCCCTTGATCCGCGATTTCGGCACATTGTCGAGCAGGACTTGCGCGCCTTCGGTCTCGTTGATCTGCTGGTTGCGGTAATTCATCAGGAAGGCGGCCACGGAGAGTGAAATGCTGTTGCCCGCAAAGCGACCCTTGGCGCCCACTTCATAGGCATCGACGCTTTCCGGCTTGGTGGTGGTGATCGTGGGGCCAAGGAAGCACTGGCCGCAATAGGCCGCGCTGCGATAACCACGCCCATAGCTGGCATAGAGCATGGGCCCGCTGCTGAAAGTGTAATTGACCGCCGCGCGCCCGGTCAGCGCCTGGCTGCTGAGCGGCAGGGGCGGGCCGGAGGTGTAGCTGCCGCTCGCCGGATTGTACGATCCGAAGATATAGGTGCCTTGCGCATAAGGGAAGGTCGAGGTGTCGCGCGTGCCGGTGTAGAGGCTGGCGGGGGTGAGGTAGGAGGTGTAATTCTGGTAGCTCAGCCGGTCCCACGTGTAGCGCAGGCCCAGCGTGACGCTCAGATGGTCGCCGAATTTCTGGTCGCCCTGCGCGAAGATGGCGTAGGATTTACGGATCTGGTCATAGATCTGGTGATCCATCGCCCCGCCGTCCAGCAGCCAGTAGTAACTGTTGGAGCGATCCTTGTCATAGCCGTAATAAGCGCCCGCCTGAACATTGGTGCTGCCTTGCGAATAGCTGGCGCGCAGCTCCTGATTGAACATGGTGAAGCGGTTGCCATAGAGCGTATCGAGCGGTTGCTTGAAGACCGTCGATTCAAGACCTGTGCCTTCCTGCGTGAATTCCTGGGTCACATGATCGAAAGAGCTGAGCGACATCAGCGAGATCGCATCGGAAAGCTGATACTTCACCGTCAATTCGGTGCCATAGGCATAGATATAGGAATGGCCGACGCGCTGGCTGTCGGTTTCGAAGAAGCTCAGCCCCTTTTGCGCCCGGCTGGTGCCCAGCACCGGATTGTAGCCATTGGCGCCCACGCCCAGATTGTAGATGGCGGCCTGGGTGGGGTTGGAGCGACCGATGGTGCCCTTCAGCGTGATGTCCAGCTTTTCCGTGGGATTGACGCGCAGGATCGCGCGCCCGGCCACGGAATCGGTGGAGTTGGTGTTGGGCTGCCCCGGCGCGATGTTCTTGATGTAGCCATCGCCATGGGCATAGTTGAAGGCCACACGCAGCCCCGCCACATCGTCCTTCAGCGTGGTTTCCAGCGCGCCCTGCGCCGTCGCGGTGTTGTAGCTGCCATAGCCGACCTGAAGATTGCCGCCATCGCCATGCAGGCTGGGTTTCTTTGAGATGAAGTTGATCGCGCCGCCGGTGGTGTTGCGGCCATAAAGCGTGCCCTGCGGCCCGCGCAGCACTTCGACCCGTTCAAGATCGTAGAGGTTCAACCCATGGGCCGCGCGCGCGGCGATATAGGCATCGTCGAAATAGATGCCCACCGGCGAGGCCTGATTGGGATTGTGCTCATTGGCGACACCGATGCCGCGCAGGGTGAAGTTGGGCTGGCTCTCGCCATAGGGGCTGTTGACCTGAAGCGAGGGCACCTCGCCCGCCAGCGCGCTGGTGTTGTTGATGCCGCGCTTCACCAGATCGTCCTGCGACAGCGCGGACATGGCGATGGGCACCTTCATCAGCGATTCCGAACGGCGCTGCGCCGTCACGATGATTTCGGCATTGCCGCTCTGCGTGTTCTGGCCGGTGGCCCCCGCCTCCTGAGCCATGGCCTGCGCCATCATGAGCGGATTCAACAAGGCTGCGGCGGACAGCAGCATGGCCCTCATCGAGATTGACATCCCATCCCTCCCTTTATGCTTTATCCTCTCTGTATGCGCAGGGTTTGGCGCGTCTGTTGAGTGACGGATTGCAGCTACCGGCAAAAAGGGCCGGCGATCACGCGGGATCGCCGGCCCTTCTGCATGCGCGGGACTGATGTGGAGAGAGGATCAGCCCGCGACGGCAGCACGCTCCTCCAGCAGGCGGACATAGGAGGGCAGCAAGGCGGCAAAGGCCTTGAAGCGCGGATCGGCGATACGCCCCGTGGCGGACAGATGCGCGCCGACAGAAATGATCGCCGCCACCTTGGCCTGCCCCAGCACGGCATAGCGCTGGATGTCGAAAGCCTGTCGCCCGGTGCCTTGCTCCCATTCCGCGATCATGCGCTCGGGCGACCACCATCCCGGCAGTTCGAAACCGGCCGCCGCCAGCGAGGCCTCGCCCTGATCGTGGAACATCAGAACATAGCCCAGATCGAGCAGGGGCTCCGACACTTGCGCCATTTCCCAGTCGAGCAGGCCGGTCAGCCGCCCTTCATGCCACAGGCAATTGCCGTGCTTGGGGTCGCCATGCACCGGGGTGGGCGGGCCGGATTCGCGCGGTGGGCGTTTGGCCAGATCCTCCAGTACGGCGATCAGGGGGCGCATGGCCTCGGCCCCGCGCGCCACATCGAGCCAGTGCTGGATTTCCTCCGTCACGCTGCGCCCGCCGGGCGGCATGGCCGAGGCCGGCATGGCATGCAGCGCCAGCAGCGCATCGAACCACTGGCGGCACACGCTGTCGGCGCCCGCCACGGGATCGGCGGCCAGCCATGGCGGCACGGTGTATTCGAAGGCCTCGCCATCGATGCGCCCCATCAGGAAGAAGGGATCGCCCAGCACATCGGGATCCTCGCAAAGATCCAGCACCGGAGGCAACGGCACCCCCGGCGCGGCCTTGCTGACCGCCGACAGCACGGCATGCTGCCGTGCCATGTCATAGGGCGGCAGCAGACCTTCCTCCGAGGGCGGCAGGCGCAGGATTTCATCCAGCCCCTCCACCAGATAGGTCTCGTTCGAATGACCTGCCGAAAGGGTCTTGACCCCGGTGATTGCTGCCCCCCGCGGCAGCCACCCGCGCAGGGCGCGGGCAAGGTGGTCGGTGTCGCGCGCCATGGCGGTCAGACCAGCGTGTTGGCGGCGGTCAGTCCCAGATCGGGATGCGCGCCGTGGATGATCGTTTCCATGATGCCATAGCCCACCGCATCGCCTTCGCGCACGCGGATCGGGCAGTCACGCAACTGCCGGATGCGTTCCAGCGTCTTGCGGTCCAGCGTGTCGGCGAAAGCCTCGCCTTCCACGGTGAGTTCACCCTGCCAGCTGCCATGCTTGCGCCCGTCGAAACCCAGATAGAGGCCCGGCCCCAGATGCACGCCCGATGTGCCCATCACCTCGATCTCGACGCTATGGGTGCCGCCCTGCAGCATGTCGAAATGGACCGTGCCGCCCAGCAGACGCCGCGTCGCATCGTCATAGCGCAGTTCGGGGCGGACGCGGGCCACCTTTTCCTGCGTGCCATCCGGATGGTTGCGATAGCCCGATGAGTAGAACACCCGGCCCTGCTTGACCTGATGGTAGAAGTGATAGGCGACCTTCTCGCCGTTGGGGGAGACCAGCATGAAGGGGCTCCACACCAGAATGAATTCGCCCTCGCCAAAGCGGGCGTCGCCGAAATCGGCGGTGGGGCGGATATCGGCATTATGCGCGCCGACATCGAGGCGCACGCCCCAGCTGTGATCGCGATATTCTGTCCATTCATCCGGATCGATGGTGATGCGCTCGCCCTCGATCTCGACCCAGCCCGAAGGCACGCCGATCTGGTGATAGCGCACCACATCCGAACCGACGCGGAAGCCGTCCTTCTCGCGCTGGCGATGGCGGTCTTCGAAGAAGGGCACCATTTCGGAGGTGAAGGTGACATCGAAGGCGATCGGCTGATGCTCGTTGGGGGCGAGGGCATAGCGCACCTGATGCAGCGGCTCGATGATCTCATAGGTGAGGGGGCCGACGCTGGTGACCAGTGGATCGTCGCGCAGTTCGCGGTTGGCGCGCACCGTCCATTGCTGCCCCCCGCGTGAGACCGCCGCCCAGCCATCCATGACGCCGCGATTATGATAGCGCCCAAGCCCGAAATCGATCGCCAGAGCGCCGTCCTTACGGACCATTGCGGTCCAGATTTTTTCGGTCCAGCTATGATCGGGCGTGGCGGCGGTGGCGAATGTATCGACGATCTGGTGGTTGAGCATCTCGTCCAGCGCGGTGATCATGCCGATGTCTTCCATGGCATTGCGCACGAATCGCGTGGGAGAATTGGGCAATATGACGGTCATTTCCGACTCCAATCTCTATGCTGGATTTCCGGGTTTGGGCTTTTTTGCCCTGCCTTGTGTGGCTCCTGTTCCCAAGATTGATGTATAAAGCGTCGGACGATTTCGTCCAGTTAAATTTGCACGAGTGCTGATGCGAGAGCGCGGAAAGCCTGAAACTTCAAGGGTTACGGCCTTTCTGAGGTGCCATCCGCTCTGGCGTCTGGCTCGCTTCATCCTTGCTCAAGCATTGCCGGACGAATCCATGATATGAAATCGTCGAACGATATTGACGGATTTTATCGCCGGGATTAGGCTCCCTCTCAGTGAGACTGGCGGCGCGTTGCGGATAGCCGGTTCGCGAGAGGGAAGGATGACGAGATGGCTAAAAAGATATCTTGGGCCCTGCTTGGCGTTTCCTTGAGCATGCTGGCCTGTGCCCAGCAGGCCAGCGCCGAGGATGCCGCTGCTCCACCGAAAGCCGAATCGGGCAAGCCCGACATCGGTCCCGCCGATATTGTGGTGACCGCCAACAAACGCGAACAGTCGATCAACACCGTGCCGCTCAGCATCACCGCCGCCACCGGCGACACGCTGATCAAGCGCGGCATCAACAGCACATCGGATCTGGCCAAGATCGTGCCAGGTCTGACCGCCCAGCCTTCCCCCTTCAACACGCCGGTCTATACGCTGCGCGGGGTGGGCTTTTATGAATCAACGCTTTCCGCCTCGCCCACGGTGGCGGTCTACACCGATGAAGTGCCGCTGCCTTTCAGCGCCATGACCAAGGCCGCCTCGCTCGATCTGGAGCGCGTCGAGGTGCTGAAAGGGCCGCAGGGCACGCTCTTCGGCAACAACACCACCGGCGGCGCGATCAACTATGTCGCCGCCAAACCGACCAATGTGCTGTCGGCAGGCGTGAATGCCAGCTTCGGGCGCTTCAATGCGGTGGATCTTCAAGGCTATGTCAGCGGGCCGATCACCTCCAATCTGAAGGGCCGTATCGCCGCCCGCGTGGTGGGCAGCGGCGACTGGCAATACAGCGCGACCCGCGCCGATACGCTGGGCGCCCAGCGCGAATTGCAGGGCCGCATCCTGCTCGATTGGGAGCCGACCTCGCGGCTGACGGTCTCGCTCAATGTGAACGGCTGGCGCGATCGCTCCGACACGCAGGCGCCGCAGCGCATCGCAACCTTTATTTCGGTGCCGGGCAATCCACCTGCTGCGGCGACTCTGGCCTACCCCTATCCGGCGCGCAATGCTCGCGCGGCGGACTGGTCGACCAATGTCGGGCCACTGCGCAACGATGACTATTTCCTGCAGGGTGCCTTGCGGATCAATTACATACTCAATCCGAACATCACTCTAACCTCGGTCACCGCTTACGAGCGCTATAAAGAAAATTCGACATCGGATTACGATGGCACCGCGCGCAATGTCGCCGACAATTTCGTGCGCGGCTATATCGACACAGTGTCGCAGGAACTGCGGCTGACCGGCAAAATGCCCCGCCTGAACTGGGTGCTGGGCGCCAATTACGAATATGACTGGACCTATGATCGCCTCTATTACAACTTCGGAGATTCGACGACATCATGGGTCGGCCCCGATCACATGACCTTCACCTCCAATTTTACCAAGCAGGATGTGCAGACTGCCGCCGTCTTCGCCAATGCCGAATATGAGGTGATTCCCAATCTCACCTTGCAAGGTGGCCTGCGCTACACCGACAGCCGTCGAAAATTCAGCGGCTGTACGCTGGACGAACCGGGTGGTGGCGTTGCCAATGCCTTTACTGCGATCGAATCGGGAATCAACACCACCGGCAATTTCATCACCATTCCCGAGGGCAGCTGCGTCACCTTCCATGGGTCGCCAGACATCAACGGGGTCAGTGGGCTCTATGGCGTCCCCTACATCGCCCCCATCCAGAGCCAGTTGAACGAACACAATCTGTCATGGCGCGGTGGCATCAATTACAAGACCGCTAATCATGGCTTGCTCTATGCAACGGTGAGCCGTGGCTACAAGGCGGGAAGCTTCCCCACGACATCGGCGTCTTTCGACACGCAATATAAGCCGGTCAAGCAGGAGTCGCTGACCGCTTATGAAGTGGGTTTCAAACAGCCTTTGTTCGGGCGGGCGCTGCATGTGAACGGCGCGGTCTTCTATTACGACTATAAGGACAAGCAGCTGCGCGGCCGTATTCTTGATGCGGTCTTCGGTCCACTCGACGCGCTGGTGCAAATCCCCAAGTCGCGCGTCTGGGGTGCCGAGGCCGATGTCACCGCAAGGCCAATGAAAGGCCTGAACCTGAATGTGGCCGCCACCTATCTCGACACCAAGATCCTCAATTTCACCGGCTATAACAATGCCGGCGTGTTGCAGAGCTACGCGGGAACGCCGTTCCCCTATGCGCCCAAATGGCAGGTGGTGAGCAGCGCGGATTATGATTTCCCGATCAGTTCGCGGTTGAACGGCTTTGTTGGCACGGCGTTGACCTACAATTCGGCGACTCAGGCCAGCCTTGGCTCGATCCCCGAACTGGCGATCAAATCCTATGCCCTGTTGGATGCCCAGATCGGCTTGCGTGACCCCGACGACAAATGGCGTTTCCAGATCTGGGGCCGCAATCTGACCAACACCTACTATTGGGTCAACGCACTGCAAAGTCAGGATGTTTACCTGCGTTACACCGGCAGGCCGGTGACCTATGGCATGAGCTTCAACTATCGCTTCTGACAGCGGGAGGGCGTCTGGTTCAGGCCAGACGCCCTTTTGCAACCAGGGCGAATAGCGATTGTTCATCGCTCGATTTCGTCGTACGATATCCATGAAGAGACAGCCGCGCAAAGCGGCGCCCAGAGGATGATCCGGTGCCGCTCCGGAACCGATGCAGGCATCGAGACAGCGAGGTATGTCCATGGCTTCCCAAGCAATCACGTCGCAGCCGATCGGCAAGGATGCCCCTCGCATGGCGCCGCCACTTGTCGAGCGTATTCCGCCGATTCCCTCGCGTGAGCATCGGCTGGGGCCTTTGACGCGCCGCCGCCTGAACCGTTTCTATGCAGCGCTGGCGGTGATCTATCTGGCGGCGCTGTTCCCGGTTGCGGCGGATCTGGCGCCGCGCTGGCAGGCGCTGGGGCTGGGGATCATGCTGCCGGGCGGAGGCTTCCTTTATGCTGGCGGGGTGGTCGGCGTGATCGCGGCGACGGTGTCGCTGGCAGCGTTCGCGTGGATCATGTTCATCTGGTGGGCGCGCGGCGTGATCCTCGGGCCGCCGGCGGTGCTGATCGGCAGCGCCCTGCTTTCTTCATGGTGGGTGCAAGGCCGTGCCGGCGTGCCCGCCATGGCCTATGCGATCCCGGCAGGGATGGCGGGGCTGTTCCTCTGGCTCGCATGGCAGCGGCGGCAGCGCTTTGCTGCGCAGCAAGAGCGTGGCAAGGAGTTGAACATCAGCCTCGCCAAGGCAGAACCGATCCTGCGCGATGCTCCCATCGAAGCCTCCGATGAAATGCCCGAGGGGCAGATCGCCGAGTTCCGCCGCATGCTCGATCTGGCCCTGCAGCCGGTGGACAGCTGGAAGGGCTTCGGCATGGACGACACATGGCAGGATGGCGCCTTGCGCTATCAGATCTGCACGATGTCGTGGAATCTGGCCTTTGGGCAATACACCCAGCTTCCGGCGTTCCATGGCTATCTCAACCGGGCGCAGGAAAGCCTGATCCGCAAGCATATCGACCGCAAGACGTGGAATTACTGGTTCTGGGAAAGCCTGTGGGGCAATTTCGAGATCCGCAAGAACCCCGTCGCCATCGACAACATCATGCTCTCGGGTTTTCTGGGCGTGTCGCTGGGCCTGTTCGAGACGGCCAGCGGCACCTCGCCCTTCGCCCGGCCCGGCGCGCTGACCTTCCGCTGGGATGACAGCACGGCCTTCGCCTACAACCACGAAACCATGCTGGAAGAGGTGGTGAAGAACTTCCGGCGTTATGATCTGGGCTGGTTCCCTTGCGAGCCGCGCTGGATCTATTCGATGTGCAATCTTGTCGGCCGCACCAGCCTGGCGTTGCATGATGGGCGCCATGGCACCGATATGGTGTCTCGCGTGGGCGAACGTTTCGAACAGACCATGGCCGAGGAAATGATGATGGCCGATGGCCGCATCAAGGTCTGCACCTCATCGCCCTTCGGCTTTCAGGTGCCCAGCCTCTCGGGCCTGTTCGGCGAGACATGGGGCATCCGTTTCATGACGCCGCATGCCCCCGATCAGGCCGAGCGGCTGTGGCATGTCCTCAAACAGGATTTCATCAAGCTGCGCCCCGATGGCACGCTGGATTACAAGCTGCTGCCGCTGGGCTGGGACACGCGCAAGCCGGCCAATTTCTCCTATGATCAATGGCCCGAACTGATCCCGCTGACCATGACGCTGTGGGCCGCTCAGGAAATGGGCGATGAGGATATCATCACCGCCACCCGCACCACCATCGACCGCGACTATGGCGCGGGCATGTCCGACGCCATGACATGGACCCGCACCAACACGGTGCGCGATATGGTCAACAAGGGCCTGCCCGCAGCCTGGCGCACTGGCCCCCTGCTGGCCGAGGCGCCCTATCCCGAGGTGATCGTGACCCGCGCCGTCAGCGATGGGGCGGCGCTCAATCTGGCGCTGCGGGCCGGGGATCAGCCGGGGGTGCGCTCGCTGGGCTTTGCGCGGCTGGTGCCGGGGCGAAGCTATCGCGTGGTGCAGACGGGGCAGCAGCTTGTGGCGGGGGCCGATGGCCGCGCCTCGCTTGAGGTCTTCGTCGACCGGCGCAGCCCGCTCGATCTTGTGCCGCAGGTCTGAGCCATGGCCTGCTGCCTCCTTGCCGCTTTGCTGATGGCGCATGTGATGGCGGTGCTGCGGCGCTGGGCGGTGTTCTGGGGCCTCGCCACGCCCCGCCCGGAGGAACCGCAGGATACTGCCCTGCGTCATCTGCGGAGCTGGCTGGCCCGGCCCGCAGTGCGCGCGGGCCTGGCGTGTCTGTTCGCGGTGGAGGTCGTGCTGGGCGGCTGGTGGGTCTACACGCAGCATGGCGAGCATCTCTATCAGCTGGCCGATACGGCGGTGGGGCGGATGCGGGGTCAGATCGTGGTCTATGCGCAATATTGCACGGGCGGCGATCCGGGGCAGGTGCGGCGGATCGTGCTTCCGCGCGCGCAGCATTAAGGGTTTGATATCCCGATGACTCAGGAGTTTGCTGGCAAGTCGGCAATCGTCACCGGAGCCTCGCGTGGGATCGGGCGAGCCGTGGCGCAGATGCTGGCGGCACGCGGCGCGAAGGTCGTGGTGGTGGCCCGCGATGCCGCGGGGATCGAGGAGACGGCCTCAGCCATTGCCGCGCAGACCGGCATGCCTTGTGTGGGGCTGGCGGGCGATGCCGCGCGGGCCACAACCGCCGAAGCGGCGGTGGCGAGGGCTGTGAACGCCTTTGGCAGGCTGGATATTCTGGCCAACATCGCTGGCTGGTATCCCACGGCGCGGGTGGAGGACACCAGCGATGAGGATTTCGCCACCACCATCGCCAGCAATCTGGGGGCCAGCTTCGCCATGTGCCGCGCGGCGGCTCCCGCGCTGCGGGCCGCCGGGGGCGTCATCGTCAACATGTCCTCGACGGCGGCGCGTTTTCCCACGCCGGGGCTGGCGGCGTATAGTGCGGCCAAGGCGGGGGTCGAGGCGTTCACCCGCAGTCTGGCCGCCGAACTGGCGCCCGCCGTCCGGGTCAATGCGGTGGCCGCCGGGCCGACATGGACCGAAACGGTGCGTGATCTGATGGAGCAGGACAGTACGGGCGCCGTGCAGGCGGTGACCGCCAGCCTGCCGCTTGGGCGCCTGGCCGAAGCGGAGGAGATTGCCGAGGCCGTGCTGTTTCTCGCCTCAAGCCGGGCAGCGGTTGTCACTGGCCAGATCCTTTACGCCAATTGCGGCGGGCATATGGCCTAAAGCGTTTTCAAGCCGGGTGCTTGCGCCCGGCGGCCCGGAAAACGCGGCGGAGCCAAGAGTCAAATGGAGGTCGAGAAGGCGTGATCGGGCAATTCGCTGATGATCTTGTGGGTGCTGGCGAAATGCTTGCGCATGGCGCGCTCGGCGGTGGCCGGATTGCGCTCGACCACGGCCTTGGCGATCCGCAGATAGCCGCCCGCATGCATCTGACGTTGCCGTTCGGACAGGGCGCTTTCGATCTGGGCGCGGAACAGCTCGGTGCGTGCCATCGGCATGGCGCGCGACAGTTCCCGGTTGCCGCCCACCTCGATCAGCACCGCGTAGAAATTGCGCCGCTGCTGCATATAGACGGCGCGGTTGTGATGCCGGGCCGCCTCCTCGATATCGGCGGTGACCTTCATTACCTGCGCGACCTTTTCCGGGGTGTCGCAATGTTCGGCGGCCAGACGCCCGGCGAGGCAGAACAGAGGTTCGAGCATCTGGAGCAGATCGAACACCGTCTTGCGATCGAAGGCCGAGATATAGGCGCCGCGGAAACGCGTGAGGGTGACGATGCCCTCGCTGGCCAGCCGCTTGAGGGCCTCGCGCAGCGACCCACGGCTGATCCCCAGCCGACGCATCAGATCGGGTTCCACCAGATGCTGGCCGGTGGCGAAAGTGCCCGCGCGGATGCCCTGCAAGATCGTTTCAGCCACCTTGTCAGAGGCGGCGGCATCGGCAGACGGCGCGGCGTCTGGTGCTATAGCAGGAATCGGCTGAAGGGTGGCGGGGCTGTCGGTCATTTTGCCATTCTGGTTTATTTTACCGCCTCTCGGCAAGGGTCTATGCATCCGAGTGTCGATGGGGCCGGTTTTCAAAAGGCTTTGCCCCATTGATGAAGGAAGCAAACATGTCTGTCCCCCGCAACGACTGGACTCGCGCGGAGATCGCGGCCCTTTTCGACCTGCCCTTCACCG
>NZ_BCZE01000034.1 GCF_001598555.1 Novosphingobium rosa NBRC 15208
CGGCGAAAGGTGGAGGTGACCTTCTTTTTCGTCAACGGTGGTTCGGCTTTTGGCGCAAATTCCCTTGCGTCGCCGCGACCTATAAATTCTAGATACTTCCAAAATCTGGAAGTATCTAGAATTAATGCCGCGCCTGACCGACTCCGTCACACACGCTGGACTGGCCGATCGCGTCTTCGGCGAGAACGAACTGCGCGACGTGCTCGGCGGAAGGGACGCGCGGCGTTACGGCCTGGTCAACCGGGCCCTCAAGGACGGCTCGTTGCGCCGCCTCAAGCGGGGAGTTTATGTCCTCAACAGCCGATATCGCAAGGAACCGCTTCATCCATTCGCCGTGGCGCAAAGCCTCCATCCCGGCAGTTATGTCTCCTTCGAAACTGCCCTGTCCTATCATGGCTGGATTCCAGAAGCCGTCTTTACCACCGCCAGCGTGACGCCCGGTCGCAAGACGCTCAGTTTCGACACGCCAGACCACGGGTTTTTTACCTTCCATCCGCTGGCTCTCCAGGAATACCGGCTTCTGACCAGCGTCGAGCGGATCAAGCTGGGTGCCTCGACCTGCCTGATCGCCAAGCCGCTGCGGGCACTCCTCGACCTTGTCGCCTTGCGCAAGGAGGCGTGGAGCGGCATCGAATGGATGATCAGCGGCATGCGCATTGATGAAAGCCTGTTGATGGCCTTGAAGCGCAAAGATTTCGCCGACCTTCAGGTCGTGCACAAACACAAGGCGGTCGAGGCATTCCTGTCAGCGCTGCGGGAGCACGTGATGCCTTCACAGAATGCTGCACTTTTGCCCGGGTGATTATTCTTCAGGTTGCGAAGGTGAAAGTGGAAAGCAACCAGCGTGCAGATCGCCGACCTCGCGCCAAGCGCCGCCAAGGCCCCGCCGAGGCCACCTGTTGCCAGACTGGCGTCCGTCACCATCAGAGGGCTGGCAAACTGGCCGACATAAAAAGGCCGCGCTCCAGGTGCCCATGCCCGCCAGCAATCGCGCTCGGGCCAGCTAAGCATGACCTTCCTGTATTGCTCAATGGAGGAGCAGATGGCGCGTCTGCCCGACGGTGTTCTTCTCTGCCCTCGCTTCGGCTGCAACCGTGCTCTTCTGGCTATGATCGGTGAGTCCTGACGCTAGAACAGCGGCGCTAAACAACACCCCTCGAGTCTAGGCCAGAAATCCCAAGCCAAACGTTCCGTATATGCGCTCAATGGTGCGCATATCCATCTTGTCACCCATTGGCTTGCGTGCGATGGTCTCAAAAATCGATAAAAACCGAGAGGATGACAGATGGGTTTTCACGGAAGAACGATGAATGCGCCATACGTGGTAATGAGAAGTCATTTTCTCGCTTAGAACCGGGTTAAGATTTCGGGTAATTCAAAAATCTCGCATGGGATGGGAAATCACAATTCATCCGATGTCGAAATGTTGTCGAAATAATCAATTTCTCTTTTTAACGGATGTTCGTTTAAGCACTGGCTTCCGCCGGTTCAATTGTCATGTGCGTCGCATGTGCAATTGGCCTGATTGATGGTCTGTGTTCGCGAAATCCGAAGCGGTGAGGAACACCATGCAACTCCCGGTTCCAGTATTACGTTTGGCAATCCAATGGACTGCTACTGCGGCGACCTTGTCCATGGCCTGTAACATGGCTCATGCCCAAGCAACCACAGATGGAACACTCTCTGCTCAACAGGCGGGCGTCGATCAGGAAGCGAGGCAAAGTCAGGAGGTCCTGGCATCCTCGACGACCGCGCAGTCTGAGCCGACACGAGCCCAGACCACGCCCGCGACTCCGTCAGATCGCGCACCGGATTTTTCTGCACTATCCGATGGAAATCATGCAAAGGATAGTGAGGGCCACCTTCGGGAACTTGACCGTCAGTTGGGCTTGCGCGGATGGAATGCTCCCTTCTTTTCCTATGCCGGGACGCTGGACCAGGATGTAGGCGGGTGGCGCTCAACCCTCGCTAAAGCTGGGATTGGCGCCGTTTTCTACGATATCGGCGCCTCGTCGATCAACATGCTCAATGTACCCCGTCATGACCCTTCCGGCCAACAGCGCTATTGGGGGCAGGTGGGAAGTGTGTATCATACGGGAAATCTGCAGCTCACCTATGATCTGCAGCAATACGGTATCCCGGATGGTCAGTTCCAGTTTGGATACAACACGACATACAGCACGATGGACAGCTTTTTGCCCACAGGCGCGGCCAAGTTGTTCAGGCTGGCATATTACCAGAGCTTATTCCGTCGCAAGATCGAATTTTCAGCTGGTTATATGTCCAACACGACGACATTCGTGGGGACATCTGTCGGAGGGCAATTGACCAATCCTTTCGGTCCCAGTTCCTCCATTACCTCCGAACTGGGTATGGCGGGGGCCACCGCGATCGCACCCACGGCCTGGATCAAGGCCAATTTCCCCCGATCCATTTACACGATGTTCGGTGTTCAGCGGAGCATCAGCCCGACCGGCAACGCGATCTACGACGATTCGATCAAAAATCCCTCGGGCTGGCATTTCAACGAAAAGGGGGCGAAAGCACTTTATGTCGTCGAAATCGGGCAGCGGCGGGCGGCGTCGGAAGGAACGCCGTTTAGCTGGCTGCGGGGAGGGATGCTTTACAACACGTCACAGTATCAGAATTTCAAAACCGGGCGCACGAGTACGAATGCGGCCGCCTTTTTGCTGGCCGACCGCCAGATCATCATGATGAGTGGCACCGCTCCGCGCCGAGGCCTGTACCTTGGCGCTTCCGCGATGTGGGCCAAACCTCAAAACAACGTTATCACTCAATATTACGAAGGGCGGGTCTATGGCTTTGGCCTCATAAGGAGTCGTCCAGATGACATGGCATCCCTTGTGGTGCAGCATAACAAGATCAGTCGCGACTATTATGGTCCGATTGATGAATCCCCCGATGTGCGCGACGATAACAATCCGCTTGGAGAAGATCCGGCCAGGACGGGGCTCACCTCGATCACAGCTTCGTACCAGATCGTGTTGACACACGGACTTTCAGCCACGCTTGGTATCAGTTACGTCGATCATCCGAGCACGCGCTACTTCGTTGACGAAGGGCATGCAATCAACTTTCTTGGAGGCTTTGCGATCATTCTGTGAATAATCTCCATCCCGCGGATGCAGTTGCTTGCCAAGCTGTTCAATGATGATTTTCGATAAATCTGCGAGAAGAAAGATCCCTTCGGTTAGACAACATTCCTACCGAAGGGATTTTCCATCGTTTGCGACCGAATATCATGATTATGGTGATCAGATTTTCAGTCGGAACCCACCACGCAAGACAGGGCCCGCAACATCGTAGAGAACTGCTGTGTTGGCGCCGTTGCCGAACGCATTGCCCGCGACGGTCAAGCCCGGATCGCGATTGGTGATGTTCTGGGCATTGAAAAACAGGGACAAGCCTTTGAGGCGACCGGCCGTAAAGTCGTAGCTGATTGCGAAATCGAGATACATTCGGCCAGGGAGATAATTGTTGTTGATGGTGGGGTGCAGCGTGGTGCTGGCCGGGCAAGCCGAGGTGCACTGGATGTAGTTGGCGAACTGCGTGCCGGAACTGAATCCGCGAAGGGTCAAGCTGGTATGCAGGCCGTTCAACTGATAACCCAAAGTGGCATTGGTACGCCACCTGGGAGGGTTGGTGCCGCTGTTCTCACCGACATAATCGATGGGCGCGCTGATGCCCGTGCTGATCGTATCCTGCAGATATTTCGTAAAATTGGCATGCAGGTCGATGCGCCCAGGAAGGCCCAGGAAGCCGAGATCGCGGCGGTAGCTTGCCTCAAAATCAAGGCCGCGCACCTTCTGACCAGCGATGTTGATGTTCTGGCTGATCACCTGCGTAACGACACCGTTGACGCGCGTAATGTTGTTGCAAAGTTCGGGACGGGACCCGTCATAGCAAAGCTGCAATTCGTCACCCGATGCGATGATCGAAATTTCGTCTTTGACGTTGATGCTCCAGTAATCGACCGATGCGCTCAGGCCCGGGATGAAATGCGGAGTGAAGACACCGCCGAGGCCAAAAGTGTCCGCGCGTTCCGGCTTCAGATTGCGGTTGCCGGTGGTCGTCTGGTCAAAAGCGGGTGTGGTGTTGGTGAAGGGGTCGAAGATCGATTGGCGCGCCGTCGAAGCCGGCAGGAAGGTTTCCTGAAGGTTGGGTGCCCGAATGTCGCGCGAGCGAGTGACCCGCAAGGTGAAGTCACGTGTCGGGGAAAAGGTCGTGCCGATTTTCCATGTCACGACATTGCCGGCCAGGCTATAGCTGGTATAGCGCGCGGCGCCGTTCAGATCCCAGGAATCCGCCCAGCTGTAATGCTTTGCCAGCGGGATGACGATTTCGACTGCGCCTTCCTTGACGTTGGTGGAGCCGTCAATCGGGCTGTAGTTGGCGTAGATATGATTGACCGCAAGGGAGTCGGCATCAACGACGCCATGGGCGTGATCACGGCGATACTCCCCCGAAAACGCCAGGGAAACCGGGCCTGCCCAGGTCTTGACCGGCTCGCCCGTCAGTGATGCTGCGACGACTGTCTGGTCGATTTCCAGATTGGAACGGCTCGCGGATCGAATATACTGGGCGGCGGCCCCGTTGGTATCGTTCACGCCGGTACCAAACACATTGTAAGGCGAGCAGCCATTACCCGGCGACGTCAGCGTCGAACGGCAGACGATGGATCCGGTGGCCGGATTGACGACGGCGTCTGCCGCAAGCGTGTAATGGCTGCGCGAGATGTTGTTCGGGAAGGTGACCAGATTGTTGCTCTGACCATATTGGGCATATGAGTCCCAATGCCAGTCCGTGCCCAGCATCCTGAAGATGCCGTTGGCTCCCAGCGTGTAGGAATATGTCTGTCGATCCGTGACCTGATAGGTCACACCCAGATCCTGATTGAGCGTTCCGATCTGGATCGAACTGAGCCCGGCGCCGATCATCTGGGCTCTGATGCTGGCGGGCAGATAGGCATTGTCGAGCTGGACCCTGGGACCGCTCGTGCCGATCATATAGGCCGTGGTCAGATCGGCCTGCGTCTTGGCGCGGACGAAGGAGAATTGTGCGGTGAGATTGAGGGCCCGGGAGACGTCGAAGGTCGCTCTGGCGAAGGCCATCTGACGGCTTTCGATCGGGGAAATCGCATTGGTATGCCGCAGATCATTCGCCTGCCAGCCCCCGCCGCGCATGAAGGGGTCGGCCTGGATGTCCCCATAATTGAGCTGGTAGGGGTTTCCCCCCGGCCCGAAGGCCGTACCCCGGAGCGGTCCTGCGAAAATGATGCCGCCCGGCGTGGCAGTCATATAGCCGACATTGTCGTAAATCAGGCGCTGGGGCTGACCGTTGGTTGCGGTATAGGCGGGATTGGCAAGCAACTGGCGTCCCTGTAAAGTCCAGTCGCGTCGGCCGGCGCCAATGCCGTAGTCATAGACATGCTCTCCAGCGATCAGGAAATGGCCGCGATCGTCAGCGAAGCTTCCACCTCCGGCAAGGCTGACCTTGTAGTTCTGCCCGTCGCCATAGCTGGTTGCGCCGCCCGAAACCTCTGCTCTGATGCCTTTGAGCGTGTGATCGAGGACGAAATTCACCACGCCAGCAACTGCGTCCGATCCATAAGTCGCCGATGCGCCGCCGGTGACCACATCCACCCGTGAGATCAGCGCTTGCGGAATTGCATCGACATCGACAACGCCGGTGGTCAAGGCGGGCGTGACACGACGCCCGTCAAGCAGGACCAGCGTGCGGTTCGCGCCCAGCGATCGGAGGTTCAAAGAGTTGATGCCGGCTGCACCATTGGCGCCCGTTGTCGTATTCGAGCGTGGGCTGCCCGATCCCGAGAAGGCGGGGAGGTTGGTGACATATTGCGCGATGTTGGAATTTGCGTTGTTGGCAAGCTGGTCGGCGCCGATGACTGACAGAGGCGTGGGCGCCTTGTAGCCGTCTCGAACCACACGGGAACCGGTCACCACCAGCTCCTTGGGCTCGACCGTGGTGGGTGCGGTCGTTTCTGGCTGCGATGCTTGAGGTTGGGGATCATCTGCGGTGCCCGCAATGGCTGTCGGGATGCTTAGGGCAAAGCTTGCGCTGGTGAGAAGCAAGCGGGCAACGAAGCGCTTGCGTGTGTGGCGACCCCACAGCCCCTCCGGGCCAGAAGAAGAAAGCATGTCGATAATCCTCACCCCATGATCCCAGCCTGTTGGCGGTGATCCTGTTTTGCCGTCAGTTCGTAAATAAGAACTAATGGTCGTTAATGCGACTTTATGACTCGGTTGGCCGAAGTCAATCGAAAAATCTGGTTGAGGTTCTGGCCTCAACCTATGGGGCTCAAATAAGAACATTAATTTTTGCAGCCGCGTTGGACTGCATATGCAGGGGGCGCTGTGTGGCGACGATTCCGCTCCTCGATAGCGAATTCCGGGTGACCAAACTATGTTTCCCGACCTCTTGACCCGGTCCAAATTTCAGCCTTAAGTGCGCTAAAGCGCCATGTGGTGCGCATATAAGAATAGACTGGGCGTGGAAAATCCTGACAGCTTGCCGAGGGCGAAGCCGTGAAGTGATCCGCCCAAAACTGCCATCTATATATAAAAACTAAGAAAAATAATTAGTTGGACGCGATTGGGAGCGGGACATGATTGAACGTGCAGAATTGAGCCGTCGTAAGTTCGTGGCAGGCACCGCAACTGTCATTGCTGCGCCAGCTCTCATCGCAGCGACACGGGGAAGTACTGGCAATGCGACGGTCGTTGAAACACGCCAGGGCAGGTTGCGCGGCCTTCAGGGGGATGGTGTTCTGGCCTTCAAGGGGATCGCTTATGCGGCCGACACCAGCGGAACCAACCGTTTCATGGGGCCGTTGCCGCCCGCCAACTGGTCAGGCGTGCGCGATGCCTTCGCCTATGGCGACCGGTGCCCGCAAGCCCGGCGCGAGAGCGGCGGGCCCTTTGCCGAGCCGGCCAATGCTCAGCAGCCGCATTATAGCGAGAATTGCTGCGTCCTCAATGTCTACACACCCCGTATTGACCACCATCGGCGTCCCGTCATGGTCTATATTCATGGCGGCGGTTACAGCAGTGGATCGGGTGATGCGCCATCGGTCGAGGGGAGTAATCTTGCCCGCTTCGGCGATGTGGTTGTCGTCACTGTCAATCACCGACTCAACATCTTCGGCTATGCCAACCTGTCCTATCTTGGGCCTGAATTCGCCGATTCCGGCAATGTGGGGCAACTCGATCTTGCGGCGGCACTGGGCTGGGTGCGCGACAACATCGAGGCCTTCGGCGGCGACCCCGCGCGTGTAACAATTTTCGGGGAATCGGGTGGCGGCGCCAAGATCGTCGCTCTGGCGCTGATGCCCGAGGCATCGGGCCTCTATCGCAACACGATCAACATGAGCGGGTCGGGCGCCTTTCATCTGCTCCCGCCCGGCGCGACCGAGCGCGTATCCGATGAACTGCTGAAAGTTCTCGCGCTGCCCAAGGCCGATGCGCGCAAACTGCAGCAGATCGGCGCAGAGCAATTGTACGCTGCCCATGTGAAGGCCCTGGCCAATCTAAAAGCGGATCAGGCACGGCCTGTGATCGATGGGCGGCATATTGCGGTCGAGGCTTTGTCCGCGCGTGGTATCATGCTCCAGTCGGCGGTGCCCGGCATCATGAGTTGCACCGCGACCGAGGCTACGCCCTGGCTGCTGAGCAATCGCAGCAACCTTCAGATCAGCGCCGAGAATCTGTTGGCGCGGGTCAAGGCGCAATATCGCATCGAGGAGCCCAAAGCCCGCGAGGTGATCGCGGCCTATCAGGCCAGTGGGGCCGGTCAGTCGCCATGGGATCTGCTGGTGAGTATCGCCAGCGATGCCCTGATGCGCGTGCCCATGCAGCAGGTCACCGAGATGCGAGCCAAGGCCGGGGCGCAACCGGTCTATCTGGCGGACTTTGCCTGGCGCTCGTCGATCGAAGGGGGAATATGGGGCGGGCCCCATGCGGTGGATGTTCCCTTCGCTTTCGGCAATCTTGCAGCCAGCCGCTATGCGGCGGGCGGGGGGCAGACGGCGCTGGACGCGTCACGCAATCTCATGCGCGCCTATGTCGCTTTCGCGACCCATGGACAGCCTATGGATTCCAGTCTGCCGACGTGGGCTCCCTATGATCAGGCTTCCCGTGTCAGCATGGTGATCGACGCCCGTGCCGACATTGCCCATGATCGCTTTGCCGAACGCCGCCAATTGTGCGACCAGCTCAATCCCCAGTCGACCTGGGATGTCACCAACGGCCCGCTGGTTCACGGTATCAGCTGAGCGGGAACACTGTGCTCTATGATCCACGCGTGTAGCTGGCGGGCATGCCGTAATCATAGGGTGGCAGCATGTTCAGCGTCTGGCGCGCCATAGGGCCGGGGATCGCCCCGTAATGGCTGACCCGGTCGAGCATCATGCTGGCCAGGTCACCTGCTTCATGTGCGCGCCATTCCGGAATCAGGGCGTTCTTCGGGTTCCCATTGCGAGCAAAGCTGCTCCAGGTCCGGATCATGATCCGGGTCAACGGTTCGATGTCGGGGGCGCTCCCCACCATGCCCACGGCGGCCCGCGTCGTGCCAAAGACAAAAGGCACATCGCATTCATGCGGTGAACGCAGCAACCCGCCCAGCACCGGCGTGCGGCGCATGAACATATAGCTGAAGACATCGGCCTGTTTCGATTGCAGGTCAGCCATGTATCTGGTGTTTCGAACATAGCTGTAATCGCTCGTGATCGCTGCCATCAGATCACCCGGTCTGTCACCGGGATAACTCTTCTGATAGGCCTGGTAGATGAGGGCAGTGTTGTCGTGTGGCAGTTGAAAAAACCGCGACATGCGCGCGATGACGTCGTCCTGGGAAAGATCGAAATTTGCCGGGGAGGCGGCGGCGATCACGATCCTGGTTTCATCGACGACATTGCCGATCATGAGCGGAACATGTTTTGCGGTACCCGGAGCGTCCGGATCGAAGGGATGACGGTGTAAAGTCCTGCTATCGATCACGGGCCGGTGGCGTCCGGCAGAGGCTGCGACGATCTGTGACAGCGGCATGGCCTGCAGCGCTGTACCGCTAAGCCGGGAAAGGTTCAGCCGCTTGGCGACACCATGGGCCAGCATTGCCGCCTCATCGGGGCCTGAGACGCGCAGGCAGCCGCTGCCGCTCATGGCGATGGCTTTGTGGAACAAACCCTTGGCGGCGGGCGCCGCCAGCAGCGTGGCAACCTTGGCCGCGCCGCCGGACTGGCCGAAGATCGTCACATTGTTCTCGTCACCGCCAAAGTTGGCAATGCTGTCCCGCACCCACCGCAGGGCGGCGATCATGTCCAGCAGGCCGGTGTTTCCAGCATCGGCAAAGCGCGGGTCGCCATCGTCGATCTGCAGAAAGCCCATGACGTCGAGGCGATGGTTGATCGTCACCAACACGACGTCGCCTTCGCGCGCCAGCCGTATTCCGCGCAGGCCAGGCGCCGAACCAGCCCCCACGCGCCATGCCCCGCCATGCAGCCAGACCATCACCGGCAACCGGGCCGTTGATGAGGCAGCGGGCGTGTAGATGTTCAAGCTGAGGCAGTCCTCGCTTATGGTTTCGAGTTGGGCGAACGCCGCGCGCTCGGGCGCGGCATTGGGCAATTGAGGCGCCGAATTGCCGAATGTCTGGCAATCGCGTAGCCCATGCCATGGTGCCGCCGGTTGGGGGGGCAGGAACCGATTGGGGCCAGCGGTCGATGCCGCGTAAGGAATTCCGGCAAACAGGCTAACGCCCTGTTCGCGGCTGCCCCGAACGTGGCCCAGAGCGGTCTCAACAATGAGGTGCGTATTGCCTGCGGCCGTGGCGCCGCCGGAGAGCGTGGAGGCAAGCAGGCCAGCGATCACGGTTCGGCGCCCGATCACCGGATGACATGCAAAAGGCAGGCTATGCGTGTGCTCGGTCATGGCATGATTCCAGTTCCATTTGCTCCGGCAAGGCCGGGGGCGGGGCTTCAGGTGCTTACATTCACCAGTTGAACTTGATCGCCGTGTTGCCTGATACGTTACCCGCAGCATCGAACCGACGCTCCACGACCAGGCCCTTGCCGTCCGCATCGATCGTGATGACAGTGCTGCATCGCGTGCCGTATCGCGGATCGCGCACGAAAATGCCCGAGTTCGTTTGGCCATCCTCGCTGCTTTCGTCCGCCAGCGCGGCCATCAGATTGTCCACCAGATCATCTGCGGCGACCAGTTCTTTCCTGATTGCTGTCGCCAATTTCTCGGTCTTGGGCAGAGGCCTATCCCGGCGGGTATTGGAAAGGACGTGAACTCCCGACTCCATCCTTTCGCGCGAAGGCGGCCCGCTGGACAGAAGCGACATGCCCGCAGATGTGATGGCAACCGCATAGAAAGGCTTGAAAGCGCCGATCTGCTGCAGCGTCGGGTCACGATACAATCCGCTATCCGCAGCAATGTCCACCACCAGGTTCCCGCGTGATGCGAAGTCCCGCCCCACCTCCACGGGTTCGCGTAGATTCGTCACCGCCGCCAATCGGCCGGCTGGCGAGATCGCCAGCCAGCTACCGCCCGCTTCACGATCGCGACCGGCAATGATGTCGCGATCGGGCCAATGCGCCAGCGGATCGCTGGGGCGGGCATGCAACTCGTCACGGTTCGCTGCCACGACGAGTCGCCAAGCGGGATGCGCGCGATGGGCAATCGCTATCACGCACATTGCGCGCACACCGGCATAGGATTTGCGTTGATGATCATGCACCGCGATCAGACACGGGCGGTGCCGAAGGCCGCGAACAGCGTCTCGGCTTGAGGCAGTGTCTCCAGGCTTGATGCGATGCGGATCGTCGCATCAACATCGCAATGAGGCAGGGAGCCGCGCCATTTGTCCGCCAGATCGTTCCAGCTGATTTCTCCTCGCAGGCTGTGTCCACGCGGATTGTCCACGCGAAGCGCATGTTGCTTGCCGTCACGCGTGACGATGGTGACACGTGCACCACGCCCTTCGGGGGCATCGCGCTGCAGGTCGGGATCGACACCCGCCGTGATCGCGGCACGCAGCCTGACATAGGTCGGATTGCTCAGCATCGCCGGGAAGGGTTCGTCTGCCAGCTTGAGGCCGCCAGCGGCGATGTTGGCCGCTACCATGTCCTGTACGCAAATGTTGTGCATGGCCCGGTTGTCGACCACCGCCAGCGCGGCGCGCGGCATGCCGACATGGATTGAGGCGATCGTATCGGTGGGGATGTGGTCCCGGGTGATGGCGCCCATCGCAGCTTCGATGGCGGCATGGATCGGATAGCCCGCGTTGAAGAACTTGAAGTTGGCTCCCATGATCTTGAACGCTTGGCCCAATCCAGCAGTAACGGCGGCATCGTGCTGGCCATCGCCCCAGGCATCCAGCACGCCGTCCTTGGCGCCGATAATGTCCTCATTGCCCTCCATGCCGATCGACGCCAGCAGCGCACCACTGACGCCGCCGAAGGCATATTGGCCGTTGCAGAAGGATTTGCTGATGTGGTGTTTTTCGGCAAACAAGGCGTTGAGCCCGTTGGCCTGAAATGTGGTGAGCGCCCAGGCATGGGCTTGCTGCTCCGCAGAAAGGCCCATCAGCC
Organism: Novosphingobium rosa NBRC 15208; assembly: GCF_001598555.1. Taxonomy (GTDB): domain Bacteria; phylum Pseudomonadota; class Alphaproteobacteria; order Sphingomonadales; family Sphingomonadaceae; genus Novosphingobium; species Novosphingobium rosa. The sequence goes on from NZ_BCZE01000034.1 coordinate 11,633, forward strand.
TGCCGGAGGCGGCGCAGCAGCCAAGCGAAAAGAGAAAATCGCTTTGCAGATGGCGCCGGTCGATCATGGCGAAAAGCCCGCCGCAGGCCTCCACCATCCTGACTCCGATGTCATAGCCCAGCACGACCGCGTTGATGAGATCCGCGCCGGAGGACTTATGGAGTTCTGCCGTAGCCGTTGCGGCATGGACGATCGATGCGCCCGGATGCCCGCCGATGACATGGGCTCCATCGACCTCGAAACCGTGGCCGGCCGTCCCGTTGGCCAGCGCCGCATAGGGCAGGGGCGCGCGCAAGTCCGTGCCATAAATCCGCGTCTCGCCCGCTGAATGGTACATGGCGGCATAGCGCGCGGTCATCTCTCCGGCGGGGCTGCGGCGGCCGAAACAGGCACAGGCCATTTCGTCAAAGATCACCTTTTTCGCACGCTCACGCACCGCTGGAGGGATCGCCTCGGCTCGGCTCTGCGACGCGTAGCTTGCGACGATGGCGGTCAGCGTCCGGCCGCCGATTAAACGCTCGGCATTGCTGGTGCTGGATTGGGGTAAAGCCGGTGCAGCCTGGGTGTTGGGCTGAGCTGCGGACACTGCCGGAACCAGCGATGCGGAAAGCGCCAAGCCAGCGCCCTTGAGCGCGGATCGCCTGTCCAGACGATGCGGGATGGCAGGGGGCAGTTCGTTTTTCTGTCGAGTCATTGCACCAACCTCGCCTTTTGATTGTCCAGTGCCGCGATGATGTCTGCGACGAAGCGCTGGATTTTGAAATCTGACTGCCGATCAAATCCGCGTCGCACCACAACCAGATCGTGTGATGGCACGATCACGGCATATTGGCCGCGCGCGCCAAAGGCAGCGAAACTGTCGGCAGGGAGCGCCTCGATGCCGCCAAAGAGCCAGAACTGAGCACCGTAACCTGCTTCGCCGCCAATGCTCGGCTTGACAGGCTGGGCGGGCGCCGGGGTGCGGACGTAATGGCTCCATTCTGCCGGAAGCAATTGCTGCCCGTTCCAGACGCCATCTGCCAGATAGAGAAGTCCAAGCCGGGCAAAATCACGGGCGGTGCTCCAGCATTGGCCCGAGGTGATGAGATCGCCCTTCCAATCGGCTTCCACGATGGTGCGCGTCATGCCGATCTTCCACAGAAGTTCCTGATAGGGGAAGCGGGCGAAGGTATCGTCATTGCCGATGGCCTGACGCAAGGCGCGCGTGGCGAGATTGTTGTCAGTCCCGGCGTAGACAAAGCGCTGGCCGGGCGCGGAGTCCATCATGTTGAGCGCGGCGATCTCCGAAATCGCTGCGCCGGACTGGTAAATCTCGGTCTGTGGGTCTTGCGCTCCGTCGCTGTAGAGCCCGCTCGACATATGGAGCAGGTTGTCCAAAGTGATCGACCCTCGTGGATCGCCGGGCATCTGCCATTCCTTCAGGGGGGCTTTGCTGGCAAGGTTCAGCAAGCCCTTGCGGACGCCCACCCCCACAACAGTGGCCCCCAGACTCTTGCACATTGAGTTTGTGCGCGCGGCGATGTGCGGGCCGTATCCCAGGCGATAGTCCTCGGCGACGATCTTGCCCTTGCTGACAACGACAATGCCCCAGCTCTGTCCCCCATAGGCACCTTGCTCATTCGCGAAAACCTGAGCCAACAGGCGATCAATGGCTGCTTTGCGTGGCTGGGGCAGGGGTGAAGCAGCGCCCACGTCACCTTGTGGCCACGCCATGTGATCCAGGTCTGGAGCGCTCAAGGACAGGTCTGCCAGTGGCGCGCCCAGCGAACCATCCGCACCGATCGGCAAAAGCGTGCAGCCCGCGCCTGGACGAGACACTGCCTGACGGGGCGGCAGTCCCGATGCGAAAGGCACGCTGACTTTATGGGCGGTTTCATCGACGACTGGGGTCGGAGCGTCGCTTGCAGGCTCCGGGGCATCGGCTGCGACTGTCGCATCAGTCAGGGTGCGGGGAGCTTGGGTGTTGAAATAGCCGCTGCAAAGATGAAGTGCCCGCAAGCCCGCTGCCTGGGCTGCGGCATGGCTCGGCGTTGCCGGTGCACGAGCAGCGCGGGCGGGTGAACCCTCTATTCCTGTGACCGCGATCACGCCTCCCACGCAAAACGCGAGAGACAGCTTAACCGCGTTCACGGACGGATATCCATTCTTGGTCGTCACCAGGCATTTCCTCTCCACCGACGAAGGAAAAGGCCGGCGCTTTGTCCGGTTGGCGATTCCTTCCGCCACGACTGTTTCGCTTCGTATTGAGCGTTATCCTCGGAGGATCAGGCATGCCGTCCAAACTGTGAGGCGTGTTGATCCGTGCCAGTCGAAAATATCAACAGTGGCGGAGGACGTATTTGGAAACGATCGGTCGTATATGCGATGATTAGTCGCCGCACGCTAGGGCGTCAAGCGCGTTGGTGAGCTGTTTTGGGAGATCGAGCGCGAAGCCGATGCGTCGGGGGTGAAGGATTTCCGGTCAATGCAAACCGGCCACGACTGGCCATAGCAAATAGCAGGTACGACGGCCCCGCCCCGCCGCCCGTCATTCTATGCCGGAGAAATCCCCGCAACCCCGCAAATCTAGCAAGGCGGGAGGCCCGGGCCGCACCGGCCCGGGCCTATAGCAGAGAGGCAGAAAAGCATGCCCAGTTTGTCTGCGATGTGCCGGCACGACCCTGTGTGAGGCTAAATAGCTTCGCGCGTGGGGGCCCGGCGGTCTACCCATGATTGGATATGCTGGCTTAACAGAGCGCTGATTTCTGCCAGCTTGGGCTCGGCGATCTGGCGGGACCCGACCAGCGTGATTGCAGCCAGCGCACCTCTCGATTTGCTATCGATAACTTGGGCAATCGCGAGCTGAGAACCTCGGCGGCGTACATTGGTGGCAATGCCCGTGCGTCGGATTTCGTCGTACTCGGTCAGGAAAGCGTCGACGCTGCTGGCATCCTGTGGGGTACGACGCTTCAGGAAGGCCTCGATCTCGTTTCGGGGACGGCTTGCCAGCAACGCTTTTCCGCCCGCTGTGGCGAGCAACGGGCGTCGGATATCCGAGCGAGCTTCGAAATTGTCGATCGTATCGCTTCCGGCCTCGTCCAGATAGATCAGATGATCGCCAGCCTGCACACCCAGAAACACCGTTAGTCCGGTTGCATTATGAAGTTCCAGAAGGTCCGCATGCGTGACGAGGCCCGCCCGGATGTGCCCGCTCGCAAGAGTCAGGGCGTAGATCGCTGGTCCAAGGAAATAGCGGTGATCTTCTTCATACAACCAGCCATTGGCCAGCAGGCCGTTCACGAAACCGTAGATCGAGCTTTTTGCCGCGTCACAGGCCCGCACGATCTGCGTGAGCGTCATGCCAGGATTGTAGACCACTTCCTCGAGAATCTGCGTGACGCGGTCGACGGTTCGATGATTTTGATAATTCTTCCCCGCCTTGGACGATTCGAAGTCGTCGTCATTCGCGGTTGCCTCGTCGGCATCACGGCTCATTTCATGTTTCCTTTCCAGCCCGTCACCCAGCCAGTCAACGTTATCATGGGCCGGTACGGTATGGCCTCGACGTGCTTACCTGACTGTCCCTTTCAGCGTGGTCAAGCTTTCATGCCGCCGACGCGCGCTGGGAGACGCTCGCATTTTCTTTCAGGAACCGCAGTGAGCGGCCGATGATCGTCTTTGCAAAGGGTTGTCAGTTCGTATATACGATGATCGGGTCGCACAGGCGACTAAAAATTGTCTTCGACCAGCATGCCACGCTTTTGGCCGCAGGTTGATGATATCAGGGCCAGTGCTCATACGATCGATTTGAGCCCGGCTCGCTTCGCAAGGCGCAAAACAGTGCGCCGCAACAAGTCAGGAAGCAAGAGGATCAGCTATGGATATCATCCGCGTCGGATCGCAGGCATCGCAACAGGCATCGCCCGACAATTTCACGGGCAATGCGCGCGTTGACGGGCGCTTTGCTGGAAGTGGGGGGCTGAGCGCGGGCACGGTGACCTTTGAGCCTGGTGCCAGGACCGATTGGCATACGCACCCGCTGGGGCAGACGTTGCTGGTGGTCTCTGGTTTTGGCCGGGTGCAACGCGACGGCGGCCCTGTCGAGGAGGTACGTGCCGGAGACATTGTCTTCTTCGAACCGAACGAGCGGCATTGGCATGGGGCTGCGCCCGATTGCGCGATGAGCCACGTCGCAATTGCCGAGAAACTCGATGGAGCGGCTGTGACCTGGATGGAGAAGGTCTCGGACGTCGATTACAGCAGCTGATCGGCATTCCACCTGTCAGGCGGCGTGGCTCAGGCCGGGCCAGCGACCATGGACACCCCCTCGAGCCAAAGGGCTCGAGGGGGTCTTCCGTTCAAAAGGCGTATTTGAGCGACGCGTAAATAAACCGCGGCATGTTGGAGAATGCGGCATTGAAGTTTGCGGTGTCATAGCCGCTGGAGATACCCATCGGAGTCTTATTGTTGAGTACGTTGGTAACAGTCACCTGTGCCTCAAGCCCTTGATGGCGGAAGGGATTGGACCATGTCAGCGTCAGATTGAGATTGTCCAGGGCCGGCGCGCAATCCTTGTAAGCCCAGCTCCCATCTGCAGACAACGGCCCATAACCATTGGCCGTAGTTCGCCGCGCCCGGCAGATCGCGCCCGTGTCTGGATCACCTGGAATTGCCGGAGTTTGCGGCTTGCCGTAGGTCACCCAATACATGGAAGTATAGGTGTACTGAGCGGTCAGACTGATATCCCCCACCGCCGAACGATCAACAGGAGCGTGCAGCGTACCTGAAATGCCGAATTTCCAGGGGGGACTGTTGGGGAATGGGGAATCGCTGAGATCAGCGATCTGGCCGGTTTGCTGCACCACACCGACGAATTTGGTGTAGGTGTTTTTGGCATAAGTCACCCAGCCATGAAGATCGAAGATGTTCTTGTAGGCCAGCTGTGTTTCGAAATCGAAGCCTTTGTTTCGGGCCGTCGCGCCGTTGGTTGTCGCGATCACAACCTGTGTGGCCGTAGTGCCGGGGATCGGGGCGAAGAAGCCGGTGGTTACCTTGACGTCGTTGTAGAACCCGTAGAATCCGCTCAAATTGGTGCGAAGTTGGAAATCGCTGTTGAGGCGTACTGTGCTCTTGATGCCAACTTCGATGTTGTTGAGGGTATCTGGATTATATTTTTCCAGACCCGCCACATTTTGAAGGCCACCGGAGCTGTATCCCTTTGAGTTTGTGACAAACAACATTGTCCTTGGCGTGAGCTGATACTGCAATCCGGCAGTATAGCTGACCGCGCTCCATGATGCCTGACCTGCCGGGGACCCCGGACCGCCCGATGTGATGCGAACGATTTGAAGAGTGTTGGGATCGAGCAGCCAGTTGGTCGCCGAGGCCTCGTCATGATTGTATCGCAGGCCGCCTGTGAAGGTCAGCTTGTCCGTGATCTTGAAATTGCCCTGGCCATAGACCGCATAAGTGTGGTTTTCGGCTGCACTGTTGGTGGCGGTGTTGGCGTTATTGATTGCCCAGGTGGGGGAGGGCTGAATGCCTTGTTTCTGCTGGAACCAGAAGCCGCCCACGACGAAATCAAGCCTGTTCTTGAAAAGATTGCCGGTCAGCTGAAGTTCGTCCGATGTCGTTCCGGGGAGATTTTGGCGCAGGCCGTTGCCCTTGGGATTGCTATCCTGAAGGATCAGGCGCGTTCCATCGAGATCCTGAGCGTAGACATTGGTGTAGCCCCAGGTCTTGCTGAAGATATTCTTCAGTGCAAAGCCGTTCGCGAACCTCCAGGTTGTTTTGTTGATAACGGCATAATCGGCGGCATAGCCCGATGAGCCGGGCTCACAAGGGCTTTGCGCGACATTGGCGAGATCCGGTCCCGGCACGACTGACGGTGTGGCTGCCGAATAGGCCGTCGCCGGGCAACCCATGGACGACCCTTGAAAGATGTTGGGCCCCAATTGGGCCTGCTGAGCGAGCAATCTGTCACGCGCTGCGTTCCATTGCGGCAGCGTCATCCCGTTCAGAGCAGCCTGACGGGCGTTGAGCGCTACGGATGGCGCATATTGCGAATTCTGGGCCTGGAAGTCGAAATCGTTGATAGTCCAGACGATCTGGCCATAGTCGCGCACATGCTCGAGCTGGACCATCGTCTCGTTATCGAGATTGTCGGTCAACTTCGCGATCAGCGTGGCCCGTTCGACGTCATAATCTTCCTTGCCGTTACGGGCACCTGTATAAAGGTCCTTGGCCCAGCCCTGGCGGTAATCAGCCTTGCCGGCGACACGCAGGAACAGGTGGTCCTTGATGATGGGAATGTCGAGTGCGCCTTCGATCGCCCGGTCGTTGTAATTGCCGACCTGCGCCTTGATGTAGCCGCCGAAGGTTTCGCCTGGGCGCCGGGGCTGGATCACAATTGCGCCGGCGTTGCTTGCCTGGCCGAAAAGTGTGCCCTGAGGGCCCTTGAGGACCTGGACGTTCTCGATGTCGAAGAAGGGCGCGTAGAAGCTGTACTGGGCCGCCGGATAGGGCGCGTCGTCAAAATAGGTTGCCACACCGCCAACGCCGCGAATGCGGGTAAGCTGGGAGGGGACTGGATTGCCCGGAATGCGCGTTGCCTGCTGCAAACCGGGAACCTGCATCATCAAGGAGCGGGCATCGTAGATTTGCTGCTTTTGCAACGCTGCGGCACCTATCGCCGTGATTGCGATGGGCACGCGCTGCTCGCTCTCCTGCTTGCGACGGGCCGTCACCACGATATCCGCAAAGGCTGGAGCGGCCGCATCCGTTTTCGCTGCTGGTTGTGCTTGCGCTGGAGGCGCTGCTTCTTCGGTGGCGGCCGTGCTTGCGCTTGTTTGAGGAGTCTCCTGCGCGATGACTGGGCTGGCCATCAGCAGGGGCATGGCTGCGCAGAGCAGTGCGGCCCGCCGCTTTCGCGTGTCAGACGTCGTTGTCTTCATGTCACTCTCCCATTTTACCGAAATATTTTATTATTTAAATTCAGTTTATTCGGGGGTGCTTTCAAATCGTCGATGTCTACAGGTTGGTTTTGTGTTTCTGCCCGCTGGTGCAGATCGGCACCTGGCAGTGATTGCCCAACTTCGACCAGGCGGGGCGGTGACACGGGCTTGCGTGTCACCGCGGCGACGTTTCCTGATTTGATCCCCCCGAAATCTCAGGCTTTCATTTTGATCTTATATGCGAACCATGAGTCGTATTTACGATACTTGCCCGGAGGCGCATGGGTGTCAAGTCCGGCAGCTGTGGGACGAGGCAGATTTCATCTCCGCGCGCGCTGGCGCACCAGTAGAGGTGGTAAAAGACAGGCAAGACCCTCGATGTGGAGAGGGCGTGGGCGCGCAACCACGGGGAGCGCCAGGGCGGTCCCCCCACGGCCTGCTTTGGATCGGCACCGGACCGGCACCATCAACCCTCGGCTTCGACCTCGCGAACGTCCTGAACGGTTGTTGTGAGGTCGGGAAGGCCAGCGCGCTCCCATTGCAGCAACATATAGGTATGAGCGTCGCGCCCGGCCCAGCCCCGATCCATCGCCTCTTGCAGATCCTTCCCGACAAGCTCGCACATGTTCATGGGAACGCCGACCTCGCGGCCGAGTTTGAGCGCGAGATTGACGTCCTTCTGGATCAAACGCAGAGCGAATGTGGGGTGATCGAAAGGCTGCGCCAAGAAACGCTCGCCAATGCGTTCGAAGGTGCGTTGGCGACCGGTCGCGCCCTGGCGGATCGCAGCCCACAGCGGCAGGGGATCGACGCCGGCCTTGACCCCCATCGAGAAGACTTCGGCCATAAGCGAGCTGAGCGCGGCGCTGGCCATATTATGTGTCAGCTTCGCGATCGTACCGGCACCGATCGGCCCGATATGACGCAGCGCATTGGACATCGAGGACAGGACGTCGGCAAAGCGATCAAAGGCGTCCTTGTCACCGCCGACCCAGATGGCCATTTTCCCGCTTGCCGCGCCTTGCGGGCCGCCGCTGACCGGAGCGTCCAGAAACGCCACGCCCTTTTCCGCCAGGGAAGCCTGCAGTTGACGCACCCCGTCGACCGAGTTGGTCGAAAGATCGAACCATGCTGCGCCAGGCTTGAGCGCGTCGGAGACGCCGTCCGGCCCATTCGCGACGGCCTCGACATCGACCGGCGTGGGCAGGGAGGTGAAGATCACATCGCATTGCTCGGCCAGAGCACGAGGGGTTTGGGCCCAACTGGCTCCCTTCTCGACAAAGCTTTCAGCCGAAGTCTTGTTCAGGTCGTTCACGACAAGGTCGTATCCGGCGCGCTGGATGTTTGCCGCCATGCCTTTGCCCATCGTGCCAAGACCGATAAAACCAACCTTCATGTTAAAAGTCCTTCGAAGTATCGGCGGACAGGGTCCGCGTGTTCAGTTTGCGTAGATCACAGGTCCAGATGTTTTTCGGCCAGAAACGCCGACATCAAATCTGCGATTTCGACATTGTTGAGGTCGGAGAACGGGAAATGCGTGTTGCCCGTGATCCCGATGGACGGCAGATGGACTACGGTGACATCGCCTCCGCGGCGGTTGACCGCCTCTGCCCACAAGCGGGCCATATCCAGCCGCACACGCCACAGGTCGACGCCGCGGTTCGGGCTTGGTTGCTCGGGGATATAATCGCCATAATACATGATGATCGGGATGCGGGTGAAACGCTCAAACAGCTCGGGCTCGACCTCGACCGCATGTAGCTCTCCGCCCGAACTCGGCATTGGGGCCGGTGCCTCACCACGGGGAAAGATGAAGTTGCTTCCCGGTTCGTAGGAAATCACCGCCCTGATCTCGGGCTGCTTCAGGACCGCGGCCCAACCGACGCCGCCGCCCTGTGAATGGCTGACGAGGATGCCAGGGCCGATCTTGTCGAACAGCGCCGCAACGCCGGAGGCGGCGACATCCACGTCAAACGGCCCGGTGTTGGGAACCATATGGCGGAAATACTGGTCGAGCGCCTCGGGGTCGCCGCTGAACTGCACGCCGGGAAATCTCTCTGGCCATAGCCCGATCCGGAATTGTTCATACCAGGCCTGGTCCTTCGCAACCAATGGCTGTGTGGGCGCGAGCGTCGATTGCCCCGCGCCCCCCCGGCGTGGCTGGTCAATCAAATAGACAGAATGGCGCCGGCGCAGAAAAATAGTCTGGAAGCCCTCCCTGCCATCCGCCGTTGTCTGCCAGGTTCTGCCGAATTGGCCGTCACCGTGCAGAAAAGCCAAAGGCAGACGGCGCGCGTCCACGGGGATCTGGCAGGCTATGAAGGCATGATCGCCATGCGTAGTCTGCCCCGCCGGATCCATACTGTGAGTCGTGAAAGTGCCGGGATGGGTCGTGACGGTCCCCCCCACGGAAAAGGTGGCCTGATGAGCGATCGTCAACGGCTCCATGGTAGCAGGTGGCCAGGGGGCGCCCTGTTTCATCGTTTGCATAGTCGTGTCCTCGATCGGCGAATGTGTTTTCTCCGGCAGAGGATCGGCTATTTGACGAGGTTACGCTCCTTGAGGACCTCTTCGGCAATACGCATGGCTTCGGTCGCTGCGGGCAGGCCGCAATAGACTGCAGTCTGGAGCAGGATTTCCAGCAGTTCTTCCGGTGTGCAGCCGTTGTTGAGGGCCCCTTCGACATGAACCTTCAGCTGGTTGGGGCGATTGAGGGCGGTGAGCATCGCGATGTTCAGAATGCTGCGCAACTTGCGATCGATGCCGTCACGCGCCCAGACCCGCCCGAAGCATACCTCGGCCGCATAGTCCTGCAATTCGCCGTTGAAGCCGTTACGCGCTTCGGCCCGGCGGACCATGAACGCATCGCCCATCAGATCCCGCATGACCTGTTCGCCCACTTCCATCAGGGATGATGTCATCGTTTCCTCTCCATTTTATGCTGATATACGAACATAACGTCGTAATGGCGCATTTGTACTCCTTCAGAAGCGCCTGTCAAACACCAAGTACGGTTTGTCGGCACAGCTGCGCGAGGAATATCAGGCGCTATTGATGTGGCGGCGATCCACGCTTGACCCGGTCTGAAATGCTGACATATTCGCAATTGCAATCGACGGTTCGTAAAACCGCACGCCATGGAGAGTGACATGTCTGTTCGCCAAGAGAGGTTTCGCCTTGTCCGCCGCCCCCGCTGAAATCCTGGAGGCCATCAGCGCGCGCGCCGAGGTTTCGGCAACAGGGCGGCGCGCTCTGGCGCAGGCGAGTGGCGGCGCGCTTGTGCGATGCGGCCTTCTTTGGAGCTTTCGGAGATGACCCGGCTGTCCCCCCCAGTGCCGGTCGACCAGAACAGCCACGTTGCTGGGGATGGCGAGGGAGCGACCGCGGCGATGGGCGGACCCGAATCCGCCGCGACTGCGGCTATAGCTTCGCCGGCAGGACGAATACGCTGGACGATTTGTGTTCTGCTCTTTTCGGCTGTGGTACTGAACTATGTCGACCGCCTTGTGCTGTCCATCCTCAAGCCGTCATTGCAGCAAGAATATGGCTGGACTGAACAGGGCTATGCCAATGTCGCCTTCTGGTTCCAGGCCGTTTACGGTTTTGGCTATATCGCATTCGGTCGTTTTATCGACCGCGTTGGTGCCAAGGTCGGTTATTCGGTTGCCATGTCGATCTGGACGGTCGGCCACATGGCGCAGACACTGGTGACGACCACTTTCGGCCTGGCGTTGGTGCGGCTACCGCTGGCGCTGGGGGAAAGCGGAGCCTATCCCGCATCGCTGGCTGCGGTCGCCGAATGGTTCCCCAAGCGCGAGCGGGCCCTCGCGATCGGCATCTTCAACGCGGGGGCTCACCTGGGGGCAGTGATCACCCCCTTGCTGGTGCCGGCCATCGTGATTGCGCTGGGTTGGCGTGCGGGCTTCTGGATCACAGGTGGGCTCAACATCATCTGGCTTGTTGTCTGGCTGACCTTTTATCGCAAGCCGCGCGACCATCCGCGCGCCTCGGCCGCAGAGGTGGCCTATATCGAGAGTGATCCGCCGATCGGGCAGAAGCCGATCTCGTTTCTGGCGATCCTGCGCTTGCGGCAGACCTGGGCCTATCTCTCCGGGCGGTTGCTGCTGGACCCCATCTGGTGGCTGTTCATCTTCTGGCTGCCCGATTTCTTTTCGCGCCAGTTTGCGGTCAAGCTCAAGGATTTCGGGCCGCCGATCGTGGTTGTGTATCTGATGGCGGATCTCGGGGCGATCGGGGCGGGATGGGCGTCGTCCCGGCTGCTGGGCAAAGGGCGGTCGGCCAATTTCGCGCGGAAGATGGCGATGCTCGGCTGCTGCTGCTTCGCGATGCCGATCTGCTTTGCTGAATATGCCCCTACCTTGTGGAGCGCGGTGTTCCTGCTCGGCTTCGCGGCCTTCGGTACGCAGGGTTATTCGACCAATCTGTTCGCCATGCCGTCCGATCTCTTTCCGAAATGGGCGCAGGGCACGATTGTCGGGCTGGGCGGGTTTGCCGGAGCGCTTGGCGGCATGTTCATGGCGCGCTTTGCAGGCTGGGTGCTTGCCACGACCGGCAGTTACGCGCCGATGTTCATTTACAGCGGCCTGGCATTTCCCGTCACCTTGCTGCTCTACCATTTTCTTAATCGGGGCTATGATCCGGTCGAAACTGGAGCGCTCTGACCGCGTTTTTTGATCCTGTGCTGCCTGTTCGGAGCCTGATATGACCCAAGAGCCAGCATCCCGCCCCGTCTCATTTGTCGGCAGTTTTCCGCGCAGCACAGATGATCTGGCCGCGTGGCTGAGCGGTGCCGCGGCCGAAACGATCCTTGATCCCGCACAGGCGATCTTCGATCCGCATCACCATGTCTATGGTACGGCGGGCAAACGCAATTATTACACGATGGACGAACTCGCGCGTGACCTGAGGAGCGGCCATCGCATCCTGGGCACCGCCTACATCGAGGCCTATGGTGCGGGGTGGCGAACCGATGGTCCCGAAGATCTGCGCACAGTGGGGGAAGTTGAGACCATCGTCGCCATGACAAGGATCCCGGTCGATCTGGACACTGGCCCGTGCCAGGTTGCGGCCGGGGTAGTCGCTTTTGCCGATGTTCTTCTGGGCGAGCGTTTCGAAGCAGTCCTCGATGCCCTGGTCGCCGCAGGCGAGCAGCGCTTGCGCGGCATCCGCTATCGAACGGCGGTGACCGGCGGACCGGTTGGGCGCACCATCGTATCGCCTCCCCGACCACATCTTCTGCTCGATCCGCGCTTCCAGCATGGCATAGCAAAACTGGAACGCTACGGGCTGGCTTTCGATGTCTGGGCCTATGACGAGCAGTTGGGCGAAGTCGCGGCGCTGGCGGATGCCTGCCCTGGCGTCTGTTTTGTGGTCGATCATCTGGGTGGGCCGGTCGGTGTTCTGGAACATGACGCTGAGCGCGCGGAACGACGGCGGCTTTGGCTCGACGATCTCAAGCGCCTCGCGCAGCGCCCGAATGTAAAGATGAAAGTCGGCGGCATGGGTATGACGATGTTCGGCTTCGGCTTCGAGCACCGCGAATGCCCCCCGGGGTCCGCCGAACTCGCCATGGCCTGGCGGGAGAATTTTGCGATTTGCCTCGATGCTTTCGGTGCCGAGCGCTGCATGTTCGAGAGCAATTTTCCTGTCGATGGGCAGACTGCCAGTTACGCTACGGTCTGGAATGCGCTCAAGCTGCTGGCTCGCGGGCTTTCCGCATCCGAGCGACGTGCTCTGTTCTATGGCACGGCCGCTGAGGCCTATAATTTACCCGACATCGCCCTGCGCTGCGATCAGGCCATGGCGACACCATCGGTGTCAGCCTCTCCATAAGGATTTTTTGATGACAGTTTCACCGATGACGATGGGGCTCTCTGGCCGGCTGGTTGCCGTAACCGGTGGAGGAAGTGGAATCGGACGCGCCATATGTCTCGCTTTGGCGAATGAGGGTGCGCAGGTTGCAGTTCTGGATCTGGATGAGGCGTCTGCGCAGGAGACGTTAGCAGGCATTGCAGCCATAGGAGGAGCGGGCCTGGCTCTGCGATGCGATGTTTCCGATGCTGAAAGTGTGGAGGCCGCCCATGCCGCCGTGGTGGGCGAGGCAGGACATCCCGAGATACTGGTCAACAACGCCGGACAGTTGCAGCGCGGTGGATTAGCCGACCTTCCGGTTCAGGCGTGGAATGATCTTCTGGACATCAACCTGACAGGGTATTTTTTGTGTTCCCAGATCTTTGGTCGCGCTATGTTGGATACGGGCCATGGTACGCTGGTGCATGTCGGTTCGATCTCCGCCAAGGAAGTGATACCTTTGGGCGGCGCCTATAGCGTGAGCAAGGCGGCGGTCACCATGCTGTCGACCCAACTCGCGGTCGAATGGGGGCCGCGCGGGGTGCGCAGCAACATCATTCACCCCGGCTTTGTCCGCACGCCGCTGTCGCAGGCCGCTTACGATCAGCCCGGCATCACCGAGGGGAGGGCGGCGCTTGTTCCAAGCAAGCGCATCGGCGAGCCGGAAGACATCACCTCGGCCGTGCTCTACCTGGCGAGCCCCGTGTCCTCATATGTCAATGGAGCGGAACTGATCGTGGATGGCGGCCTGGGGCGCAACCTGATGTCGCAATTGCCGAAAACCCGGACTTCATGACACTCTGACCGCGGTCGACTGATATCGTATCCCGGACCGGGTTGACCGGTCCGGGATGGTTTGTGTCATGACCCGGCGTTACTGGATCGCGCCCTCTGCACGAAGATCGGCCAGCTTACCGTCATCGATCCCGAGCATTTCACGAAGGACGGCATCGGTATCACCGCCGAGTTGAGGAGCCGGCGTCAGGGGTTGCAGATCCGAACCGGTATAGCGAATGGGGCTGTTGGGAAGGTTGACGATCCCGGTGTCGGCGGGTTGCGGCGTGAGGAAACCGCGTGCAAGCAGATGCGGATCGTTCAGGACCTCAACGACATCCTGCAGCGGCGCTGCGGCGACGCGATTGATTTCGCACAGCGAGGCGATCTCAGCGCGTGTGTGCAGCTTGGCCCATTGAGATATGGCCTCGGTGACCTCATCAATACGGTTGATGCGTCCCATGAGCCCCTTGAGATCCTCATCGTGCTCAAGGTCGGGGCGCTTCATGGCCCGCGTAAGCTTTGTCCAGTGCTCATCGGTGGCGCACACAATGGCGATCCAGCCGTCATTGGCCTCAAAAGTGTCGAAGGGCACATAGGAGTCGGCCACATGGCGATTACCGCTGCGTTCAGGCACATGGTTGCTGGCATAGGCGTGCCCCGCTGAGGGCAGAAGCGTGGCGAAGATCGCCTCGTACATTGATACCTCAACTGCACGGCCAAGCCCGGTACGCTCGCGTTCGTAAAGGGCGGTTACAATAGCACCGTAGAGGTGGGCGCCAGACATGAAATCGGCCACCGGAACGCCTGCTTTGAGCGGACGACCACCCTTTTCTCCGGTTGCGCTCATCATGCCCCCCATGGCCTGGATGGTGAGATCGAGCGCGTTCTTGTCGGCATAGGGGCCGCTCGCGCCGAAGCCGGACGCCGAGCAATAGATGAGACGGGGATTTTCCTTGAAGAGCACGTCAGCGCCCAGGCCGAGGCGCGGCATCACTGACGGAGCGAAGTTCTCCACCAAAACATCTGCCTTGCGCGCCATCTCGAGAAGGAGCTTGCGGCCATCCTGCGTCTTGAGATTGAGGACGACACCGCGCTTGTTGCCGTTAAGCGCGCGGAACGGATAGTCGCCATCACGGCCCCGACGGCGAGACATGTCACCGGCCGGCGACTCGATCTTGATGACCGTGGCCCCCGCCATTGCCATCAGGAAGGTGGCGTAGGGTCCCTGGAAGACATGGCCGAGGTCAAGGACAACAACGCCCTGCAAGGGCAGGGGCCGTCCTGGAGCGGTCGCTTGTTCAGCGGCGTTGTTTGCCATGAGCTGGGCATCCGAATGCATGAAGGGGTCCCCTCTTCCTTTAGCTTATCTATCCCTTGATGTTTAAATGTGCGCAGGTACGAACGCAAGGCCCTATATACGGAAAATGATCATCTTTGGCGCAGGCGAAGGCTAAGCTCGCCATTCACAATGGCTTTTAAGCAGGTTTGGTTGATGGACGGCGCTGATCAATGGACGACCGGCACAGCCCAGGGCCGACCATGCTTCATGGCCTGCATTGATTGAGCCACTTTTGGTGTGATGTCTTTGCCGGCAGCGCTGGGTACATTCATTAGCCGAACTAATGGCTGCATGCTGTTTCAGCAGGATAGTCGTTGCACCGGGCGTGGGTTACCTTTGTCCGGGCAAACAGGTGGAGCGCTGAATGAAATCCTGGAGAAACTTGATCGCTGGCTCCTTCACGGCGATGATCCTCATCTGCTCATCCAGCCTGTCAGCACAGCCGCAAGCACCGATCGAAATTGTCGATCAAGGCAGCTTTGCAGTGGGCGGTTCCATTACAGTCGCGCCCGGAACATTCGACCCGCGCAAGCCGCTCGATCCGGCTGGCCAGTCCTATCATGGCGACCATGCCTATGCTTTCTACCAGATCCCAAGCCATGCGCATCACCTTCCGATCGTGATGTGGCATGGGGCCGGTCAGTCGTCCCGGTCTTGGCAGACGACACCCGATGGCAGAGAGGGCTTCCAGACCATCTTTCTGCGCCGCCATTATGCCACCTATCTGGTCGATCAGCCACGGCGCGGCGAAGCTGGACGCAGCATGGTGGAGAGCACGCTCAAGCCGACACCGGACGAGCAGCTATGGTTCAATCAGTTCCGGGTCGGCGTGTGGCCGGACTATTTTCCGGGCGTTCAGTTCGACCGTAGGGCCGAAACGCTCAATCAGTATTTCCGGATGATGACCCCCAACACCGGACCGTTCGATATGAATGTCGTCTCTGACGGGGTTTCGGCGATCTTTGATCGCATCGGACCGGGGGTGCTGTTCACCCATAGCCAGGGCGGCGGCCCAGGCTGGCTGACGGCAATCAAGAATGCCAAGGTCAAGGGTATCATCGCTTTCGAGCCGGGAAGCAGCTTTGTCTTCCCTGATGGAGAAATGCCGGCTCCGATCCCCAGCGCCTTTGATACGGTGAAAGGAGAAGCCGTTCCTTTGGAGCGTTTTAAGGCGCTGACCCGGATTCCGATTCTGGTGATCTATGGTGACAATATTCCCGACCAACCTGTCGACCTTCCGGCGCAAGATAGCTGGCGTGCCCGCGTGGCGATGGCCAAAGCGTGGCGCGACGCCGTCAATCGGCACGGTGGGGATGTGACGCTGATAGAGCTTCCCAAGATCGGCATTCGTGGGAACACTCACTTTATTTTCTCCGATCTCAACAACGTCCAGATTGCCGATCTGGTCACGAAATATCTCGCAGACAAACACCTCGATTGAGTGCGTTGACCTTTTGTTGGTGCACTGGCGAAGAAGTCGTCTGCGGATTTGACAACAAATGAATGCGTGGAGAGGTTCGATGTCGCGTTTCATATCACAACCAATCGTCTCGACCTTTTTTGCAGGCCTTCTGGCGACGTGTATCGGAGGGAGCGCTATGGCTCAGGAAACAAAACCTGCCGAGGTTGCCAGCCCGTCCGCGGCGAAGCCGATGGACCCGGGCGCGCGGGCTCATCAGCTTATGGATGATGTGGCCCCAAAGCTTGCTGACATCACCGATAAAGTTCTGTTCTCGGACGTTTGGGAGCGTCCGGGACTCTCAAAACATGATCGATCTTTGGTGACCGTGGCCGCGCTCATAGCAATGGGAAGAGCTGAATCGCTACGTTCGCATCTGGAGTTGGCGCTTCAAAACGGGGTGACTCGCGAGGAACTGGTCGAAGAGATTACCCATCTGGCCTTTTATACAGGCTGGCCGAATGCAGTCGCGGCAATCGGTGTTGCTCGCGAGACCTTCGCGAGGAACCAGAGTGCCTCGGCTACCGCAAAGACGACTGACGCGGAGATATTCAAGGCGAATAGCGGACCGTTTTCAGCAGGTGAGCCAGGGAATTTTACCGGCGATGCCAAAATTACGAGTCGTTACCGCACGGCGCCTCCCTCCCATGGAAGCGGTGGAACGGTGGCCTTTGGCCCGGGCGGGCGGACAGCATGGCACAGTCACCCACTGGGGCAAACGCTGATCGTCTTGAGCGGGCATGGCATCGTTCAGACCTGGGGCAGCCCAGCCCATGCGCTCGGCCCCGGCGACATCGCCTGGATTCCGGCGGGCGTGAAGCATTGGCACGGTGCCGCCCCCAAGGAGGCGATGACCCATGTTGGCATCGCCGATGTTCAGAACGGCAATACGGTGACCTGGATGGAAAAGGTGAGCGACACGCAATATGGGGAGGCCGCCCGAAGCTCTCGTTAGGCGTATCATCGCCGATAGCGCAGGGTCTCGAGCAAAAGGGAAAAGGCAGGCGAGGCGTGGCGGCGGCTCGGGTAGTAGAGATGATAGCCAGCAAAGGGTGGGCACCAGTCCTCCAGCACCCGGATCAGCCTGCCTTCATTGATATGGCCAATCACCTGATCCTCGGGGAGATAGGCGAGCCCGAGCCCTTCGAGGGCCGAATTTAGCCGCAGCGCGATATTGTTGAAAACGAGTTGCCCTTCGATACGGACGTTGATCTCGTGCCCATCCCGTTCAAGATCCCACGGGAAAATGCCACCATATGTCGGTAGTCTGATGCCGATGCAGTTATGGGCGGTGAGATCCTGAGGAGACTGAGGTATGCTATGAGACGAGAAATAATCGGGAGAACCGACAACGGCCATGCGCAGATCGGGCCCGATGCGCACCGCGATCATATCCTTGGCAACCTGATCGCCAAGACGCACGCCGGCATCGTAACCCTCCGCCACAATGTCGGTCAGGCCGTAATCGACAATTATTTCCACCCGCAAATCCGGGTTTTGCGGAATGATCCGTTTCAAGGCCGGTTGCAGTAGCGAAATCGCAGGATGCTCACCGGCATTGATGCGGATCGTCCCTGCCGGCGTGTCACGCAGATCGCTCAGTGATGCCAGTTCCTGGGTGATGTCCTCGAAACGGGGCGCGAGCGTGTTAAAGAGGCGTTGTCCCGCTTCAGTGAGAGCCACGCTGCGCGTTGTTCGCGTCAAAAGGCGGAGCCCAACGCGCTCTTCCAAACTGCGGATCGTCTGGCTTAGCGCCGATTGCGACAGGCCAAGTTTCGCGGCTGATCGCGTGAAACTGCGCTCCTGCGCAACCGCGACAAAGGCCGCCAGATGATTGAAGTTTTCGACGGACATTAATTAGTCGACCTTATAGTGACATGCCAATTATAGCATCTAATCACTGGCCGGGGCGAGCGCTATCTGCACCTTCGATGGTTTCCCGCACATTTCACCGGGATCCGCACGAAAGGGTCCATATGTCCACCCCCATCGCGCTTGATCGCGCCGCTCCGCACAAGGGCATCATTCTCGCCATCATATTGGTGAGCTATGTGATGATCGTCCTCGACATCTCGGTGGTGCTGACCGGTCTTCCCGCGATCCAGCATCAGTTGGGCTTTACCGAAGCCAATCTGGCATGGGTGCAGAGCGCCTATACACTGACATTCGGGGGGTTGCTTCTCCTTGGGGCGCGGGCGGGGGACATCCTTGGGCGCAGGCTCATGTTCATCGCGGGGCTGGCCATCTTCACGCTGGCGTCTCTTGCGATCGGCGCGGCGCAGAGCGCTGCATGGATGCTTTCGTGGAGGGCAATCCAGGGCGTCGGTGCGGCAGTTCTCGCGCCTTCTACGCTGGCCCTGCTTCAGACGAACTTTGAAGAAGGTGAGGAACGAACCCGTGCCGTATCCTGGTACAGCGCTGCGGCTGGGCTTTCGGCCATGGTCGGACTCATTCTGGGCGGAATTCTTGCGCAATGGGTGTCCTGGCGTGCAGGTTTCTACATCAACTTGCCTATCGGAGTGGGCATGATCGCGGCGGCGCGCCGCTATATTCCCGAAACAGTGAAGCATAGTGGTCGCTTCGATCTTGCCGGTGCCCTGACGTCGACGGCCGGGATGGCCGGATTGGTCTATGGTTTCATCCGCTCGGGGCAGGAAGGTTGGGAGGATCCGTTCACGATGTTGACGATCGGACTAGCCATCGTCTGTCTGGCGAGCTTCATCGCCATCGAACATCGAGCTGAACAGCCGATTCTGCCCCTATGGCTGTTTTCGAGCATGCAGCGTTCAGGTGCGTATGCAGCGCGAGTGCTTTATCTGGGCGCAATGGTCGGCTTCTTCTTCTTCACCACCATCTATCTCCAGGAAGTAGCCGGTTTTGGTCCAGCACGGTCGGGATTGGCCTTCCTGCCGGCGACAGTGCTACAGTTCCCATTTGCGCTAGCTGTGCCCCGCCTGCTCCGTCGGTACAGTCCGGCACAGTTGCTATCCGTCGGTATGCCGATCGGGATCGTCGCGATGGGCTGGCTGAGTCTGGCCAGGCCCGAAGCCAATTACATGCTTGCCGTTGGACTGCCGATGTTGCTGATCGGGATCAGTCAGGGCCTCACACTGAGCCCTTTGACGATAGCGGGCGTAGCAGGCGTCGATCCGCGATACGCCGGAGCGGCATCAGGAGCGGTGAACGCCGCACACCAGATCGGGGCCTCGGTTGGTTTGAGCATTCTCGTATCGGTTGCAGCGATTGGAACCGGTAGCCTCAAAGGTCTGGATATGACGGCGCGCAGAATTGCTCAGGCCTATGACGGGGGAACAGTGATGCTGATTCTGGCGCTGGTTATCGTTCTTGTCACGATTGTCGTTCCTGCAAGCACCAACGAGACCAGGGCTCAGGAGCAGGGTTGCTGACAAAAGCGGCGGCGGCAGCCTGCGTCATTGGACTTAGTGGTCGAAATTGCGATCATAAAAGATCCATAAGATCGGCTAATGACAACATGCTGATTGCCGTGACTAATCGCAACGATCTGATGGTCCTATAATCAGGACCGGCCCATTCTATCGGCCTGTGAGCCATGTCCTAACACCAGGAGCATCGAAATGATTAACCGCAAGCTTGGCGCGTCTGATCTGGAGGTTTCCGCGATTGGTCTCGGTTGTATGGGGCTCAGTCACGGCTACGGCGTTACGGCGGATCGTGGAGACGCGATCCAGCTGATCCGTGCCGCCGTCGATAAGGGCGTGACCTTTTTCGACACCGCCGAAGCTTACGGGCCCTTTACGAACGAAGATGTCGTGGGCGAGGCGCTTGAGCCTGTGCGTGATCAGGTGGTCATCGCAACCAAGTTCGGCTTTGCCGAAGGCGTTCCTGAAAAAGGGCTCGACAGTCGGCCTGAACGTATCCGGCAGGTGGCCGATGAGGCGCTCACACGCTTGCGCACCGATCGTATCGACCTGTTCTATCAGCATCGTATCGATCCTAATGTGCCGGTCGAAGATGTGGCAGGAACCGTCAAGGACCTGATCGCGGAAGGAAAGGTGCGCGCCTTCGGCATGTCCGAAGCCGGACCTGACGCCATCCGCCGTGCCCATGCCGTTCAGCCGCTCGCGGCGCTGCAGAGCGAATATTCGATGTGGTGGCGTGAGCCTGAAGAGAAGATTTTGCCCCTGCTCGAAGAGCTTGGCATCGGTTTCGTGCCCTTTGCGCCTCTGGGCAAGGGTTTTCTGACCGGCAAGCTGGAGGCGACCTATGCCGAGGGCGATTTCCGCGGCATGGTCCCGCGTTTCCAGGCCGATGCGCTCGCCGCCAATCAGGCGCTGGTTGATCTCGTGAAGGCCATTGCGGAAGAGAAGGAGGCTACTCCTGCCCAGGTGGCTCTTGCCTGGCTTCTGGCACAGCGGCCGTGGATCGTTCCCATTCCCGGAACCACGAAACTGCATCGCCTCGAGGAGAACATTGGCGCGGTCAACATCGATCTGACGACGGCGGATATCGACAGCATTGCCAAGGCTTTGGCCGGGATCAAGATCGTTGGCGATCGCTATCCCGCCTCCTATCAGACGCTGATCAACCGTTGAGGGGAGCGCTGCGATGACAACGCCCTCGGGTATGGACCTGCGGCGGCTTCGAGCCGTCCCGCTGGTATCGGCTCAAGGACGTCAGGGCGGTGCCAGGAGACGCGGCGTGACTGAAGTTGAAGGATTTTCTCGCAGAATGGTTCTGGCATCCACGGCCTTGGCTGCATTTGCCGGAACCAATGCCTGCGCGCAAAATGGAGGAGCAAGTCGCATGAGCCAAGGCAAGATGCTGGTGGCCTATCTTTCCCGTTCGGGCAACACGCGGGTGATTGCCGGCACATTGCATCGCCTCCTTGGTGCGGAACTCTTCGAGATTCGCCCCGCGACACCCTATCCAGAGGACTATGAGCAAAACGTGGCACAGGCCGCGCAGGAGCGCGATCGTGGCTATGAGCCCAGCCTCGCGAGTGAGGTCGCTGACTTCGCCTCGTTCGACGAGATTTTCCTCGGCTTTCCTGTGTGGGGTGAAACCACACCGCCTCCGATCCGTTCGTTTCTGAAAAGCCATGACTGGAAGGGCAAGGTCATTCGCCCCTTCATCACCCATGGAGGCTACGGCGTTGGCGAAAGCCTGTCGGTGCTCACACGTCACACGCCGGGTGCCAAAATCGAAAAGCCGTTCGTTGTGGAGGCTGACCAGGAACGGCGCACACTCAATCAGGTCAAGGACTGGCTTGGCCAGGCGAAAGGATAAACAATGAAAACGCGCATTTTGGGCAATGGCCTGGAAGTTTCGGCACTGGGTCTGGGTTGCATGAGCATGACCTCGGTCTACGGACCGGCGGCCGACAAGGATGCGATGATCGCCATGATCCGCTCCACCCATGACGAAGGCGTCACCTTTTTCGATACGGCAGAGGCTTATGGACCCTTTGCCAATGAGGAACTTGTGGGTGAAGCGCTTGCTCCGATCCGCGATCACGTCGTCATTGCGACCAAATTCGGTTTCGACATCGATCAGGCGACAGGTGAGCGTCGTGGCGGCACCAACAGCCGACCCGAGCACATCAAGGCGGTGACCGAAGCGATGCTCAAGCGCTTGCGCACCGACCGTATCGATATCCTTTATCAGCATCGCGTCGATCCCGCGGTGCCGATCGAGGACGTGGCGGGCGCGGTCAAAGAGCTGATTGCGGAAGGCAAGGTCAAGCATTTCGGCATGTCAGAAGCCGGGGTCAATACCATTCGTCGCGCGCATGCCGTTCAGCCGGTGACTGCAGTGCAGAGCGAATATTCGTTGTTTTATCGCGGCCCAGAGGCGGAACTGCTGCCGACACTGGGCGAGCTGGGAATCGGTTTCGTGCCCTTCAGCCCGCTTGGTGCAGGGTTCCTGACTGGCCAGATCGACGAGAACACCAAGTTCGACGACAGCGATTTCCGCAATTTCGTGCCTCGCTTCAGCCCGGAAGCCCGTAAGGCCAATATGGCGCTGGTCGAGGTCATCCGCGGCGTCGCCGCTCGCAAGGAGGCAACGCCTGCGCAGGTGGCTCTGGCGTGGCTGCTGGCCCAGCATCCCTGGATTGTTCCGATCCCCGGGACGACCAAGCTGCATCGTCTGCAGGAAAATCTGGGATCGGTAGAGCTTGAGCTGACCTCGCAGGATCTTGCGGAGATCGACGCCGGTACTTCGGCAGTGATCGTGCAGGGAGAACGCCTGCCCGAAGCCGTCCTGAAGATGACAGGGCTTTGACGACTGGATGCTAATCCTGACGTTTGACTCCGGGTGGCTTGTTCGCGTCTCTTCGGTCAGGGAGGCCGCGATTCCAATCATGGAATCGCGGCTTTATCCATCTTTGTTCAGACCATCCCGGCGGCACTCAGCCAGTTTCTTCATACCGGGTGCGCCGCGATGGCCCGCGGCGCTTTCGGCGATCCGCATGCCTATAGCGCTGCCCTTGATAGGTGGAACATTGACGAAGCTTGCCGTGCGACCGATCCCCCGTTGGGAAAGCGCGATGGTGTGGATCGCGGAGTGATGCTGCCTGCATTGCAAAGCCCCATAGAGGCTGACATAGCAGACCCTATTACCCAGCGCGGGACAAGGCCCAAAAGCCAGTCGCCCGGCCTTCTGATGGCGGAGGAGGCCGCGACGCCGTGCTCCGTTTCGAACACAAGCCAGGCCTGCGCCTGAAGGATCAGTCCCATCACCACGACGTCCAGGCCAAGACCTATCGCGCGGTAGCTATGGTCATCGCCTTTCCTTACAGGCTTGCCGTCAAGGCCGGCACAGCCTCGAACAGATCGGCCACCAGAGCGATGTCGGCGATCTGGAAGATCGGCGCCTCTTCATCCTTGTTGATCGCCACGATGATCTTGCTGTCCTTCATGCCCGCCAGATGCTGGATCGCCCCGGAGATGCCCACGGCGATATAGACCTCCGGCGCGACGATCTTGCCCGTCTGGCCCACCTGACAGTCATTGGGGGCGTAACCGGCATCCACCGCCGCGCGCGATGCGCCCACGGCCGCGCCTAGCCTGTCGGCCAGGGGGAAGAGCACCTGTTCGAAGGTCGGCGCATCCTTCAGCGCCCGCCCACCCGAGACCACCACGCGCGCGCTGGTCAGTTCGGGGCGCTCGCTTGTGGCGACCTCGGCACCGATAAAGCTGGACTGGCCGCGATCGCCCGTGGTGCCGATGGTCTCGATCTGCGCCGATCCTGCGTCTCCCGCTTTGGCGAAAGCCGTGCCGCGCACGGTGATCACCAGCTTGGCGTCGCTGCTTTCCACCGTGGCGATGGCGTTGCCCGCATAGATGGGGCGGGTAAAACGCTTCGGCCCCTCGACGCTGAGGATTTCCGAGATTTGTGCCACATCCAGCAAGGCCGCCACGCGCGGCGCGATGTTCTTGCCGGTGGTGGTCGCCGGGGCGACAAAGGCGTCATGATCCGCCATCAGCCCGAGGATAAGCGGCGCCACATTCTCCGCCAGCCCATGGGCATAGGCGGCATCATCGGCCACCAGCACCTTCGCCACGCCCGAGATCATGGCCGCCGCCTGCGCCACGCCAGCGACACCAGACCCTGCCACCAGCACATGCACCGCGCCCAGCTGCGCCGCAGCGGTGACGGCATTGCGCGTGGCGTCTTTCAACACGGCCCCATCATGGTCGGCCCATACCAAAATTTGCGCCATCTTATGCGACTCCCAATTCCCTGAGTTTGACCACCAGCCCTGCGACATCGGCCACCCTGATCCCGGCCCCCCGCACCGCAGGTTCGGAAACCTTGAGCGTGGTGAGGCGTGGCGTGACGTCCACGCCGTAATCGGCAGGCGTCTTGGTGGCCAAAGGCTTGGACTTGGCCTTCATGATCCCCGGCAGGCTGGCATAGCGCGGCTCGTTGAGGCGCAGATCGGTGGTGACGATGGCGGGCAAGGAAAGCCGCAAGGTCTCCAGCCCGCCATCGACCTCACGCGTCACCAGCACATGATCGCCCTCGACCACCAGCTTGCTGGCAAAGGTGCCCTGAGGGCGGCCCAGCAGCGCGGCCAGCATCTGGCCCACCTGGTTGCTGTCATCATCGATGGCCTGCTTGCCCAGCAGGATCAGCCCGGGGGCCTCATCATCGGCGATCACCTGCAGGATCTTGGCGATGGCCAGCGGCTCGACCTCGGTGTCGCACTGCACCAGAATGGCCCGGTCCGCCCCCATCGCCAGCGCCGTGCGCAGCACATCCTGCGCCTTGGCCTGGCCGACCGAGACCACCAGCACCTCGCTGGCGATGCCCTGTTCCTTAAGCCGCACCGCTTCCTCGACAGCGATTTCGTCGAAGGGGTTGAGGCTCATCTTGGCATTGGCCAGATCCACGCCCGACCCATCCGCCTTCACGCGCGGCTTCACATTGTAATCAAGCACCCGCTTGACCGGCACCATAATCTTCATGACGCAGCTCCCCGCTTATACCGCCTCGACAATCAGCGCGATGCCCTGACCGCCGCCGATGCACATGGTGGCCAGCCCATAGCGCCCGCCGACGCGATGCAGCTCATGCACCAGCTTGGTGGCGATGATCGCGCCTGTCGCGCCGATGGGATGGCCCAGCGAAATGCCGCTTCCATTGGGATTCACCTTCGCCGGATCGAAGCCCAATTCGCGCGAGACGGCGCAGGCCTGAGCGGCAAAGGCCTCGTTGGATTCGATCACATCGATATCACCGATGGTGAGGCCAGCCTTGGCCAGGGCATTGCGCGTGGCGGGCACCGGGCCGATGCCCATATGCGAGGGCTCCACGCCCGCATGACCATAAGCGACAATGCGGGCCAGGGGCGTGAGAGCAAGGGCATGAACCGATGCTTCACTGGCCAGCACCACCGCACCCGCACCGTCGTTGATGCCGCTGGCATTGCCCGCCGTCACGGTGCCCTCTTTCTTGAACACTGGCTTGAGCTTGCCAAAATTCTCCGCCGATGCATCGTGGCGGACATATTCGTCTGTGTCGAAGATCGTAAGGCCTTTGCGGCTCTTGATTTCGATTGGGACGATTTGACCGGCAAAACGACCTTCCTTGATGGCATGGGCGGCGCGCTGCTGGCTTTCCAGCGCCAGCGCATCCTGATCCTCGCGAGAAATGCCATAGCGCTCGGCAACGTTCTCGGCGGTGATGCCCATGTGGATCGCCTCGAAGGGATCGGTCAGCGCGCCGACCAGCCCATCCAACATGGCTGCGTCGCCCATCTTCTGGCCCCAGCGCATGGCAGGGGCGAAATAGGGCGCCCGGCTCATCACTTCGGCACCGGCACCCACAGCCAGATGATGGTCGCCCAGCATGATCGACTGGGCCGCTGAAACGATGGCCTGCATCCCGGAGCCGCACAGGCGGTTGACCGTATGCGCGGGGCTTTCCTTGGGAATACCGGCAAGGATTGCCGCAACCCTCGCGGCATAGGCATCGCGGGGTTCGGTGTGGATGACATTGCCAAGCACGAAGCTTTCGATGTCACCTGGAGCAAGGCCTGCACGCTCGATGGCGGCGCGCGTGACCAGCGCAGCCAGCTCTCCTGGTTTCTGGTCCTTGAGCGCTCCGCCGAAGCTGCCGATCGGGGCGCGGGCCGCGCCAACGATATAGACGGTCGTCATGCTACTCTCCTGATATTTATGCGTTAAGCGTCGAGAAAGCGGCATCCTTGTCCGCCATGGTTGCGATCAGCGGAGCCGGAGCCCATGCCCAGCCATTGCGCCCCGCCGCCAAAGCGGCGATGCGTCGCGCCAGTTCAGGCGCGCCGATGCGGTCGGCTTGAAACAGCGGGCCACCCCTTTCCCTCGCAAAGCCGTAGCCATGCAGGAAGACCATATCGACATCGACCGGGCGGTAGGCGATCCCTTCGCCCACGATCCGCAGCCCCTCGTTGATAAGGGCGAGCAGGCAGCGTTCGACGATCTCCTCATCGCTGATGGCGCGGCGGGTCAGGCCGATCTCGGCGGAATAGTCGAGGATCAACGCTTCGATCTCGGGATCGGGTGAGGGCAAGCGGCCATCGGCATACAGATAGATGCCCTTGCCGGTCTTCTGCCCAAAACGGCCCAGCGCACAGATACGGTCGATCACGCCGGAATACGGTCGGTCAGGCTGCTCTGTGGCGCGGCGCTGGCGGATCGCCCAGCCGATGTCCTGCCCCACCAGATCCATCGTGCGGCACGGCCCCATGGCAAAGCCCCAGCGCTCCAGCGCGGTGTCGATCTGCTGGGGCAGGGCACCTTCCTCCAGCAGGAACCAGACCTGCCGCAAATATTCCTCGAACATGCGATTGCCGATAAAACCGTCACATACGCCCGAGACGACTGCCACCTTGCCAAGCCTTTTGCCGAGCGCCATGGCGGTGGCCAGCACATCGGGCGCGGTCTTTGCGCCCCGCACCACCTCCAGCAGCCGCATGATGTTGGCTGGCGAGAAGAAATGCAGGCCGACAACGCGCGAAGGATCGGCCACGGCGTCCGCGATGCGGTCAAGATCGAGCGTGGAGGTGTTGCTGGCAAGAATGGCGTCGGGCCTTACGACGGTCTCGACGGCTTGCAGCACTGCGGTCTTCACCGCCATCTCCTCAAACACCGCCTCGATCACCAGATCGACCGGACCCAGAGCCTCATAGGCTGTGGCTCCGGTGAAGCGCGCGAGGCGGGCATCAGCTTCATCGGCGCTGATGCGCCGCTTCTCGACATCGCGTGCCAGCGACTTGCCGATGATGTTCTGCGCGCGGGCCAGCGCGTCCTCGCGCAGTTCCACCATGGTGACGGTCAGACCGGCGTTCAGCAAGGCGATGGCAATTCCGGTGCCCATGGTGCCGCCGCCGATGACGCCAACAGCCTCGATGGGGCGCAAGGGCAGATCGCGCGGCAGGCCGGGAATCCGTGCCGCCTGCCGTTCGCCCAGAAAGGCGTGACGCAGCGCCCCTGAGGCTTCGCTGAGGAGCAAGGCGGCAAAGACACCGGCCTCATAGGCAAGACCCGCGCAGAGGTCCGACGTGATGTTTTCGACGCAGTCGACAATGGTCTGCGGGGCGTTGCCCAGCGTGGTACGGAGACTGCCCCGCGCAGCCGTAACAGCGTTGGCCAGATCGTTGGGGGGAGGAAGCTCTCCCGTCCGGCGAGCGGGAAGGGCGGCATCGCCGCCAAAGTCCAGAGCCGCGGCGACGACATCGCCGTCGACGACCTTGTCCACCAGACCCAACGTCTTGGCACGCGCAGCCTGGATGGGCTTCCCAGAGAGCATGATCTCCAGCGCCGGACCGGCGCCGATCAGGCGGGGAAGCCGCTGGGTGCCTCCAGCGCCGGGCACAAGTCCCAGCGAAACTTCGGGCAGGCCCAGGCGCGCGGCGCGATGCGCGACACGGTAATGGCCGGCAAGCGCAAGTTCGAGGCCGCCGCCGAGCGCCGCGCCATGAATGGCCATGATGACGGGCTTGGGCGAGGCTTCGATCCGGTTGACAAGGTCGCGCAAATCGACCGCGATGTTGCGCCGCGCAAACTCCGTGATGTCTGCGCCGCAGCAGAAGAATGAGCCGGCGCCGGCGATCACAATGACCGAGCAGGTGGCATCCTGTAAGCCCGCCTCAAAAGCCTCAAGGATCGATCGGACATGCCCATTGGCGACGGAAAGGGCATTGACCGCGCCGTTTTCCATGGTCAGCAGCAGGGTCGCGCCGTGACGGGTAGCAACAACACTCATGATGAATTCTCCGATGGATCAAAATGCCTCGGCGGGCAGCAGGAACAGCGACGCTGACCCGGCAGAGAGCTTCGCCGCCAGACCTTCCGCCTGGGGAAGGATGCGGCGAACATAGAACTGGGCGACGGCACGCTTGGCAGTATGCTGCGGCGTATCACCGGGCACGGCCGCCATACGGGCCCACATCCACCCCATTGCCACCAGCGCGAAGAGGCGAAGATAATCCACCGCCGCACCGCTTGCTTCCTCGGCATCCGCGTCCTTGAGGGCTGCGGTGGCGTCACGCAGAAGCGCCAGTGCCTGACCGACCGCGGCAGCGACCTCGCCGACATCTCCCGCTGCCGCGGCGAGATCGGTGTCGATCCGCGCAAAGAAGTCTGCGACGACCTTGCCGTCGTCCATCCCAAGCTTGCGGCCCACAAGGTCAATGGCCTGCACGCCATTGGTGCCCTCGTAGATCTGGGCGATGCGAGCATCACGGACGAATTGCTCCATCCCCCATTCACGGATGTAGCCATGGCCGCCAAAGACCTGCTGAGCCTGGACGGCGCCTTCAAAGCCCAGATCGGTGAAGCCCGCCTTGATCACCGGCGTCAGCAGCGCGACCAAGGCGTCCGATCTCGCGCGCTCTGCGGCATCGGCGTGGCGCTGCGCGCGGTCGAGATGCAGCGCGGTCCAGCCGGCCAGAGCGCGCCCGCCCTCGACGAAACTGCGCACCTCCAGCAGCATGCGGCGCACATCGCCATGTTCGATAATCGGTACGCAGCTGCGCTTACCGTCGGCGCTCCGGCCCTGCAGGCGCTCGCGCGCATAGGCGGCGGCTTGGCTGTAGGCGCCGCCTGCCTGGCCCAAGCCCTGAATGCCCACCATCAGCCTTTCGGCGTTCATCATGGTAAACATGGCGGCGAGGCCCCGGTTGGGCTCACCCACGAGCCAGCCGATGGCACCATCGTAATTCATCACGCAGGTCGGCTGGGCATGGATGCCCATCTTCTTTTCCAGCGCGCCCACCGACAGCGTGTTACGCAGCGTATGGCCGCCTGATGTATCGGGCAGGAATTTTGGCACGAGAAACAGGCTGATACCCTTCACCCCTGCCGGAGCATCGGGCAGGCGCGCCAGCACCAGATGCACCACGTTGCCGCCAAAATCATGATCGCCCGAAGAGATGAAAATCTTCGTTCCGGTGACGGCGAAGCGATCCTCGCTCAGAGGCTCCGCCTTGGTCTTGAGCAGGGCCAGATCGGTGCCGGCACCGCTTTCCGTCAGGGCCATGGCACCGGTCCAGGCGCCGCTGGTGAGATGGGGTAGATAGGTGGCTTTGAGGTCATCGCGGGCATGGGCGGCAATGGCTTCGGCGGCGCCGCGCGTCAGGCCGGCGAAGAGCCCGAAGGACATGTTTGTCGCCGAGAGCATCTCGTCGAGCCAGAGCTGAAGGATAAAGGGCAACCCTTGCCCGCCAAATTCGGGATGGGCCGACAGCGAGGTCCAGCCGGCCTCGGTGAACCCATGCCAAGCCTGAGCGAAGCCCGGAGGGGTGATGACCTCTCCGTCCTTGAGCGAACAGCCGTGTTCGTCACCCTCGCGGTTAATCGGCTGAAGGCGCTCGGCACAATAACGTCCAGCTTCTTCCAGGACTGCTTCGGCAAGGGTTGCGTCAACCTCAATGCCCAACTCACCCATGGCTTCGTCGAAGTTCAGAACCTCGCCGAGCAGGAAACGGTAATCCTCAATGGGGGGCTGGTAGGGCTGCATCATCGTTCCTCTCCAAAGATGAGAATCGAGTACACCAAACACTTGTTACAATCAACTGTGCGACGAGTTTGCCTGCGGGAAGCGCGCCAGGCCTATCAGCCGTGCCGGAAAATCAGAGCTATCTGGCGCCCGATCCCCGCAGGGGACAGGCGGCCTTCGCGATACCACGTCGAGGCATTGTTGAGCTGTGAGAGCAGCGCATTACGATAAATCGAGCGGTCCATATCTGCCGGGAGAGGCAGAGCTTCGATCAGATGGCGGAAAACGTCCTCGAAGGCATCGCGCCGAGCGATCAACTTGGCCCTTGTGGCTGGAGGAACCTCCCGGAAGTCATTCATCATCGGCAAGGTCAGCGAATCGGGATCGAGTTGTATTTGCGCAAGAGCGACGCAAGCGGCCTCAAAGCGATCCCAAGGATCAGTGTGGCGGCTGATTTCACCTTCGATGCGATGCTGGGCTGCGTCCAGAGCGCCATTGTGCAATTCGATGAAAAGCACGTCCTTCGATTTGATGTGATGATAAAGCGAGCCGCCCAACATGCCCGCTTGCTCGCCGATGTCGCGCATGGAAGTCCCGCGGTAGCCTTTTTGCGCAAAGAGTTGCGCCGCGATCTCAACGACCTGCCGCCGACGTTCGGAGCCCTTGATCTCGATTCTCGGGTCCGAAAGTTCATTGGGTACATCTTGCTTCTCAGCAGTCATCATTCATCCACGGCCAGCTTGAGCGGGCAAAAGCAATATGGCTGTTTTCAATAAACCGCAAATTGTCCCGCTCAAGCCATTGTGGTCATCAGCCGAGCTTCTTCCTTGTGAGAAAGGCGGACATCACATCGGCCACCGCAATGTTGTTGAGGTCGGAGAAGGGGAAATGAGTGTTGCCGTGTATCCCGATCTCGGGAAGGTGAATGACGGTCACATCCCCTCCATGGCGGTTGACGGCATCGCGCCAAAGGCGCGCCATCTCCAGACGCGCACGCCAACCGTCCGCGCCCGGATTGGGGTCCGGCTTGGCTGGAATGAAATCACCATAGACGATGAGAATAGGAATCCTGGTGAGCATCCGGAATTCTTCGAGGGGGGCTTCGATGGGCTCGATCGGACCGGATGAACTAGCGATTGGAGCGGGCAATTCACCGGGGGGAAAGGCAAAATTGCTGCCGGGTTCGAAGGAAACGATACCGTGTACATTGTGGTTGTGCATGGCCGTCTGCCAGCCAAGCCCGCCGCTGTGTGAATGCGTGACCAGCACGCCAGGGCCAATGCGGTCGAACAGAGCGACGATGGCATCAGAGGTGATCTTGAGATCGAACGGCCCCGTGCTGGGCGACATCTGCCGAAAATACTGATTGAGCGCTTCGGGATCGCGGGAAAATTGAACACCCGGATTGTAGTCGGGCCAGACGCCGACGCGAAAAGTATCGAACCAGCGCTGGTCGTCAGGCGTGGTGCTGATCGGCGCGGCCTGTGTGGTGCGCCCGGCGCGACCTCGGCGTGGCTGATCGATCAGATAGACGCTGTGCTTGCGGCGCAGAAAGATGTTTTGGAACCCTTCGCGGCCATCTGGTGTGGTTTCCCAGGTCTTGGAAAACTGGCCGATGCCATGCCAGAACACCAGCGGCAGCGGCTTGGCCCCTACCGGTTTCTGGTAGAAGATGTAGGCGTGGTCACCATGCAGGGTTTGCCCTGTGGTGCCTTGCGCATAGTGGTCGACCGTGCCGGGACTGGTGACGATGCTGCCGCCTGCGGCGAAGCTGCCCTGCTCGTCAATCACCAGTGGCGCGCGTGCTGCACCCGCAACGGGCGCGCCAGCGGCGGCAGTCGCAAACCCGGAGGCTGCCATCCCGGCCGCCGCCGCCCCGGTCGCTGAACGAGACAGCAGTGATCGCCGCGAAAGGGAAATGTCCTGCATTGTTGAGCATCCTTGAATGATGCTGATCGCTCCACGAGGCGGGCGATCAGCTTGTCCCTGTTTGTCTGTCCAATATTTCTCAGGGACGCGATGTTAGCGTGGTATTACCGAGCCGTCCGCTTTTTCGGTGGCGTCAAGCCGAGCCTTGCGGGGATCGGCCTCCCCGACCGCTGTCCCGTCGGCGCGGAAATCCATGATCATGTCACCGGCAGGGGTGTAGGCCTGCCATGTCGGCATGCCTTCGCCGTCAGGCTTTCCAGTCCTGGCAAAATTTGCCCAATAGCGATTCATCGTCCGGGCGACCGCCTCGTCCTTTGCCGTGGGTTGGCTACCGGGTCGGCTCTGGAGTGTGTCGAAGACGAAAGGCAGTTCGGAGGCATGCGGCGCCCCCTCTTTGAAGCGATCGCGCATGGCGTCGGCGACATAGGAGAAACGATAGATATAGGCAGGCGCGCCCTTGGCGGCATAGGCCGCCGCGGTCAGGCGTGCAGGTTCCGCCCACACCCGGTCGGTGATCGCCATTGTGAGCAGTTCGGCCAGCGGGCGATCCCCCGCCGGATCGTAAGCGGCCATCGCCGCCTGCTTGCCGGACTTGAATTGGGAGAAAAGCTCATCCTTGGACGAGGCGGCCAGGAATCCTCCGGTGACCTCGGCGCTGTTGGAACCGATCACCAGCGGGACGACGGTCTGCTGCCCCTTGCGATAGGCCTGCTCGGCGGTTTGCGTCACGATCGTGCCATCGACAATCGGCCCGGGGTAGATCCGCGCGCCATCCTTGCCGTCGGTTTCGAGTCCGCCATCGAGGATCTGGTCGGCGGGCAGTGCACGCAGATTGGCCAGCGCGGCCGGATCAGTGCCCTCGATCTTCTGCCTGCGGGCGAAGTTGATCCCGGTGGTCTGTGCCGACACCGGATAGTTGGGATCGGCATTGTCCTTGCTCATTGGTCGCCCGGTCAGGGTGCCGTCGCGGCCGCCCCCGGATTCGATAATCGCCTTGTTGAACAGGCCCCGTGCAGCCGGCGAGGTCAGCAGGGTGTGAACCGAAACTCCGCCGGCGGATTCACCGAAGATGGTGACATTCTCCGGATCGCCTCCAAAAGCCGCCACATTGCGCCGCACCCATTTCAGCGCGGCGATCTGGTCCATATAGGCATAATTGCCTTTGGGCTCATCGGGGTGTTCCTTGCTCAGCGCAGGGAAAGCGAAGAAGCCGAAGCGCCCGAGACGGTAATTGATCGTGATGAGCATCACGCCCTGCCGCGCAAACTGAGCGCCGGAATAGGTCGGATCGGCACCGCTTCCGAACAGGAAGGCGCCGCCGTAGATCCAGACCATGACGGGAAGCTTGCGTCCCGGCTCGCTCTGGGCCGGGCGCCAGATGTTGAGGAACAGGCAATCCTCGGATTTTGGACGGGCCGAAGGGGGGCCGAAGGCCACCTGCGCGCAATCGGCGCCGAAGCTTGTGGCATCCCGTTCGCCCTGCCAGGGCTCGACGGGCTGAGGCGGGCGCCAGCGCCAGGCACCCACCGGAGGCGCGGCGAAGGGAATGCCCTTGTAGCTGGTCACGCCATCCTGGGTGGAGCCGCGCAGCGCGCCATCGGGCAGGGTGACCGTTTGCGCATGGGCGGGGGACAGAGCGGACAGGCCGCAGGCAAGCAGGAAGAGACGAGACAGCCGGTTCATAGCATGGTCCTGCGCAAGAGAGGGTGGTGGCCGGGCAGTACCGTCGCACCAGTCCTGGGCCGATGGCCAAATGACTGGCCGGGATGAACTGCTGGGTCCGCGTGACGAAACGCTCTTGCAGGTGCCAGCCTGGCTTCGTGCTGGCTGCGTCCTGCCGGTTTGGCGGCAATTGCTGCCATCACACTGCCCCCTGCTCAAGAGCCCGACGCAAGGTCAGGCCTCTCCAATCTCCACGTAAGCCCGATCCTAACAGGGCCGAACGTTTTGATTAGAGGGGAGCATCGGCATAGCGTCATAAGGCTGGCTAATGAATGCCGCGCAGACATGGGTGGCGCACCGTCTCGGGTCAACCGCCGTGAAGCGGCGGTCCTGCCTTACCTGCCATGCTTCCATGTGAGTGGAGGGCGGCGCAACGTGAAGTCGCAACATTCGACGCGCGCCGTCACCCGCTTGGCCTGTCAGTCGAAACGGGGCTCGCGCTTTTCCAGAAAGGCCTCGACCGCCTCGCTGTGATCTGCTGTCTTGTGCGAAATCGCCTGATAGGCTGCGGAAAGCTCGAGAACATCGCTCAGCCGGCTGTGGAGCGATTCACGCATCAGACGCTTGCTCAGCCGAATGCCATGCGAAGGATTGCGCGCGATCCGCCCGGCCAGTTCGCGCGCAGCGGCCAGCAACTCTTCACCCGGCACGATTTTGGAAATGAGCCGCATCTGCAGGGCCTGTTCGGCATCGATCATATCGCCGGTGAAAGCCATTTCCGCCGCCGCCGAAAGGCCGACGATGCGCGGCAGCAGCCAGGCGCCACCGTCACCCGGAATGATCCCGAGGCGAATGAAACTTTCGGCGAATTTGGCCTTCTCGGCGGCGATCCTGATGTCGCACATGCAGGCCAGATCGAGCCCGGCACCGATAGCATGGCCGTTGACCGCCGCGATGACGGGCACTTCCAGATTGAAGAGCGCCAGAGTGAGGCGCTGGATGCCGCGTCGATATTCGTGGCGGATGGCGATCTCTGAAACCTCGGGTGTGGCCTGGCGCTTCATCTCGTTGATGTCGCCGCCCGCGCAGAAGGAGGGGCCATTGCCTGTCAGGATCACGCAGCGCACGCTGTGATCGTCGTGAATGCGATCGATTGCGGCGAGGAATTCCGGGATCGCGCTGTTGCCGGTTAGCGGGTTGCGCCGAGCCGGATCGTTCATGGTCAGGGTCACCACAGGGCCCTGCTGTTCATAAATCAGGAAATCGGTCACGCAGTCATCCTCATCGCTCGTCGATTTCAGCCTGCTGGGAAACAGGCTCATAAAAGTCTGGCCAGCGCCGCTTCACCAGATCGCTGTGCGGGCTGTAGGCGAAACAAGTGCCCAACTGGAGGGGCCTTCCCTGTGCGTCGACAGGGTCTGGCCTGTCCTGCCGCAGTCCGCTCATGGCCTGAAGCGCGGCAGTGGCCATGGGGCCGAGCAATTCGGCGAGATGGGTGCAGCGCGACGCCGGCGGCAGACGGCGCTGCACCTCCTTGTTCCACCCACGGCCGATCTGAAGCCCGATAATCGCGCGCATCGCCGATGCGGCGGCCGGGCACATCTCATAGGGGGTGGCGCGGGTGAAGGTCCGCACGTCGCGCACCACCATGTCGGAGCCGAAGATGAGGGAAAGCCCCATGTCGTGAATGGGCTCATCGGCCGGGACACGGTAATCGCCGCTGGCGGGGGCAAAATCGACCGGCTTGGTGTCGATGATATGCCCCTCGATCTCGAACAGATCGTTGGCCAGGCGATACCCCCGCATCGTGATACGCCGCAGATGAAGGTCGTCGAGCCTTTCGTAAGGGGCCCCCGGTCCGTTCATGGCATAACACCGGCGTCGGCCAGCGCGACCGCCTGCCCTTCCTTCATGGTGGCTGCATCGATGACGAAGCGATAGCGCACATCGCCTTTTTCCAGGCGCTCATAAGCGCCGGCAATGGCGTCCGCCGCTATGATCTCGACCTCGGCGCCGATGCCGTGGGCTGCACAAAAGTCGATCATATCCTGCGTTTCGGCAATGCCGCCGCTGCGGGTACCAGCGATTGAACGCCGGTTTGCAAGCAGGGATGCGGCTGAGCAGGAGAGCGGCTTTTCGGGGATCGCAAGGGTGACCATCACGCCATCGACCGCCAGCATGGCGAGGTAGGCGTCGATATCGACATTGGCGGGCACCGTCGAAATGATAAGGTCGAAACGGCCCGTCAGAGCCTCCATCGCCCCGGGCTGGGTAACCACGACATAGTCCTCGGCACCCATGCGCAGCGCATCCGGACGCTTAGCGTCGGAGATGTCGAGAACGGTAGTGCGCGCTCCCATGGCATGGGCAATTTGCACCCCGACATGGCCCAGCCCCCCGAAACCGACAATGGCGACGCGGCGCCCCGGGCCCGCTCCCCAATGCCGCAATGGCGAGTAGAGCGTGATGCCCGCGCAGAACAGAGGCGCGGTCTGCGCCAGATCCATGCCCGCCGGTATCTTGATGGTATAGGCTTGATCGACCACGATTTGGTCGCTGTATCCGCCATAGGTCGGATCGCCGTCATGATCGCGCGAGTTGTAGGTCAGCACGCGGCGACCGCTGCAATATTGCTCAAGTCCGGCCTTGCAGCTGTCGCATTCGCGGCATGAATCCACCATATTGCCGACCCCGGCATGGTCGCCGACCTTGAATTTTGACACCGCGCTGCCAACCGCGGTGACCACTCCGGCGATTTCATGCCCGGGCACCATGGGGAAGATCGGGGTGCCGCGTTTGGCGTGGACATGCTCAAGGTCGGAATGACAGATTCCGGCGTAGGCGATGGCGATCACCACATCGTGTGGGCCCGGCTCACGCCTTTCGATGATCGCGGGAACGAAGGGGCCCCCGCGATCGCACACGCAACGGGCGTGAGTTGTCAGTCCCATCAGCCGTTTACCGATTTGTATTCGAGGAATTCCTCCAATCCGTAGCGACCCCATTCACGGCCGATGCCCGACAGTTTGAAGCCACCATGCGGGGCAAGCTTGCTGATCGGCGCGCCGTTGATGCGGATGCGTCCGGTTCGCAGGCGCCGGGCCAGGGCGCGGGCGCGGTCGGGCGTTTCAGCCCAGATGCCGCCGGCCAGACCATAGGGGGAGTCGTTGGCGATCGCGAAGGCATCGTCCTCATTGTCGAAGGGGATGATCGTGACCACCGGGCCGAAAATTTCCTCGCGGGCGATGCGCATGGAATTGTCGGCGGTAAAAACGGTCGGGCGGATGAAATAGCCGCGTTCCAGTCCCTCAGGCGCTTCTGCCCCTCCGGTCAGCAGGCGCGCGCCTTCTTGAGGCGCGGTGCGGATGTAGTCGCGGATGCGCTCGCGCTGGATGCCGGTGATGACCGGGCCCAGCGTGGTGGCCGGGTCGAATGGGTCGCCCAGCACATAGGCTTGCGCCGCCGCGATCGCCATCGCTTCGACCTGCGCGAGCTTGCTGCGCGGGACGAGCATGCGCGTAAGGCCGCCGCAGACCTGCCCGGCGTTGCGGAAGGCATCGGCAATGCCGGTCTTGATCGCTTTTTCGAAATCGGCGCCGTCAAAAATGATGTTGGCCGATTTGCCGCCCAGTTCAAGATGGACACGTTTGACCGTATCGGATGCCAGAGCCATCACCCGCTGCCCGGCGCGCACCGAGCCCGTCAGCGATACCAGATCGATCAGCGGGTGGCTGGCGATGGCTTCGCCAACTTCCGGCCCGGTGCCGTTCACCAGATTGAACACACCCGCCGGAACACCCGCCTTCTCCACCATCTCGGCAAAGATGAAGGCGCTGAACGGTGCGACCTCGCTGCTCTTGAGAACGACAGTGCAGCCCGCGGCCATGGCCGCTCCGGCCTTGGAGATGATCGAGCGCAGCGGGGCGTTCCAGGCGGTGATCGCTCCGACGATGCCCGCCGCCTCGCGCCGCACTTCGGCTCCATCATAGTGATCGACCCAGGAGATGTCGTCCAGCGCGTCAGCCATGATGTCGAGTTCATCGACCGCGCCTTCTGCCTGGGACACGCGCGCCGAGGTGATCGGCTGGCCAACCTCGGTTACGATGGTGCGGGTGATCTCCTCGGTTCGTTCACGGGTCAGCTGCGCGAGCTGGTGGAAGATGGCCTTGCGTTCCTCGATGGTGGTGTTCGACCAGTCGT
This sequence comes from Novosphingobium rosa NBRC 15208, assembly GCF_001598555.1. Lineage (GTDB taxonomy): Bacteria > Pseudomonadota > Alphaproteobacteria > Sphingomonadales > Sphingomonadaceae > Novosphingobium > Novosphingobium rosa. Next base: position 49,269 of record NZ_BCZE01000034.1, read on the forward strand.
CGAACGCGCGGGCGGCAGCCTGCGTGGCACGGTCCACATCCTGCTCGGTGCCACGCACAACCGAGCCGATGCGTTCTTCGGTTGCCGGATTGATGACCTCGATCATCTCTGTGCCGCTGGAGGCCACCCAGTGGCCATCGATGTAAATCTGATCGCGCTCGCCCAGCGCGGGGAGGGAGGAGGGTGGTGCCAGGCCGATGCCTGCCTCCGAAGTTTCGAGGGAATGTGTCACCAGGCGTCCTCCATCAGTGCGACAAGCTCGTGCTCGTCTTGTACCGGTCGCGGGTTGCTCTTGAGAAACCAGTCGCCCATCGCGCGTTTCGCGATGTCGGGCAGATCGGTTTTCTTTACGCCCGCTTCCCGCAGATGCGCGGGTACGTTCAATGTTTCAAACAGAGCGCGCAGCCGTCCGGCCACCCGCGCAACGTCGCCGCCGGGCAGGCCTAGCGCCACCGCCACTTTGTCGATCCCATCCCGCGCCGCCGCCGCATTGAAATGCAACACGGTGGGAAGCACGATAGCATTGACCACGCCGTTCTCGATGCCGAAGTGCGAGCCTATGGCATGGCCCAGCACGGTGGTCATCCCGGCGCCGCTATGGTCGGTTCCCTGACCGCACAGCAGCGCAGCAATGGCCAGATTGACCCGTGCCTTGGGCGTATCGACAGTTTCGTCATTCCGCAGATGCTGATCGCACAGGCGCAACGCATGGATGAGCTCGCCGTCGGCGATCGGATCGCCCTTGGACGACATCAGGCCTTCGATTGACATGGCCAACGTGTTCAGGCTCGCCGAGACAATCAGGTGGCGGGGCGCCGATGCCAGCAGATCCGGGTGGATGAACAGACACTGCGCCCGGGTCTTTGGATCGAACAGGGCGAGGCGGGCATGGGTCTCATCATCCAACAAGGCGCTTCCGGCCTTCGCCATTGCCGTGGTCGGTGTCGTCGGGACGATCAATTGGGGGAGCTTTGGGTTGCCCAGGCGGGGGCTGGTGAGCGCGCCGTCCCTGACAGTCGTCGCCAGCGAGGCGACGTCACCTTGTTCGGCCACCAATATGCTCGCCGCCCGGGCCGTAACGATGGCAGACCCGCCGCCCACTGCGATCACCGCATCAGCTTTAAGCGAGCGCAGCAAATCCGCCGCTGCCTTCACGCTTGAAACCGGGCTGTGGGCCTTGACGCTGCTGAAAGTGCCCGCGAGGCGCCCCCCCAGCGCCTCGCGGACAAGGTCGAGAGGCGAAGCCTCTCGGCCCAGAGTCGCGCCGCAGATGATCACGGCGCGTTTGCTCCCGAGCCTGTCGAGTTCACGCGGTAAATGCGTGAAAGCGCGCGTACCGGCATGAACCCGAAGGGCAGGTGTCACATGCTGAAAATCGATGGTATCGCTCATGGGCGTATCCGGTAGCGTGCTGGAAAGGGAGGCGAGCCATTCACGCGATGAAGCTCGACGGGCGGCCATCCAGAATGACGGTCTTGGCTTCGGTGTAAATCCCCAGCGCCTCTGTCCCGCCTTCGCGACCGATACCAGATTGCTTGAACCCGCCAAAGGCGATGCCGAAGTCAATGCGAAAGGCGTTTTGAGCGACGGTCCCTGAGCGCAATTGTGCCGCGACCTTGCGGGCATGATCGATGTCGGGAGTGAAAACGGAGGCATTGAGCCCATAGATCGTGTCATTGGCGATGTCGATCGCATGGGCTTCGTCGCGCGCGGGCAGGACGCTGAGCACGGGACCGAAAATCTCTTCCTGCGCGATGATGTTACGGCTTTCGACCGAGGCAAAGACCGTCGGCTCGACATAGAAGCCGCGGTTCAGCCCGTGCGGTCTGCCACCACCGGTCACCAGCCTGGCGCCTTGCTCGGTGCCCTTGGCGATCAGGCCGAACACCTTTTCGTGCTGCTGGCGAGTGGCCAGCGGCCCCATCTCGCTGGAACTGTCATAGGGATCGCCGACGCGCACACGCGAGAAAGAGGCGGTGAGGGCCTCGACAAAGGCATCGTGTCGCTGTTGGGAGACAATGATGCGGGTGAGCGAGGCGCAGACCTGGCCGTTGATCGCGCACTCCGCACGCGCCAGAGCTTCGGCTGCGCTTTCGATGTCGGCGTCGTCGAGGATGATAGCGGCGGACTTGCCGCCCAGTTCAAGGCTGCAGCGTGCGATCCGTTCGCCACATAGCGCACCGATGCGGCGACCGGTTGCTGTCGATCCGGTGAAGGAGATCTTGTCCACCCGGGGATCGGTCACAAGCATTTCAGACACTTCGCGGTTGGCAGTCACCACGTTGAACACGCCGGGGGGGAGGCCGATTTCTTCGGCGATCTCGCCATAGATCAGGCCTTCGCCGGGCGCCTCGGGCGAGGATTTGAGGACCACCGTGCAGCCGCACAGCAGGGCCGGGGCCAGCTTGTGCGAAATGGCCACCACCGGGCCGTTCCAGGGTACGATCGCGCCCACGACACCAACCGGTTCGCGCACCAGCAGGCCGAACTCGCCATTGGTCGGCTTGTGATATTCCTCAAAGGCGTGAGTGGCTGCAAAATCGGCATAATATTCGAATTCACTGGCGGCCCGGTCGGTGTAGGGCTGGGCGAGTGTTGCAAGCGCGCCTGCCTCGCGCGGCCACAACTCGCGAATATCTTGCCCGCGCTTGCGCAGCGCCTGAGCCAGGGCGCGCATGTAGCCCGCCCGTTCGGCGTGACTCATGCGCGGCCAGGGGCCGTTGTCGAAGGCCTCGCGCGCTGCCGCGATAGCCCGGGACATATCGGCTGCCTGCGCTTCTGCCACTTCGAGGAACGGCTGTTCGGTGGCCGAGTCGATGACAGTGATGGTCGCATCCGAGCTGGGCTCGACCCATTGACCGCCAATGAAGAAGCGGCCTGCGTGCCGTACAGCCTGTCGGGCGGTGATCATATGATCCATCTGAATGTCTCCTCTCTTGGCGGGAAGGCCGAGTCCACGGGACCGACAGTTATCCTCGCCTGCGATTCAGTGAATTTGTTCTTATATGCGCATCGATGTGCGGTATTATGTTTTCTAGGCCTGATGCCGGGATGAGTCAACCGGCGTGGCAGGCATGAAAGAGCAATTCAAAGTCCCTCAGATAACTCAAAGGCCATCATCCATGCGGAAGCAGAATTTGCCGCAAGACAGCGCCGCGCGAGAGCAGGTCGAGACTTTCATTCAAGCGTCCAAAGCCGATCGTCTCGCTTCTGAGTCGGTCTACCGGGAGGTGCCCTTGCTGATAAAGGCGCAGATAATCGGCGATGTCGCGCGCGGCAACGCCGCCCCCCATCAGCGAGCCGCGCAGCACTGTTTCTCTCAGCACCAGAGAGGCATGATTGTAGCTGGTGAGTTCCGAGGATGACCCGAGCCCGACGCAAATCATTTCACCGGCCTTGCGAGTCATTGCGATGCCGGCGGTGACCGCCGAGGTCACGCCGGTCATATCGAAAGCAAAATCGACACCGCCGTCCGTCATGGCGCGCACCTGCTCCACCATGTCCGGGGCGGTCGCATCCAGCGTTGCCGTGCACCCAAGCTCATGGGCAAGCGGGAACTTGTCCGGCTTGATGTCGATCCCGATAATCTGCGAGGCGCCAGACAGGCGGGCGGCCATAACCGCATTCAGTCCGACCCCTCCCAATCCGAAGATTGCGACAGACTGGCTGGGGCGCACCTTGGCAGTGTTGAATACGGCGCCCACCCCCGTCACCACGGCGCAACCGAACATGGCTGCCACATCGAAAGGAATGTCTGGATCGATCTTGACCAGCGCTTCCGCTCCGGTCACCGCATATTGGGCGAAGGATGAGACGCCGCTGAAATGAAAGACCGGCTGGCCACCGCGATGCAGGCGGCGCGTTCCAAGCGGAAGCAAGCCTTGCCCGCGCGGCGCTCCGCTCTCGTCGCATAGGGCGGAACGCCCGTCATAACAGGGGCGGCAATGTCCGCATCCCGCGCCGACGGTCATCACAACATGATCGCCGTTACGCAGGCCCATCACGCCACGCCCGACCTCACGGACGATACCAGCGCCTTCATGCCCGCCCACGCAGGGCAGTATCCTTTGCCTGAGGCCCGCGACGATCGACAGATCAGAATGGCAAAGTCCTGCCGCGCGGATTTCCACCAGCACCTCGCCGTCTCCGGGGCCATCAAGGTCCACCTCCTCGATGACGAAAGGGGTGCTGGTTTCATAAGGCGTGGGCAGACCCAGTTCGTAAAGAACGGCGGCGGTCATGCGCATAATATCACCTTCCGCTGGAGGGGCCGGGCCAGACGGTCGGGCCCTAATTCGGGACCCATGGGGTTCCCAATGTCAATCGAGGAGGCTGCGACCGCGCGTTTCGCTCAGCGCCACGCAACTCAGGACGCTGCAAGCGAAGAGCGCTGCCATGACGCCGCCAAAGGCCAGACTGCCATAAGCCGATATAATGTGGCCCGCGAACAAGGGCGGGATCGCGCCCCCCAGAATTCCTGCGGCATTGTAGCAGAGGCCGACTGCCGTATAGCGATAGCGCGTCTTGAACAGTTCCGACATGAACGCGCCGACGGGGCCGAAAATCATGCCGTTGATCAGGGCTGATACCACAACACACAACCCGAAGATGAAGGCGCTGCTGCTGTGAAGGATGGGGAATAGGGCAAGCACCCAGATCGTTGCCAGCGTGTTTGCCGCGATCAGAACAGGGCGGCGGCCAATCCGATCAGACAGGTTCGAGGAGTAGGTTGCCGATGCCAGGGTCGTCAGGCCGCTCAGCACCGTCATGGCCAACACCCAGGAATAGCCGAGCTTGAGATCATTGGCTCCGAAGTTCACGACATAGGTGAGGACAAGGTAGAGCAGAGCGAAAGCGGGGACCTCGACCAGGCATCCCAGGAAGATCTCGCGCTTTTGTGCGCGGAACGCGGCCAGAAAGGGAATGTCCGATCGCCCCTTATGGGTGGCATCACGCTTGAAGACCGAGGTTTCCTCCATCTTGACGCGAATGTAGAGCCCGATCACCAGCAGGACACTGCTGAGCAGGAACGGCACACGCCATCCCCAGCTATGGAAAGCCTCGCTGCTCATGGTGAGGCTGGTTAGCAGGAAGGTCAGGGCTGCCAGGCTGGTGGCGATCGCCCCGCCCCGGATCGGCATGGAGGACCATTTTCCCCGTTCATGGGGCGGGGCGCTCTCTGAAACGAAAAGGGTCGCGCCGGCAAATTCACCACCTGCGGCTAGTCCCTGAAGAATGCGCAGCAGCACAAGGAGGATCGGCGCGAGAATGCCGATCTGGTCGCCCGAGGGCAGGAAACCCACCATGATCGTGCCGAGCCCCATCATCAGCAGGCAGGTCACCAACGTGCTTTTGCGCCCGACGAGATCGCCGAAATGGCCGAAGATGATACTGCCGAGAGGGCGGGCCACGAAAGCCACGCCGATGGTGCCGAATGCGGCGACAGTTCCGCCCGCCTCGCCCAGGCGCGAGAAGAAAATGCTTGGAAAAACAATGGCCGCAGCGGTCGAATATATGCTGAGGTCGTAGAATTCGATCAGTGTGCCGACATAACTGGCCATGGCGATGCGGCGCATGGTCTTGCCGTCATCACTGGCCTGTATCGCTGGTCGCACAAAGGCGTCGGCTTTGGTCACGTGCATCCTCTCTGTCCTTCCCGAGTCTCAGACGGTCTTCCCGCCACCGCGGGCCAGGGCTTTTCGCAATTCCGGGGTCGCAGTGATCCTGCGTATTTTTGAGGCTGCAAGGTGTGGGCAGCTATTGGCAGCCCCATGTGCGGGTCGCTTGTCTCACCTTGTCGAGCCTGATGACTCCGGGCGAAAATGAAGGCCCGGTTCCTCTATCCAATTTGTTCTTATTTACGCATAACGTGCCGTAACAACGAACTTATGATGGGGCGGCCTCACTTGTCAATCACGGTGACACCCCCCTCGCAAATGATCGATCGGGATGGTATCGGCTAGGTCTGCTGGGTGCCCAATTTCGCTCGCATGCCAGCGATCACGGCGGGCTTATCAATCTTCCCGGTTGCATTGACGGGCAGCGGATCAGTCTGGAAGCGCCACCAACTGGGCACCGAGAAGGAGGCAACAGCGCCGCGCATCTGTGCCTTCACCACATCCTGAGATGTGCCCTCCTGCAGGACCACAATGGCGGCCACTTCCTCACCCAGATCAGGGTGCGCAATGCCGAAAACCACCGTGTCGCTGACCCCGGGGATGGACATCAAGGCCGCTTCAACCGCGGCTGGAGCGATATTTTCGCCGCCTCTGATGATCAAATCCTTGCAGCGGCCGGTGATCCACACATAGCCATCGGCATCGACGCGACCGAGGTCGCCCGTTGCCAGCCATCCTTCGGTATCGATGGGCGTCTCGGCGACGCCGAAATATTCGCTCATTTGCGTGGGTGCGCGGATGAAGATCTCGCCATCCGGCAAGCCCTCCCGCTCGACAATTTTGAGTTCTGTAAGCGGCAGGGGCCTCCCGCTCGTACCCGGCCTGTTGACGGTATCCCCATCCGAAGCGGCAGTCGCCTGGCCGCCGTTTTCCGACAGCCCGTAACCCGTGGCGATGCGCGCATCCGCGCCCGGAAAACCCGTGCGAATGCGTTGCTGCAGTTCGGAATGCAGGGGCGCGCCGCCTAGCGTCACGGCTTTGAGGCTGGTCAGGTTCCGGGAAGCCAGATCGGGATGTTCGAGCACGCGCGAAATCATCGTGGGCACAGCGGACCAACGGTTGACCTTCCACGCCTCGATAAGATCCAGCGTCTCACCCGCGTCGAAACGGCCACGCGGCATGATCAGAGTGTTCCCCACGGTCACTGCCCGCAACATCGCCTGCGCCCCGCCGATGTGGAAGAGCGGTCCGGTGTGAAGCGCTATATCCGCTGACGTTTCGGTGAGTTGCTGCGGCAGGCGTTTGGTCATGTGCAGCAGCATCTGCAGATTGGCCAGCAAAGATCGGTGTGAAAGCACGACGCCTTTGGGCTTGCCCGAGGTGCCGGAGGTGAAAATGATGACCCCCGGTTCGTTTTCATCGCCCTGATCCGGGGCGTGATCGGGCGTTTCGCCGATCATGATATCATCATTGCCCCAAGGCCCTGTTGCCGCATTCGCCGGGATGCGGGCCGAGGCCTTGGTGTCGGCCAGGATCAGCGCGGGCTTCATGCTTGCCACCGCGTCGTTGACCTCAACCTCGCTCCACCACGCATTCACGAGGGTCGGCACAGCGCCGGCGAGCAGCACGGCCCAATAGTTGATCACATAATCCGGGCTGTTGAAGGCCATCAGAAAAACGCGATCGCCTGACTTAACACCCCGGCGCGCCAGATCGGCGGCCTTGGCCGGGGCGAGGCGCAACAGGTCGTTGAAGGTGAGGACGCGGTCGCCCTGCACGATATGGGGCCTGTCCCCCCATCGCCGGCCCAGTTCGAGAAGCTGGGCAAGGCGATGGGGCCGACGCGTGTACATCTTGAACGGTTTCCCGTCCGCAATCTCCACGGCGATATCCTTGCCCCACTCGGCTGTCGCTGCCGGACCCTCGCCGTCGCGAATAGCTGCCTGTGCCATCATTTTCCTCCCGCCGTCTGGAGCGCGCGCGGCAGGATCATCGTCTGCGCGCCGTCGAGATGGGGCAGGGCGACCACGGCGGTGCCGGGCATGACATTCTGATCGCGCTGGTTGGTGGCCCATGTCTCGAGAAGCACGACATGGTCGCCGTCGGCATCGATCTCCTTGCCTACCACCCGACCACTCAGGCGCACCACGTCCGAGAGGTAGACGTGAGCGCGATATTGGCCGGACAGCTTCTTGAGAAAGCCGGTGTCGCCCATCCAGTTGGTGAGCGAATGGATCTGCCAGCAAGTACGCTGAATGCCGACGTCATAGGCGATCTGTGCGCCTTGCATCCGCGCGGCGTGATCGTTGTAGTGAACCGAATAGACTGGTTCCAACGCATTGGTGGCCGGATCGCGAAACGCCCAGTTGGGATGGCGGCGATAACGCTGAAGCGCGATGCGATGCGCCGCGATGCGGGGGATCGGCGCGGCGCCCGCCGCCACGAAGGCGATTTCGTCGGTCAGGCCCAGTGGGCCCTTGGTGATGATGTCGATCTCGTCACCGATTTCGACGCTCTCCCAGAGCCGTGGTTCGGCGCCCCTTGGGCTTTCGGCGAGCACGTCGTTTTCGATCTGCGTCAGTTCCGCCTCTGTCCAGGGATGCGGAAGCTCGATCTTGCGCGACTCGCGGCGCTTCTGCATCTCGCCGCGTTCGAAGCGCATGCGCGAGCAGATGAATTTGGTGACAAGATCGCCCGTCTGATCACGATATTCCTGGCGAATGTAATCCTTGATGCGACGTCCGCCAAACTGGCTTTCGGTGGGCCCGTCGAAACCATCAAAGAACACAGTTGCGTCGATGGTGTCGTTCATCCGGATCGGCTTGTGGAATTCCATAGTGGTTTCGGCATGGAAACCGCCAAGGCCGGCCCAGCCAAATTGGACCGATGCCATGCAGGCGAAGATGAAGCTGGGCGGAGCGATCAGTCCGCCATACACAGTCTGTTCGCCGTAGCTCTTGTCTGTCCACAAGGGATTGTCGTCGCCGATGCCTTCGCAGAAGCGCAGGATCGCAATACGGGTCGCCAACTCATTGTTGACGCAGCCATCGGTGCGAATTTGCATGCCGATGCGTGACCGCATGTCATCAAGCATCTTCGGGGTGAATTCTGCTCGCGCCAGTTCGCGGCTAATGCCTGCCTCTCCACTCATGTTGTCCGCCTATATGAACCAAGGGTCGTATCTGCGTCCTTTATGAACCTGTGAACGCGCCTGTCAAGCAGGTAAGAGATGGTCAATTCCTTTAGCCTGTCGGCCCGATTATAGTGCGGAGGGAACCCGCGCGACCACCGATTTTGCCTGGGTTTCAGAAGGATTTTTCCAAGGTTATTGCGTAAATCCAGTCTTATGGCTCACGCCATTCGATCGCGGGACAGTTCACTCGAGTGAGGTTACGGCCGCTTTCAAGGTTGGCGCACAGCCAGTTCGTATCCGTCGCGATGCCTGCCGGCGGCATTCATTAGGTTAGCTAATTGCTGAATGCTGATCATTGTATCTAATCGCGTGGCTTCAGGCTCGGTATAAACTGGATGGGTCGCCGCGGCGGCCAGGTCGCCCACTGACGAAATGTGCTGTGGCGCTCGCCGGAATTGAGGCAGCGCTTGGCCGCAACAGAGAAGTCCAGCGATGGAAGTTATGTACGGCAACAGGCGTAAGTTTCTTGGCGCCTCCGCGATTGCCCTTTCCGGAATCCTCGTAGGAGCCCCAGCCATGTCCCAGATTGCAGACACGATCGTCTATGACGAAAAGAAGAACCCGTTCACGCTGGTTTATGAAGGCGCCTTGACCAAGAACGAGCCGGGCAAGGTCAATATCCACCCTGTCAGCTACAAGCTTCATGGGTTGGACATTGCGGCGAACGTCTACACGCCCCCGGCGTATGACCCGGCCCGCACTTACCCTGCGATCGTTGTGGCGCATCCCAATGGTGGTGTGAAGGAACAGACTGCCGGTCTCTATGCGCAAAATCTGGCCGAGCATGGTTTCATCACAATTGCGGCGGATGCTTCCTATCAGGGTGCAAGCGGCGGCCTGCCGCGCAGTGTTGATAAGCCCACCAACCGTATCGAAGACATTCACGGCATGGCGGACTTCATCACGCGCTATCCCGGTGTCGATCCCGAGCGCCTTGGGCTGCTGGGCATCTGCGGGGGCGGCGGCTATTCCCTTGCCGCTGCCAAAACCGACAAGCGCTTCAAGGCGCTCACCACCTTGAGCATGTTCAATTCGGGCCGGGTTCGCCGCAACGGCTACAACGATTCGCAGATGGACAGCATCCAGAAGCGCCTGCATCAGGCTTCTGCGGCGCGCGCGCAAGAAATTGCCGGTGGCACCGTACTTTATGCCGGCGATGCCAACATGACCGATGCGCAGATCGCTGCCCTGCCTTACGATCTCTACCGGCAGGGGTATCAATATTATTGGCGCACGCATGCCCATTCCGGCTCGACCTTCAAATATACGATGAGCAGCCTGCTGGACCTGATGCGCTGGGACGCGACCGACCAGATCGACCTCATCGATCAGCCGCTGCTGATGATCGCCGGGAGCAAGGCGGACAGTCTGTACATGACGCAAGATGCCTTCCCCAAGGCGACTGGAACGAAGGACAAAGAACTCTACCTCATCGAAGGCGCGCGCCACATCGAGACCTATTGGGTTCCGGAGTACACGCAAGCGGCGTTGGCCAAGATGGCCCCGTTCTTCGCAAGGACACTCTGAACGGCTGACAGGCGGGGCGACTATTCTGCTGGCGGTGAGGCTCGAAAAATGGTTCGCGGTGCTGGCCCAAGAACTGGGATCGTTGGCCACTCCTTTCGTTGCCGATGTGACCGGGCCAAGCGATGTCACGCGATCCTTGATTGACGCCGCTGCCCGGCACCCGCGCCTATCGGTCCGGGGCATCCGCGTGCGCCCGGGGCGCCGGCTCGCTCGCTGCGCCGGGCTGACAGTCCGTCAATCATCACCCCCTTTGCAAGGAAATCCAGCATAATGGTTCTCGAACCAGCAAATCCGTCAACCGGCTCCCTTATGGACCGCCGTGACCTGCTGCGGGCAGGTGCGGTGCTTGGACTGGCCTCTGCGGTTCCGGCAGGCCTTGCCGCGGCGCCACAATTGCCCACTTCGTTACCCGCAACCGCAAGGCGTAAGCTCGGTTCACTTGATGTATCATCCATTGGCCTGGGGTGCCAATGGACCCCAGGTCGTACACCCGGTGGAGTGGCTGATTTCTATGGCAGTTCGATGGACCGACCTGCGGCCGTCGCCCTGATCCGCCGTGCGGTCGATCGGGGCGTGACGCTGATCGACACCGCGGAAGCCTATGGCCCCTTTATTTCGGAAGGCGTGGTGGGAGAGGCTTTGCAGGGCCTACGCGACAAAGTGGTGCTGGAAACCAAGTTCGGCTTCAACATCGATCCCGAAACTGGTCGCCAGTTGCCTGGTCTCAACAGCCGCCCGGCGCATATCCGCCTGGCGATTGAGGGTATGCTTAAGCGTTTGCGGACCGACAGGATCGATCTGGCTTATCAGCACCGTGTCGATCCGGATGTGCCAATCGAAGATGTCGCGGGGACGCTGGGCGATCTGATCGCCGAGGGCAAGCTTCGGCATTACGGTCTGTCGGAGCCAGGCATCGAGACCATTCGGCGGGCCCATGCCGTTCACCCGGTCACCGCGATCCAGAATGAATATTCCATGTTGTGGCGCGGGCCCGAACAGCAGGTGCTCCCACTCTGCGAGGAACTTGGAATCGGCTTTGTCTGCTGGAGCCCGCTGGGGATGGGCTTCCTGTCGGGCAGCATCGACGCATCGCGGCGCTTCACCAACGAGTTTCGCGCGATGGTCCCGCGCTTTGCGCCCGATGCGCTCAAGGTGAACATGGCGCTTGTCGAAGTGGGCGAACGCTGGGCTCGTGAAAAGGAAGCCGCGCCCGCCCAGATCGCCCTTGCCTGGTTGCTGGCCCAGAGGCCATGGATCGTCGCCATCCCCGGCACCACGAAAATCGCGCATATGGAGCAAAATCTTGGCGCAGCCGCGATCCGCTTCACGCCTGACGAGCTGGCGCTGATCAACGGCGATGTCGATGCGGTGCATATCGCAGGAGCACGCCTACCGGCCGGTGTTTTAGCGATGTCGGGCGTCGAAGCGGCGCCCCGGCGCTGATAGGATAGCCCTCAAACTGGTCGCGGTTTTCCCGCTGCTCTTCGGCTTTTCCTGTTGGCGGCTGGGTCATGGCTGGCATGAACTGGCTGGAACAGCGACCTTTACCCTCCTCATCGCTCCTAATGTTTTTCACCGTCGATGGTTCGCATCGATGCGCAGCATGCGCACATCGTGCGGGCCCATCGATGTGGGCATGACGCTTGGCAGTGACAGTTGCGGTGAAGATGGGGTCGAAGATAACTCCACTTTCACATGGCAAGCGAGAGCCTGTTGTTAATTATGACGAGATTGTGAGACAAATTGGGGTGTCCTTGTGCTGATTTATGAATCTCATTCACAACCACATGCCGAAATCAGTATGTTCTCGTAACAATCCTAACATTCTAACAGGTCTCTCCAACTGGCAGGGCACAGAATCCCGTTAGCCTCCCAAGAGGGTAGCGCGTGTCACTGTCTGCCTATCTGGGTTGAAATCGAGTGGATGGACGGACTGGTGGGTCGTTCCCGGGTTTGGGGGCGGCCCCTGTTTGTGCGCCCATGTTCGGTGCCCGCCTTTTGCAGGGACCATGTATGTCACGACCTCAAATCACCTTCGCTTTTGGAGCTGCGGCCCTGAGTCTGGCGCTCGCAGGTTGCGGGCATCCAGCAGCCAAGGGGGCAGCGGTGACGCCCGAAGTGGGCGTTGTGACGCTCACCGAGCAGGATGCGACACAGAGCAGTTCACTGCCCGGTCGTGTGGTGGCGGTCGAAACCTCCGAGGTACGCCCGCAGATCAACGGTTTGATCCGCCGACGTTTCTTTGAGGAAGGTTCGCTGGTGAAGGCCGGGCAGGTCCTCTACGAGATCGAGGACACTCCCTATCGCGCGGCCCTGGGCAGCGCCAATGGGCAGATGGCCGTAGCGCAGGCCTCCATCCGCTCGACTGCGCTTCAGGCCGATCGCTATAAGCGCCTGATCGATATCAAGGGTGTGAGCCAGCAAGATCTCGACAATGCCGTGGCGGCGGCTGATGTGGCCCGCGCCACGTTGCAGGCGCGCCGCGCCGATGTCTCGAGCGCGCAGGTCAATCTCGGTTTTACCCGCGTGCGGGCACCGATTTCCGGGCGCATCGGCCGCTCACTTGTGACGGTTGGCGGCCTGGCCCAGACCGGACAGAGTCAGCCACTTGCGACCATCAGCAAGATCGATCAGGTCTATGTCGATGTCACCGAGCCAGCCGGCAAGCTGCTCGATCTGACCGAGGCGCTGAAGAAGGGTTCGCTATCGCGCGAAGGCAAGGCCGGCGCGAAGGTCGAGCTGACGCTCCCTAACGGGAAGATCTATCCTGTGAAGGGCCAGCTGGAATTTACCGAACCCACGGTGGACGGCAGTTCGGGTTCGGTCACGGTTCGGGCGCGCTTTGCCAATGCAGATGGAGTGCTGCTGCCGGGAATGTATGTCCGCGCTCGTGTCACTGACGGGGTGATCCACCGTGCAGTCATGGCCCCGCAGCGCGGCGTCACACATGACGAACATGGCGATGCCGTCGCTCTTGTAATGGGGGCTGGCGGCAAGGTGGCGCAGCGCAAGCTGGTGCTGGGCGAAGCCCAGGGCGACGCATGGGTGGTTGAGAGCGGTCTGAAGGCCGGTGACCGGCTGATCGTGGAAGGTCAGCTCAATGTCAAACCGGGTGATGCCGCAACAGCGGTTCCCGCAGGTCAGGCCGCCGCGAAGGATTGATCCGTCATGTCGCGCTTTTTCATCAATCGCCCCATCTTTGCATGGGTGATCGCGATCATCTTCATGCTGGCGGGCACCATCGCGCTGCGGCAGATTTCGGTCGCGCAGTTTCCCGCCATCGCGCCGCCCATGGTGCAGATTTCCACCACGCTTCCGGGTGCTGACGCGCGCACGCTGGAACAGACCACCGCCCAGGTGATCGAACAGCAGATGAGCGGTCTGGATCATCTCGAATATTTCAGCACGACCAGCGACAGCTCGGGCCAGCTGACGATGATCCTCACCTTCGCGCAGGGTACCAACCCTGATATCGCGCAGGTGCAGGTGCAGAACAAGCTGCAGCAGGCCACGCCCATGCTGCCTCAGGAAGTGCAGCATCAGGGTCTGACCGTCACCAAGGCGGCCAAGAACTTCCTGCTGTTCTTCGGCCTGACCTCCACCGACGGCAGCCATAATCAGGAAGATCTGGGCGACATGGTCGCCTCCAAGCTGAAGGACCCGATCAGCCGCGTGACCGGCGTGGGCGACACCCAGCAGTTCGGCGCGCAATATGCAATGCGTATCTGGGTCAACCCCTTCAAGCTGACCAGTCTGAATCTGACGATGGGTGACATCACCGCCGCCATCACCGCGCAGAACGCGCAGGTGTCGGCGGGACAGGTGGGCGCGCTGCCCGCGCGGGACGATCAAGAGCTAAATGCTGTCATCACCGCGCAAACCCGTCTGCAGACCTCGCAGGAGTTCAAGGACATCATTCTTCGGACCAATGCCGACGGCTCGAATGTGCGGCTGTCGGACGTGGCGCGCGTGTCGCTGGGCGGCGAGAACTTCAACTTCCGCCCCTTCTACAACAACCATCCCGCCAGCGGCTTTGCCATCAAGCTGGCGCCCGGCGCCAATGCGCTCGACACGGTGGCGGCGGTGAAGGAAAAGATCACCGAGATTTCGGCCCAGTTCCCGCCTGACGTAAAGGTCGTCTATCCGCTCGACAACTCCGAATTCGTGAAGCTGTCGATCAAGGATGTGGTTGAGACGCTGTTCGAGGCGATCGTCCTGGTCTTTCTGGTTATGTATCTGTTCCTGCAGAACTGGCGGGCCACGCTGATTCCGACGATTGCCGTGCCAGTGGTCCTACTAGGGGCCTTTGCCACCCTCTACTACACGGGCTTCACGCTCAACACGCTGACGCTGTTCGGCATGGTGCTGGCCATCGGTCTGCTTGTCGATGATGCGATCGTGGTGGTCGAAAATGTCGAGCGCCTGATCCATGAAGAGGGCCTCAACCCTAAGGATGCGGCGCTCAAGTCAATGGAAGAGATTTCAGGGGCACTGGTGGGTATCGCTCTGGTGCTGGCTGCGGTGTTTCTGCCGATGGCCTTTTTCGGGGGCTCGGCGGGCGTGATCTATCGCCAGTTCTCGATGACCATCGTGATCTCGATGGCGCTCTCGGTGCTGGTGGCGCTGGTGCTGACACCCGCGCTCTGTGCCACGATCCTGAAGGAGGGCGATGACTTCGAGTCAGAGGATCGTCCGGTGGGCAAGGGCATCAGCGGTCTGCTCGACCGTTTCTTCAATCGCTTCAACCATACCTTCAACGTCAACCGCGACCGCTATGAAGCGGGCGTGCTCAAAGCTGACCGCAAATGGAAGCGCACGATGACGATCTACGTCGTCATCGTGGCCGGTATGGTGAGCATCTTCCTGCGCCTTCCGGGTGGCTTCATGCCTTCGGAGGATCAGGGCTTTATCTTCAGCCAGGTCACCCTGCCCACGGGCGCATCGATCAAGCAGACCGAAACCGTGATGCGCCAGATGACCGACTATTACCGCAAGAATGAAAGCGGAAATGTCGAGGGCGTGTTCGCCGCGCCGGGTTTCGGTTTCGTTGGTCAGGCGCAGAATGTGGGTCTAACCTTTATTCGCCTCAAGGACTGGTCGCTGCGTGAGGGCAACGCCAACACCGCCAATGCCATTGCGGCGCGCGCCAATGCCGCCTTTGCCAAGATCCGCGGCGCGCAGGTGCTGGCTTTCGGCCCTCCCGCTGTTTTCGAACTGGGCAATGCCGAGGGTTTCGACTTCCAGCTCAAGGACAATGGCAACCTTGGCCATGACAAGCTCGTCGCCGCGCGCGACCAGCTGATCGCTTTGGCCCGCAAGGACCCGCGTCTGGCCTTCGTACGCGCCAACGGTCTTGAATCGACGCCCCAGATCAAGCTGGATGTCGACAAGAACCGTGCCGGCGCTCTGGGCCTCTCGCTGGCCGATGTGAACACCACCATCTCGACGGCCTTCGGCGGAACTTATGTCAATGACTTTATGGACCGTGGCCGCGTGAAGAAGGTCTATGTCGAGGCCGATCAGGATTTCCGCACCAAGCCAGATTCCATAGGCGATCTCTATGTGCGCGGCAGCGGCGGGGTGATGACCCCCTTCTCGGCCTTTGCCAACTGGCACTGGATCTTTGGCCCCAGCAAGCTGGAGCGCTACAATGGCGTGTCCTCGCTTGAGATCATGGGCTCTGCCGCGCCCGGTCACAGCACCGGCGAGGCGATGCAGGCGATGGAAGAGCTGGCCGGCAAGATGCCAAAGGGCATCGGCTATGAGTGGACGGGCCTGAGCTATGAGCAACAGCAGAGTTCGGGCCAGAGCGGCCTGCTGTACACGCTCTCGCTGCTGATCGTCTTCCTGTGCCTTGCCGCGCTGTATGAAAGCTGGTCGGTGCCGATTGCGGTACTGCTGGTGGTGCCGCTCGGCGTGTTCGGTGCCGTGCTGCTCTCGTGGATCACGGGGCAGAGCAATGACATCTACCTGCAGGTGGGCCTGATCACCACGGTGGGCGTCTCGGCGAAGAACGCGATCCTTATCATCGAATTTGCCGAGGAGAAGATGCGTGAGGGCATGAGCGCCGCCGCCGCTGCCGTCGAAGCGGCCAAGCTGCGCCTGCGCCCGATCCTGATGACCAGCTTTGCCTTCACCCTGGGCGTGCTGCCGCTGGCGCTGTCGCATGGAGCGGGCTCCGGCGGGCAGAACGCCATAGGCTGGGCGGTCGTGGGCGGCATGCTCTCGGCCACGGTGCTGGCGATCTTCTTCGTTCCCACCTTCTTTCGCATCGTCAAGCAACTGTTCCGTCAGGATCAGCCCGCTGGCGAGGCTGCACAGGATTCCTGACCCATGACTCTCTCCACAATGCGCGCG
Source organism: Novosphingobium rosa NBRC 15208 (assembly GCF_001598555.1). Classification (GTDB taxonomy): domain Bacteria; phylum Pseudomonadota; class Alphaproteobacteria; order Sphingomonadales; family Sphingomonadaceae; genus Novosphingobium; species Novosphingobium rosa. The sequence continues at coordinate 65,964 of NZ_BCZE01000034.1, forward strand.
CGCGGATTGCTGCTGTTGGCCCCAGGCCTGCTGCTGGCGGGCTGCACCATGGCGCCCCATTATCATCGCCCAGATCTGCCGGTGCCTGCCGCTCCGCCTCAGGCAGACGGCATGCAGGACACACCGGAGATCGCGGCGGCGCGAAGCCAGAATGTTCCGCCACTAGGCTGGGAAGGCTTCTTCACCCAGCCTCAGTTGCGGCAGGTGATCGCGCTGGCGCTGGCCAACAACCGTGATCTGCGCATCGCCATGGCCCATGTGGCACAGGCGCGGGCCCAGGCCCATGTGCAGGGCGCGGATCTGTTTCCCACGATCAACGCAAGCGCCGGGGCGACCTATCAGCGCACGCTGGGCGGTCTGGCTGGCGGCGGCACCGGAGCTGGTGCGGGCGCCGGTGTGCCGACCGGCGGCGGCAGTGCGCGCTACAACATCTATCAGGCCCAGGTCGGCGTCTCGGCGTGGGAGATCGATCTCTTCGGACGGGTGCGTAGCCTGACCCAGGCCGCGCTGGAGCAATATCTCGCCAGCGCCGACACTCAGCGCGCCGCCCAGGTCACATTGGTCTCCGAAGTGGCCAGTGCCTGGCTGCAACTGGGATCGGATCGCGAGCAGCTGAGCATCGCCAAGGATACTGCCGCGACCTTCGAGCAGACACTCAAGATCACCCAGGGCCGCGCGAGCATGGGCGTGGCCTCCGATCTGGATCTGCATCAGGCCGAAACCACCCTGCAGCAGGCCCGCGCGGATGTCGCCCGGCTGACCACCACCGTGGCGCAGGACCGCAATGCGCTCGACCTGCTGGCGGGCACTCATGTGCCTGACGATCTGCTGGTCACCGGGCAGAGCGAGCAGGATGCCACCGTCGGCCAGCTGCCGGGCGGTCTGGCCTCCAGCGTGTTGCTCAAGCGGCCTGATGTGTCGGCCGCCGAGCATCAGCTGAAATCGGCCAATGCCAACATCGGCGCGGCGCGGGCGGCTTTCTTCCCCAACATCTCGCTGACGGCGGCCTTCGGCACGCTCAGCCTTGGCCTGTCGAACCTGTTCGGGAACGGCAGTCAGGTCTGGACGGTGACGCCCACGGTCAGCCTGCCGATCTTCGATGCCGGGCGCAACATCGGCAATCTGCATGTGGCCAACGCAAACCGCGACGCGATGGTGGCGACTTATGAAAAGGCGGTGCAGACCGCCTTCCGCGAGGTGGCCGACGCCTTGGCCCGCCGCGCGACCATCGACGAGCAGTTGAGCGCCGAGCAGAAGCGCGCCGATGCCGCGCAGGGGGCGTTGCGGATTTCGCGGGCACGCTATCAGGAGGGTGTCGATCCCTTCTTGACCACGCTGGACAGTGAGCGCAGCGCCTACACTGCCCGTCAGGATCTCGTTTCCGTGAGGCTGGAAAAGCAGACCAATGCCGTCGAGCTTTATCGCGCTCTGGGCGGTGGTCTGGCCAATACAGCAAACGCCGCAATCACATCCGATAACTGAGTTAACGCCAGCTCCAATGGCCGGCGCACACGGCTGAAAAGCGGGGTTGGCGCACGGGGACTGACCTCCGCAAGCTATTTGCGGAGGTATTTTTTCGCCTTGTAGGGTTCGCTGGATATCTTGCGCCAACTGATGAATTTTATTCATAGAGGCATGCGGTTTTATGCCGCTAATCGGCGGGAATTAATGAGCGTAGAGAGGTGGCGTCCCCCATCCGCCATAAGGATCTAAAAAGTCCGATGCCAGTTCTCTGCGTTGCTGCTCGCCGAATTGCGGTTCCGATCATCGCCGCTCTTCAGGGTTCCGCTACGCCTGAGTTCACGTCATGTCTGTAACGGTCAAGCTCGCCGAGCCGGAAACAGATGTTCCGCCGCCGCTTCGCCTGATGGTGGTACTCTGCGCGCTGATGGGATTTGCAGCGATCTCCACCGATTTTTATCTACCCGCGATGCCGATGATGGGCAGGGCGCTTCATGCCGACGCCGGTGCGATGGAACTGACCATCTCGGGCTACCTCATAGGCTTCAGCAGCGGGCAATTGGTCTGGGGGCCTTTGGGAGATCGCTTCGGCCGCAAACGACCGATTGCAGTAGGTCTCGTGCTTTTCATCATTGGCTCGGTCGGTTGCGCCCTTGCGGGGTCTGCAAATGAGATCATTGCCTGGCGTGTCGTGCAGGCTTGCGGAGCTTGTGCCGGTGTCGTGCTTTCGCGGGCCATGGTTCGCGATATATACGGCGCCGAGCGTTCGGGGGCGATGCTTTCCACTCTTATCACGGTGATGGCGGTCGCTCCACTGGTTGGTCCTTTGCTCGGCGGACAAATTCTGATTTTGGCCGGATGGCGAGCGATCTTCTGGCTTCTGGTGGTCATCGGTGTTCTGACCGGCGCGGGCCTGGCGACAATCCCTGAGACTCTGCCGGCGCACATGCGCTCCAGGCACGGCATGCTCGGGATATTGACTGGATACCGGATATTGTTTGTTGATGGCCGGGTCATGGCATGCGCTCTTATCGGCGGGTTCTTCTACTTTGGCGTCTTTGCCTATGTGGCAGGTAGCCCTTTTGCCTTCATCACTTTCAGCCATGTGCCTCCTCAGCTTTATGGCTTCCTGTTCGGCGGCGGCATTTTGACGATCATGCTGGCGAATATGGCCAATGTCCGTCTGCTGCCCCGTTTCGGAGGGCTGCAGTTGATTGGCTGGGGAGCCATCGGCTCGGCTGGAGCCGGGCTGATCCTCTTCCTCGCAGCATGGACTCAATGGGGCGGGCTCCTGGGTCTTGTTCTGCCATGCTACGTCTTTGTCGGGGCGTCAGGCTTGATTGTCGCCAATTCCATGGCTCGCGCAATGGCATACCGGCCTGATCAGGCTGGCGCTGTCTCCGCTCTGTTAGGGGCGGCTCAATACGGCTTCGGCATGCTCGGCTCCGCCGCGATCAGTCTGATGGCTGATGGAACGCCTCGCCCGATGTCGGCCGTCATGGCCATTGCGGGTGTAGCCGCAATGATGAGCTACTTCTGCTTTGGTGGTCGCGGAGACCGCCCCACCACCCGCTTGGCATGAGAGAAGACAATTCACATGAACCGCACCGACCTTGCCGATCTCTCCGCCTTCCTGATGGTGGCCGAACAGCGCAGCTTCACAAAAGCGGCAGCGCAACTTGGCATTTCCCAGTCGGCCCTGAGCCATGCGATGCGCAGGCTGGAAGAACGCATGGGCGTGCTGCTGCTAACCCGGACGACTCGCTCAGTCTCACCTACCGATGCAGGTGATAAATTGGTCGAAATCGTGCGGCCTGCACTCGATCAGATCGATGCCGGTGTGACCAAGATCGGTTTGTTGCGTGATAAGCCAGCAGGCACGATCCGGATCACGACCTCGGACCATGCCGCGCGCAGCCTCCTCCTGCCGGCACTCGAAAAGCTTCTTCCGGACTATCCGGACCTCAATGTCGAGGTCAGCATCAACGGTGGTTTTGTCGATATCGTTGAGGAGCGCTTTGATGCCGGAATCCGGCTCGGCGAGGCGATCGATCGCGACATGATTGCCGTACGCATCGGCCCACCGGTGCGCATGGCCTGTGTGGGGTCGCCGGCATATTTCGAACGTCGGCCCGCGCCTTTGACCCCGCATGACCTTGCTGATCACAACTGCATCAACATTCGCTTTACCTCGGCGGGTGGCTTATATTCGTGGGAATTCGAGAACGACCAGCGAGCCATGAACGTAAGGGTAGGGGGGCAGGTTACCATCACCGGGAGCAGCTTTGTGGTACCCGCTGTCGAGGTAGGTCTGGGGCTGGCCATCACAATCGACGACGTCGTCAAGGAAAGCATAGCCAACGGGACATTGATCAGAGTGCTTGAAGACTGGTGCCCGCCTTTTGAGGGTTATCACCTCTACTACCCGAGCCGCCGTCAGACGTCGCCGGCCTTCGCTTTGTTGGTGGATACGTTGCGCTACAAGGGTGGGTAGAGGTTCAAGGAGTTCCTCTGAGAGTTCTGCCTCGGCCAGCGATCGGTAATTAAAGGGGTAGCCGGCGAATGGCATCTGATGCGAATTCGTCTCTATAGCGGTCGGATTCATGACTGAAAGATTGATAGCTTCAGGGTTCTCTTTTCAACATCGCTCGTTTTTCACGATCGAAGCGGAAACGCGATGTTGCGCCCGGATCTTCGTCAGAAAATGGGTTGTTCAATACTACTGATATGTCGCACACTAAATGGAAAATTTTTATAATGCTCGGTTGATATGCGCGGCGTTCTCTGTTGGAACGAGCGTTTATCCAATCGCGAGGCGTTCTAGACCAGAAGAACCCTCAGGTCAGAGACGGCTGCTGCGATGATCCGGGTGAAGTCTTTGTCGCTGGTGATCACCACGTAATTTCGTTCGAGGGCCTGAGCCGCAATCCAGAGATCATTTTCGTCGATCTGCAGCAATTGGCCGCTCACGCGGTCGCTCCAGCCCTCGACCCAGCGCGGGATGCGCTTGCGAATGTCAACGCGGGCCATGGCGATGCGCGATTTGACCTCGGCGAAAGCTTCGGCAGTATGACGCGAGACCTCGGCGAGCGGATGTTCTTCGGCCTTTTCGAGGCATGCCTCGATATGGGCGAGTGGTCGGCCGCAGGCCCTGGAAAGAGCAAGGCCGAAACGCAATTCGCCAACCGTGACCACCGACACCAACTGAACCGAACGCTGATCAAGCGAGGCCACCGCCTGCCTCACGGCATCATGGCTCGGACGATGGGCATCGTAGAGCACCGATACCAAATTTGTGTCGAGCAGATAGCTGTCCATTTAATGGATATACTGTCTGAGATGCTGAACCTCGTCTTCGGGGGCAGGCGAGAAGACCTCCAGGGCCCACGATCCCAGATTTTCACGCACCAGTTTGCCTGTATATTCGTGAAGAGGGATATAGGCGGTGAAATCCTCGGGAATCCATCCCTTGAAGGCGTGGTCGAGCCGTCTATCTTGCTCATAGCCCCGGAAAAATTCCAGCAACCGTCTCTCAAGCCGAGGAGAAAGATCATAGGCCTTGAGCACGGCTGCATCGACATCGACCAGCAGAGCCGCAAGCTGGTCGTCAGCGCCCACTGGCTGTAGGGCGTAGCCGCGGATCTGATCCCTGGCGGTATGATAGCGACGAAGTGCATCGAGAATGGGAGGAATGCGTTCCAGGCGCGGCAGTGGCAGCTGTTTGAGCAATTCATTGGTGAAATGCTGGTTGGAAGCGTGCTCGGTCAGAAAGGCATTTGTAAGTGGCCCGTTGATGATCGCCTCGAGCGCCTCGACCGGAAGCGCCTCGCTTGTCGACCAGATACCGAAAAATGCCTGTGAAGGCACAAGGCCGCTGCGGTCGAACGCCGCAGCAATGCGCCATGGGCCGCGCGAAAGGCGCGCAACATTGGTCAGAACCTTGGGCTCTTTCCATGGCCGGGTAAGAGGTCCCGGAAACATGGCATCTTCCGGTCTCATATTGACATAGCTTGTGTTCTGCAGGCTGAACTGACTGAGGGATGTTGCCGGCTTGAAGACGCCCGGGACGAACATCTCCCTGGGTGTTGGCGACAGCCCGTCACCCTGTTTCCACCATTTGAGCCCACGATACACGTCCGCAACCTGTCCCAGACGGGGATACCGACCGAGCTGTTCCCAGATCTCATCGAGCTGGCCGATCCAGAGATCGCCGTTCGTCACGACCTTGGTACGTCGGCGCTCCGCTGTTATCCGGCCCGTAGCGAGAAAGGAGAGCCTGTCGCGATCTTCGACCACAATGGTACGCAGTTCGGAGGGAAGATCGGCTGCCGTTTCATCGCGCGGATCGGCCGCAATGATGACGGCGGCCTCAAAGCCCGCGCGCTGGAAGATACGATCAGGCAGCGAGGTGAGCTCGACCTTCTGATAGAGATCTGCGACCCGCTGACGCAGTTCGCTATATTGGTGCTGCCTCAAGATACCTTGTGGCAGGACGAATCCAAAAGCTTCTGGCCTGGCGTCGAGCACCGTCTGAAGAACCGCCATCGGCTTGGAAAAGGAGCGTCCCGCCATGGCGGGATAGGCTTGCCGTTCGTCGCTGTCGAACTCCTCCCATGGTGGGTTGCACAGCACGATTTTCTTGCCTTCGACCGCTGTTGCAAGAGCTTGCTCAAGAAACAGGTCCTGCGGTTTGATCTTCCAGCCGTTGGCATTGGGATAGTCGGCCAGGATCAGAGAGAGTGTCGCAACCTCGCAGGCGAAGCTGTCGATTTCCGCGCCGCCGATCCGGGACACCAGGAAATCGTGCCGCTCAGCGCTGGTGCAATCTCCCGGCAATTGATCGCGCAAATGACGCAATGCGGCGACAAGGAAGGTGCCCGCCCCGGCAAAGGGCTCGAAGATACTGACTTCTTGCGCGTCATAGCGGTTGAGATCGAGCTGGTTGACGACATATTCAGCCACCTGACGCGGCGTGCTGTGGGTCCCGAACCGACGCCGAGTATCGGCGGTCACCAGAGTATTCTCATACACAAAGGCGAGACTGTCGGATGAGATATTGCGGAAATTGATCGAACCGCGCATCCAGGACCACGCCAGTTCCATCACTTCATCGGGCAGGACAGCGCCGCTGGCTTGGCCCAGATGATGTAGGTTGTAATAGGCCTCGATCCCATCGAGCACCTCTCGGACGGGCGCAACTGTCCAAGCCGCAGCATCGGGATGGCGGCGATCGGCCAAGATTTTAGCGGCCAAAAGGCGAAAGGTCGTGCGAAAAACCGCTTCCTCGCCAGCACCATCGTCCACCGCCGCAAGCAGATGGCGCACGACACGATCGAGCAATACATCGAGCTTGAGTTCGACTTCACGCTCGATCGCCGGCATCAGGCCCAGATCGACAAAGTCGAGCTGATAGGCCGCCTGATTCTGGCCCAACGACTTGGCGCGGTGAACCGCCAGCGGACTCCACTGCGGTGCATTGCGGGCAAAAAGCTCAGGAATGAGATCGAGGGCAACACGTTCGATCAGTCTCGGCCTGCCTTCAGCTCCAACCCGCCAGACCCCAATGTCCGCCGATCCGATCGAAAAGAGGATTGGCGCGCCCAGTGCCCGCCGCGACGCGACGGCCATTTCGTCATGGCCCCCGGCGATGACCCCGAAGGCTGCCGAGCGATAGGACTCCGGGATCTGGGTGAAAGCAGCGAGCTCCACCAGCCGGTCATCCCCAGCGGGCGTCAGCACGTCCGCGAAGCTGTAATCGGCGATGATCGCTTCGGGACGATATCCCAATTGGAGCAGACCGTCCTGAATTTGAGCGAGGGCGTTCACGAGCGACCTCCCTCAACACGGACAGGCAGTGGCTCCGCTTCCCCGTTGGCAGCCTCGCTCCGGCGCAGGCCGATAGCCGGGAAAAGTGGCAGTTGGGCGATCGGCTCGGTCACACCGAAGCCTTGGGACAGAGCTTCAAGATGACTGTTGAGGCGTAGCAGGATCGCATCTTCCTCCTCGGGAAGGGCCTCATAGGGAGCCAGGAGCATACAGCGTTCCAGTCCCAGAATGACCAGTGTCGAGCCCCAGAGCCCGGGAAAAGAACGCCCATCGAGCAGTTTTCTGGCCTGGAGCAAAAGATCGCGATGAACCTGGAGTTCAACATGAAAGCGGCTGCGCAGCACAACAGCAAGGCGCAGCAGCAACACGCTCTGCCAGCCGAACAGGGCCTGCTGTCCTTGCCTGGGGGCTGGGACATCGGGCTGGATAAGCGCGCGGCGCACGGTCCATTCACGCAGCTGGTCTGCCGAAAGACCCGTTATAGCCAGCACATCTCGCGATTTGATGAAACGCACGATCACTCTCAAGATTGGGCGCCATGCCCGATCTGAGGTTGGGTATCATGCCCGAACTTGAAGGTAAAGGCGGTGTACACGGCGCTACCGAACCTTCTCGCCCCTGTAACACTCCTATAGTGCGCTGATTGTCGTATCCCCTAAGGGAGCTAAGGGTCATCTCGCCTTGGGCCGATCGCCCAGATCGCACCTGTACGTGATATCCTAAGTCGGACACCTTTTCCCCCACGATGGAAATGACCTCTCTCGACTGGCTTACGGCGGAGGACTGCCCTTGGCGGTTGCTCGAGATATATCCATTCCTGTGCAGGGCAGGCTTGTACCCCTCGATGATTTTCCTGTTCAGGAAAGCCTGCTCATGACTAAGCTCCCCAGATGATGAACCTGCCTGATTCCGTTAATGAGTGTGGCCCCCGATGCGGCTGCGACAAGGTTGATCCAGGCAGCGAGATCTGTGGAAATTGTTGGCGGTTGGGCTCCGCAGGGCTTGCCATCCTCGTCCTTGCGGCGGTGGGTGTTGCGTCTGGCCAGACGCTCTCAATCTATGACCCAACGGAAAATACCTTTCCCAGACTGGTTGGCTTGTTGCTCCTGCTGACTATCGCTCTTTGCGTTTGCCAGTGGATGTGGCGCCTTCACGAGGGCAATTTCAAGACCCGATGGTGGAATGTTGGATCTGTTCCCGAGGAGCCGAGCTGGGAAGATGTCCGGAGGATGACGATGGGCTGTATCGAGTTCGATCCTGTAAAATTCGAGAAGGCTGAGCGACAGCATCAGATCGCATATCGATCAATTTTGCTCTTGATCGGCTTCCTTATTGTCGGAGGAACCACCCTTTCTGGCCTCGCAGTGATAGCTCAGGACCGAATTCTCCCATTCCTGTTCACCGGATACGTCAAGCCGGACATTGGCGCCGACGAAGCCGGTATGGTCATGAACGTCTCCGGCAATCTGACAGCATTTCTCGCTCTGATCGCGGCGGCGATTTCAATCTATTTTACGCACCGGCAACTCCAGGCAAAGGTCAAGGCAGACAGTCGACAGGCATGGATCGACAAGTTGCGAGCCCGGATTGCGCGGGCAATCGCTCTGGCTGACGCGATGCGCTATGATCCTGGAGCACCGGATAAGCCCGATCTGGCCAAAGAACTGATCGATGTACGATTGGAGATGGAGCTCATGCTCAATCCCAACGAGAAAGATCATCGACTGTTGATTTTTCTCGTTCAAAAGCTGGCATTTTTCGAAGAGCACGAAAACAACAAATATGGCGGTTTTGATAAAATCAGGGATGTCGAGAATCTTAAAGAGGTGATTGAAAATTCCGATGGCTATGATGCGGGGAAATGGGGTGATATATTGAAGCCTATTCCTGCCAGATTTTCGATACCGCAAGAGAAGCGTGCCAAAAGCTACAGTGATCTGATCGGATATGCCGTGCGGCTCGCCCATGTCGTGCTCAAACGTGAATGGGAACGCGTCAAATCAACACGATGATTTAAATCAAACCAAACAATACGCGTCGGGCTGACGTCCAGCCTTTTTCCAAAGCCCCATGGTAAACGCTCGGATAGCGTAGCATGACCGGAGCAGAGATCTGGGTTCCGATACGCGCGCTGGTCGAGTTCGATCGTGCTTTGGTTGTCTGATTGCTCCGCTGGATGGGAGCGGTGAATTTCGGATCTCTTTCATGATCGTCCTCGCCCGTCTTTCCACAGCATTGGCTCGCAAGATCCTTCAAAAATTGCCTCGAGTAAAGGGTGTGATATCCTCGCATAAAGAGTTGAACCGGCTGCTGGGGGAATGACGTGATGGAACTCAAAGCTGACAAGCCGGGGAAGGGTGGGTCATCCTCTGGCGCGCCGGCCGCTCTCGCCGGATTTGCCTATCAGCTCAATGTATCGATCTTTGTCGCGCTCGACCTGCTTCTTATCCAGAAATCCGCACGCGTCGTGACTCTCGAGCCTGCCAACAGCGAGGACATCGAGAGCATCCTCGATGAAGGGCAACCCGACACGACCGAAGCCCATAGCACGATGAGCGAAGGCTATAATCTGATTATCCAGGTCAAACGCAGGAGCGGTGAGCCCTGGCGGCCCGCGGATTTCATCAGGTTGCTCAACCACGGTAAAAGCCGGGATTCCGCGCGCAAAACCCTCGAGCTGCAACGCAATCGCTATCTGTTGATCACCACCGCCGCTGTGAGAGGCACCCTGAGGTCCTTGCGGATCGAGGATTTCGGGGCTTGGCCTGAACCAGGATCTCTGGAGGGCGACCTCATCTCGGCACTTGGTGACAGCGTTGATACCCGTGTCGCGATCTGGGAAAGCCTGAGTGACTACGTTCTCGATCACAAGATCGGGGATATTTTCACAAAATTGCGCGTGCCGTATGCTCGATGGGATGACTGCAAACGCGCATTGCGCGAGGAGGCCTCCTCTCGGATGCAAGGCACTGGCGCGGGGCGCTGGTTGCGGTCTGAAATGGAAACCCTTATCCGCGCCTTTGGCGGGTTTCTGGCAAGTTCACCGCTGCTCGAACACTATGTGCGACCTGGAAATTGGAGCGAGCTTACCGCAAAGCTCGAACAATCCAATGCCCTCCTGATCAAGGGGCCCTCAGGCACGGGAAAGACCGTCACAGCCCTGGCACTGTGCGAATGGGCCCGCGAAAGAAATCCTCGCCTTGCAATCGATACAAGTAGTGACATCAACCGTTTGAGCCCGTTCAACCTTTCAGGGCCGACATTGTTTTATGTTGACGATCCCTGGGGGCAATCGACACTTCGCCCCGGATCGGAGACCTTCGGCAGACAGGCCCAGGCCGCCTTTTCCGATGCGCGCCCCGACTGCCGTTACATCGTCACAAGCAGAACCGACATGCTGAAACTGGGGGAAGCCGAAGCAGCGCTGGATGACTGGTCGGTCACGCTTGACGAGGGGGACTATGAAGAAGGCCAGCTTGCGGCGATCTACGATCGCCACCTCAACGCCCTGGCCGTGCAACATCAGGAGGACGCCTATAAGTTTCGCCCAACCGCACTATCCAGGCTCAAGACGCCCTTCGAGGTGAAGCGGTTTTTCAGCGAGGTCTCCAAAGGCCCAGGAGCAAAGCAGAGCGCCTGGCAGCATATGTCGAATGCGATCGACCTTGCTCACCGCGATGCGGTCGAAGGCGTCGTGATCAGCGATCTGCGGCAAGACAGGTATGGATGGACGCCCATCCTCTGGGCCCTGTTCAGGGTTCGCGGTGGCATGCGCTATTCGACCCTGGTGCAAATCCAGCATGTTATGCGCCGAACGCAAACAAGGTGGAGCGAAGGGCTGGCACCGCTGGTGAATTTTCTCGTGTCCGCCCAGCATCTGCGCCAGCTCGAGGATGTCGTGAGTTTCGCGCATCCATCTGTTCGCAATGCCTTTGAAAGGCACATGCAGATCGATCCTGCCAGAGCTGTAGGTGCTGTGGAGGCCCTGGTCGAGGCTCTCACCAACCTTAAGGGCGATCTGGCTTCCTGGGGCGCTGAAACTGCCGCTCTGATGGCGCGCCTGGCGACATCGCAGTTCCACGAAGACTTCATGTGCCCCGAGCGCGCCCAGTCGATTATCGACAGCTGGCTGACGGAGGGCTTGATCGACCCCACGTCGCGCTTTGAGGATCTGCTTTCGCTTACAGCTGACGTCAGCAGTGCTGGACTCCCAGTTGGCAATCTGGCGCGATGGCTGGTCAAAGGTTTCCAGACCGGGGGTCACATCTTTGATGACAACTGGAAGCGTCCGGATTTTCCGCAAAGCATGTTTGCCGCCATCGGTCATGACCATCAATGCCACCTTGTCTGCGATCGGTTCGTCCGCACAATTCTGCCAAACAGCAATGATCGCTATGGCGCCGATTTCGCTGCCGAGGTCGCTCCCTTTGGTGGAGACCTGGACGATGCCTTTCTCGACGCGGCCATGCAGGTTGCAAAGGGGTCGCACTATTCCAACGCTGAGACAATCGCCCGCGCCGCAAGCAAGGATCTCTTAAAATATGAACCGATCCTCGAACAGGCGCTGAGACACCTGCGGCCCGATGAACAGCAGGAAGCCAAGGATGCCGAAATATGGCTTCAGATCCAGAACCATGAACTCGATGAAGGAGCAGAGGATTGGTTCATTGACCGCGGCCAGGAAGATTTTGGTTCAGAGCAAATCGTCGCAACCTATGTCGAGCGTCTGAGGGAAAAGGGGCACTGGGAAGGTCTGGCGCGACATCCCGAGCATCGAGCGCTCTTTGCGTTCTGGGAGGGAGACGTCAGAGCAGACAAGGGACAAGTTTCTCTTGCCGAGCTCGAAGCCCTCATCGAACTGGGAAAGCTGGCAGGACGTGAGGAGGATGCATGGCGTGCGGCTCAAGCCCACTGGCAGGATGACCTTGGCGTCCTCCTGCTCGCTCGACTGGCGGCAGGGGAGCTGGATTATGGGCTTAATGCAGCCTTTGCCACCTGTCTGATCAAAGTGGCGCAGGATCGTATTCCGGACGCTCTGGCTGCAGTGGGCCCTGGGCCAGCAGATCGCCTCTGCTTCATCCTCCATCTATCCAGGGCGATTGACCGAAATGCCGAGCATGGGCAGCGCGCAACTGCTGTCCTATCCGAAACCTTGTCACCAGATGAGCTGGAATTCTTCCGCCTGACACCATTCATGCCGCAAGAAGGGGCCAATCTGAGCCAAGCAGCTCTGGCGCTGCTTGATGCAGCCGTGCCAGAAGCGTCCGCCGCACTGATCGAGCAGATCGCACGAATTCAATATGCTTGCGGCCATTTGCCGAATGAAACGTTACGCGCAGCTCTCGATCGGGCAACCGCGCCGGAAGCTGCGGAACAGGCAGTTCAAATGGCCGCGCATGTTGGAGCCTGGGATATTGTCGAGGCAGCTCTATCCAGCCGCTATGCGGATGCGCGGCAGGCAGCCCTTGAAGCCCTGGCGCCGACGGCTCCAACCCCACTGCCATCTGAGTTGCTGGCTCTGGCCCAGGACAAGGGGAGCCGGGTTCGACGAAGCCTTGTCGATTTGCTCTCCACGCGCCCGGATCCAGCGCATGGCGATGTGCTCTGGTCCTTGATCCACGATCAATGGTCGGCCTCCGACCCCCGTCATGATGAGCCGCCAAGCTTTCCCATTGCGCGCGAGGCGATTGCTGGCCTGACCGGATATGGCTTGCTTGACGAGGGTCGAGCCCTTGCCTTGATCGAAGAAGGCATGGTCACAAAAGATCCCGAACTCAGAGGCGTTGCTTTTCGTTCTGCAGCCAGATTTGGCCCGGTGGCCGCTCGCTGTCAGCTCGAAGCGATTGCCTCACGCGAGAGCCTTGATTGGTTCACCATTGAGGCCATCGATGCGCTGAGCGCCGCGCCTTTCCTCGAACCAGAGATCCTCGCGAAGCTTGAGCCCGAACGTCTTTCAGGGGGCCATGCGGTGCTGCTCGCTTCTCGAGCTGTTCTTCTTGCGCGACATGGTGATCTCGACCAGGTCGATCAGGTTTTCACGAAGATCGCTGCGCACACGAATTTGCGGGCACTACTCCTGCTCGGCAGTGTGGGGCTCGCAGAGCGCGATCGCGCCCTGGCCGACCGTCTCCTAACCCTCTTGCCGCCCGATCACCCCTGCACGATGATTTTCACGATCGATGACGACCACCTCTTGCCCGCCGATTGCCTTGATGACCTTGGACGTGTCCGCATCAGGGCGGAAGTCTCGCATTGGCTCGCGGCCGGGATGATCGGGGCAGATGGCAAGAAACGCCGCCTCGCCGGCACCCGCATGCGTTTCGATAAATGGTGGTGATGCCGGTCTCACCGGGCTTAGAGGCTGTTTGGAAATTCGGCGCAGCCGAATTTGCGGCACCAGCCCTCTCCCCCTCCCGGCCACCCACAGGATACTTGCCGCAGGTGGCCGGGAGGGGGAGAGGACCGGTGCCGCGCTAAAAATGCGCTTTTGCGCATTTTCCAAACGGGCTCTTAGCCATCCTTCGTTTCATCTCGGCTTTCGCGAGGCCCTGGCTCAAGCCTCTCCAGACCCGCCTCGATCTGCGCCTTTGCTCTTGCCATAAGAGGCGGAGAGCCCTCACTCAGAACATTGAGCAGTAATTGCTTCTCCTTGAGGTAATAGCGTGCAAAACTGGTCCCTTGTTCCGTGATCGTCGCGGTATTGGAGATGATGTCGGCAAGCTTGATGGTCTTGGCCTGCGCAGAAGCCTGGGCAATATGGTCACGATCAAGAGTCTTGCGGTGAGCCCGATTGCCATCCTCCGGTTTGCTGACGTCTGTCACCCAGGCCACCAACTCCGCCACCTCAAAGCCGAAAAGTTGGCCGATCTCCTCAATGGTGGCTGCGGTGTCTTCGACAGCATCATGGAGCAGGGCCGCTGCAATCATTGCCGGCGTGCCACCCGCGCTTGCCACCAACCGCGCGACCTCCAGGCAATGGAGGATATAGGGTTCACCGGTGTATTTGCGCTTCTGCCCTTCATGCATCCGCGATGCATAGGATGCCGCTCTCAGAATAAGATCCAGAGAGTAGGTCTCGGAATGGCTTTTCGCGTCGATCACGTGTCTCGCTCTGCTCAATCCATAGGACTGTGGCAAGTCTGCTTGGGATCAGAGCCTGTCCAATTTTTTGGGGCGGATCGGTCTGTGGCCCTCGCGCGGCGCTGCGCGCCGCGCGACCGCGCTCTAGGTGAAGGCGCCGTGAGCGGCGCCTTCACCCGGGGCCGCGATGCTCGCGTCCCCGCCTTGCGGTGACGATCGCTGGGCCGCAGGGTTCGAGGTAAGGGTAAAGGCGATAGGGAGAGAATGGGGCGGGGGCAGCGTGTGGATCTGCCCCCGCAAGGATCAGCCGTTGAGCTTGTCCTTCACCGCCTTGGCGACCGTGAAGGTCAGCTTCTTGGCAGCGGCGATCTGGATGGTCTCGCCCGTCGAGGGATTGCGGCCTTCGCGCGCCGGCGTGTCCTTGACCTTGAACTTGCCGAAGCCGTTGAGCGAGACTTCTTCGCCCTTGGCTGCGGCATCGCCGATCTCGGCAAAAATAGCATCGACGAGCTTGCGGGCATCGGTCTTGGTCAGGCCATGGTCGGAAGCCAGGCGCTCGGCCAGATCACTGTTGTTCATTGCAGGTTACTCCAGACATTGTTTGGCACGGACTATCCATGCCGCGCTTATGGGGATGATCTATAGGGTTGGGTGCCGCCCGTCCAAGCCGTTTTGCTTCTGGCCCGAGCGAATAAGACAAAGGCTGGCTCACAGGAGCCAGCCTCGCCTTGATGACGTGACGCTGATCAGGCGGCGTTCGGGCTCACCACCTCAGTGATGGGAGGCTTCTCTTGCACTGCTTTGTCGTCAGCAGCCTTGGCGGCAGCCGGAGCCTTGGCCTTCGCGACCTTCGGGGTGGTTGCAGCCTTCGCAGTCTTCTCGATGGCAGGCTTGTCACCGGCCGGCTTGGCCTTGGGGGCCGGCTTGGCGGCTTTGGGAGCCACAGGGGCCTTGTCTTCGCTCACCTTTGCTGTCGGTGCGGCCGGGGTGGCTTTAGCCTGGGTAGGGGCCTTCGCCTTGGCCGGGGCCTTTGGCTTTGCAGGCGCTTTGGGCTTGGCGGCCGGCTTTGCCTTGGCACCGGGCGCTGGAGCGGCCGTGGTCTCGGCGACCGGCGTGGTGGTCGCAGCTTCCTTCGCAGGCTTGGCCTTGGCAGCCGCAGCAGGCTTTTTCACGGCGGTCGCAGCTTTGGCCGGCTTCTTGGCCGGTGTTGCGGCAGCCACCGGACTCACCTCTTCGGTCGCCTTGGGCTTGCGGCCAAGCCCGAGCGTCTGGGCGACATTGCGGCGATGTTCGGAATAGGCAGGAGCAACCATCGGATAGTCCGAACGCAGGCCGTAGCGCGCGCGATAGGCGTCCGGCGTCAGGCCATGCAAGCTCAGGTGACGCTTGAGCGTCTTGTAGGCCTTGCCATCGATCAGGCTGATGATGTGATCCGGCGATGCCGTGCTCTTCTTGACCGAGACGGCAGGCGTATAGGTCTGCTCCTCAACGGGTGCAGGCGTCGCCGGTGCGGCCAGAGCCTCGCGCGTGCTGGCGATCAGGCCGGCGAGCTGGTCACTGGGCACGGTGTTGTTGGCCAGATAGGCGCTGAGCAGCTGGACCGTGAGATCCGTGACGTCGCGGTTGGTATCTTCGGACATTGTTCTGTTCCTTGGTTTCGACCCATCTGCGAGCTATAACTGCACGATGATTTGGTTCTTGTGAACTGAAATCGTGCCTCTGTAGGATCGAATTGGTAAATTCAGGCTGAACGACTGCTTCGCGCCATCTGCGCATAGGGACTTTTTATAGACAATAGCCTTGCACAAGCTCGTGAAATGTCGTCTCTCTGCATGGCTCCCTGTGAGTGCCGGTTCGTCTGCCACCGATCCTCCCGCACGACGGGCCGGTTTTCTCCGCAAATTCTCTGTTTCCTTTGCACCGGCCTTGAGCGGGATAGTCTTCAAGGTACCTTACTGGGTTTCTGAGGTGTGAACATGAAGAGGAGAAGGGAGGCGAAGAGCGATCCAATTCGCTCGAGGTGCTTTCATGCTCTTTGCTCTTTTTATAAATCTGTTCGATGACCACTGCCATGCGGGCGCCTGATCTGGCGCTTGTCGCAGCCAGGCTGGTCCACAAGCTCGGTGGCACCTGGCGCGGTGATAACGGCATGTGTCTGTGTCCTGCCCATGCCGACCGGAACCCAAGTCTTTCCGTCCGGCTCGGTGATCGCGCTCTGCTCTTCACTTGCTTTGCCGGTTGCGACCGACGCGACATCATCCGCGCCATTGTGCAGTTTGACAGGCGGGCCATGGCATCGCTCGAGGCGCCTGCGCCTATCGCAAGACAGTCGGCGAGCGTGGACGCCTGGCTGCGGCAGCGTGCCCGCGAGCTCTGGGAAAAAAGCCGGCCTATCGCCGGCACGCAGGCAGCGGCCTATCTCGCCAGGCGCTCGCTGGTCTCCCTGCCGTCGGTGTTGCGCTTCTGCGGGGCCACGCCTTTAGGGCAGGGAAAGGATCTTCGCTATCGGCCGGCCATGATTGCCGCCGTGCAGGATGGGTCTGGCCTGCTCGGCGTTCAGCGGACCTTTCTTGAATGGGGCCAGCCGCGCCGCGCCCGCGATCTGGGCAATTCGCGTCGGATGCTTGGGCGCCCTTATGGCGGTGCGGTGATGTTGGCCGAAGCTGGCCCGGTGCTGGGGCTCGCGGAAGGGACAGAAACGGCCATGTCCGCGATGGCAATCCTGGGCTTGCCGGTCTGGGCCACGCTTGGAGCCAGGCGTCTTTGCGCGATCGCTCTGCCATCCATCGTCGAGCGCATTGTCCTGCTGCCTGATCACGATGCCGCCGGTCAGGTTGGCGCGGCCAAGGCTGTGGATGCCTACGCGAGGTTGGGGCTGCGGGTGGATGTGCTTTGGCCGCCTGCGGGCTTCAAGGACTGGAACGATGTCCTGCGCAAGGGAGAGAAGGGGGGAGGGATGGGCGGCGCCAGGTGGACCGAATGGTTGGCCCGCTGCCGCCAGGAGATACAATCCTATGTCTGATCTTCCCATTCTTGTTGCCGCTTCGGCTCTTGAAAAGTCGCCCGCCAATGTTCGCAAGACGAGCGATCCGCAGGCCGATGCGCGGCTCGAGGCCAATATCGCCGATCGCGGCATCATCCAGAACCTCGTGGGCGTGCCGGTCGCGCGCAAGAAGGGCCAGTATCGCATTACGGCGGGCGGGCGCCGGCTCGATGCCGTTCATCGTCTGATCGCCGCGGGCACTTTGCCGGATGATTACGTTGTCCCCGTGCTGGTCCTCAAGAACGCGAAGGATGCCGTCGAGATCAGCCTCTCGGAAAACTTCTTCCGTCTCGATATGAACCCGGCGCAGGCCTGCCGTGCCTTTCGCGATGTGATCGAGATCGAAGGCAAGAAGCCGGCCGATGTCGCCAAACGCTTCGGGGTTACCGAGCGCTTTGTGCTTGGGCGGTTGCGGCTTGCAAGTCTGGCAGAGCCGATCTTCGATGCGCTCGAAGCCGGAAAAATCACGCTCGATGTTGCCAAGGCCTATGCATCCACCTCGGACACGGCCCGGCAGGTCGCGGTCTATGACATCATGACGCGCGGCTATTTCCAGGACAATGTCAATGAGATCAGGCGTCAGCTCGCGGCCCACAGCTATCGGGGCAATGATCCCCAGGCCCTGTTGGTGGGGCGCGAGGCCTATCTGGCAGCCGGCGGCCGCATTGACGAGGACCTCTTCTCTGACGAAGGCACGCAGCGCTGGCTCGACACGCAGATCGTCGATGAACTCGCCACCGCCCGTATGGCCGAAGCGGCCGAAGCCCTGCGCCAGCGCGATGGTTTTGGCGAGGTTCGGCCCATTGTCGCTGCCCGGGTGCCCTATCATGCCACGCTGGGCTTCGAGCGTTTGCGCGGGGAAGTCCCTGAGCTCACCGAGGAGCAGGCAGCGCGTAAGGAAGAGCTCGAAGCCGAGATTGAGCGTTGGAATGACGCTGTGGACTCGGGCAATTTCGAGGCGCTGGGCGATGATGAAGAGCGCATCGAGGCCCTTGAGAAGGAGCTGAGTGATCTGACGGACCGCTGTGAGATCCTGGCAGACGATCAGAAAGGGCAGGCGCTGGCCTATCTTGTCATCGGTGAGGACGGCGTTCCCTGTGTCCACGAGACCTTCTACGCCGTGCCGGTCGAGACCGCCGAGGATGGCGACGCTGTTGATGAGAATGGCGATGGCGATGAGGGCGATGGGCAGGCGGACGATTTCGTCGAGCCGGATGACAGTGACGAGCGCCCGGCACTGAATCAGCGCTTGATCGAGAGGCTTGCGATGATGAAAACCGAACTGCTCGCGCTTCATGTGGCAAGCGATCCGGCCTTCGCGCTGGATCTGGCCACCTTCATCCTCGCCGACACCTCCAGTCATCAGTTTCCGAGGGCTCCGAGCGAACTGCGTGGCCCCACGCCTGCCCGCCTGATCCACGGCTTTGAAAGTGGGACACCGGCAGCCGACCAATGGGACAGGCTGGCGGAAGGGTTGGACCGTAGCTGGCAAGAGCACAGGCAACTGATCGAGCGCTACGATGCTTTCCTTGCTCTGCCCGATGCGGCGCGCAGCACCTGGCTGGGCTGGGCCATTGCCCGTACGCTCCAGGCCGTGCCGCATGGTCGTCAGGAAGCCTCCTTCCTCGATCATCTGGGCGTGCAGCTGGACATCGATGTTGCGGCCTGGTGGCGTCCGACCGCGCTCACTTATTTCGACAAGATCTCGAAGGCAGCGCTGCTCGATCTCTTCGAGGAGATCGGCGGCGCGGATCTGAAATCCCGTTATGCCGGGTCGAAAAAGCACGATCTGGCGGCTGCCGCCGAGCGCCTCTTTGCCGGCGATGTGCTGGTCGAGGCCGAGGTGAAGGACAAGGCCCTCATCTGGCTCCCCGAGCCGATGCGTTTCGATCACAGCGCGCCTGCCGGAAGCGAGGGTGCCGCTCTCGCGGACGAGCCGCTCGAAGAGGTGAGCGCCGAGGACGGCGAGACCGCGCCCCTCTCTGCCGCCGCCTGAGCTCTGAGGATCCTGACAGGCGGGCGCCTATGCGGCGCCCGCCTGCTTTTTGTACGAGGTTTTCCATGACGGTTGCTCAACTGGCCTTGCGTCCCGATGAGGGGCACGCAAGGCGGCTCCATGATGTCGCCTGCTTCCTGCGCACCCGCCTCAACGCTGGCGCGCTCAGCCGCCAGGCGCTCAAGCGCGCGATGAAAGAGACCTTTGGCGCGGATGACAGCTCCGGCCTCTGGTCGATGCGCGACGCTTACAATGCCCTCGAGGCTGCGCAGGCGATGGTGCTGTCCGCGCAAGATTGTCCGCTCCTCAAGGGTGACACGCCGGAGAAGGTCCTGCCCCGGCTGCTCGATCTCGAAGGCGCTTTGCCGACCCAGACCTACCGCAGTGAGGGCCAGGTCGAGATGCAGCAATTCAGCACGCCGCTTGTGCTGTCATGGCTTGTCGGGCTCGCGGCAGCCTGCCGGCCTGGCGACGTTGTGCTCGAACCCTCGGCAGGAACCGGCATGCTGGCGGCCCATGCCAGGCGGGCCGGTGCGCGCCTATTGCTCAATGAGCGCGATCCCGCACGGGCGGATCTGTGCGCGCAAATCTTCGGCCAGGGCGTCACGCTCTACGATGCGGAACATGTCGATGATCTGCTCGCCGCCAATGAAGAGCCGGACATCGTTTTGATCAACCCGCCTTTCGGTCGCAGCGAGGGGCGCGGGAAAGATCGCCATGCCGGCGCGCGTCATCTCGCCGCTGCCTTGCGCCGTCTGGCGCCGGGCGGTCGCTGCGTCGCCATCATGCCTTCCAGCTTTTCGGCTGACGGGACCGGTGCTGCCGGTTACGCTGCCGTCGCTGACACCTGCCAACCGCGCGTCGCAATCACCATTCTCTCCAGCCCCTATGCCAAGCACGGGACCTCGATCGATGTCCGCCTGGTCATCTTCGACAAAGGCTGGAGCGGGCGCACACAAAACCAGATCGCCCCCGATATCAGGGCTGCCCTGCCTCTCGTTCTGGCGCTGCCGCAGCGGTTGGGACCGGAGGGTACGCCGCCGCCATCAGTGCCGGCTGTTCGCCCACTTCCACGCCTGCGCGCAGGAGGCGTCATAGCGAAGGTCCCGACGCGTAAGCCGGCGGCACCTTTGCGGATCGCGGCATCCGGCCAGGAGCCCGATTTGGTGACCTATCGGGTGAGGGAAGAACCGCTCCCTCCCGGCGAGCAGGTTGGAATCTATTCGGCGTGGCGGCTCGCCCGGATCGAGATCGAGGGTGCGCGGCGCCATCCTGACGATCTGGTCGAGTCCCTGGCCATGGCCTCGGTCGTGCCGCCGGCACCGACCTACCAGCCATTGTTGCAGCGGCGGGCCATTGACGCCCTGTCCGAAGCGCAACTTGAGACGATCATCCATGCAGGCGAGGCATTCAGCCGCGATCTGACCGGCCTGTTTACGCCCAATCTTGCCGGTGATCGCCTGCTTGAGGATTTTCAGGGCAAACCTTACCGCACGGGCTATTTCATTGCTGACGGCACCGGCGTCGGCAAAGGGCGCGAGGCCTCGGCGATCATCCTCGATCAGTGGAACCGTGGGCGGCGCAGGGCGATCTGGATTTCCATGGCCGATCTCATTGAGGACGCCCGGCGGGACTGGGTGGCCCTTGGTGGGCTCGCCATCGATGTCCAGCCCATCGCCAACTTCCCTCTGGGCAGCCCGATCACCATGGACAGCGGCATCGTCTTTTTGACCTATGCCGGTCTGCGCACGGCCCGCCACGACAGCGCGTCGCGTCTCCGGCAATTGCTCGATTGGGCGGGCGGAGATTTCGAGGGCCTGCTGGTCTTCGACGAAAGCCATGCGATGGCCCATGCAGCAGGCACGGAGAACGACTATGGCAAGGCTCAGGGCTCTGAGCAGGGGCTGGCCGGTGTCCGCTTGCAGAATGCGCTGCCGCGTGCCCGCGTGCTTTATATGTCGGCGACCGGGGCCGCCAAGCCCGAGAGCCTGTCCTATGCGCTTCGCCTCGGGCTCTGGGGCCCGGGCACGGCCTTTGGCACCCGCGACATGTTCATGGCGGCGATGGAAGAGGGCGGTATTGCGGCGCTCGAGGTCATCTGCCGCGATTTGAAGGCGCTGGGCCTCTATACCGCCCGGGCGCTGAGCTATGCCGATGTCGAATACGACCCGCTCGAACACGAACTGACCCCCGAGCAGATCGCGACCTATGATGCCTATGCCGATGCCTGGGCGATCATTCATCGCGGCTTGCAGGATGTGCTTGCCAAGACCGGTATCGTCGATCGCATATCCGGCAGGTCCCAGAATGCCAGAGCCAAGGGATCTGCCCTGAGCGCTTTTGAATCGGCCAAGCTGCGGTTCTTCTCCGCCGTGCTGGTGGGCATGAAAGTGCCCGCGCTGATCGAGGCGATCGAAATGGAACTGGCAGCCGGCCATGCGGTGCTGGTTCAGCTTGCGACCACGGGCGAGGCCATTCTTGACCGGCGGCTTGCCGCGCTTTCAGCAGAAGAGCGGGCACAGCTTGATGTCGAACTCTCGCCGATCGAGACGATGACCGACTACCTCAACAACGCTTTCCCGGTACGGCAGATGCGGGTCTTTCGCGGCGACGATGGTGCCCTCCGCGCCGAGCCCATGAGCGATGGCGATGGCAATCCGGTGCTGAGCCGGGAGGCATTGGCGGCCCGCGATGAAATGATCGAAAGCCTCTGTTCGCTCCCGGTCATCCCGACCGCTCTTGATGCCCTGCTCGCCCATTTCGGGCCCGACAAGCTTGCAGAAATCACCGGCCGCTCGCGCCGCATTGTGCGCGATGCGTCCGGCAGGCAGAAGCTGGAGCGACGCAGCGCGCGTGCAAACGTCTATGAAACGCAGGCCTTTATGGATGGGAGGAAACCCGTCGGGGCCTTTTCGCTGGCGGGCACGACGGGCCGCTCCATGCATGCGGAAAAGAACAGCCTGAGCGCCCATATGAGGCGCATCCATTTTCTGCTCGAATTGGGTTTCCGCATCTTTGCCGCGGTGCAAGGGTTCGGGCGAAGCCACCGCACCAATCAGGCCAGCGCGCCAGTCTACCGGCCAATCACCACAAATTGCAGGGGCGAGCGCCGTTTCCTGAGCACGATCATCCGCGGCCTCGAAGCGCTGGGCGCCCTGACCCGTGGCCAGCGGCAGACCGGCTCGCAAAATCTCTTCGATCCTTCCGACAATCTGGAAAGCGACTATGCCCGCGATGCGCTTCATGAATGGTTTGGTCTGCTCTATCGGGGCAAGTTGCGCAGCGTGTCACTGGCCGCTTTCCAGGCGATGACGGGTCTCGAGCTCTGCGATGAGGGCGGGGCACTCCTCGAACGCCTGCCTCCCATCCACCGGTGGCTCAACCGTATCCTTGCCCTGCGGATTGCCACCCAGAACATGATTTTCGAGGAATTCCTCGGCCTGGTCGAGGATCGCATCGAAGCCGCGCGCGCGGCCGGAACGCTTGATCTGGGTATCGAGACGATCCGGGTGAAGCAGGCAAAAGTGCTCTCCGACCGGATCTTGCGTCGGGACCCGGCCACCGGTGCTGAAACCCGTCTCATGCGGCTGGAACTGCACCGCCGCCCCAGCGTGCTGGCCTGGGCCGGCCTTCAGCTCGAGATCAAGGGTGCCAGCGAGGCCATGCCGATGCGAAACGCACGATCCGGCCGGGTCGCCATGCGGCTCCCAACCTGGCCGGGCCAGAATGATGAGGGAGAACGGATCGAGCGCTGCCAGCTTCTGCGCCCGACCGGTTCACTCCGGGTCGATGTGGCCTCGCTTGCGACGTCGCATTGGGAGCCGGTCGATGCCGGTGCCTTTGAGGCATTGTGGAGCGCAGAGGTTGCCGAGGCGGAAGCCAGGCTCGAGGTCGATACGGTCACCATGGCGACAGGCGTGCTGCTGCCCGTGTGGAACCGGCTGCCCGACAGCGACGTGCGGGTCTGGCGCATCGACGATGGCGCCGGTGTTCCGATCCTCGGCCGCATCATCCCCTCTTACGCCTATGATGCGCTCGAGCGCGAGTTCGGTCTCGAAACCAACGACCGCCTCAGCGTTCAGGAGATGATCGCAGGGGCGAGCGCGCCCGAGGGTGTGGCCATTCCCGGTCTCAAGCCGGCCAGGCTGGCCTCCGCCTTCGTCAACGACAGCCGGCGTCTGGAAATTCGCGACTTTCCGCCTGAGGACCGGCTCTGGCTCAAGTCCTGCGGGGCGTTCAGCGAGGTCATCCGATTTAAGACAAGGCTCTTTCTCCCCCATGAGCGGGCTGCCGAGATTTTGACACAGATACTCGAGGTCCGTGCCTAGGGGCCAGCCAAAGGAGGGAAGGGGGGAGGGAGGGGCGGTGGCAAGGCGGATGGTGACCTTGCCCCGTCCTATCGGGAGACAGCAAATGGCAAGTTCTGCCCCTGCAAACCAGACCTCGTCGTCGCACCAGCCCTGGAGCATCGATGTCAATCGTGGCCAGCGCAGCACGCGGGTATCGTCAGAATGGTTCTCGCGGCCTGATGATGAAAAATTCCTCTCGCTGCGGGATCTCTATGGCAGCGTCCGCGCTCGCGCGGATTGTGCTACCACGCGGATCGTCGAAAGCCGCAACATTCGCGTCGAAGCAAGAAGCGACAATCCCGAACGCCTGATGCTGATCGCTCCGGGTGACGAGCGCGGGATCGCCCCGACGAACTGGTCTTTCGGGCAACTGGCCAGCCTGGTCGGTGCCCCAGCCTCCTATCTCCGAAACCTTCCCGCTGCGCTGGCCGGGATCAATCTCCAGCACGGGCTTATCTCGCACCGCGGCGAACAGGTCAAATTGCTGCAGACCGAAAGCGGCCGTACCGAGCTGCGCGCGGCCACCGGCCCTGATTACGGTCGCATCTGGGATCACGAGCTGGTGAGCGCGGTGATGAACTTTGCCGGTGACGGCACAGGCGACACGCGCTGGAAAGTGCCGGGTACCATCGACTGGGGCTCGATGCGCTACAACCCCAATGTCGACATCACCAAGGAGACCACCACGCTTTACGCCTCCGATCGCGACGTCTTCCTGTTTCTGGTGGATGATCGCAACCCTATTGTGGCGGGGCACCTCCCGAACGGCGAGCCCGACATCTATTTCCGCGGATTTTATTGCTGGAATTCAGAGGTGGGCTCCAAGACGCTGGGCATCGCGACCTTCTATCTGCGCGGCGTTTGCGCCAATCGCTGCCTCTGGGGCGTCGAGAATTTCGAGGAGGTCAACATCCGCCACTCGAAATTCGCGGCCGCCCGCTTCGCCCATCAGGCCGCGCCGGCGCTGGAGCACTTTGCCGAGAGTTCACCGCAGCGTTTTATCACCGGTGTCAAGACTGCGCGCGAGCGGATCGTGGCGCGCAAGGATGAGGACCGCGAGGACTTCCTGAGAAAGCGGGGCTTTTCCAGGGCAGAAACGTCCAAGATTATCGAGACCGTGCTGGTTGAGGAAGGCCACCCGCCGGAATCCCTGTACGATTTTGTGCAGGGCATCACGGCTCATGCGCGCACCAAGACCCATCAGGAGGCCCGCCTCGAGCTTGAGGGCAAGGCCCGCAGGCTACTCGAACGAGTGAACTGAACCCCGCTTCCACCGCCTTTTCAACCCACTCGATGGCCGCTTCGGTTCCCGCCGGAGCGGCCATAGTCATGTCTGAAGGATATGTCCGATGTCCACATCTCCTCATAATCCCCTGAAAACCTTCCTTGTTGAAGTGTCGTTTTTCAGCGGCAATGACCGATATGGTCGCGAGAATTACACGATCGATGCCGGAAACTGGTATCATGCAGAGCAGGCCGCGCTGCAGATGTCTGTTGAGAGCCCCTATGACGACGCCCGGATTCCGGACCTTCGCCGGGAGGCAGTAGCGCGAGAAGCCTGACGTCACGGTTGGCAGTAGCGCCTTAAGCTCGCTCCAGCCGCCATTGCCCTCGGCAAATGGGTCCAGTCGTTGAACCCGTCCTGTCTCCATCTGCCGAGGGCATTGAAGCTTCTTGTATGGCCGAACTTGATGTCCGGCCTCGGTTGGGAGATCCCGTCATGATCGACCATTTGCTCAGATCCCTTGTGGAACTGCTCGCCCGCGCCCGTCGTGCCCTCCAGGCCCATTCGTCATCTCCTGTCTCCTCCCGCAAGATGCTGCTCGCCGAGCTTGCCGCTGCTGAGAAATCACTCGCGATGGGTGCTTTGCCCTGGCCCATAGCTGTCCATGTCGGCGTGATCGAGCACAACTTCGGAACGACGATCTATGTCGCTCAGGAATCCAAATCCCTAGCAGCCCAAATCGCGAACTTCTGCCGAGATTATTGGAGCGAGATCGAAGATGCCGAAGACGTAGGGCGGCTGGATGATGAAACGACGATCACGACTTATTTCGAGCGACATCATCGGGATACGATGACGCGAGAACCGATTACGCTCGAGCCTTCGGTCAATGTCTGGGCAAGCGATTCCCTCCATCACCTGGAACGCGGCCGGTACTGCGTCCTATCGACAGCCCATATCACGATGAGCACTGTCAATCTGATCAGCCATTGGTCGTATTGGCCACCGAGTTCGAGGCCAATGGATATCGCAGGCTCGGTCCATGGCTGGTTTGTGCCCACGGGCATGCCAGAAAGCCCGTTTGCCGAGCAACTGCCGGAGGATTTGGCCGCGCTCATGGCCTTCGGGCGGGATGGTGGTTTCGACTACGTCCTGCTCGATTGCGACGGCGATACCGCCGATGACCTCAAGGTCCACAATTGGTGAGGCCTCGATCCCGCTTGGCGGGCCGGCGCCCTGTCATTGATGAAAGGAGGCCGTGATGGCCGAATATATCCATCCCACGGTGGTCACGCCACCCTTGCCTGCCGACGCAATCAGCCTCCTTGAGGTGCTGGTGCTCACCCAGATGTATGATTGGGAGCATCGGGGCGATCGGCTCTATTTCTTCAACAAAACAGGGCGCCCGTCTGCCATCGAGTTGCAGGTAGCGGAAATCGCTAACCTGATCGAGGCCGCTCCTGAGGATGCTGGTCGCCTGCCCGACTTCTTGAGGACGCTCCTCGCCAACCTCAAACCGGAAGACACGGTCTTTGAGGTCGAAGTGACCGAAGGCCTTGATGTGAGGATCTTCCAGGATATCCTTAGGCGTTGCAAAGATATTGACCATATCATGGTTACGTCCGCCTGGACCTGCTCGCGCATGAAGGAGGATGGGTTCGGCGGCGCTGTGACGGTGATCACCGCCGATCAGGCGCTGACCAAAATGACAACCGATTTGGCAAGGTGTCTGTTCGAGCAAGCGACCCATGGCGATCTGGCGGCAACGCCGGACGCCGGGGAACATCGCGTGCTTGTGGATAAGTCTGGCCAAAAGCCCGACAAAAGCTGTGTTTCAAGAGCGGATAAGTTGGATAGGCCCAGATCATTGCGCTGCCCGGGATGTGGCACGAGCGATGTCCTTTGCGATGCATCCGCTCGCTGGGAAAACGACGAAAGGGGCTGGATTCTCGTGGACGTGTTCGAAGCCGCCTTTTGCGGCGGCTGCGAGGTGGATGTCGGTCACGAAGCAATTGTCTTAAAGCCGAATGGGGACCAGTCTGGTGACTGAGATTGAGCCCCCCTCTCTATCCCCTCTTCGTGAGCGCCTCGCCTCTTTCGACCATGCCTATGCCGTGGGCCTCTGGCACCGACACAATAGCTCGGCACCCGTCTACATCATTTGCACGGGTAATGAGATCCAGCCTTACCGGGTTTCCAGCAGACTTCCTGCCTTTCCCGAGCAATGGACGGCTCTGATCCTATGAACGCGTGGAAGATGGAACCGGATGCCCCGGTTGTCGCGGCATGGGGCATGGGCGTGGACAGCACTGCGATGATTATCGAGTGGGTCGCCAGACGCATGCGCCTTGATGTTGTCCTGACCGCAGACACGGGAGCCGAGCGTCCAGAGACCTACGAATTCCTGCCCGTTTTCCAGCGCTGGATGGATAGGCACGGGATCGAGCATCACGTCGTGCAGTATGAGCCGCAGCGCTTCAAACACTGGCCGCCCTACTTCACAATCCTGGAGAACTGCCTGACCAATGCGACTTTGCCCTCGGCCTCCTTCAACAGGAAGTCCTGCAGTGTAAAGTGGAAGATAGCGCCTCAAAACCGCTGGGTTGAGAATTGGCCATCTGCAAAAGCCGCCTGGGCAAGAGGCCGGAGAGTGACGAAGCTCATTGGCTACGATGCGTCTCCGGCAGACAGCCGACGGTATGCGCATCGCGTGGGCGTGGAAGACCCGCGCTACGATTTCCGCTATCCCTTGCGGGAATGGGGCTGGGATCGCGAGGCCTGCGCTCAACGCGTTCGGGCCGAGGGCCTCCCGGTGCCGGTCAAGTCAAGTTGCTTTATCTGCGCGGCGATGCGGCCGGAGGAGGTCGCATCGCTGCCGCACTGGGCTCTCCGGCTCATCGTTCTTCTTGAGGCGCGGGCAGCACCGCGACTTCGCAATGTTGAAGGCCTCTGGCGCAGGGCGACCCGCACACGGCCGGGCACCATGACGGCGTTCATTCGTGAGAGGGAGCTGCTGGCGCATGATGATATCGACGCCATTGCGACCGGAGCGCCGGTCGATCTGATAGAATTCCAGCAGGTCACCGCGCAAATCCCACTCCACGAGCGACCTGCGCTGCGCGAATGGATTGATCGGTTCAATGCCGGCGTGAGCGGAATCGAGATCTGACGAGACGCTTCCTGCTATTCGGGTTGGGACCTGCCACCGGCCACATGTCGGTCAATTTACCACGCGGGAAGCCGGTGATCGCGAGCTGGTCCATGGGCAGGGAGCGCAAACCAATTCCACGCTTTCCCCGGCTTGATGCTATGAGAAATTTGCACGTCAAGTCAGGTTTTCTCTTAAGAAAAACAACATCCTATTAATGGAGCAGATCTTGGCCCGTAGAACCACTTTCACCTATTCTCCGTGGCGCCATGGCGGATGGTATGTTCACGACGTCCGCTATCCCAATGGGGCGTGCGGCTGCGTCTCCCGAAACTACGAAGATCGCAAATGGCGCATCGTTTGTGATCCACGCCCATTCGACGAGCGCCCGACCTTCAAAACCCGCGATGAAGCGGCAAGGGCGGAGTGGGATCTGGCCAATGGGGAATGCCCTGCGAACGACGCCAGCCCCTCCTGAGCAAAATTCTGGGCCCTTGTATCAATCGTCTGCGAGCCGCCTCTAACGTTTCGACCATGACTTGCTTTGGTCTTGGCCGCTGGCTCCGGGACGACCTCTAGGCTCGACGATTGCGTCCGGTCTTTGGCTTGCGGGCATGATCCGCGCATACTGCAAGGTCTGCTGCTAACTGCTTGAGGCAGCGCTCGACGCCCACTCGTTGCAGTCCATCGAGGCGGTTATCCATGTGGAGCCACGAGACCCGCGACCGCAGCAGATTGGCGACGACTCGCAGCGTATGGGGATCAATCTCGGCCATGGCGCTTCCATATATATGATTTCGCGTTCTGCAGCGAGGAGGGAATGGACATCCCGCGCCTTCGGGCGCGGCGCGCTTCTTTCCCTCTCAATTATGCGACTTTCTGTGCTTGACGCTTATCCCGATGCGAGCCCTAATCGCCACCATGCGTTTGATAGACGACCTCGCGGCCAAGCGGTGCCTTTACCGACGTCCAATGCTCACCATGCCAGACGTGCTGGTTATAGATATCCCGGAGCGCTTTGCGGCCTCGACGCTCCCCCTTGGGCGGTATTATCCGATCCTTCTAGAAAACTCTCACGAATTGGCGGAGGCTGAGGGCTTCCTCGCCCGGCAGCGTCCGGAGTTGGTCTTGCCGGACCTTTTCGACCGCCGGCCCTCTGCCGCCCACAGCGCCTGTGTGATCGTTGCGCGGTACCGGCCACCTACCTCTGGGTGGCCGTGGCTCCTGGTCTGCCTTTGGCCTGCGGCCTATACCTGTATGGTTTCACCGGGGAGCGACCTCTTTGCCCGCGGCGCATACACGAGCGAGGTTTATGAGACCCGCGACGATATGATCGAAGGCGAAGCTCGACTTCGAGCGAGTTTCACGGACCAGCAGATCGCCCATGTGATCGGCCGACCGATCAATGCCGGGTCGGCATGAAACCTTGGGATAAACACTCAGTTTTGAGCCCGAGGAGGGGGCCTTTCCATTGCTACGAATCGCCGCATTTGGCATGGTGCCGCGGGCTTTTTGTGGGGCGAAGGGATCATTGATCCGATCCGTGATCCCCTGAAATACAGGGGATTGAGCACCATGTCCGGGGGAATGAGCCATTATCGCCGTTTGACCGGCACCTTGCGTATGAACGGCAGCAGCCCACTGCTTGAGGCTGAAGACAGCCTCTTTTTCCGCCTCACCACCAGTGAAAACCTCCGCGAGTTTGACGGCCTTCACGTTATTGTCGAAGGCAGTCTCGCCGGGACCGATCGCCTTCAGGTCGAGTGGATTGGACGCCAGGCGGTCTGACCACAGGCCAACGTGCCTTTGCAGTTTCTCTGACCTTGCGCGTGTCCTGAACCATCACACGATTAACGTGGCTTACCTTCGGCGGCAAAAATTGTCCCGCCGTTCGCTATTGGCTCGG
>NZ_BCZE01000035.1 GCF_001598555.1 Novosphingobium rosa NBRC 15208
CGAGGTTCATGCTGCGGGGACCAGACGATGGTGGGCAGGGATCGAGGAGTATGCTGGAAAAGGCTGGGCCATGGTCATCCTCGATCGTGTTTTATGGGTTTCTAACACCCGACGGTGCCAATCGTTGCCGTTGCTCTTTGCAAGAGGACAATCATTGCGTCTTGAGTGGACAATGCCTGCCTTCCACGATCGCAAATGAGCCCCGAAGCACCGGCTTGTCAGCGATATCACTCACTTCTTCCCTGTCTGAGATTGCTTGCGGATTGGCGTGGGCGCATTGCTCCTACGCCTGACACGTCCCCTCGATCATTTTGCCGGGACACTCGTTGGGATCGGCTAACTCCACGCTTCCACCTTCCATTCAGCTCCGATCTTGGCCAGAACAAAGGAGGTGTAGCCAATTTCGCGAATGTCGCGGCCCTATTGCTTGTAGCCGTAGATGCTGGGCGCCCGACAGTAAGGGCGGTCACCGCTGAGGATCTATCGACCACCGATGTGAAGGTCACCATGCCATCGGTCTTGCCTGCTGCCGCTTCCGCCTTGCCGACGGCGGCCAGTCAGCGGTCGAAGGCACTGGGCCCGGATCAGGCAAATGGGGAAACATTGTCGACGATCGTCGGCGCAGCCACATGGTTTGCCCTCACAGACCACTATCGCCATTGTTGAAGCTGTCCATCATGGACTCGATCGGAGCCTCGACCGAGGCATCGGAGGCAGACACGGCCGGCGCGGAGGCACAGGCTGCGGCGGCAACCACCGCAGACAGCGATTTCATGCCAACTCCCCAAAAGAAGCAACGGTTTGAAAACCCATTGACGTGTGCTTGGCGGGGCGTCTTACCCTCTTGCCAAACCTGTCAGGGCCGCTTTCAATTCCTCCTGTCGGAAGGGTTTGATCAAGCGCGGCAGGCTGGCCGGAATTCCCGAATCCTCAGCATAGCCTGACACGACCAGCACCGGCAGGGATGGCATGACCTCACGGATGCGCGCCGCCAGATCCGTGCCGGTCAGGCCGGGCATCAGATGGTCCGTCAGCAGCATGGCGGGCCTCAGCCCCTCGCTCACCAGCGTCAGGGCTTCCTCGGCGGAGGCGGCCTCGACTACCTCATAGCCCAGTTCATCAAGCAGATCGGCGGTGCTGGCGCGCACCATCCAGTCGTCATCGACAAGCAAAATGGTGCCGCTCGCCGCCTCGGTGTTCTGCGAACTGATCTGCGCCAGCGTGCCAGGCAAGGTTTGCGCGACCGGCAGCCACAGATCGATCCGCGTGCCAAGCCCGAGCCGGCTGGTGATGGTCAAGGCTCCGCCCAGCTGCAGGGCCAGCCCATGCACCATCGAGAGCCCCAGACCAGTGCCCTTGCCGATGCCCTTGGTGCTGAAGAAGGGATCGACGGCGCGCAGCCGCGTCGCCTCATCCATGCCGGTGCCGGTGTCCGAGACGCCCAGCTGGATGTAGCGCCCGGCAGCAAGGCGGCTGGCATGATCGGCCCAGATCTCGCACACCTGGGCGGTGATCCCGAGACGCCCACCTTCGGGCATGGCATCGCGCGAGTTGACCGCCAGATTGAGGATGGCCATCTCGATCTGATTGGCATCGGCCAATGCCGGGGGCAGGCCGCGCTCGACATCGACCTCGATGCGGATGCGCGGCCCCGATGTGCTGGCGATCAGCTCGGCCATGCCCTCGATGATGCCCGCGATATCGACCGGGGCGGGCTGCAGCGGCTGGCGCCGGGCAAAGGCCAGCAGGCGCTGGACCAGCACCCGGGCCCGCTCGGCGGATTGCAGCGCGGCGCCGATCTGGCGCTGGGCCTTCTCATCGCCGATGCCGCGCCGCTGCAGCAGATCGAGGCTGCCAATGATTGGGGTGAGCAGATTGTTGAAATCATGCGCCACGCCGCCGGTCAGCTGGCCCATGGCTTCCAGCTTCTGGCTTTGCCGCAAGGCTTCCTCGGTCTCGGCCAGCCTTGCGGCATCGCGCAGGCGCTGGGTTACATCGATGCCATATTGGAAGGCACCGATCACAGCGCCATCCTTGTCGCGCAGCGGGTTGAGGCGCAGTTCGTAATGGTGTTCATCGGGGCCAGGCGTGCCCAACCGCTCGACCATCGCGAAATCCTCGCCCGACAACGCGCGAGACCAGCGTGCCTGAGCGCTGTGATGATCGGGATCATCGCCCAGATACTCAAGCAGACTCGCCCCTATCACGGGGCGTTGCCCGGTATTGCGCGCGAAGGCCTCGGCATAGGCGTAGTTGAAGGCCAGAAAGCGGTAATCGCTGTCGAGGGCGTTGATCAACGCATCGGAGGTTTCAAAGATGCTGGCCCACAGCCGCCGCTCGGCCAGCGCGGCATCGACCCGTGCCTCCAGCGTTTCATTGAGCAGCCGCAGATCGGCCTCGGCGCGGCGGCGCTCGGTCACATCGGTGTTGACCGCCACCGCCGCGATCACCTGCCCGTCGATCCTCACCGGCGCGGCGGCAGAGCGCACGATCCGCTCCTCGCCGCTGATGCGGTGCCGCACAATCACATCGCGGATCACCTTTTCCCCGGCCAATGCGCGGGAAAAGGCCTGATCGGCCACGGCGATCGGCGCGCCGGTGGCGGCATCGCGGGTCATGATCTCATCGGCCAGCGTGCCCACGTCGCGGTTCAATTCCTCGCGCGTGGCAAAGCCCAGCTGCTCAAGCGCGGGCTGGTTGGCGATGGTGATCCCCTGCGCCCCGCCGATGTAGACGCCATCCGGCATGCTTTCGAGCACCGCCTGCAACTCGCCCGTCTGGCGCTGCGAGGCGGCGAGCAGCTGCCGGTATCGCTCCTCGCTTTCGCGCAGCAGGGCGTGGGCGCGGTTGCGCTCCACCGCGTCCCACATCCGCGCGGCGACCTCCTGCGTGAAGACCTCCTCATGATCCGCCCAGGCACGGATATCCTTGGCATGGACGAAGAGAATGGCGGTCAGCCGCCCATGGCGGATGAGTGGCACATCGATCGTGGCGCGCACGCCCACGGCGGCAAAGGCCTGCTCCGTGCCGTCGCCACGGGTCAGCGGATCGTCCAGTGCATCGTCGATACGGATCGTTTCGCCCGAGCGCAGCGCTCGAGCCAGTGCGGTGCCAAAACTGTCGAGCCGCAGTGCTCCGCACAGGCTGGGAAAGGTTCCGTCGGTCCAGTCCCGGTGGATAACCGCAAATGTGTCGGTCTCATCCATTTCGGCATAGCCCACACGCTCGACAGCCAGATGCCGGCCGAGCATGCCCGAAGCCTCGGTTATGAAATCGGCTGGATCGGGCAGGGCCCGGCGGGCTTCGTCCAGCGCAAGTCGCAGCCTCTGGCGTTTGTCTTCCAGAACCCGGTCACTGGTTTCATGGCCCTGGTTGAAAATGCCGGCAACGCTGCCATCCCCGGCGAAGATTGGCGTGAAGCTGTAGGTCCACCATGTCTCCTCACGGCGGCCATGGCGGATCATGGGCAGCATCTGGTCGAACAGGGAAAGGGACTCGCCGGTCTCGATCACCTGCTGCATCTGAGGGCCGATGATCGGCCAGATGTCGGCCCAGACTTCCTGTGCGTGGCGGCCCAGTGCCGATGGATGGCGGTCCGCGATGATTGTTGACCAGGCATCGTTATAGAGCAGCCGCAGCTCGGCGCCCCAGTAGATCGCGGTCGGGAAGCTGGAGGCGAGGCAAAGCGAGAGCGCCGGGCGCAGCAGCCCAAGAGCGTTGGCATCTTCCCTCGACCAGTCCAGATCACGGATGGCCTGCGCCATGCCTGTGCCAGCGGGCCGGAAGCCGGAATCGAAAGGCCCTGCTGGGGCGGCATGGTTCATAAAATAGGTG
This sequence comes from Novosphingobium rosa NBRC 15208, assembly GCF_001598555.1. Lineage (GTDB taxonomy): Bacteria > Pseudomonadota > Alphaproteobacteria > Sphingomonadales > Sphingomonadaceae > Novosphingobium > Novosphingobium rosa. The sequence continues at coordinate 3,835 of NZ_BCZE01000035.1, forward strand.
GTCTCGTGGTGGGCCTGTAGCGCAAGTCTAGACCGCCATGGTACCGAATGCCAGTTGTCCTGCCGCAAGGCCGAGGATGGACCAGCCAGAGTGTTGCATGAGTGCCGCTTGGCGGGCTCGCTTGAATGTCCAAAAGGCTTGGACAAGTGAGGTCTGGTCAATCGGCTTTTGCAGGATCACGCTGGGCTGATAGGCCATCAGCGCGTCATCGGGCGTTCCCGTCACGAAGTTCGTGGGGATTGGGCCTACCTCTTCATGGACAGCTTCGATCGCACGCGGGCGCCAGAGCTGGGCGGCGATCCGGATCGGATCTTTCTCCCCGGGCCCTATCACTTCCTGCCATTCAAGGGGCCGATCGTCGAAACCGCCTTTGCCGGTGTCGCCGATCCTGTTTCGACTCAACGGGTGCATCATGCGCGGGCCGATGCACCGCCCACCTTTCTTGCCACTGCCGACAAGGACATGCTCGTTTTGCCGCGCGACGGCGATGCATTGGGGCAGGCCTTGCACGGGCAGGGTGTGGCGGTCGAGCGCAAAAGCTATCCGAACGTTGGCCATACCGGACTGGTGAAAGCGATTGCAAAACCGCTACGCGGGCACGCCTCTGTTCTAGAGGAGATGGACAATTTTGCCCATAAGGTCACTCGCATCGAAGGTTAGGTTCGCCATAGGGCGACATCAATGAGCATTTTCGGCCGATGGCGAGGGGCCGATGTGTGCCGGGATTCTTCGTGAATACAGCATTCAACCGTTTGCTGGTGTGGCTTGCTGAGGCAGCGGCGCCTCGCCGTCACTTATCCATTTTGTCCAGCATCGTGATATGCTGTTGCACCACTGGCACAATCTGCGCGGCGGCGGCCCTCAGCGCCTCGTTGTTGCCATCCGCAGCATAGGTCTTGTGAAGCATTAGCGCCGAAGCATGCCCATCGCGCTGGGCGTCGAGGTAGATCTTGTCGGCATCCTTGCCCTTGGCCGCCTTGATCGCATCGAGGCTCTGCTGCTGGGCTGGCTGCAGCCGGGGCGCGTCGACGGCGATATCCGCCGCTTTCGCCGTCTTTTTGAGCAAGGTGGTCGACGCCTCGTGATCCTTGATCATCATTTGGGCGAAGGCCTTGACCTGAGAGTCCTGTGTGGTCTTGAGGATGGCGCGCGAGCTTTCAATTTCGAACAGGCCGCCGGCACCGGCCTTGGCCAGATACGTGCCCGGATCCTTGCCAGGGGCGGCATCGGCGTCTTCACCTACGGCTGAGGATGAACTCATAGTCGGCATGCCGTCTTGGGGGGTGACCGAGGAGGCTTCGGTCGCGCCGCTTGAACTTGCTGACTGATCGGTCGCTTTCTGGCAGGCAGACAAAGCTAGCGCGGGCAAAACAAGCCAGACGAGATTTTTCATGACAAAGCTCTCCGTTGAGCAGAATGCTTGTTCAGGGGCTAACGATCGGCATCATGCTTGGGTTCGTGGGCCGTTGAAGAAGGTGCCTGGTCGGTGCGGCGCCGCTGCGGGAGTGGACATAATAGAACTGAACTGCCCCGTTGCTGTTCGGATTGTGCGGGTAGTTGATGACAGTACGGTGTGATGCCAGGCCCTACCCATGGCGGCTGCAGCTTTTTGAGTTTCTCGCGGTGAGTGTTTCAAAAATTATCCAATAAAAGCCATGCCTGCTTTCAACTGGATAAACCTATTTAAGTGACGTCGGCTTTGGGAAGAACACAGGCCGTACATCTTGCTCCTCGCTTTGTTGCTCATAGTCGCGCGACATCTGATGATCAGAGAAGTTGCTGCCGTCCGCGAGCATCGCCGTAAAATCGACGCACAAAGCATCGAGGCGATGTTTGAGGTCGTTATTCGACATATCTCCGACCATTGCCATCGCGCCTTGCGACCACTGGCCCATTCCACCCAGACCGGGATGGTTAAACTGGGCCTGGAGGCCACCTCCTTTTTCAAGGGACTCGAAGAGGATGAGCGCCGCATCATGATCGATGCCCTGGCGAGCCGCTGCGCCATCGACCGCGGCCATGCCTTTCTCGTTCAAGTCTCGCATCATCCCGCTCCTCTGCTCCGCTAAGCGCAGGGCTGTTTTCAAAGAGAAGCGATGATCGACCGCCAGGTTCCTTGCCGAATTTGAGCCCATGCCTTTCACACAAAAACCGGTTTGAGCAGCCATAGGTATGCCCCCCGCTCGGGATAGCAAAAGGAAATGGAATCTATGTGTATCATCGAGTTGCTGGTCAAGAGTGTGGCGTTGATGGTCCCGCCTGCGGTGCGCCACGGATGCGCCGGGATCGACATAGCGGCAATGGCCGGTCGATAACCAGCGGGCCTTTTCCGATTGCCGTGACGTGTTGATCTATCAGATCGCGCCGCTGGAGGCACAGCTCACGCTGGCGCGCACCCGGATTGCCGGTCTTGTGCCCTCAACCAAGGGCAGCGATGGCGATTTCGTGGTCAAGCCCGAAAAGCCGGAGATGGGCGGATATCAGCTGCCCATCGCGATGGACATCCTGCGCGGCCGCTATCGCGAGGGCTTTTCGCAGGCCCAGCCCATCACGCCCAATGCAGCGCTGACCTATCGCCTGACGCTGCCCAACGTGAGCCATGTGTTCTTGCCCGGGCACCGGATCATGGTGGAGATCCAGTCCAGCTGGTTTCCGCTGTATGATGGCAATCCCCAAAGCTTCGTACCCAATGTATTCGACGCCGAGCCAGAGGGTTACCGCAAGGCGACGATCCGCATCTATCACGCGCCGACGCAGGCGAGCGCCCTTGAACTGCTGGAGCCGTGGCGCAAAGCGTGCAATCTGACCGGGGCCGTCTCGCTGGCCCCGGGAGCCAGCCACTTGCATGGGAACATTAGGTACTATCGAGCAGCCTGTGCACTCGCCCTATGACAGGTTTGGCGCGCCGTGCGTTATCGGGTCTGATTCGCTCGGTTGCCTCCGTGCAAAAGGCGCTTTCTGGCCTCTTCGGTGTCTTCCCGATCTTTTTCGAGCGCATCGTCAAGTTTGACCCGAACACTCTCGAAGCCGCCACCCGCCGGGCTGCCGGCGGCGGGATGGTCTTCATCTTTGCTGTTCTTGCTCATGCTTTCTTCCTCGGATGGATTGCTCTCGGAGCGCGGGAAAGGCAATGGTGAGCCCTCATCGTCAGAGCTTGTGCCCCACATCGGTATCGGCGGTGTGAGGCGTTGCTTTGGAGGCGCCCAGCTCCCCACGCTTCTTCTCGTCCATACCCGGCTTGTCGCGTTCCTCGGGCAGGGTGGAGGGCGCGGGCGGGTCCTTGTCGACCATATGTCCCGGGCCGTTGCTCAGTGCCGGGTCCTTGCGGGATTCCTCACTCATCACAGCATCCTTTCACCAGCAGATGTTGGAATTGAAAGCCACGGGGACGTCAAAGGGTGCAAGGGATCGGTCGCTCGCTTGCAGAAATGAGGTGAGCGGACTGCAAGGCTCTGATCCGGGTCGGGGCAGGCTCAAAGGGCGGCCAGGGACCTTTGCCCACCATGCTCCGTTTCGCGAAAGCCAGGGTGTTTGCCGGGCTGCGGTGTGGCGATCGCATTCTCTTGTCATGACATCGGTCAAAAACCATGGACCACCTTGCGCCCGGACCGCCACCGACTGTCGCTTTCTCACGGTGGATTGCATCCATCAGCGTGACGGCGCTGGCGACCATCGTGGTGTTTATCGCCTGTCCATCCAAAGCCCTTGCCGATGACGATATGCCACCGCCCGTCTTGACCGCAACCTTTCGCGACACGCTGGATGGGTGGCTGATCGCCAAGGGAGCGGCTCCCACCAGCGTGGCTATGAACAGGGCGCAACTGGCCGCCACGCTGGCGGGTGACCGGCTGGGTTTGTCCGGGCTGGCCTTGCACGCGCAGATTTTCAACTATGCCGGCTCGGGTCTCAGCAGCCGGACGGGGGACATCCAGACGGCGGATGCCATCGAGGCCGTGCCCATGACCCGGCTGTTTGAAGCCTGGATCGAACAGCGCTTCGGTTCGGAGGAGCACAATGTCGCCCTGCGCGCGGGGCTGATGGATGTGAATGCCGACTTCGATTCGATCGTGACGGCCAACTGGCTGGTGAACTCATCACAGGGGATCGGTGCCGATATCGCGCGCAGTGGGCTAAACGGGCCCTCGATTTATCCGGTTTCCTCGCTCGGGTTGCGGGTCAGCTGGACGCCGAACAAGCATTGGACCGGACGCGTCGCTATCCTTGATGGTGTTCCGGGTGATCCAGATCGTCCCCGTGCCTTTGTGGTGGCCAGGCTGGCGCCCATGGATGGCGCGCTCACCATCGGACAGGTGGATTATCGGTGGTCGGACACGGGGCGGGTGGCCATCGGCCTGTGGCGTTACAGCCTTTCGCGCCCCACGCTGGATGGTGTGACTGCGCGCCACGATCAGGGTTTCTATATGGAAGCCGAAAGCGCGCTTCCCGGCTCGACGCATTGGACCGGCTGGCTGCGTTTCGGCAGGGCAGCCGGTTCGATGCAGCAGGTCGATGGCTATTGGGGCGGCGGCGTGACCGGCAAGGGCCTGCTGCCCACGCGCAAGGATGATCGGCTCGGCCTGGCGTTTGCCCGAGCCTCGATCAGCCCTCTGGCGATCCGCATAAGTGGTTTGCCGCGCACCGAAACCTCGTTCGAGCTGAGCTACCAATACAAACTGAGCGCCCAGCTGGCCCTTCAGCCTGACGCACAATATCTCCATCACCCGGCAGCCGTCGCTCACGCTCCGAACGCTTTGGTCATGGGGCTTCGCCTGATCCTATCGTTCGGCGGCCCCAAACCGGCACCGGCGACCGATGCGTCGGACACGACCGTGCCTTCCGATGCTCCGGAACCCAAAGCGCCCGACGGAAAAACGTCCTGATAAGACTTGAGAGGCGCTGCGGCGTCAGCCGTTGCTCCGCTCGACGCGCGCGAAGGCGCCATCGACGGCTTCCTTGAACGTATCGAAGAGAAAGGGCTTGGCCACCACGTAGCCATGGGGCGCCGCATGCTTTTCCGGGGCCTTCTCCGGGTCGCCGAGCATGAAGACGGTCGGGATGGTCCGCTTGGAGCAAATCTCGCGAACCGCATCGATGCCGGATCCCTCTACCAGGCTGTCGTCGGCGGCAATAAAGTCGGGCGGCTGGCGGCTGGCCGAGGCAATAGCCGTACTCTCGCGGTCCACGATGGCGATAGAGGTGAAGCCAAGTTCCCGCAGATGGTCCTCAACCATCATGGAAATGAGAACGGAATCCTCGATAATGAGCGCATGCATAGTGTCGTCGCGAACCGTCAAATCTGCTCCAGGGGTGGCCCCTACTCATAATCCTGTGCGGGATCATCCGCAACAGGGGCCGCCACTTCAGACAGCAAAAATGCCTGATACCGTCGCGGTGACGGGCGAGGGGGCTGAACGATCCATTCCGCGATTGGCAAAGGTACACAGTAGGGGAAATTGTTCCATGGCAGGAACGTCTTGACCTTTGAAGCGATGTCGTTTTGATCGGAAACGGGCGCGGCTTTAGACCATTGGGTCCCAAGAAAAAGGCTAGCATAGTGATGGCTGGGCATGAACGATTCTTCCCAGCTGGGGGCGGGAAGCTGGGAGAGTTGATCCGCAATTTCGACTGGTCGCAGACCTCGATCGGCCCCTTGAGCAATTGGCCGCACAGCCTGCGCACGGTGACCGAAATGCTTCTTCTTTCGCCAGTGCCCATCGTGTTGCTGTGGGGGCAGGACGGCATCATGATCTACAACGATGCTTATTCCGGTTTTGCCGGCGCGCGCCATCCGGAGTTGCTCGGCTCTCGAGTCCGCGAGGGCTGGGGCGAGATCGCCGATTTCAACGACAATGTGATGCGCGTGGGGCTCGGCGGCGGCACGCTGGCCTATCGTGATCATGAACTGACCCTCCACCGCCACGGCAAGCCTGAACCGGTGTGGATGGATCTCGACTATTCCCCGGTGCTCGATGAATCCGGGGCGCCGGCTGGGGTGATCGCCATTGTGGTGGAAACCACCGCCCGCGTGCTGGCCGAACGCCGTGTGCGCGAAAGCGAGCGTAAGCTGCGCGCGCTGGTCGAGGCGTCCTCCGATGTGATCTACCAGCTCACCCCAGACTGGTCCGCGATGCTGAAGCTGGAGGGACGGTCTTTCCTGCGCAGCACTGGAGAGCCCGATCCTCATTGGCAGGACGCCTATTTGCTCCCCGAGGACCATGAGGAGATCGGGGCGGATATCCGCGAGGCCATCGCCCAGAAACGCCCCTATCAGCGCGAGCATCGCGTGCGTCAGGCTGATGGCTCGATCGGCTGGACCTTTTCGCGCGCCGTGCCCATCTTCGATGAGGCTGGCGAGATCACCGAATGGTTCGGCGCGGCCAGCGATGTGACTGAGCGCCGCCGCACCCATGAGCATTTGCGGCTGGTGGTCAATGAACTCAACCACCGGGTGAAGAACACGCTGGCCATGGTTCAGGCCATCGCCATGCGTACCTTCCGCGAGGATGAAGCTCTGGGCAGCGCGCAAAAGCAATTCGCCGCAAGGCTGGTGGCGCTGGCCAGCGCCAATGATCTGCTGACCGGCGAAAGATGGGCCGGGGCCTCGCTGGAGGCGGCCATCCTGCAGGCGGTTGAGCCTCATCAACCCGATGCCGCGCGGCGCATCCTGAGCGGCCCGGATTTGCGGATTTCACCCAAGACAGCGCTGGCTTTGTCGCTCGCCATGCATGAGCTTTGCACCAATGCGGTGAAATATGGCGCCTGGTCCAACGATCAGGGCGTGGTTACCATCGACTGGCGCGAAACGCAGTGCGATGGTCTCCCCACCCTTAGCATCGTCTGGACAGAACGTGCAGGGCCGCCCGTCGCGCCTCCCGCGCGGCGCGGTTTCGGCTCGCGGCTGATCGAGCGCGGCCTGGCCGGAGAGTTGGGCGGCACAGTTGCGATGCGCTTTGAACCCGAGGGGCTGGTGTGCGAAGTCGAGGCGCCGCTGACCATCGTGGCGGATGAATGAGTCCATGGCTTACCGCATTCTGATCGTGGAGGACGAAATGACCATCGCCTTCATGATCGAGGACATGCTGATCTCGCTTGGGCATGAGGTGGTCGAGATCGCGATGCGTCTGCCCGAGGCGCTGGAGGTGGCGCGGCGGGTGGAGGCGGATCTGGCGATCCTCGACGTCAATCTCGATGGTCTTCGCTCCTTTCCGGTGGCGGAGGTGCTGGATGAGCGCGGCATCCCTTTCGGTTTCGCGACGGGCTACGGCGCCATGGGCGTTGAAGAGCGCTTCCGGCAGCATCCGATCCTCAAGAAGCCCTTTCGTTTGGTCGATCTTGAGACACTGATCGAGCAGATCGTGGTGCCGGGCTAGGCACTTGGGAAGGGCTTTTCAGCTTCGCCTCATCCTTACAAATCCCGTCTGCGCCATCGCGAAGGATTGTCACTGGCGTGCAGTTGCTTGCTCATCAAGGAACAAATCGGCCCGCTCCCTTTTCCTGCCATAGGCTTGCCAAGCTTTCCGGAAAGGATGACGCCTTGCACCGACGATCCCCTTTCCGGCCGGAACGGCACTGATATGCCGGACGACAGCAAAGAGCCCAAGCGCGAAGCTTCCGACGACAATACCCAGCAGGGATCGGAAAATCAGGTTTCCAAAGACCAGCCTTCCAAGGACGAGGGTGAACAGGAAATCCCGCTGTTCAAGCGCCCGATGTTCTGGATTGTGGGCGGCGGTGTTGCCGCCGTCGTGCTGATCGGCGGCTTTCTCTGGTGGCTCGATGCGCGCCAGTATGAGGACACTGACGACGCCTTTGTCGACGCCCATATCGTGCGATTGGCCGCGCAAACCACGGGCCGCCTGACTGCTGTCTATGCCGCCGACAACCGCCATGTCCGTAAGGGCGATCTGCTGGCCACGATCGAGCCGGAAACCCCCGCCGCCACCTTTCAGGAAGCCAAATCCAACGTGTCGCAGGCCGATGCCGCGATAGCGCAGGCGCAGGCCAAGGTGCTCTCCGCCATCGCCGCGCAGAAGCAGGCGCGGGCCGATGCGCTGGGGCCCGCCGCCAATGCCGCCAAGGCTCAGGCCGATTATCACCGCTATCTTGACCTGCAGACGCGCGACCGGATGGCCGTGGCGCCCACGCAGGTCGATGCCGCCCGCGCGCAGGCCGAGGCCAGCGCTGCTCAGGCGCTGGCCGCCCGGCGCCAGATCGAGAGCGCCGCCGCCAATGTGCTGGCCGCACGCAAGGAGGTGCAATCGGCGCAGGCCAACCGGCAGGCCGCCGTGGCGCGCCAACAACAGGCCAATGTGACAGTGTCCTACACCACGATCCGCGCGCCCATCGACGGGCAGGTGGTTAACCGCTCGGTCAATGTTGGCAGCTACGTGGCGCCGGGCCAGCAGATGCTGGCCATCGTGCCCGACGATCTGTGGGTCACTGCCAATTTCAAGGAAACCCAGCTCGACCACATGCGGCCCGGCCAACCGGTGCGCATCCGCATCGATGCCTATCCCGGCGTGGATTTCCCCGGCCATGTGGATTCGATCCAGCGCGGCGCGGGTCAGGCCTTTGCCGTGCTGCCGCCGCAGAACGCCACGGGCAATTATGTGAAGGTGGTGCAGCGCGTTCCGGTGCGCATCCTTTTCAACAACCGGCCCAACCCCGCCTATGTCATCGGCCCGGGCATGTCGGTCGTGCCGCGCGTGACCGTGCGCTGATGGCCCAGGCATCTGGCTGGACCGACGAGCGCTCCGCCGCCGGGAAGCGCAATCCCTGGCTGATCGTCGGCATCATTTCCATGGCCACCTTCATGGAGGTGCTGGACACCTCGATCGCCAATGTCTCGCTCACCCATATCGCGGGCAGCCTGTCGGCCAGTCAGGATGAATCGACCTGGGTGCTCACCAGCTATCTGGTGGCCAATGCGGTGGTGATCCCGCTCTCGGGTTGGCTCTCCGATGTGATCGGGCGCAAGCGCTATTACATGATCTCCGTGGGGCTTTTTGGCATCTCCTCGCTATGCTGCGGCTTTGCCCCCAATCTGGCGATGCTGGTAGCGGCCCGCATCTTTCAGGGCATGGGCGGCGGGGGTTTGGCCCCTTCCGAGCAATCGATCCTGGCCGACACCTTTCCGCCCGAAAAGCGCGGGCAGGCCTTTGCCGCCTATGGCATCGTGGTGGTGGTGGGACCTGTGCTGGGCCCGACATTGGGCGGCTGGATCACCGACAATTTCAGCTGGCACTGGATCTTTCTGATCAATGTGCCGGTCTCGATCCTCTCACTCTTCCTCGTCCATTTTATCGTAACCGAGCCCAAGGTGCTGGAGAAGGAGCGGCGTGAGCGGGGGAAGGGCGGCCTCAGGGTCGATTACATCGGCTTCCTGCTGGTCGTGCTGGGCCTCGGTTGTCTGGAGATCACGCTGGATCGCGGCGAGACCGACAACTGGTTTGCCAGCAGTTTTATCTGCACCACCGCGATCATCAGCGGCACCTCTCTGGTGGGCCTCGTGTTCTGGGAGCTGAACCACAAGGAACCGATCATCGATCTGCGGCTGCTGGCCAATCGCAATTTTGCCGTCACCACCACCTTTATGCTGACCACCGGGGCGGTGCTGTTCGGCACCACCGCCATCCTGCCGCAAATGCTGCAGCAGGTCTTCGGCTATGATGCCAGCACGGCAGGCATGGCGATGACCATGGGCGGTCTGGCCACGCTGGTGGCCATGGTGATCGTGGGTCGGCTGGCAGGCAAGGTCGATACAAGGCTGCTGCTGATCCCGGCGCTCGCCTCTCAGGCCGCTGCCCTGTGGTATATGACGGGCTGGAACACGCAGATCAGCTTTCACGATGCTTCGATGGGGCGGCTGATTTCGGCGGCGGGGTTGCCGTTCCTCTTCATTCCGATCCAGACGGCGGCCTATGTAGGGTTGAAGCCGGAGAGCACGAATGATGCCTCGGCCATCCTCAATGTGGCGCGCAATCTGGGGGGCAGCTTCGGCATTGCTATCACCCAGGCCGCGCTGATCGAGCGTGGCCAGTTCCACCAGTCACGCATTGTCGAGACGTTGAGCCCGCTTAATCCCAACTACGCCGAGGCTGTGACCCAGGCAGGCCCCGCGTTGGGGCTCAGCGATCCGGATGGGGCGACAGCGGTGATCTACCGGCAGGTGCAGCAGCAGGCCGAGATGCTGTCCTACATCGATGTGTTTCACGGTTTTATGATCTTTGTGCTGTTGGTGCTGCCGCTGGGCTTGCTGATCCGCCAGGGCAAGAGCGCGGGAGGCCATGCATGAAGCGGCATATTCTCATGTTTGGACCTCTGGCTTTGGCGGGCTGCACGGTTGGCCCCAATTACAGCGTGCCAAAACTCCCGACGCCTGCTGCCTTCGCAGAAGATCAGGGGCCGCAAGCCACGCCCGATCTGCAAGGCTGGTGGCACGCCTATCACGATCCCGAGCTCGAACGGCTGATCGCCATGGGGCTGGCGGACAATCCCGACCTCAAATCCGCCGCCGCGCGCATACGCGGCGCGCGCGCTCAGGAAAGGGTCGCGCGTTCAGCCTATTTCCCGCAAGTCAATGCCACAGCGGGCAGCACCTATGAGCAGTTCAGCAAGAATGCCGGCCTGTCTTCGCTGGCCAGCTTGCTGGGCGGCGGGAGCAGTTCGGGGGCATCCTCCGCTGGCCTGCAGAACAGTTCGACCAGCGGCATCGCCGCGCCGGGCGATGACATCACCGTCTATTCGGCGGGCTTCGACGCCAGCTGGGAGCTGGATCTCTTCGGCGGCACCCGCCGCAGCGTGCAGGGCGCCCGCGCCCGCGCCGAGGCGGCTGTGTGGAGCGCACGCGATGCCCAACTCTCGCTGATCGCCGAGATCGTCGATGCCTATCTGCAACTGCGCACCCTTCAGGCCCGCGAACAGGTGGCGCGTGAAGAGGTGGACCGGCAGGAAAAACGCCTCGGCATCCTCGACCATACCGCCCAATCCGGCTTGACCCCGCAAGGCGATTTCATCCGCCAGCGAGCGCAACTGGCGCAGGCGCTGGCCGCCGTTGCCCCCATCGTCGCGGAGGGCAAGGCGCAGATGCATGGGCTCGGTATGCTGGTGGGCCGCACGCCCGATACGCTGATCGCCGAACTGACCGCAGTGCCGCCGCCTTTGCCAGCGCCGCCGCAGGTGCCCGCCGGGCTGCCGTCGGATCTGCTGCGCCGCCGCCCAGATGTGCGCATGGCCGAAAGGCAATTAGCGGCAGCGACCGCCGATATCGGCGTGGCCGTGGCCGATCTCTATCCGCGTTTTACGCTCACCGGCGCATCTCAGCTGATTTCCACCGCTTTGGGCAACCTCTTCACCGGAGACAGCCTGCAGCTGACGGGGCAGGCACAGGCGATGTTCCCCATTCTCGATTGGGGCAAGCGCAAGGGGCAGGTCGCCCAGCGCAAGGCGCAGGCCGATGAGGCCTATTACGCTTACCAGAAGGCCGTCCTTGGCGCGCTGCGCGATGTGGAGGATGCGCTGATCCGCATCCGCAGCGAGCAGGAGCGCAACCGGGCCCTGCAGGGCGGCCTTGCCGATGCCACCCGCGCGGCGCAGGTGGTGGAGGCACGCTATGCCTCGGGGCTGGTCGATTACGGTGCGGTGTTGGACGCGCGCGCGGCCGAGATTTCAGCTCATGACGCGCTGATCCAGAGCGATGGCGCCCTGCGCCGCGACACGCTGGCACTCACCAAGGCGCTGGGCGGCGGGTGGGAAGGCTTGCCTATGCCAGAGGCGCCGCCGGCGATGCCTTCGTATACCTCCGGCCCTGAACATTGATGGGCTGAATTCTGGCGTGCCAACTGGCACGTGGAATTTCGGGACACCGTCAACCCGGATAGGGCGACTGCTTCAGCAGGCTGGCAAGATGGGCAGCATTCCCCGCTACCATGCTTGCTGTTTTGGCGATGATCCTGGGCGTTTCAGTCAGATCCTTGAAATCGGTCGAACCCATGGCTTCGCCCACCCAATAGCAGGCGGCGATGGAAGGGATGGTCCAACCCACATCATTCAGCGCCTGAAAAAGCTGGGCGCAGGCATAATGCGCGCCATCCTCATTGCCGACGATCGCGGTCACCGCCAGTCGGCCATAACTGGGCATGCGGCCATGATCGTCGGTTTCCCCCAGGAAGGCATCCATGCGTTCGAGCACGCGCTTGGCCACGCTGCTGATCTGACCCAGCCAAATCGGACTGCCGAAGATGACGATGTCATGGGCAAGGATCTTGGCACGCAGCGCAGGCCAGTCATCGCCGTCACCTTCATCGGAAGTGACGCCCGATTTGATGTTCAGCCCAGCGACCCGCACGGTTTCGGTCAACGCCACGCCCTTTTTGGCAAAAGCCTTGCCCAGCACCGCGATCATCGCGTCGGTGGACGAGGTCTGCTCGGGATCGGGCTTGAGCGTGCAGTTGAGGGCCAGAGCCTTGAGCATCAGGTTTACCTTTCCGAAAACCGTGCGGCGTTGCGATGCGCAGTCAGGGAGAAGAGCGTCGTCAAACGGCCTCATTGCCCCTCATGGGTGGCAACCTCGGCGGTATCGGGATGTTTGCTCTGTTCGATATGGCCCAGGTTGCGGCCCACAAAGCCGAAGATGAGGATCAACAACACGATGACGGCTGCCACAACGCCGCCACGCACACGTCGCTTGGGGGCGGGTTTCAATGGATCTTCCATGGTCTTGCTCCTTCTTGCGACTGAATTGTCTCTTGGAAAACAAGTCCTCCGGAGCTGGTTTGATCCACGCCGGCCTCAAGGCATATTGCCCATTGCGGCATGATCCATCGCCATGCCGTGGCTGAGATGCCCCATGATCCAGATCGAGCCGACGATCACCAACAGCACAACGAGCGTGCCGAAAGCCAGCGCCAGCACATTGTTGGTGTTGTCCGGTCCGGTGGTGACGTGAAGGAAAAATACCAGATGTACCCCCATTTGGGCCACTGCCAGTACCACGATGGCCACCGGTACCGAAGGCGCCCAGACCAGATTGGTTGAGGCGACCCAGAAGGAGGCGCCTGTCAGCAGCAGCGCGAGGGCAAGGCCCAGCGTGTAGCCGCGCAGACTTGCAGCGCCATCCTCGCCCTCACCGGGGACGGTATCGCCGCTGTCCTTCTTGTACGGATCGCTCATGCCCGGCTCCCCAGCAAATAAACGATGGAAAAGACGCCGACCCACACAATGTCGAGCGCGTGCCAGAAAAGGCTGAAGCAAAGGAGACGCCGCATGATGGCGGGGCGGAAGCCCTTGACCCAGGTCTGTGCCATCATCGTGCCAAGCCAAAGCAGCCCGATCGTCACATGCAGCCCGTGCAGTCCCACCAGCGCGAAAAAGCTGGAGAGAAAGGCGCTGCGGGTCGGCGTGGCGCCCCGGGCCATGAGTTCGGCAAATTCGCTCAGTTCGATGGCGAGGAAAGCCGCGCCGAGCAGGCCGGTGGCAGCCAGGCTGAGCTGGGTGGTAAGTTGGCTCCTGCGCTCGGCTCCCAGACTCGCCAGCCCGCAGCAATAGCTGGAAAGCAGCAGGCAAACCGTCTCCACCGCGACGCGGGTGCGGGTAAAGATCTGCGGCCCGCTTGGGCCACCCGCCGTGGCATGGGCCAGTACTGCATAGGCGGCGAAGAAGGCTGAAAACAGCACGATATCGGAAAGGAGATAGATCCAGAACCCATAGCCCACGACGATCCGCTTGGAGGCAGGGCCGCCTTGGCCGTGGCCGGTGGTATCGCGCTGGTTGTCGTCCTCGTTGCGACCGTGGCCCAGTCTGTGGGGATCGCTGCTTGTGCCCGCTGCGCTGCTCATGCCGGTTCCTCATCATTCTGTCCCAAGTGTCGCGCGCGTGCGGCGCGTCGCGCACGGTCGATACGTGTGACCTCTTCGACGGGGACCGAAATCTCATCGCGGTCGCGCCAGGCGAAGACGACAAAGGTGGCATAGGTGCCGAGAAAACCCAGAATGGCCAGCCACCAGATTTGCCAGATCAGCGCAAAGCCGATCAGGGTGGCAAAAAAAGCCGTGACGATTCCGGTGGGCGAATTGCGCGGCATGTCTATGGATTCGTAGGCCGGTTCATCGCCAAGGCTCTGTGCCTCGATGGCGCGCCGCTTCATACCCCAATAGGCCTCCTCGCCGCGCACATCGGGCATCACTGCGAAGTTGAAGGCGGGCGGGGGCGAGGAGGTGGACCATTCCAGGCTGCGCCCGTCCCAGGGATCGCCGGTGAGATCGCGCAGGCGCTCACGGTCGCGGATGCTTATGTAGAGCTGAATGGCCTGAGCCGCGACACCCAGCATCATGAAGCCGACGCCGGCGAGCGCGACATGCAGCCAGGGAATCCAATCGTCGACCTCGGTGCGTTGCAGGCGGCGGGTCATGCCCTCCAGTCCGACGACATAAAGCGCGCCGAAGGTCAGTACAAAACCGATGAGCGAGGGCCAGAAAGCACGCTTGCCCCAGCGCTCGTCGAGCTGAAAGCCGAAGGCTTTGGGAAACCAGAAACTGTAACCGGCAAAGGCGCCGAAGATCACCCCGCCCACGATCACATTGTGAAAATGGGCCACCAGAAACATCGAATTATGCAACAGGAAATCAGCCGGCGGTACGGCCATCAGCACGCCCGTCATTCCCCCCACCACGAAGGTCACCATAAAGGCCAACGACCACAGCATGGGCGTGGGAAAGCGCAGCCGTCCGCCCACCATGGTGAAAAGCCAGTTGTAGATCTTCACGCCCGTGCCCACTGCGATCACCGAGGTGGCGATGCCGAAAAAGGCGTTCACATCGGCGCCCGCGCCCATGGTGAAAAAGTGATGCAGCCAGACGAAAAAGGAAACCACCACGATAAACAGCGTGGCCGCGACCATCGAACGATAGCCGAACAAGGGTTTGCCCGAAAAGGTCGAGAACACCTCTGAGAAGACACCAAAGGCCGGGAGGATCAAAATATAGACCTCCGGGTGTCCCCAAGCCCAGATCAGGTTGACGAACATCATCATGTTGCCGCCCGCCTCATTGGTGAAGAAGTGAAAACCCAGATAACGGTCGAGCGTCAGCATCGCGAGAGTCGCGGTCAGGATCGGAAAGGCCGCGACGATCAGCATGTTCGACCCCAGCGCTGTCCAGCAGAACATCGGCATGCGCATGTAGGACATGCCCGGAGTCCGCATCTTGAGGATGGTGGTCACCAGATTGATGCCCGTCATGAGCGTGCCTGCGCCGGAAATCTGGATCGCCCAGAGGTAGTAATCGACACCTACGCCCGGCGAATAGGTCGTTTCGCTTAAGGGGGCATAGGGCAGCCAACCGGTCCTCGCGAACTCGCCTATCACCAGCGACATGTTGACCAGCAGCGCACCCGAGGCCGTCAGCCAGAAGCTCACCGAATTGAGCGTGGGAAAGGCCACATCGCGCACGCCCAATTGCAGCGGCACCACGAAATTCATCAGGCCGATGATGAAAGGCATCGCGCCGAAGAAGATCATGATCGTACCATGGGCTGAAAAAATCTGGTCGTAATGTTCGGGCGGCAGATAGCCCTTGGCGCCATGGACCGCGATGCTCTGCTGGCTGCGCATCATGATCGCATCGATAAAGCCGCGCAGCAGCATCAGCAGCGCCAGCATGGAGTACATGATGCCGATGCGCTTGTGGTCGACGCTGGTGATCCATTCGCGCCAGAGATAGGACCACAAGCCGCGCCGCGTCACCCAGATCGCCGCCCCCAGCAGCGCCAGCATCACCAGTCCCGCGGCAAAGAGCGGAATGGGCTGCGCAAAGGGGATGGCCGACCAGTCAAGTTTACCCAGCATGGTTTTGCACTCCGGAACTGGAAGGGGTGCTTTGCGCGCGCCCACCAGGCCCCAGTTGGGGGCCGGGAGCAGGGGCGATGTGCTGAGCAACGATGGCATCGAAAAGGGTGCCCTGTGGCGCGCGCATCGTGGAGGGCTCAATCGGGCGGTGCTGCCCGCCTAAATCGGCAAAGGAGCGATCATCGAGGATCGACTGACTTGCCTGGGCGGCCTTCACCCATTGCGCGAAACCAACGCCGGGCAGGGCTTGCACCGCAAAATGCATATCGGAAAAGCCGTCGCCGCTGAATTGGGCGGACTGGCCATAGAACTGACCCGCCCGGTCAGCCCTCAGGCTGAGCTGCGTCTCCATCCCGTTCATCGCATAGATCTGCGAACCCAGGCGCGGCACGAAAAAGCTGTTCATCACGCTGGCCGAGGTCAGCCGCAGATGCACCGGGACGCCCACCGGCAAGGCAAGGGCATTGAGCGATGCCACCTGCTGCTCCGGATAGATGAACAGCCAGGCCCAGTCGAGCGAGACCACCTGCACCTCCAGCGGCGGCTGGCGTGACGGGATCGGCCGGCCCGGATCGAGGTCATGACTGCCGATCCAGATCACGCCGCCAAGGAACAGGATCACCATGATGGGGATCGACCAGACGATAAGCTCGACCCGCCCCGAATAGGCGAAATCGGGCCGATAATGCGCCCGCGCATTGCCGGCTCGATACCACCAGGCCACGCCCAGCGTGGCAAGGATGGTGGGCACCACGATCACGAGCATGATGGCAAGCGCATTGAGCAGGATCGCCAGATCGGCGGAGGCGATTGGGCCTTCCGGCGCCAAAATGCTGGCCGGACCTCCGCATCCCGCGAGCAGCAATGCCGGAGCGAGTGGCACGGTGCGGTCTATGCCATGCGAAAGGAAGGTTCGGCGGCTCACCCTCAAGACAGTGTCGTTGTGCCACGCCGCATGCCGCTGCCTTTGTGGTTTGTCTGCAGAGGCATAGGGCGTGATCCTTGCGTCAGAAGTGTGGGTCGGCGGTTCGCTGCGTCAGGGTTTCGAACAGAGGTGAGGGGCTGAGGTTCCCCTCGTTGCGTCGTACCGAAATCGATCAACCGATCTTCAAGAACGGCATGGTGCCTTTCGCGCCGCGACCTCTTCGTGCCTTCATGCATTGCACCTTGCGATATCCGCGAAGGAGCGAAGCTTGTGAACCGACTCGATCGCCTCAACCGCCGCTCTCTGTTTCGTGTTGCAGGGTGGGGCGCCGGGGGGCTGATGCTCTCATCGCGGGCGATGGGGAGTGTGCCGGGCTTCACGCCGCCCAGCGCGGTCGATACCGGCCATGTCGAGAACGGCAAGGTGGTGTTCCCCGCCTGGCGCGACCCGGCCGACACGCCCTCGGGCCCAACGCCCGCGCCCTTGCCGCCGGAACAGCGCGTGGGTTTTGCCATCGTCGGACTGGGACGGCTGGCGCTGGAGGAAATCCTGCCCGCCTTCGCCCAATCCATGAAGGCCCGTCCAGTCGCCCTTGTCTCCGGTTCGCCCGACAAGCTGAGGCTGGTTGCCGCCCAATATGGGATCAAGCCGGAGGCCTGTTACAGCTACGAGAGTTTCGACAGCATCCGCGAGAACCCTGAAATCAAGGTTGTCTACATCGCCCTTCCCAATGCCATGCACCGGCTCTTTGCCGAGCGCGCGGCAAGGGCCGGCAAGCATGTTCTCAGCGAAAAGCCGATGTCGGTCAGTTCAGCCGATGCCCAGGCGATGGTTGAGGCCTGCCGCGTGGCGGGTGTCAAGCTGATGGTCGCCTATCGTATCCAGTACGAGCCCTACAACCGCCGCGCCATGGAGATGGTGCGCGACGGCAGCCACGGCAGGCTGCTGGCCTATCACGGGATCAACACCCAGACCGTGGCTCAGGACGGCCATCTGCAGTGGCGGCATAAGAAGGCCATGGCGGGGGGCGGCTCGCTCTTCGACATCGGACTCTATTGCCTCAACACGGCCCGGTTCATGACCGGTGAGGAGCCGGTGGAAATTTTCGCGACCACATTCTCGCCGCCCGGTGACCCCCGCTTCGCACAGGTGGAGGAAACCGTGTCTTTCATGCTGCGTTTTCCCTCCGGCACGGTGGCGAACTGCTTCACCAGTTACGGCGGGCGTGATGACAAGCATGCCCGGATGAACCTGCAGAAGGCCGCCATCGATCTGCCCAACTGCTACCAATATGCCGGTCAGCAGATGAGCGTGATCGGGCGCGAGGGCGATGCCACCAGCCGCAACGAACTGGTCCTGACGACCAAAAACCAGTTCGCCACCGAAATCGACCATATGGCCGAGTGTGTGCTGACCGGGCGGAATCCCTACACGCCAGGCGAAGAGGGTGTGCAGGATCACCGCTTGATGGAAGCGATCTACGACAGCGCGCGCAGCGGCAAAGCCGTGCATCTGCCCCCCATGGCCGGGCTTGATCGCTTTCGCGGGCCACCGCCTGTGCGGGAGGCCTAGGTTTCGACATTGTCCCAGGCGAGGGCGTCAGCGTCCTCGCCGAGATCGTCGAGCACCTCCAGATGGCTCTGGATGGATTGCGCCTCGAGATAGACCCGGCGCACATCTTCAAACGCGTCGCGCATCCTCTCATCCACCTGTGCGACGATGCGCTTCACGATCGCTGCCGGCGTATCATCCCGAAAATCCGCCGAAACGATCAGCAGCACTTCGGAGGGGCCGAAGTGCATGGTGCGTACCTCATTGACATGGTCGATCACCGCGATCTCGCCAAGGATCTCGCGAAGGCGTTCCTCGATGACCGGATCGGCGGCCTGGCCGGTCAGCAGCGTGTAGCAGCGCCGGGCCAGGCTGATTGCGGTGACGGCCAGAATGAGACCGATGATGATCGAGGTCCAGCCATCGATCACCGGCATGTCGAGCAGGAGTGCGAGCACGGTTCCGGCGAGGGCGACCAGCAGACCCGCGATGGCGGCGGTGTCTTCATAGATCACCGCGAAGATGGTCGGATCGCGATGGGTGCGCAGCGTCTCCAGAAAGCTGAGGGAGCGGTTGCGGGCCTCTTTCTTCACGGCCTTGATTGCCACCAGCAACGATGTGCCTTCCAGCAGGATGCTGACCGCCAGGATAAGCATATTGACCCAGGCATGACTGATTGGCGTGGGATGGCCGATCTTCGCCAGCCCCTCATGGATCGTGAGGCCAGAACCCAGAGCAAAGATCGCCACCGAAACCACGAAGGCCCAAAAATACAAGCGCAATCCATAGCCGAAAGGATGGGGAGCGTCTGCCGGGCGGCTGGCGTCTTTCAGCCCGAAGAGCAGCAGGATCTGGTTGCCGGTATCGACAAGGCTGTGGATGCCTTCTGAAGCCATCGCGGAGGAGCCGGTGTAGGCCGCTCCGCAGAATTTCGCGATGGCTATCCCGGTGTTTGCCCCCAGGGCTGCACGCAAAGTCGTTTTCGAAGCATTGGTCGCCATGGCCAGTCCATCTCTCGTATTGTGATGAAAGCTGCCCGCGGGTGGCCCAGTTCCATTTGGGAAGGCCAAAAGGCATTGCTCAGGCCTCGCCAAGCCCAAGGAATGCCGCCGTCAAGGCGATCAGTCAGCGATGAAGGACGGCTCAGCGCAGTCTGTCACATCAGGCCGGCTGCGCGGCGCTTCTCATGGCCTGGATGATGGCCTGCTCCAGCATCTCTTGCGTGAAGGGCTTGCCCAACCGGACGATGCGCGGTTGGCAACCTTCGGGCAGTTCAGAATAGCCACTGGCGAGGATGATTGGAAGATTCGCGTGTTCGAGCGTGACGAGATCAGCCAGCTGTGTGCCGGTCATTTTAGGCATGGCCTGATCGGTGATCAGCAAATTGAGATCAGGGTTTTCACCAATCAGTTCGAGTGCCTCCTGGCCTGAGCCTGCTTCGAGCACCTCATGGCCAAGGTCTTCAAGCAGGGCGACGGTGTTCATCAGGATCAGCCCATCGTCGTCGACGGCGAGAATTTTAAGCGATGGCAGATCAGCGACAATGTCAGCCGGCGTCTGCTGAGCTTTGACGGGAAGGGAGCCCGCCGAGGCAACCGGTAGCAATAAGGTCGCTTCAGTTCCTTCGCCCAGCACACTGTGCAGCGTGAAGCCGCCGCCAAGCTGTTCGGCAAGCCCATGGATCATCGAAAGCCCAAGCCCCGTCCCCTTGCCGACGCCCTTCGTGGTGAAAAAAGGCTCGGTTGCTCTGGCGAGGGTGATCTCATCCATGCCCTCGCCATGGTCGATGACTGACAAAGCGATATAGGGCTCAGGGCGGAGGCGCACATGGCGGGCCGATCCGTCGTGGCACAGTCTGGCCGAAACGATGATAGTGCCCCCCTGAGGCATGGCATCACGCGCGTTGACCGCCAGATTGAGCACCGCCATTTCGAGCTGATTGCTGTCGGCAAGGACAAATGGCAGGTTCTCATCGAACAGCAGATTGAGCGTCCATGCCGGACCCAAGGTACGCTCGACCAACTCACGCATGCCGGTCACAAGAGCAGAGATATCCACCCTTTCCGACGTGAGGTCCTGACGCCGGGCAAAAGCCAGCATCCTCTGCGTGAGGGCCGCTCCGCGTTCGGCGCCCTGCATCGCACTATCGAGCAGGCGATCGGTCGCGGGATCTGCGGGCAGACGCTTGCGCAACAGGGTGAGGCTGCTCATGACCGCCATCAGCAGATTGTTGAAATCATGGGCAATGCCGCCCGTCAGTTGACCCACTGCTTCCATTTTCTGTGCCTGGCGTAGCGCTTCCTCGGCCTGCTGGCGGATCGCCACCTCCTCGGCAACCCGGCTTTCCAGGCGGTCGCTCCACTCACGAAGTTCGGCCTCCTGCCGTTTGGCGGCCGTAACATCATAGATCACGCCGACGAGCCGAAAACCCGCGCCCTCGTGAATGATCTCGCCGCGGCGGGCGATCCAGCGCTCCTCGCCATCATCGCTTCGCGCGATGCGGAATTCGGCATCGACGCTTTCTGGAATCCGTGTGTCTCCCGGACCCGGGACCAGCGGCGCTGTGTCATCCAGCAAAACACCATTGATCGTCTGCACGGGCAGCACCGGGGCAGGGTGCAGACCAAGCAAGCGGCAGAACTCGCCCGAGACCGTGACGGTGGCAAAACCGTCGATATATTCGAAGCTGCCGATGCCGCCCGCACTCTGCGCGATGCGTAATTTTTCCTCGGCCCGCTTGCGCTCGGTGATGTCCACCAGCAGGCCGGTGAAGCGCAGCGGCTCATCGTTGTCGCTGAGATGGCAATGGCCCCGCCCGTGCATCCACAGCACAGCCCCGGCGGCCGTTACAATGCGGAAGTCCTTGGCGAAAAGCTCCGCCCCGGCAAGCAGCCCCGCCACGGCAATACGGATACGCGGGCGATCGTCGGGATGAATGGCCTGGAAAAAAATGCTGGTGGGCAGCCCTGCGCGTGCCGCTTCGGGTTGAAGGCCGTAAAGGTCGGCAAAATGCTCGTCGATATGCAGGATTTCGCGCCGGATATCCCAGTCCCAGGTGCCGCTGGCGCCTGCGGCTGCCGACACGGAGCCGAAGTTGCGCGGCGTCACCATGCCAGGCTCAAGCGTCATCGCCGACGACGCGGGCGATGAATTCGTCGAGCAAGTCCTTGAGGATTTCCAGCGAAGGCAGGTCCATGATCATCGCGATATAGCCGCGAATGTCCCGGCTGCGTACGGCAAAATCGATGTAGAGGAAAAGCACGAGGCTCTTTTCAGAAGTCTCGGCTGTCACATCGAACAGGCTGGCGCTGCTGCCGCGCAGAACTTCGGGCAGCGTCATTGTCAGCGAGCGCTTGAGCATATTGGCCATGGTGGCGAGGCAGGCATTGAGGATGATGTTGCCCGTCTCGCACAGGGCCTCGCTCTCCATCTCGACGAGATCCTCGATCGCCACGTCGCCGCCGGTCACCGCATGGACAAGCTCAAGACTATTGGTCTCAGGGAAGATCAGCAAGGCGCGGCCTGAGAAAGGACCGGAGAAATCCTGCCTGACGGCAACCAGATCGGTGATTTCACGCTCGCTGATCAGGCGCGCGGCGCGGCGCTGGCTGACCACCTCAATGGAGGGCACCGAGAGCAGAACCTGATCGCCGATCATCTTGCGCAGGCTGGAGGCAGCCCGGCTGACGCCGATGTTGACGATCTCGGTCAGCGCATCGCGCTCAAGCTCGCCAAGTGTGATGCTTTCGCCGCTCACGCCCGTTTTGACCGCAGGCGCAGCGCAGCACCCGAGAGGAAGGGTTCCAATGCGTCAGCGGTCACCGGCTTGGCCACGAAAGCGGCGCCGATCTCACGGGCACGCGCGATGATCTCGTCCTGAATGTTGGCGGTGATGATGGCAATGGGCATATCGGGGTAGAGAACGCGCAAATCCCCCGCAAGTTCAAGGCCGTCCTTCTCGCTCATGTTGAAATCGATCAGAGCAAGATCGGGAGCCTGGCTGGCAATGACGTCAATGGCCTGTGCCGCGCTGCCGGCTTCCAGCTTGTCCCATTCCGGCTGGAGGGCGGCAAGGGCCTTGCCCGCAACGATCCTGGCGAGCTTGCTGTCATCAACAATCAGAACGGTGATCGGCATTGGCTTCTCCGGGCGGCTGATGGTCGCGGCCCTGCATTGAAATGGGGTTCGACCTGCGTATTATGGATTTTTTGGCGTCCTGTCGTTATCTGAAATGAGGCGGAGGAAGATTTCTCGCGAGAGGGGACCTGCGGCGGCCTGTCCCTGGATGGCAGGGCGAACCGCCAGCAGCACCTGCACGAGCGCCATATGCAGCCGCTGCAGGCCTGTGATGTCGACCGTCGCCTGCGCGTCTTGCTCGAGCGCGCGAAGGAGATCCTCAGCATCCTCGACAGGGCATCGCCCGGCAAGGTAAATCACTCCGCCTTCAACCCTGACACTCATGCCAGAAGCTCCTGTACATCAAGGACCAGCAGCACGCTGCCATCCCCCATGATCGCCGAGCCAAGCATGCCATGCGCCTGCCCCAGCACGCCGCCATGCGGTCTGATCACCGTATCGAGGCGATGGGAGATGTTCCCGACCCGCAGCGCGACAGGACTCCCCTCGATATGCGTGACCACCAAACGGGAGGTGGGGGCGGTCATCGAGGGTAAACCAAGCAGGCCGGCAAGATCGACCACTGGAACGGCCGAACCACGCAGCACGCAGACCTGCCCAAGTCCGACCGGCTTGATGGCCGACGTGTCGATCCGGAGCGTCTCGCGAACCTGCCCGAAGGGAATGCCAAAGCGGTCCCCGTCGATCTCGACCACCAGCAACTGGGTGGTAAGGGCATGTGCCGGGAAGCGCATATGAAAGCTGGTGCCCGATCCCACCTTGCTCTCGACTGTGATGGTGCCGTGCAGACGAGTCACCGCCGCCTGCACCGCATCCATGCCCACGCCCCGTCCGGAGAGATCGGTGATGGCGGCGGCGGTGGAAAAGCCAGGCTCGAAAATCAGGCGCAGCGCACTTTCATCATCGCTCAAGACGGCGTCCTCGTCGAGGAGGCCGCGTTCGACGGCCATGTGGTGGATGCGAGCAGGGTCGATGCCGGTGCCGTCATCGCTGAGGGTTGCAGTGATGGCGTCGCCGTCCCTCGCAAGGGTCAGCCGCAACCGGCCCTGAGGCGGTTTGCCGGCCGCTTGCCTTGCGGCGGGCATTTCGATGCCATGATCGATGGCATTGCGCAGCAGATGGAGCAAAGGCTCGAACAGGCCCTCGGCGATCTGCTTGTCGGCTTCGATGGTTTCGCCTTCCATCGTGAAGGCCACGGACTTGCCAAGGGCGTCAGCGATTTCGCGGGCGGCACGCGGCAGGCGGCGCAGCGTGCCTTCGAGCGGCACAAGCCGGATCTGGGCCAGATGTCCATGCAGGCTGGTTGCGGCGCGTTCGATGCTAACCTGAGCACTGCGCAGCCGGGTAGCCAGGGCGCGGTCGAACCGACCCATGTCATTGGCCAGAGGTGCTAGGGAATTGATGGCGATGACAAGATCACGAAGGCCATCCGCAAGCGCGTCGATGCGCGCCGATTCGACCCGCAGCAGGGTGCCGTCAGCCGTGATCTTCTCCCTATCGGTTTTCCGGGAAGTGCGGGGCAGGGCGGCGAACTCGACCTGATCGGGCTGCAAGCGGAAGGCGGCACGCAGATCGGCCTCATCAGCGGCGCTCAGCCCCTCGATCAGCGACAGGCACGCAAAAGGATCGAGTTCGGCGGTCCTTGGCCATGATCCCTCGGCAGGCAGGATCGCCAGCGCGACGAGATCCGGTATCGCTTCCACCACGGAGAGGGGGTCTTCACCGCGAAAGAAGCAATCCGCATCGGGGCGATAGCGAAAAGCGATCAGATCGGCGATGGACTGATCGATCTGATGGGCTTCGCGCGCAACAAGGGCGGTGAGCCAGTCTGCCGCCTGGCTGGCGGGCTCGGATGTGTCGGCTTTTGGCAGCTGATCTGCGACATGCCCGCGCAGGAGAGCAAGCACGGCGCTCGCTCGCTCGTCGGCATCGCTGGGCAGGGCACCGTCGCGTTCCATGGCATCGATCCAGCGGTCGGTCTGGTCGAGGCAGGCGGTCAGCGTATCCAGCGTTGCGGGTCGCAGCAAGGCAGCGCCTTTGCGCGCCTGTTCCAGCACATCTTCCGCTGCGTGCAACAGCCGCTCGGCCGGGGAGAGCGCAAAGATCGCAAAAGAGCCCTTGAGCGTGTGAATTGCCCGAAAGGCGCTGTCGATGGCCGCGCCGTCAACCGGATCGCGGGCCAGCGTTGCGAGATCCTTGGCCGCCTGGGCAACCAGCTCCCGGCTTTCGATCAGGAATTGTTCGAGCAACTCGTTCATTATGGCCGACGATAGACGATTGCGTCGGCAAGGCGAGTCACCGTGAAGCGATCCGAGATGCGGCTCATCGACTCGCTGTGCCCGAGGCAGAGATATCCGCCCGGGTTGAGGCGATCATAAAGAGTTTCGCCCGCTGCGATGCGTGCATCATCATCGAAGTAGATCAGCAGGTTACGGCACAAAATAACATCGAACCGGCCAAGTGGGGCCACGCTGGCCGGATCAATGAGATTGGCCTGGGTGAAGCGCACGGATTCGCGAAGATCCGCAATGATGCGCCGCTGATGGTGTTGTTCGGGTTCGAAATAGCTGTCCAAGAGGGCTTCGGGCAGACGTGCGAGCGAACGTTGCGAGAAATTGCCCTCTACCGCTCTGGCCAAGGCGGAAGTGTCGATGTCGGATCCCACGATCTCGATGTTATAGGCATCGACCAGCGTCCAGTTTTCCAGCAACCAGATGGCGATCGAATAGGCCTCTTCCCCCGTGGCACAGGGCATCGACCAGATCCGCACCAGATCGCCAGGCGTTCGATGCCGCGTTATCGCGGGAAGAATATCGCGCGAGAGCGCGGCAAGCTGATGTTCTTCGCGATAGAAATAGGTTTCATTGATGGTGAAGGCGTTGATGAGCGCCTCGCGCTCACCGTCATCACCAGCAGCGAAATCAAGATAGGCGGAGGCGGTTGCCGCGCGCCGTCGAGCCATCCGTTCGGCAATGCGGCGCTCGATATAATAGCGCTTGTTCTCTCCGAAAACCATGCCGGTCCAGCGGTGGATCAGGGTCGAAACCCGCGCAAGCTCTAGAGCGCTGAGGACCGATAAAGAAGGGAAGGACTGTCTGGTCACGGCGTCAGCAGCGCCATCAACTCGCCGGCGATCGTGTCAAGCGCACAGATGCGCGATGCCCCGCCCCGGCTCACCAAGGCGCCCGGCATGCCCCAGACGACAGCAGTGCTTTCGGCCTCGGCGATGGTCTGGCCACCTGCCTGCTTCAATCTGGCCATGGCTGCTGCTCCGTCATTGCCCATCCCTGTCATCAAGACCCCGATCAGCCGTTGGGGTGGGAGCAGACGCAACGCGCTGTCGACAAGGCGATCCACGCTGGGGTGCCAGAGATAGGCCTCGCTCATCGGCGCGGGCAGGGCAACCAGATGACCGGCCCGCCGTGAAAGGATGAGATCGGCATCCCCCCGCCCGATATAGGCATGTCCGGAAGCCAGCGGGGTGGCCTTATCGACCTCCATGACATCGAGCGCGCAGAGCCGGTCAAGCCTTCGCGCGAGGGGGCCCGTGAAGGAACCGGGCATATGCTGGGCAACGAGCACGGGCCAGGGAAAGCCGGCTGGCAGGCTTCCGAGCAGCCTGTCGAGCGCGGGAGGGCCGCCGGTCGAGCAGCCGACCAGCACCAGACCGGGAATATCCGTGGGTGAGGGGTCGATTGTTGTTTGGACCGACGCGGGAGGGTTAGATGCGGCCGGAAGGCGGCGCGGTGCTCGCGCGCGCAGCCTTTCCTGCAGTCTATGGCTGCGCGGAACGCGGGCTGTCGCGGCGGAACGGACCCGGGCCACGAGATCCGCGGCGATGGCGTCGATCTCGAGAGACAGGGCGCCCTTGGGTTTGGGAATGAAATCCACCGCGCCCAGTGCCAGCGCTTCAAGCGTTTCCTCCGCCCCTTCAGCGGTCAGCGAGGAAACCATGACCACCGGGCACGGGTGAAGCACCATGATGCGATCGAGACAGGCAAGCCCGTCCATTTCCGGCATATGGATGTCGAGCGTGATCACATCCGGACTGAAGGTGCCAAGCTGCTCGAGCGCCTCGGCGCCATTGCGGGCCACGGCGATCTCGAAATCACCGGCAGTGGTGAAGATTTCGGTCAGTAGGCGCCGCATCAGGGCGGAATCGTCGACGATCAGCAATTTGGTCACGTTCGGGATTTCGCACCCTTCTTGCCCAGTTCGGTCAGCAGGTCGCGCTCGGCCTTGTCGAGCAATTCCTCCGGGCTCACGATCAGCACCAGACCATCCTGGCCCTCAACCGTCGCGATTTTGTCGAACACGCGCATGCCCTCAACCCCCAGATCGGGCGCCTCGCGCAAGCAGGAGGCGGGCAGGCGGGTTACCTCCCGCACGGCATCGACCAGAAATCCGGCGGTGAGCTTTCCGATTTGCACGAGGATCACACGGGGCCTCTCCGCGACCACGCATTCGCCTTTGAAACGCTGAGCCTGATCGATCACGGGCACGATCTGGCCTCTGACCTCCATCACGCCTTTCACGAAGGCAGGCGCGCGGGGCAAGGCGGTCAGGCGGGCTGGCAACGCCGTGACTTCGAGGACGGCTTCGATGGGCAGACCGAAATGATCCTCCCCGATCGTGAAGGTCAGGAAGGACAGGTGTTCCTCGGCCGTGAGGGCATCGCTCATGGTTTCGCCAGTCCCCGTATCGTCTGTAAGCAGCCGCGTCGTTAAGTCCTGGCCGACCAGATGATCGGTGGCGAGCACCGACAGGAGCCGCTGGCCGTCGCCACGCCTGCAGATCGCCTGAATGCGCGCCTCGCTGCCGCGATTGAGCAGCTGGGGGACCGGATCGATGGCCGTTTCGGCCACCCGCTCCACAGACTGGATCGCATCGACAACCAGACCGAGCCGATGCGCCTTGACGCGCGTGACCACGACTGACGACCGTCGTCGCCCCTCGGCCCTCTCCATGCCCAGCAGACCTGCAAGCGAGAGCAGAGGCAGGATCATGCCCCGCCAGGCGATGCTGCCCACCGTCGCCGCATCGGCATGCGGCATCAGCGTGACATCTTCGGGAAGCGCAAGAACCTCTTCCACCGCCGACAGGGGAAGCGCGAAATCCTGTTGCCCTACGGTGAAGGCAAGCATGGCGAGGCTTTCGACCTCCTCCTCGGCGCTTTCCACCGTTGGGACGGAACGACCGGATGTGGCGCGCCTCCTGCGATCGGGCATGGCGCCTGCGATCAGGGCTGCAGGATCGAGCAGCGGAACTCCGGGAGCTTCACGCCCATCCAGCAGCTGCGACACCGCTGTGACGGCCAGCCCGACCTGCCCGTCAAGATCGGTGAGAATGATCCGTTCGCACGGCACATCCTCGCGCCCCATCAGCCGCGCGAACGAGAACACCGGAATGGCGTCACCGCGCAGACCGGCAACGCCGAGCAACGCTTCGGGCGCATGAGGCACCCGCGACAATCTGGGCGTTGGCAAGACCTCCAGCGCCGTTTCCGCCGCCATGGCAAACCTTTCCGCGCCCAGGCGGAAGGTCAGCAATCTGGTGGCGGAGGAGGTCGCGGCGGGCAAACGCTCAGGCCTCGCCAGCGGCAAGCACGGTGGCGATCGAAGCAATATCCTCGATGGCCGCAGCCAGGGCTTCTGCCGCCTCGCTTTGCTGGCGAGCAGCAGCGCTGGCATCTCGAGCGGAAACCGAGGCGAGATCGGCAGCTTCTGCGATCTGCCGCGTCCCACTCTGGATTTCGCGGACGGCGCGCAGAATATCCTGAGCACCGGTCAGGATTACGCCATTTTTCCCGCGCGCTGTTTCCAGCCCGGCAACGACCTGCGCAAAACGCTCGACCATGGCGCGGTTGCGCTCGATTTCGGCTTCTGCTGCGCCGACGACCTGTTCCAGCTCACGGCGGACCGTGGCGACCTGGTCCTGAATATCGCGCGCGCCCTCCTTGCCGCGCTCGCTGCTGTCTGCGGCTCCGCGCGAGAGTTTACGAATGTCGGCAGAAACCAGAGCAAAACCGCGCCCAGCCTGGCCGGCGCGGGTCGCCTCTACCGCGCCGTTGACGGCCAGCATGCTCGTTTGCACAGCGGCGAGCGCCAGGCGATCGGTGATGGTCTCGATTTCGCGACTGGTGCTATGAAGGCCGGAGAGCAAGCCCAGAACCGCATTGATCTCGGCGATCGCCGAAGCCACGCCATTGGCAAGGCGATCGACCAGTGCGGCGCTATCGCGCGCAGCCTGGACGATCCCGACGATGCGTTCATTGGCCAGAGCGGTGCGGTCCTGCGCACGCTGGGCGGCAGCCTCGATCTGCGCCATGGCAGCATTGGACTGCGCGGTTGCAGCGGCCTGAACATCGGTGCCCCGACCAATTTGGTCAAGAGCGGTCAGGATCTGGGTTGCCGATCCCGACAGCTCCTGCACCGTCGCAGAAAGCTGCTCGGCAGCCGCAGCCACCTGTTCGGCAAGAGCCGATTGGCGGTCGTCCTGAAGTTTGCCAGTCATTTTGGCCAATGCTTCTGCTGTTTTCTGGCTTTCTTCCAGAGAGACTGCCTGCTGCTCGGTGGCTCGCCGTGCCTCGGCGGCGGCTGCCGTCTGCTCCTCTGCGGCACTGGCGACCTGCTCAGCACCCCGTTCGGCTTCGCGCGCCGCCATTTCGGATTCGCTGGCAGCCTGTAGAATGTCCTGCGCGGCGATTCCGAGTTCGACCAGATTGTCACGCCCCGCCGCGAGCTCTGACACGACCTTACGCCCGGCCTGGGCTTCTTCGGTTGCCTGGACAGATGCGGCGCGTATTGTCTCGGAGATGCGTAGCACATCCTGCGCGATCACGGCTGAAAGCGCGCGAATTGTGCCGGCTCCAGCCTCGGAAGCTTCGGCAATCGCCCGCACTTCGTCCGCGACGACGGAGAAACCAACGCCATCGGCGCCGGCACGGGCGGCTTCTATGGCAGCGTTGAGCGCGAGCAGGCTGGTCTGATCCGACACATCGGCCACTTCTGCCCCGACCGCGTCGATGTTGCGCGAGGCTGCTTCCAGAGCATCGATCAGCTCGACGCTGGACAATTGGCGCTGGGCGCTCAGGGTAATTGCCGCGACTGAACTGTCGATCAATGCGCCGATCTCGCCGAAGGCTATAGCTGCCCTGTCTGTCTGCTGACGCGCCTCATCGGCTCGATCTCGCGCATCCTTGAAACCGGATCCAAGGGATGCGATCAGCCCAAGCGATTCCTGAGCGGCGCCTGCTGCTTCCTCCGCGCTGCTCGCGATATGGTCCATGGTGCGTTGCAATTCAAGCGTCGCCGCGGAGGCTTCGCCCAGCCCGCTTGCCAATTCCTGTGTCGCCTGATCAATCCTGCTTGCAGCAGTGACAGCTTTCCGTCCGGTCGACTTAACGGATGTCCGTCGGGGTTGTGCCGGTGGCGCAGCAACGGCCTCAGCCACAGACTTTGCGCGAGCACCCAGGGTCGATTTCTTTACGAGCGCCATTATTCAGTCCCGATCATCAGTTGCGCTGGTTCTAAGGGAGCCGTGCGCGAGGCGCTAGGGGTGATGAGCAATTTTCCAACTCACCGTGTAAACCTCGGCAGGGCTGGCGCAACAGCCTTGGGAACGGAATTTCTCTGGGAGGTCAGGCTTCGATCATAGCGCGGATGCGACCAGCAAGCGTATCCATGGTGAAAGGCTTTGTGATCATTTCCATCCCTGGCGCCGGAAAGCCCGAGGCCATGGAGGCACTTTCGGCATAGCCGGTCATGAAGAGAATTTTGAGATCGCCGTAAAGCACCCGCGCTGCCTCCGGCATCTGCCGGTCGTTGAGGCCGGGGAGGCCGATATCTGTGATCAGCAGATCGATCCAGCGCGGTGATTGCAGGCTATCCAGAACTGCCCGGCCGTCGTCGACTTCGATTGCGCCATAGCCCAGCTCGGCCAGCTCCTCGACAATCAGCGTCCGCACCACCGTATCGCCCTCAACGACCAGCATGGTCTCACCGATTTCGGCCATGGGCAGATCCTGCATGGGCCGGTTTTCGGCGTTGTCTTTTGTATCCTCGCTGCCATCGCGGATGCGCGGAAGGTAGCCCATCACTTTCTGAATGGGCCTGGTGGAACCTATGCAGTCTCAGTCGGCTTGAATTACCGGCACTGTGCCAGTGCGCGCTCATGCGCGCCTGACACTCCGGTCACAGCCCAAGGAGGCACGCATGAGCAACGGCCAAGCCGAAACACCTGAAACTCCCAAGACTTCGCAGAAGGAAGCGCCTGCGATTAAAAAGCCAGTTGGTGTCTCGTTGCCTAGAGAACTGCCCCGCGCTGATCCGCTTCCAGGTGGCGACCGGAAGGGCGACTTAACCGTGCTGAGCGAAGATGAGCATTTCATGCGGATGGCGATTGCCGTGGCCGCGTCCGAGGGCAATGACCCGGCGCTTTCGCCCATCGGTTGCGTGATCGTTCGCCAAGGCAAAGTGCTGAGCGCCACCAAAAATGGGGTAGAGCCGCTGCATGATGCCACTGCTCATGCCGAGATGCTGGCGATCCGCGAGAGCGGTGCTCCCTTTCCCATGGGCAATTTGGGTGGAGCGACGCTCTATTCGACGCTTCAGCCCTGCGGCATGTGCACCATGGCCTCGATCTGGGCCAAGGTGGGGCGGATCGTGTATGGTGCAGGGCGCTCTGACGTCCACCGTATGTACTTCGAGGATCGCCATATCGACACGCTGAACATCATAACCGACGCCTGGCGGCAGGATCTTTCGCTGACCGGCGGCGTGCTGCGTGAGGAGTGCGCCCGCCTCTATTTCCGACCCTGGGACAATGTGCCAGTCGAACAGCAAGGCAATCTGTAAGAGCGGGCTATTTCGCCTCGAGTTGCCAGCGTGGCGTTGCCGATGATTGAACCGTGATGATCCGGCACCGGTCCGGATGCTTGTCCGTTCGATAGGTGTTGCTCCGGTCGCGACGGACCAACCCATTTTATGGCGTCCGGCCTGGCATCCCTGATGCACGGTTGATCGAATTGCCGAGCAGTAAGTCGTCGGGTTGCCGCGCTCGCATGGATCATTTGTCGTCCCCATCGTTCGGAACAGTGACCGCCTGATGGTCCGGTCCATCCGGGCCATTCAGGCAAACCGATGGAGATTGCCATGACACTCCCGAAAGACGACGCCCCCGCTAGCACCGCCAAGAGCCAGGAGGGCATCACGGCGGGCATCGGTGAATTGCGTGGCCCCAAGGGCGATGCGCTGGCGAGCTGGTCGGTGACGATCAACCGCCCGCACGGCGATCTCTACACGTTCTTCCACGATTTCGCTCATCTTCCGCAGATCATGGACAATGTCGATCATGTCGAGGTGATCGACGCGTTGCGTTCACACTGGGTGGTGAAAGCGCCCGCCGGGCACCTTGTGGAATGGGACGCCATCATCACCGAGGAGAAGGAAGGCGAACTGATCGCCTGGACCTCCATCGAGGGTGCGGATATTGCCCACGCCGGGCGCATCACCTTTCAGGATGCCGGAGCGCGCGGGACAGTGGTGACCGCAACCATCGCCTATCATCCGCCGGGCGGTCTGCTTGGCAAGACCATCGCCAAGCTGTTTCAGCGCGAGCCGGAAATACAGGTTCGACGCGACCTGCGGCGCTTCAAGCAACTGATGGAGACCGGCGAGATCGCCACCAACGCCCGCACCACCAAGCAGTTCGACGAGGAGATGGCCTGATGCGCGCTCTGACTTGGCACGGGAAGCATGACGTTCGCGTTGAAACGGTGGACGACCCCGAGATCATCAACCCGCGCGACGCCATCATCAAGATCACCTCGACCGCGATCTGCGGCTCGGATCTGCATCTCTATGACGGCTTCATCCCCACGATGAAGGCCGGCGATATTCTTGGCCACGAATTTATGGGTGAGGTGGTCGAGACCGGTGTGAAGTCGACGCTCAAGAAGGGCCAGCGCGTGGTGGTGCCTTTCACCATCGCCTGCGGCTCCTGCTATCATTGCGGCAAGCATCAGTATTCCGCCTGTGACAATGGAAATCCCGCCGACAATCAGGATCTGGGCATGGAGCTTTACGGCCAGCCCATGTCGGGTCTGTTCGGCTACAGCCATCTCACGGGCGGCTATGCGGGGGGGCAGGCGGAATATGTCCGCGTGCCCTTCAGCGATACCGGCCCCATCGTGATCCCCGACGGTCTGGACGATGACGAGGTGCTGTTCCTCTCCGATATCCTGCCCACCGGCTGGCAGGCGGCAGAAAATGCCGACATTGAACCGGGCGATACGGTCGCTGTCTGGGGCTGCGGTCCGGTCGGGCTTTTCGCGGTGCAATCAGCCTTTCTGATGGGTGCGCAGCGCGTCATTGCCATCGATCATTTCCCCCATAGGCTGGAGTTGGCCAAAAAGTTCGGCGCCGAGACGATCAACTTCGAGGAAAGCAAGACCTATGAGGCGCTGATGGCCATGACCGGCGGCATCGGGCCCGATGCGGTGATCGATGCCGTTGGGCTGGAAGCGCACGGTTTCTTCGTCGACAATGTGATTGACCAGATCAAGGCCTCCACCTTTCTGGGGACAGACCGACCCCATTCCATCCGGCAAGCCATTCTGGCCTGCCGTAAGGGCGGGCGGGTTTCAATGCCCGCCGTGTATGGCGGCTTTGTCGACAAATTTCCGCTCGGCGCCTTCATGGAAAAGGGCCTGACGCTCAAAACGGGCCAGACCAGCGTGCAGCATTACATGCCCGCACTGCTCAATGCGGTCATCGAAAAGAAGATCGATACGACCTTCCTGATCAGTCACCGGTTGGGGCTGGAGGAGGCAGCGCAAGGCTACAAGATGTTCCATGACAACCAGAACGAGGTGACCAAGGTGGTGCTCAAGCCCGGCCTGGCGCCCACACCTGCAGGAAAGGAATCTCGCCATGTCTGACAAAGGGGCTGATAAATTCGCGATCATCACCGGGGCCTCGACAGGCATCGGTTTCGAACTGGCAACCCTGGCGGCGAAGAACGGCTATGACATTCTTGTCGTCGCCGATGAGCCGTTGATCGATGCAGCCGCCGCCGATTTCCGGCAGTTTGGCGTGGAAGTGCAGTCGGTCGAAGCCGATCTTTCCACCCTGGAAGGCGTGGACAGCTTGCTCAAGACCATCGGCGAGCGCAAGATCGATGTGCTCTGCGCCAATGCCGGGCGAGGACTGGGCCATGGCTTCCTTGACCAGAGCGTGGCCGATTGGCGCCGCGTCGTGGACACCAACATCACTGGAACGCTCTATCTGCTGCAGCAGGTGCTGCGTGACATGGTGGGGCGCGATGAGGGCAAGGTGTTGATCACCGGCTCGATCGCGGGCTTTATCCCGGGAAGCTTTCAGGCGGTTTACAACGGCACCAAGGCCTTCATCGACAGCTTTGGCGACGCCATCCGCAATGAGCTGAAAGACAGCAAGGGCGTGACCATCACCACGCTGATGCCCGGCCCCATCGACACCGAGTTCTTCGCACGCGCCGACATGCTCGATACCAGCGTGGGCGCGGCGGACAACAAAAGCGACCCCGCCGACGTCGCGCGCGATGGGTGGGAAGCGCTGATGGCAGGCGAGGCGCATATCGTCTCGGGCTGGAAGAACAAGCTGCAGGCGGCGGTGGCCCATGTCACACCTGCCAGCATTCTTGCCGAGCAGCATCGTAAAATGGCCGCCCCCGGCACGGCGCAACCCGAAACCAATGATCTGTGAAAGGCCTGCCCATGACTCCAGTCCGCTATACCCCCGATGTGGAAGTGATCGACCCGGAAGAACCCCGCATTCAGGCCCAGCTCGTCGAGGCCTTCCGCGAGATCAGCGAGACCACTCATCGCGATCTCGGCCACGGCTACCGCGCTGTCCATGCCAAAAGCCATGCTCTGCTTAAAGCTACCTTCAGCGTGCTGGCGGGGTTGCCCGCCGAGTATGCGCAGGGGCTCTTTGCCACCCCCGGCACGCATGACGCCCTCCTACGGATTTCGACAAATGCCGGCGATCTGCTGCCCGACACCGTTTCCCTGCAGCGCGGTTTTGCGATCAAGGTCTTCGACGTCGAGGGCGAGCGGCTGCCTGGCAGCGCCGATGCCAGGACACAGGATTTCCTGCTGGCCAATGGCATCGCCTTTCCCACCGCCGGCCCGGAACCCTTCTTGCGCACGCTGCAATTGCTGGCCAAGACGACCGACAAGGTCGAGGGGCTGAAGAAGTTCATCTCGCTGGTGTTCCGCAACCTTGAGAAGGGTGTGGAAGCGCTGGGCGGCGAAAGCGCCCTGCTGACCACGCTGGGGGGGCACCCCAACACCAACCCGCTGGGCGAACGTTACTTCAGCCAGGCGCCGATCCGCTATGGTGACTATATGGCCAAGGTTGGCCTGTTTCCGGTCTCTCCCAACTTCACGGTGCTGGAAGGCAGGGAACTGGACATCGATGGTCGTGAAAATGCCCTGCGCGAAGAGATCGGCGTGATCCTCGCCAAGGAAGGCGGACGCTGGGAACTGCGTGTGCAGCTCTGCCGCGACCTTGGCGCCAATCCGATCGAGGATGCTTCCGTGCCCTGGCCGGAAGAGGACAACCCCTATGTGGCGGTCGCGGTGATCGATGTTGCTCCGCAAAGGGCCTGGACGGGCGAACGCGCGGCCATTCTGGATGACCAGATCGCCTTCAGCCCTTGGCATGGCATTGTCGAGCATCGCCCGCTCGGCGCGATCATGCGGGCCCGCAAGCCTGCTTACGAAGCATCGTCGGGGCTGCGCGGCAGCTTCAACGGTTGTCCGATGCATCAGCCGGGCAGCGCGGCATTGCCGGACTGACCGAGGCTCCTGCCGCAAGCAGGCGCTCGGGGCACGTGCCTTACCCTGATCCTTACCCCCATCGGAGCCAAACCAATGATCAAAGCCATGGGATATGCCGCCCATCACGCCTTTACCGGCCTCAAGCCGCTGGCGTTCGAACGGGACGAGGCCGGGGCG
The DNA here is from genome assembly GCF_001598555.1 of Novosphingobium rosa NBRC 15208. Taxonomy (GTDB): domain Bacteria; phylum Pseudomonadota; class Alphaproteobacteria; order Sphingomonadales; family Sphingomonadaceae; genus Novosphingobium; species Novosphingobium rosa. The sequence goes on from NZ_BCZE01000035.1 coordinate 39,289, forward strand.
GGCGAAGTGGAGATAGAGGTCCTGTTCTGCGGGGTCTGTCATTCTGACATTCACCAGGTGAAGAACGAATGGTCGAACACTGTCTATCCCTGCATGCCGGGGCATGAGATCGTCGGACGCGTGACCAGCGTGGGGCATGGCGTGACCCGGCATGCCGTGGGCGATCTTGTGGGCGTTGGGTGCATGATCGACAGTTGCCGCAGCTGCGCGCCATGCCAGGCCCGTGAGGAAAACTACTGCGAGGGCCCGAACAGCTGGCTTGCCACCTACAACGGCCCCATGGTGCCCAGGGCGATGGCGCCCACAGGCCGCAACATGTATCTCGCGGACAACACCTATGGCGGCTATTCGACCGTCATCGTGGTGAAGGAGGACTTCGTTCTCAAGATCCCCGATGGCCTGCGCCCCGAGATCGCGGCGCCGATCCTGTGCGCGGGCGTCACCACCTATTCGCCGATGAAGCACTGGGGCGTAAAGGCGGGTGACCATGTGGGGATCATCGGCTTTGGTGGCCTGGGCGACATGGCAATCAAGCTGGCCAAGGTAATGGGCGCGGACGTGACGGTCTTCACCACCAGCGAAGACAAGTTCGGCGACGCGCGGGCCATCGGGGCACGCCCCGTGCTCGAGAGCGACAAGGACGCATTGCAGGGGCTGGCCAACAGTTTCGACTTTATGCTCTCGACCATCCCCGAGAAGCACGACATCAACCCCTTCATTCCGCTGCTCAAGCGTGACAGGACGCTGGTGGTGGTCGGTGCCCTGGAACCCTTGGCGCCGGTCAACAATATGGCGCAGGCGGTACATCGCAAGTCGGTGGCAGGCTCTCTTATCGGCAGCATTGCCGAGACGCAGGAAGTGCTCGACTTCTGTGCACAGCATGGCATCGGCCCGGACATTCAGGTCATCGCCATGCAGACCATCAACGATGCCTATCGCGACATCGAGAAGGGTAAGAGCCGCTATCGTTATGTGATCGACATGGCCTCGCTCAAGCAGGAGATGGGTGCGGCTGCTGCCGACGCGATGCAAGTCTAGCGACTTCAACTCAGTTCCCGAGAAGCTGGCGAAGGAGATTTGTGTGTCATCTCCTTCGCCAGCGCCGCGGTGCCGGTGCACTCTGGGGTGAAGCGAGCTTGCAGGGGGCAGGTGGAGAACGCGCCGCCAGAACATGTCCGGGAGCGCGGCATGAAAAGGATTTCAGTCGTGAGCAGGCCACCGGCGGTCCCTGGAAACCTCGATGGACGCCTATGTCGCGTTATGATGCGCTGACGTGGCCTCATCATCCCGGTCATGCGGGCTGGAGCCGAAGCCGCTGCCCCCACCACTGCCCATTCCCATGCCGCCGCCCGCACCGCCACCCTGCTTGTTTTCACCCCCGCCATTCTTGTCCTTCTCCTTGCCTGCAGGTCGGGCGGGGCCCTGCATGGGGATCGAGATGTCAGAGGGGATGGGGTCGAGATCAAGGGCTTCGCGGATGAAGGCGCGAAGGGCGATCACCAGATCCTGCGTATGGACGGGTCGCCCTGCCACGAGTTCGCAGGCGGCCTGGGTGGCGAGACGGACATGCTCATCCGTGCCCAGCAGGATGATGTCGGACAGCGCGCCCTCCACCGCATCCCTGATGCGCCGCGCCCGGTCCGACGTTTCGGCTTTCTCCGGGGTGAGATCGAGCGCGGCCATCGGCTCGGTCGGCGTGGCCTCACCTTTGCGGTGCAGATCGCGCAAATGGCGCGGGTCCACAGTGAGATCGCCGGTGAAGGAGCCGCCCAGAACCTTGTAGGCGGCGATCAGCGTACGCAAGCGTTCGTTGATCTGACGATTGGAACGCTCTCGGCGCTGCTGGATGGCCAGCATGGTCACCAGCCGCAGGCCGACGCCGATGGCTGTGAACAGCGTCAACCCCAGCATGGTGCTGACCAGCGTGTGCCATGAGGTGAAATCAAGCCCGTGCAAGGTACGGTCTCAGGACCTGGGCAAGGCAAAAGCGAACACGCTGTCGCCGTTGCGCGTACCTAGGCCGCCATGGCCGCCCGCCGCGATCACGACATATTCCCGCCCGTCACGCCCCTGATACACAGAGGGCGTCGCCTGACCGCCCGCGGGCAGCCGGGCCTGCCAGACGATCTTGCCGGTTTTCTCATCGAGCGCGCGAATATAGTCGTCGGCATAGGCGCCCACGAAGATCAGGCCGCCCGCTGTCACCACATTGCCGCCGATGTTGAAGATGCCGGTGGGTAGGGCGACATTGGTGTGCGCCTTGAACAGGCCCATGTCGCGCGTGGTGCCAACCGGGCGCTCCCAGACGATTTTGCGGGTGACCAGATCGATCGCCACCATCTTGCCCCATGGCGGGCGGATGCAGGGTGCGCCAAGCGCGTTGAGCCAGGGCTTGACCGTCACCTCATAAGGCGTGCCATATTGCGGGCCGTTGGCAAATTCGGGTGGCTGAGGATAGGGCTGGCCGCTCTGCCAACCCGCCCAGGGCTTAATCAGGCCTTGTTTGATCGCCTCATCATGCGGCGTCGCCTTGGCAATAAAGGGGATGTAGCTGGTGTTGGCGATGAAGAGATGCCGCGCCGGGTCGATGGTGCCGCCTTGCCAGTCCATCACGCCGTCGAAAGCTGGATAGGCGATCGAGCCTTGCGTGGAGGGCGGGGTGAATTGCCCTTCATAGCGCATCGAGCGGAACTGGATGCGGCACATCATCTGGTCGATCGGCGTGGCGCCCCACATGTCGTTTTCGGTCAGATCCTTGGGCGCGAGCGACGGCATGCCCGTGGAAAAGGGCTGCGTGAGGGAGAGATGGTCACCCGGCAACGGATTTTGCGGGACCGCCTTTTCTGTGACCTGTGCGAGCGGCTGCCCATTGCGGCGGTCGAGGAGGAAGATCTCGCCGCGCTTGGTGGTTTGCACCAGGGCCGGCACACCGCCGGGAAGATCGACCAGTGAACCGGCGATCGGCAGGTCGAAGTCCCATACGTCGTGATGCACGGTCTGGAAATGCCAACGCTCCTTGCCGGTATCGAGATCGAGGGCGACGATGGCCGAACTGTATTTGTCATCGAAGGGGCGGCGGTGCGCCCCCCAATAGTCGGGCGTGGCATTGCCCATCGGCACATAGACCATCCCAAGCTTGTCGTCGGCGGTGTAGGCGCCCCAGCCATTGGGGGTGCCGCGCGTATAGACCTCGCCAGCCGCGAGCTGCGAGGTGGGATCGGCGCGGCCCATGTCCCAGGCCCAGGCCAGTTGGCCGGACGTGGCATCGAAGGCGCGGATCACCCCTGATGGCTCGCCCTCGGTCTGATTGTCATAAATCCAGCCAGACAGCATGATCTTGCCCCGCACAACCAGCGGCTGAGAGCTGATGAAATGGAAGCCCGGGGGCACATTGCCCATGCCCTGGCGGAGATCCACATAGCCGTTGGTTCCAAAGCTGGAGCAGAGCGCGCCACTGCGCGCGTCCAGCGCAAAAAGCCGGGCATCCGCCGTGGTGGAGATGATCCGCTGGCCACAGGGCGCATTGGCATCGGCAGCCTGGAAGTAGGCAACGCCGCGGCAGGCCAGATAGATGTTGGGCTTGGTGTCATTCTGCGGGTGGAAGCGCCACCGCTGCTTGCCGGTCACCGCGTCCAGCGCCACGATATCGCGATGGGGCGTGCAAAAATAGGTGGTGTCGGCGATCTTGATCGGTGTGGCCTCGAAATTGAATTCATGGCCATGCGCGTTCTCGCCCGATTGAGGCAGATCGCCGCTGTTGAACTGCCAGGCAACCTGCAATTGCTTCACGTTTTCGGGCGTGATCTGGGCGAGGGGGGAGTAGCGGTTGCCATCGGCGGTGCGCCCATAAAATTGCCAGTCACCATCGGCAACGGAAATGGTCGGCGGGCTGAAGGGCGAGGCGGCTGCGATTTCGCCATGCCTGTCCCAGCGCAAGGCGGTGGTGGCCCAGCCAAGGCCGAACACCAGAACGATCAACAGGGCGCAGATGCCGGCGCCGGACCAGCGTACGACACTCCATGCTTTTTCAGGAATGCCGAAGCGACCCGACACCCATGGCATCGCAAGCCAGAGCCCAAGCACGGCAGGCGCCACCAGGCGGGGCACCAGGGCCCAGCCATCGAGCCCCACCTCGAAGAGTGACCACAAAAACGTGATCAGCAGCACGGCCCCATAGATCCAGAGTGCCATCCGGCGCCGTGCGATCACCAGAGCCCCTGAAAGCAACAGGCCAATGCCGGCGATCAGATAATAGGCAGACCCACCCAGCTTGAGCAATTCAATGCCACCGATACCCAGCACCAGAGCCAGAAGGATCATCAGCGACCCTGTGATGCCGGTCGTGGTGAAAAGTCGTTGCCGCATTGCCGTTTTCTCCCAGATCGAGAGGTGCAACGCTGCGCATGGAACAAGGGTCCGTCTGGAAAAGGCAGCGGTCAGGCCTCAGGCCTCACGATAGCTTGGGAGAAAAAGCGCAACAGCAGGTCCGTCACTGTCGCGGGCGCTTCACGCGTCGGGAAATGCCCGATACCGGGCAGGCCGATCAACTCAAAGGGCCCACTGAACTTCGAAGGGACCGGGTCGAAGCTGCTCTGACAGGTCACCCCATCCTCATCGCCCTTGATGAAGAGGGCAGGGTGGTGGATCGTCTGGGTGGCTTTCACTTTGTCTTCCAGCCAGACGCTGCGGGAATCGGGCTCAGCGCTTCCCCAGCGTGAGCGGTAGCTGTGAAGCGTGACTTCGACCCAGTCCGGATTGTCGAAGGACTTGGCCACGCGGGTGAAGGTCTCCTCATCGAACCAGCCCCCAGGCGCCCAATTGACCCAATGGACATGGGCAAAGCCGTGGCGATCCTCCCGAACTGCCTGCTCGCCGCGCGGCGTTGCCATAAACCAGTGATACCAGTAGCGCTGTGCCTGTTCGAAGGAAGGCGTCAGCATGCCGCCAAGCCGTGGCGGGGTCGAGAGCATGGCGAGGCGTTCGACACGCGCGGGCCAGCCCACCGCCAGCGCTTCGGCCACATTGGAGCCCCAATCGTGGCCCGCGACAGCAAAGCGCTCGATCTGCAGGGCGTCGAGCAGGGCGATCATGTCCATTGCCAGCAAGGCGCTGTTGCCATGGCGCGGAACAGCGTCGTGCAGAAAGAAGGTCTGGCCAAAGCCTCGCCACGCTGGAACGATCACCCGGTGTCCGGCCAGAGTCAGGGCCTTCGCGATGGGAGTCCAGGTCGAGGCGTCATCCGGCCATCCGTGAAGCAGGAGGACGACTTTGCCGTCACCAGCACCCAACTCTTCGTAATTCTGGTCGAGATCGGTTGTGGTGACCGAGGGCATGGATGCTGTCCTTTGCGTTGCAAAATCGTGTGGCGGTGGGAGACGGGATGTAAGCCGGTCCCTGACCCCGCAGTTCCCGACCGTCTCGCCTGTTCGCGGAATGCGTCGCGCCATGGCTTGTTGCCCGCTGCTACTTGCGGCGTGATAGGCCACCCCCAGTTTGCGATAGGAGCATGCTGAGTGCCCCGCGTCGCATCGGACCTATAGGGCCGCTGGTCTTTTCCATCAGGATTGGGAAAAAGGACAGAGACCATGGCTGGAGGATGGACCCGCGACGGAGCAGTGCAGGACCAGATCGAGGATAGTGTGAAAGAAGCGGTGGATTTCGCGCGATCCCGCATGCCTGCCGGCGATGGCGAAACCTTCTGTGTGATGTGCGGCGAGGAAATCGCCGAAGCGCGGCGCAAGGCTCTCCCGGGCGCACGCACCTGCGTTGCCTGCCAGGAAAAGCGAGACAGCAGCGCGGCCAGGTCCTCCTTCAACCGTCGCGGCTGCAAGGACAGCCAGCTGCGATGACAGGCGCTTGCGATGACAGGCGCTATGATGGCCGCGACAGCTGTCTCGCGCAGGGTTGGCCGCCGGAGTTATGGTCGGCACCTATTCGCGCGAAGAGGCCGCGCTCGTGCCCCCGGAGGCTATCCCACCGGTGCCGGTCGTTGGCTGAGAAATTGCTACCTGTAGCCAGCGCCGAATTGCAGCCACAATGTGCTCCTGCTGCTGTTGGGTGAGTTCATGCCCGGCGGGGATGCCATACCATTTGGCGAGACAGCCGCGACAGCAGGTCGCGGTGGCGTGCTGGGTGATAAAGATCGGGTGGCCGCGCATCGGGGTCTGCTTGCCATCATTTTTCGGTATGGCGGGGGCCAGACGTTTGACGATAAAATCACGGGCGTGATCCAGCACCGTGTCGAGCCCACGCTGTTCCAGATACTCCCGCTCCTTGCTTCCCAGCTTGAACCGACTCCGAAACCGCGACTGTGCGAGGCGCGAAAAGACAAGATCGAGGTCACGCATCGCTTGGCTCATTGTGCTCATATCCATGATCAGGGCTACGCCCAGGAAATTGATCACAATGGGCTCAGGTCCATACCATGGAACGATTATCTCCAACGCGGTGGGGAGCCATATGTGCTCGTGAGACTTGAATAGATGATGCTGGCTGTCTCCTATCCTCTGTTGCTTCTGGTGATCGGCGCACTGCTTTTGCTTGGAAGCTGGGCGCCGATGATGTTGCGGCGTCTGCCGCTGTCTCTTCCGATGCTCTGCCTGCTTGCAGGCTTCGGCCTGTCTTTCACCAACCTCGTCAGATTGCCCGCCGGCCCCCTGGGCGATGGCGGTATGGCGGAGAAAATCAATGAGATGATCGTGGTTCTTGCCCTGATGGAGGCCGGGTTGCGGCTCGATCGGCGTTTCAGCCTGCGGCGCTGGGCTTCCGTCTGGCGCCTGTTGTTGATCGCCATGCCGCTGACAATTGGTACCCTGCTCCTGCTTGGCCATTACGCTCTCGGGTTTGGCTGGCCCGCTTCGCTGCTGCTTGCCGCTTCGCTGGCGCCCACAGATCCGGTTCTTGCCGCCGATGTCCAGACAGGACCGCCCGGTGCCGGCGAGGATGGTGAGACGCGCTTTGCCCTCACCGCTGAAGCCGGGCTCAACGATGGCTTCGCTTTTCCGTTTATTGTGCTGGCGCTTTTGCTGGAACGGGGCGTTGCCGACATCGGCCATTGGCTGGCGGCCGATCTGTTCGGAGAACTGACCGTCGGTCTGTTGGTAGGCACCATCGTGGGAAGAGCGGTCGGCTATCTTCTGTTCGAATTGCCTGCGATCAAACTGTCCAACACCGGAGAGGGGCTCGCTGCCATCGGTGCCACCCTGTTGTGCTATGCCGTCACGCTGATGCTGCAAGGCAATGGTTTTGTCGCGGTGTTTGTCTCTGCGATCGCCATCCGTTCAACCTGTCCGGACGATGCATTTCATGTCACCATGGCGGAGTTTTCCGCGCAGGTCGAGCGTGTGTTGGTGATGCTAATTCTGCTCGTGCTTGGCTGGGGCCTGGGATCGGGACTGCTGCAAGCCATCACGCCGATGGGCGTCTGCGTGGCACTCGTCCTGATCGCCGTGATCAGGCCGGCCTCGGCGCTGATCGGTTTTGCAGGCTCACGCGAGGGCCGTTATGCGCGGATGCTGATCGGATTTTTCGGGATCAGAGGAATCGGTACGCTCTTCTATCTGCAGTATGCCTTTAACAGGCAACCCTTCGCCGAAAAACAGGCGATCTGGGCCATTTGCTCATTAGCGATCGCGGCATCCGTCTTCGTTCATGGGATACTTTCAAAACCTGCCATGGCCAGGGCTGATGCGCGAAGGTTGCAAAACCAGGAAGGGTGAATGAGCATGACGCGGGGCTTCAATCCTCCCATCACAAGCGAGCCCTCCTGAAGAGGGGCGGGTCATCGATTAAGGTATGCTCTTCTTCGGGTTCTTCGTTACGGGAGAGTGGAAAAATCCTTGAATCCTCCAACATCCACCGCCTGCTTTCTCTTAATGCAGCGAAAAATGCATAACATAGATTAATTTTCACAAGAAAGTTTTTTGGTGATTGTCGATTGGTCTTTTAGAAGCCGTGGGACACACAAAAGGCTTTTACGATCTATGCGCATCGTCGTTTCAGTTGATATCATCAAGCCGTCGACGCCGCCGCGAAGAAATCCGATGTGCTCACACAAATATTATGGGCGTTAAATGACCATCGGAACTCCCAGAATTCTTAATTATCCTCTCATTCATGAAACCAGTTGGAAAGCAAATTTGCTGGCACGTGCTGCTTTGGTTGCGTTAAGCGATGATGGGGCACGAGAGTTGGTGGAGATTGAAGCTCAAGCCATGCTTGATTATCTATGGGACATTGGCTTCAGGCCAACCGTCTGAATTCTGAGCCAAAATTTCTACTGCCGAGACCAGGATTTTCTGCGGCCAATATGTTTGGCTCTTGTCCAGAGCGTTCTGGCCCAGCCATGGATGCGTGGAATTTCAGGGGCCTTCTCGTAGGAGAGACCAGCGATTTCTTTGCCGAACCAAACGCTGCAACGAAGTGTAGAAAGCCTGCCAACACGGTTCATCCTGTTTTGTGGGGAATGGCCGTCGATGAAAGATCGTGCTTTTCCTGGGCGGGGGAAGAGTGTTCATTGAAAATGCTCTCCTCTCGTTTTTCATGCGAAACATTTGCGTCCTTATCTGAGATTTAGTTCTTAAGGCGGGATGGTAGGGGACCGCGTGCATGGGTTTTGCAGGCTCTCCTTTCTTCCTCCCATGCTCGGTTCGGCTGTTCAGGCGATGAAAATAGCAACAAGCCGGGCGCTGCTCGGGATGATCGGCAAGAGCGGGCGTCAAATAGCGGCATGGATCGCGGCATCAAACTAGGAGTAAGGACCCAAACGCCTCCCTGCACCTTTCAACAGGTGAAAAAAGCGGCCTGTGAAACGGCCGACCAAGCAGGAGGCAGGACATGCCGATTTTACTCTGGCTCATTGGTGTTCCCATTCCGGTCATCATCCTTTTGCTGCTGCTCTGGCACTGAGGAGACGGAACATGGCGACCAATCCAAATTATTCGTTGGCCCCCTCCGCTGCAGGAGCGGTCGAGTCGAGCCGCTCCGCCGTCAATTGGGGACCGGTCTTTGCCGGCGCGGCGGTGGCGATGGGCAGCACGCTCATTCTCCTTTCGCTGGGCTCGGGTCTGGGCTTTGCCGTGGCTTCTCCCTGGCCCGGTGCAGGGGTGGCAGCGACCAGCTTCGTCATTGGAACCGGCATCTGGCTGATCGTGACCCAGTGGCTGTCCTCATTCCTGGGCGGCTATCTCGCCGGTCGATTGCGTACGCGCTGGACGAACGTCCACACGGATGAGGTCTTTTTCCGCGACACGGCGCATGGCTTCCTGGCCTGGGCGGTTTCTGCAGTGTTGATTGCCGGGATCGCGCTCAACGCGGCAGCGGCGGCCACCGGTGCGACGGCGGCCTCCGCGGCAGCATCGGCAAGCTATGCGGCTGACACGCTCATGCGCTCCAACCGCCCGATGACCGAAGCGTCTTCGGCCAACGCGCGGGCGGAGATCACTCGGGTCCTTGCTCATGGCGATGTCGATGACGCCGACCAATCCTATCTGGCGAACCAGGTTGCGGCTCAGACGGGATTGTCACCAGAGGAGGCGCGCAAGCGTGTCGGCAACACCGTCCAGGCGCTGCGTGAAACGGCCGACAAGGCCCGGAAGGCGTCCTCCGCGATCGGCTTCTTCACGGCGCTCTCGATGGTGATCGGTGCTTTTATCGCAAGCGTTGCCGCAGCTTACGGCGGTCGTCAGCGCGATGACCATGAGGATCGTGTACGGCTGGGCTGACAAAATCAGCGATGATCTGGTGATTGCGCATCGGGTGCGTGGCTGGTGCAACGTCTCCAGACGCGCACCTGACGCGAACTAGGTATGGACCTTACGACGCCCACGCCCACTCTCCTGGGGCTATTCAGCCAGACACTTCGCGTAGGGGCGGCGTCGTGAGCAGTCTGGCGTCGTTCTCTGCCTCGTCGCGAAAACGCGCCTGTGGCTGACCTTACCCACGCCGAAATCCATGTTTTCTGACGAATTTCATGCGGCAAGAAACACGGCTTATGCGGTGAACCGGGGTGCCAATGTTCGTTTGTGTCAGCGAAAGGCTCTATCCTCATGGAGATCATAACGTTCCGCCTCGCCGAGCATGACTGGGTGCCAAACAACCCCAGACTGCCTGTCATCATTTATCGGCAGCCACTGCCCTCCGCCAGAGTAGAAGACCTGATCGGTGAATTCGAAAGGATCTTCAAGGCGCATGGCTGGCCGCCGCAATGGCGCGACGGCGTGTATGACTATCACCATTATCATTCCACCACCCATGAGGCGTTGGGTGTGGTTGCAGGCCAAGCTGTGTTGACGATTGGCGGTCCAGGCGGGCGCGACATAGAATTGAGCGCAGGTGATGCGATCCTCCTTCCAGCCGGCACCGGCCACCGGGCGCTGAAATCTTCCAAGGATTTCCTTGGGGTCGGCGCTTACCCGGAAGGCCAAAGCTGGGACATTTGCCGCGAGGCACCTGACCCTGAGGCACGTTTGCGCATGGCATCGCTGCCTTACCCGGAGCATGATCCTGTGATGGGGCCTGGCGGTCCGGCCTGTGTGCAACGGGCTGCGCAACTGGACGATTAGCAGCAGCGCGCAGGCCCTCCTGGAAATTGGCGGGTCACATGTAGGCTCCTATGCCAGTAGGGCTGACAATCGTACTGATGCAGGTTAACTTTGCTCCAACTCGATGGGTCTTTGCGCGCCACAGTCGGTTCCTTCTCGAAATACCCAAAGGACATCTTGGAGAGAACCGATGACTGCGACCAAAACCAAGGCCAAGAACGCGGCCCATGCCACAAGAAGCGGATCGAAGTCGGGCCGCAAGGCAGCACGGACAGCAGCCAGGCCTGCCGACGCCATCAAACTGCTGAAGGCGGATCACAAAGAGGTAAAAACCTGGTTCAAGCAGTACGAAGAACTGGAAGGCAATGCGGACAAGCAGGCACTTGCGGATAAGATCTGCCTGGCGCTCATCGTCCATACCCAGATCGAGGAAGAAATCTACTATCCAGCAACGCGCGAAGCGATCAACGATGATGATCTTCTGGACGAAGCTGAAGTCGAGCACGCCAGCGCAAAGCAACTGATTGCCGAAATCCGGAGCATGAAGGCCGGCGATCATCTGTTTGATGCAAAGGTCACCGTACTGGGCGAATACATCAACCATCACGTCGAAGAGGAGGAGAGTGAGATGTTCCCTGAAAGCAGGGATACGGATTTGGATCTCAAGGCTCTGGGCGAAAAGATGGCAGCTCGGAAAGCTGAGTTGATGAAACAAGCGAAATAAAAAGCCGGGGGGCGTTGATCGCGCCAACATGCTCCTGGCTCTTTATCACGCTCCCGCGAAACTTTGCCCGCTTTCCTGTCTTAATGTTCGAGGACATTGGACGAGACCGCGAGGGAGAGACGCAAGGATCATGTTCAGTCAACGCTTCCTGAGAGACAAGCGGGGCGTCAAGCTGATGCCTCCGGAGCGGGCTGCGCTCGAGAAGGCCATCAGCGAAGTCCGGCATGTTCCGGCCCGCACAACACTTATGCGTGCAGGGCACCAAATCGATGAAAGCACTCTTTTGGTCGATGGCATCATGTCGCGCTACATCGATGACCGGAATGGATTGCGCCAGTTGGTTGCCATCCATGTGCCTGGCGATTTTGTTGACCTGCACGCCTTTCCACTCAAGGTTCTCGAACATGACGTGGCGACGATGACGCCGTGCACGGTCGCAGTTGTTCCCCACGCAGCGTTGGAGGTGCTGCTCAAAGACTTTCCTGACATGAACCGTAAGTTGTGGTTCGCCACATTGATCGATGCGGCGATCCACCGGGCCTGGCTGTTTCGGATGGGGCGTCTTGATGCGCTTGGGAAGGTGGCACATTTCCTCTGTGAAACCAATGCGCGCCTTGTGTCGGCCGGGCTCAGCGACGGCCGGCGGTTTGACCTTGATCTGACGCAGGCGGATCTGGCGGAGATTTGCGGCCTGACATCCGTTCATATCAATCGGGTCATGCGCCAACTGCGCGATGAGGGCCTTTGTGCCTTTCGCTCATCGGTGGTCGAGCTGTTCGACCCAGAACGTCTGAGCGCCCGCGCGCAGTTCAACGACGCGTATCTTTACAATGACAAGGCTGCGAATACGGTCTCTGTCCCCTGAAAGGATGGTTGCATGAGGACGCAATCGAGCATTCCCCAGCCAGAAACCGAGCCGGGTGTTGCAACTGCGGAAGAGGGGCTTGTCATCCTTGATGGACCTGCAGGCGTGGCTGTGACGATGACACCAGAGGCGGCATCGCTCACTGGACACAGTCTGATGTCAGCGGCCCGCCTAGCCTATGAGCAAACGACTCGTTCTGCTCGGTAGAAAGCGCGACCGATGCGGTTCTCTGACATGACCCCCTGATTTTCCTCCAAGCTTGATTAGAGTCCGGCCCATCGCAACGCGTATCGAAGACAACAAGCGCTTCTATCCGGCCGACGCGTATCATCAGAATTTTTATGCGTTCAGACCGAAGTACCCCTACATCGTCATCAACGATCGCCCCAAGGTCGAAGCGCTCAAGCGCCTGTTTCCGGCCATTTGGCGGGGATAAACTTCAGGTTCGAGGGAGGCGCTCGGGTTCCGCGCGCCTCCCTTTCAGATCCATCAGGGCATCAAGACGGTATCCACCACATGGATAACTCCGTTGGACTGCATGACGTCCTTGATCGTGACCATCGACATGCCCCCCTTGGCATCGGTGAGGATCAGCTTGCCCATTTTCATTGTCGCGGTGAGCGGTTCGCCCTGCACCGTGGTGAGCGTGGCAGAGCCATTGCCCGCCTTGATGGCCGCGGCAATCTGCATGGCGGTCATCTTGCCGGCCACCACGTGATACGTCAGGATCTTGGTGAGCATGGCCTTGTTTTCCGGCTTCACCAGCATATCGACGGTGCCGGCCGGCAGCTTGTCGAAGGCGGCATTAGTGGGCGCGAAGACCGTGAAGGGACCAGGGCCGGAGAGCGTATTGACCAGCCCGGCAGCCTTGACGGCCGCGACGAGCGTGGTGTGATCCTTGGAGTTCATCGCGTTCTCGACGATCGTTTTCGTCGGATACATGGCGGCCCCGCCAACCATGGGGTTGGCAAAGAGCGGGCTGGCGAGCGCCGGAGTCAGCGTCAGGATCGTGGCGGCGGCCAGCGCGTTGCGGAAGGTGAAATGCGTCATGATGGCATCCTTTCTCGGCGACCCCAGAAAGGGAACGCTGGCGAAGATACGGGCCGCGACAGGAATGGATGCGAATATAATTTCGATTTCAAAAAATACCTTGTGGAATTATTTATTATTATCCGGCGGAACAAATGGTTGCCGTGACATTTTCAACCCTCTTATTGCCATAATTTCGTCTCCACCCCTTCTTTGCCTCAGAGAAATATGCATAGGGCATCTTGGGCCAAGGTGCGGTCCGCAAGACATTTGTGCGGGCGGTCGAAGGGTGGCGCTACGCGAGAGGGACTGACAATGGCTGACCGCATTCTCGTGTTTTACGGCTCCTATCGCAGCGATCGGCAAGGCATCCGCTTGGCTCGCTATCTGGTTCGCGCCCTCCAGGAGCGGGGCGCGGCCGCCGAACTCATTGATGCCAAGCAGGTTGGCCTGCCGATCCTTGACCGCATGTATAAGGAATATCCTGAAGGCGAGGCTCCCGGCAATCTGGAGCAACTCGCAGTCAAGATACGGGAGGCAGATGGCTTCCTGTTTGTCACGGGCGAATACAATTGGGGCATGCAACCCGGGCTCAAGAACCTCACCGACCATTTTCTCGAGGAATGGTATTGGCGGCCCGCAGCCATTGCCAGCTATTCGGCGGGGCGCTTTTCCGGGGTGCGCGCCGCGAACGCCTGGCACGGCACGCTCTCTGAGATGGGAATGGTGGTGATCTCGAGTGCGCTTGCAGTCGGCGGGATAGGTCAGGCGCTTGATGCAGACGCCAATCCTGTCGGGGACGGCGGCGCGGCTCTCAACCGTGCCTTTCCCCGCTTCGCAGATGACCTTGTCTGGTGGATAGAGGCGGCGCGGAACCAGCGTGCGAGGATGCCACCACCCTACTGAAGGCTGCCGGAGCGAGGCTTGTTGCTCCGATACAAACCGGGGTGCCGGAAACAGCTTTGTTCCGAGTTTTACCTGACAACCGTTGTTCCTACCCTTGTCCCTCAATCCGGTCAGTGCGCTTTATTCTAGCACTGCTTTGGCAGAAATGTGATTTTTGGGATTCCCTTTTTAGCGGATGCGTGATTCATGAGGAACCAGCTTTGACGGAGGCTCGGGATGGAGGCTGCACCATTTTATCGGCGCTGGTGTCTAGGACAGCGCACCGCTGGAAACCGCTTTATGGGAACAAGCCGATGCCCTCGTGGGCGGGACGAAGGCCTGGTTGATCATCGATGACACGGCCATGCCCAGAAGGGCACCAACTCAGTCGGTGTGGCGCCTCAATATGCCTCGAGGCTGGGTAAGCGGGCCAACTCCCAAACCATGGTTTAGCTTCGCTGGCCTACGGCTCGGTGACGCTGGTATCGGGCGAGGTTCCCGTCATGTTGAGCTTACGGCTGTTTCTACCGGATAGCTGGACCGAGAATGAGGAGCGCATGATCAAGACCGGCGTTCCTGAGGAGTTTCGCCAGGTCAAAACGAAGCCTTCCATCGCGATCGAGGAGATCGACCGGATCGCGGCTTCCGGCGTCCGTTTCGGCTGTGTGCTGGCAGACGCCGGCTATGGCCTGTCAGCCCCATTCCGGCAGGCCTTGAGCCCACGCGGGCTTTGCTGAGCGGTGGGCATTCTCAAGTATCAAAAGGTCTATCTTGCCTACGTGCAACTGGTGTTCCCCGTGGCAGGGCGTGGACGGCCACGCCTGGCGTAGATATGGATGACGCGCTTACCTTGTCAGAAAGGACGGAAATTTGATCAGGGGTCGGCCGCGCGAGGAATGCTTGTGGCCGGCACCTGGCTTAAGAGTTGTGGGAGCTGGAAAGGCGGGTTCCGAGGTTGGTTTTGCTTAGCCACCATAGGTTCAACCGGTCGGTGCAGTTGCGCGGATGACGGCAAGCTGCGATTGATCAGGTGCCTATGAACTAGCAATTAAGCCGCGTTCTGCCGATTTTCGGTGTTTAGCTTCAGCAATCTGCCGATTTCCGAAGCAGGCATCGGGCGGCTGAAATAATAACCCTGAATATGCGAGCAGCCCTGATCGCGCAGAATGTCGAGTTGGTCGACATTCTCCACGCCCTCTGCCGTCGTTTCGATGCCCAGCGCTTCGGCGAGGCTGGTGATCGACTTGATGATCGCGGTGGCCCCGTCATGCGAGAGCAGATCGACAATGAAGCTGCGGTCGATCTTGATCTTGTCGAAGGGAAAGGCGCGCAGATAGCTGAGCGAGGAATAGCCCGTCCCGAAATCGTCGAGCGCCACGCGCACCCCCATCGCCTTCAGGCTGTGGAGCGAGGCCAGCGTGCCTTCGACATTGTCGATGAACAGGCTTTCAGTGATTTCCAGTTCGAGCCGGCCCGGCTCCAGCCCGCTGGCGGCCAGCGCCTGAAGCACGATGGTGTTGAGCGAATTGCTGCGGAACTGCACCGGGGAGACATTGACGGCGACGCGGATGTCCTCGGGCCAGCTGGCGGCAATGCGGCAGGCCTCGCGGATCACCCATTCTCCGATGGGGATGATCAGGCCGGTCTCCTCGGCCACGGGAATGAAATTGACCGGCGAGACACTGCCGCGCATAGGGTGGTTCCAGCGCAGCAGGGCCTCAAAGGCCGTTACCCGGTTCTGCGACAGGCCGAAAAGCGGCTGGAAATGCAGCTCCAGTTCGCTTCTGGCCAGCGCGTCATGCAGGTCGATTTCCATCAGGCGCCGCTCTTGGGCCTCGGCGTCCATGCCTGTCTCGAAATAACGATAGCCCGCCTTGCCGTCGCTCTTGGCGCGATACAGCGCCAGATCGGCGTTCTTGAGCAGGTCCATCGGCGTGTCGCCATCGGTGGGGGCCATGGCCAGGCCCACGCTGGTGCCGATGACGATGCGGTGGCCGTTGACGAGGAAGGGCTGGCTGATCGCCGCCAGAATGTCGCGCGCCAGCGCGGTGGGGGAGCGCAGATCGTCATCCATCACCACCGCGAATTCATCGCCGCCCAGCCGCGCGACAAAGCTGTCGCCACAGGTGGCGATCAGGCGGCTGGTCACCTCGCACAGCAAGGCGTCGCCGGTGGGATGGCCCAGCGTGTCGTTCACCGATTTGAAATTGTCGAGATCGAGGCACATCAGCGCGCGCTGCTTCGCCGGGGTCGCATGCGCCAGCCACAGCGCCATATGCTGGCGCAGCAGCGTGCGGTTGGGCAGGCCGGTCAGCGCATCGTGAAACGCCAGATGTGTGATCTGCCGCTCGCGCTCGGCGATATCGTCGACCATGCGGTTGAAGCTGGTCGCCAGCCGCCCGAGTTCGTCGCCCGTCTCGATGGTGACATGGGCATGCTCGCCCATGCTCATGCGCTGGGCGGCTTGGTTGAGCGCGGTGATCGGGCGGGTGAGGCGCCGCGCCAGATACCAGCTGCCCGCCACGGCCAGTGCCACGCCGACCACGCCCAGCCCCACCACCAGCCAGATCAGCGGCATATAGCCGTTCATCGCCTTGCTCAGGCTGTATTCCAGCACCAGCACGCGCGGCCCCATATGGCTGTTGGGCAGGAAGTTGGTGACCGGAATGGCCTGAACCAGCATCTGCTCCCCGTCCACATTGCGCAGGGCGGCGCTGTTGCTGCCCGCCTTGGTGACGGGAATGCCATGGCCCAGATCGGCCACACGCATGATGCGCGGCTTCATGTCCAGCGCGGTCAGGCGGGCGATGTCGGTCAATTCGTCCGACCCGACCGGATTGGCGAAGATCACCCAGCCTATCAGCGTGGGAGCCTCGATCGGTTCGGCAACCGCGGCATAGGTCTTGCTGCCCAGCTGGACGACGCCCTTCTGCGCGCCGCCGTCCAGCGCCTTCCACAGATCGTCCCTGAAGTCCTTGTTCAGATGGCCCGCATAGCCGACAATCGAGCCATCGAGCCCGACGACCATCGCCTGCTCGATGCCCTGCCGCTGTTTCAGACTGTCGAGCGCGGAGATGATCGTGGGCGCGTCGCCCGTGGCCAATGCCGTGCGAAAGCCGAAATCATGCGACAGCACGCGACCGGCCTGCTGCATCTGGTCATAGCGCATCGCGGCCATGCGTTCGAACACCGCGCTGCCCGACGCCATCTCCTGGTTGATCGTCGCCTCGGCATAGCTGGCGATGCCATAGCGCATGCCCATTACGATCAGCACTATCGTGATCACGGTGAGCGCGCCATAGAACAGCGTGATCTTGCGCGAAAGCGAGGAGAGCCAGCGCCGGGGGATAAGGGCGCGAAACAGGGCGGAGGGCCGGGCCAAGGCCTTACATGCCGCGCAGGGTCAGCGAGACAGGCTTGCTGACCACGCCCGAGGCACCCAGCGCGACCTGCATCACCATCTCATTGTCGGGCGTGCGCGCCATCGGGTGCCAGATCGTCACCGTGGCATTGCCGCCTGGCATGCCAGAGATGCGCACCGTGCCGTCATGCCCGCTTTTGGCGGCATAGGGCGTGTCGACCACCTTGATGAAGCCGCTCATTCTGTCGTGGATGTTGCAGCCCAGCGCCACCGCTCCTGCCGTCCGGAAGGTGTAGGTGGGCACTTCGGATTGCCCGTAGAGTTTCATGTTGAAGCGCGCGGGCTTCGAGTAGGAATAAATGTGGTGGCGCACATTGTCCTTGTTGGGAAAAGGAACGGTGGCGCCCACCGGCACGATCAGCACATGCGGGTTGAAGGCGATGTTCTGCTGCACCATCGTCAAAGGCCAGGGAAAGGTGATCGGCCGGTTGGGCAGGCCCGCAGCCGGTTTCACCGTGACGACCGCATCGGCGACGGGTTTGCCCATCTGGTCGACCACATGCAGTTCCAGATCGCCCGCGATGGCGAGCGAAGGGGTCAGCAGCATGACGGCGAAACCCGGCAGGGGGGTGAGGAAGCGAAGCATGGAGCTTTGCCTAGCGTAAAAACCGCAAAGGGCGGGTTAACGCAAAACGGGGAATTTTAGGGCTATTGGCGCTCCATTAACCATTTTCCGTCAGGCAGACGGGATGCGAAAGCCTTTCTTCCGATCCGTCCTGTCCCCGGCTGCCTTCGGCCTGTGCGCCTCATGCCTGTTGCCGGTCACGGCCAGCGGCGAGCCCTTGCGCAATGAGGGCAAGCTGCTGCTGACCAATGGAATCAGCACGGTGGAGGGTGCATCGGGTGGCGGTCTGGCCCCATGGGCGACGATTGCGGGCAACGAGACCAAGGATGGCATCGGTGTTTCGGCCCATGTCACCGACGATGAACTCAAGGATTACGAATATCGCAGTGCGGGCGCGGCGTTGGGCCTCTTCAATCGGCTCGAACTGTCCTATGCGCGCCAGAATTTCAACACGCAGAAGATCGGCGCGGCGCTCGGGTTGGGGCGGGACTATACGTTCAGGCAGGATGTGGTGGGGGCCAAGCTGCGCCTGCTAGGCGATGTGGTCTATGACAATCCGCTGGTTCCGGCGATTGCCGTGGGGGTGCAGTACAAGCACAATCTCAACGGCAGCATCGTGAGGGCGTTGGGGGCGAAATCGGCCTCGGGGGTCGATGTCTATGCCAGTGCCACAAAGCTGATCCTGGCTGACAGCCTGCTGGTCAACACCACGCTGCGGATGACGAAGGCCAATCAGATCGGCCTTCTGGGTTTCGGCGGCGACAAGAGCGATGCCTATCATCTCGAGTTCGAGGGCTCGCTGGCCTATCAGCTGTCGCGGCGCCTGGTCGTGGGCGGTGAGTATCGCAGCAAGCCCGACAATCTGGGGGTGGCCCACGAAAACGCCTGGTTCGATGGCTTTGTCGCCTATGCGGTCAACCGCAATCTGACGGCGACCGTGGCCTATACCGACCTTGGCTCGATCGCCACCATCGACCGGCAGCGCGGCGCCCTCTTCTCGTTGCAAGCGGCTTTTTAAGCGGAGATTGATCCCATGTTCGTTCTGATCGCAACCTCCGCGCTGATGATGGCGCAGCCGCCGGTCTCCACGGATGCCGCGCCCGACACGCCGCCGCCCGGCGCGCCCTATGCCGTGCCGGGCGAGGAGAAGGTTGATCCCTATACTTTGAGCCCGCAAAATGCCGGGGCGCGGCCCTTTGCCGGAACAGGCATGGCGCATGCCTTTCACGGGCAGGAGGGCATCCACCGCATCGTCGAACGTTTCACCCAACTGAGCTATGACGACAAGGTGATCGGCGAGATCTTCTTCAAGCATGACAAGGTGCGTTTCAAGCGCACGCTTTTCGAGCAGTTCTGCTTCCTGCTCAACGCAGGATGCAGCTACAGCGGGCGCGACATGGCCTCCTCGCACAAGGATCTGGGGGTGCAGCAGGCCGATATGAACCGGCTGGTCGAACTGCTGCAACGCGCCATGTCCGAAGAGCATGTGCGCTTTGCCGCGCAAAACCGCTTCCTGTCCAAACTCGCACCGATGCGCCCGGATGTTGTGGTACGCTGAATGGAGGCTCGTTATCCGCAAGCAGTTCACGTGCATCGAATGTCAGGCTTTTCAGCGGGAACTGAAATCCCTCAATAGCCGTGTAATTTCAGCCGCTGGATCTGGCCGTCGCGCGTGTCACAGACGTAACTTCCACGTCTCAAGGGGCCAGGTTGATCGGCGTTCTGCGCTGCTCGCGATTGGATGTAGAACACGCCAGCGATGCGAAAGCCCCAGTGCTTCCAGATCTCCTGGGTCACCGGACCAAGCCGAGCAAACCCTGCGCCGGATGTTTGCTGGGACACGGCTTGGGAACATAGATCCAGGGCGAGTTTCCGGCCGGTTTCCTCGCCCCAACGGCCGTCGCCTTCTCGGTGTGCCGCCACGGTCGAATACTGCGCCTGCTCGTAGCGGGGTTCCAGATCCTGGTCGAGGTCTTTACTTCCGGTGGGGGCCGCATAGGCCAAGGTTGCGCCGCTAGAAAGTGTGAGCGCCAAGCCCAGAGTACAGATCGAATGCAATCGCCCCTCCCAATCCTTGCCGCCAGGAAGAGGCGACGCCCCGTTGCCCACGGTGGCGACGCCCGTCGGGCAACTGATGGTTGACCATGGCACATGCTTGCGAGGTCTGCATGTTAAGGAGTGTCAAACTGTCGGGAGGCAGATGCGTCAGGCGGCAACGCGCATGCAATTGCGGCCACCATGCTTGGCTTCATACATGGCGATATCGCTGCGATGCCATAGCTGACTCAACTCTTCTCCAGCCCGGACCTCAGCCAGCCCCATACTGGCGGTGATGTTCAGCGAGCCTTTGCCGGGCACGGAAATGGCAAGGCTGGAGATCGCGGCGCGCAGCCGATTTGCCGCGATTGCAGCACGGTCTTTGTCCAGGTCCCAGAAGAGCACGGCAAATTCTTCTCCGCCGACCCTGGCGATGATATCATCCTCTCGTAGTTGCGCGCGGGCGGCCTGCGCCACGGTTTGCAGGACCCGGTCACCGGCAGCGTGCCCATAGGTGTCGTTGATGGCCTTGAAGTGATCGAGGTCGAAAAGGGCAAGGCTGGCTTCGCAAGGTGACATGGCCAACTGCCCTAGCCGCTGCTCCATGATGTCTTCAAAAGCACGCCGATTGGCGATGCCGGTTAGCACATCGGTCCGCGCTGCCGTGCTGAGACGAAGCTCAGCTTCCTTCCTTTCCGTGATATCTCGGATCGAGCCCACAACACCCAACTGGGTACCCGTCGGTGCCTGGACTGTGCGAAGCATCGTTTCGTACCAGCGAATGGAGGCGAGGTCGGGGCCACGGTACTGAGCCCTGATAGCTCTTCCAGGCGAAGCCATCGCCTGCTCGTAAGCGAGCCATAAATTGGGCAAATCATCTTCCAAGACGAGGGTTCGTGCGCTCCGCCCGATCAATTCTTCGGGCGCTATGCCAACGATTTGAGCGACGGCGGGTGATGCATAGCGAATGGTGCCCCCGACCGCGACATCGACAATGCCATCGCCAAGGCTCTCGGCCATTGCGCGGTATCGGGCTTCGCTTTCCCCGACACGATCTGTCAGATCGCGATGTTGTCTCAGCAGGGCAGCGATGGGGAGCACCAGCAGGGCAGAGCAGCCAATATAGGCCTGCAGGAACAGTGCCCGGAGGCCCACCGAGGCATGCACGAGATTGACCGGCCCAAGGCCATGGACCGTATAAAGGCCGCCGATGATCGCCACAATGACACAACTGCCGATCGCACCAACGCGTCCACACAGGATCGTGGCCAGCGTCATGGGCAGAAATGGAACAAATAGGATCGGAAGCGCGCTCTGACGAAACACCACCGCGGCGACCAATGCGA
Organism: Novosphingobium rosa NBRC 15208; assembly: GCF_001598555.1. Lineage (GTDB taxonomy): Bacteria > Pseudomonadota > Alphaproteobacteria > Sphingomonadales > Sphingomonadaceae > Novosphingobium > Novosphingobium rosa. The sequence goes on from NZ_BCZE01000035.1 coordinate 60,702, forward strand.
CCAGAGACAAGGCCAGCGTTGTCACGAGGCTGCTCGATCTGGCCTCGGTCCGCCAGTGCTTTGCATCTCCTGACAAAGCCACAAACATCAGCGGGGTGAACAGGGTAGTGCCCAGGCCATGGGCGGCAAACCAGGTAAAGCAATTGGTCCAGAAACCGCCGCCAGTAAAATGACTGATGGCAGCCGCACCGGCCAGAGCCGAGAGCGCTGGCCCTGCAACCCCAGCCGACAGCAAAAAGACGACGATGGCGCGAACGGTATCAATCCTCAGCCCCATTCCGCAGGCCCAGCGGATGCCGAGCGCAGCGATCAATGGGTCCATGAGATTGGCGACCATGATCGTGGGTGCGGCTCTTATGCCAAGGCCAAAGCAGCTCACCATCACCAGAATGGCGATTGCGGCAGGCAGAAAAGCTGCCCCCCATTTCCGAATGGGCAAAAGCGAAAGCTGAGCAAGCAAGAGGCCCGAGGACAGCCAGATGAATGCTGCTCCGCCATCAAATCGCGTGAAGGAAACTGTAAGGGCAGCCAACACGAAATAGGCGAAACCCACCAGCCAGAGGCGTATCGTCAAGGTCGTAAGAATGATCCGTCGCATTCGAAGCCTTTGAACCAACACGCCGGAACATTGGGTTAATACACAGAGATCCAAAGAACATTTTACACCGGGCGTTTCCGGCATTGAGAGGCACGCAATCTGAAAATCTTGGCGAGCATGTAATAGAGTGCCAAAGTCGTCATATTGGCCAAATGCTCAACAGAAGAGCGACAAAAAAACAGCAACGCAATCAGCGAAAATTCAACAATGGCCCACCGATCGAAATCCACTTTGCCGCTGGTCGTATTCGAGGAATTGTGTACCCGGCCTGGTCTCTGGTAGGCCGGATACACAAAACGCAGACATGCGCACTGGGAGCGTTGCAGTCCACGCGCTGCCCCTAACGCAAGGATTAGATTTTTCCAGTACCTGCCATGTAAATTTTGGCGCTCCGTAAACTACATTTTACCCGTGCCGCCCCATCACCCAGCAATATTCTGTAACGATTGGATTGCGAGATTTATCTCATGTAACGGCTGTGTAAATCCATTCGCTCGTAGATGGCTTGCAGCTTCAGGAAGCTGCTCGACGCATTGATTGACCGTATGAACGTCCATAACCCTCTCCCCAAATGAGGTCATTTGACGGCAACAATTCTCGGTGCGCCCCTTATGATTTGTTTGTGCAGAGTACCATACTTGCAGGCGGATGCTAGCGCCCAAGCGAACAGTTGGTTCGTGGCTTATGGAAGGCCCAAAGGCGGGGTATGGTTAGGGGTGAAGAGCTTCTTTTCGCGCGGGATGATAATCCGGAAATCCGCCATTTCAGAGATTGTCGCGGCGGAGGGATTATACGCCGTGCGACCGCTCTACCTGAACCAGCGGCCCCTTTCACCAGGCGACGCAAATTCAGTGAAGATTGGAAAGACTGGGGCCTGCTGCCGGTTTGATGGACACCGAGATAAGGTTCTTCAAGCTACCCCAGCCTGGCGTTCGAAGTCGATAGGGCTGAGATAACCTAGGGTCGAGTGCCTGCGGGTGGGATTGTAGAAACGCTCGATATAATCGAACACATCGGCTCTGGGCTGTTATAAGCGGCCCGGTTCGCTCGCCCGATGAATCTCAATGCATCAGACTGCGATTGCCAAGGGTGAGCGCTATTGTCGAATTTTCAGGGCTTGCAGATTCACAAAACTGTAGTAACTTTCGCGGGCGCTGCAAGGTAAGCAGCGTCGAGGCGTGAGAACCTCGCTTGAAATTGATGAAATTCCAATCCGCCCTAAACTAAGAGTCCGGGTGGCCGACGCGCATGTACAAGCCGCTTGCGGCTAAAGGCGTCGGCGCGTGTTCAAGCATGTTCTCAACACCCGGCTTTTGGCCGGCTTTTGCCTCGCGACACAAGGCAAGCCGTGCATGTTTTCTCGAACGATCAACTGTTTCTCAAGCCATGCTGAGAGACCTCCTATACGGGGGCGGCAATGGCGGTGATCTTGAAATTTCTAGGCGGTCTGGTTCCGCGCCTTGCCGGGGGCGGTGGTGCGCTGCCCGATGGTCGCGTGACCAAGGGAAGCATACTTGTTCTTGACGATCTGTATCGACGGGAGGGGCCAGAAATCATGCGCAGCATCGCGAGGCGGTCCGATCCTCAGGATGCCGAAGACATCCTGCATGACAGCATTGTGCGTCTCGCAGACGCAATGGCCGAAGAGAAACCGGTCGTGGTGCGGCCAGGGGCCTTACTGAACAGCATTTCGACCAACATACAGAAAGATCGCGCGAGATCTGCCTTCGAGCGTGCCCGTGCCCGCAGCGTGCCGATAGAGGATGTGGACCTCCAGGCGCCGGATATGACGTCCACCCTTGAGGCGCGCGATATGATTGCCCGTATTCAGAAAGCGCTGAAGCGACTAAACCCGAAGACATGCGAGATTTTTCTCGCTCACCGTGTGGATGGGCAGTCGTATGGTGAGATCGCCGATCGGATGGGTATGAGCGTCAAAGGGGTTGAGTGGCATATGAGCAAGGCAATCTGCCACCTCGATCGCACGCTGAGGTCGCTTTGATGGTCGAGGAGGGTCCGGTGAACGGATTCACCGAAAAGATGCGCGAAGAGGCAGCGGCGTGGCTCGCCCGGATCAACGGTCCTGATGGCGAGGCTTGCCGCCGCGAGTTCGAGGCCTGGTTCAATGCCGATCCGGGGCATGCCGCGGCTTTTGAGGCCGTGCTTGAAAGTTGGGAACAGAGCGAGCCGCTTGTTGCGAGGACGCCTGCTGTCCAGAAGCGTGCGAAAGCGAAGGCCCGGAAAAAGGGATTCCGGATGCCGTTGGGCATCGCTGCCGCGCTTGGTGCGGGACTGCTGGCGCTGGCTGGCCTGAGCATTCATCACGTCATCGGCTCTATGTCGAAGCGTAACGACGATCGCGAGCTGATCAGTCGGCTGGGCGAGATCCGGACCCTGACGTTGGACGATGGCTCAAAGATGACGCTCGACACGGCCAGCATGGCGAAGGTCGCGTTTACGGACGGGGAGCGCAGGGTCGTTCTTGAAAAGGGGCGGGCGCGTTTTGAGGTCGCGCACGATGCCGCACGGCTGTTTGTGGTGCAGGCCGGTGACCGTCTGGTCGTTGCGCATGGCACGATTTTCGATGTTGCTCTTGGCGCACGAGCCATCGCCGTAACCCTGCTGCGTGGCTCGGTGGAGGTCAAGCGCACGGCTGATCGCGGCGCCCCTGCCCATACAGGCCAGATGCTGATTCCAGGTCAGAGCCTCGCGTTACCGGTCGGTAAGGCCCAGGCGGTTCCCCCGGTTGAGCCCAAACCGTTTCCCGCTCGCTCCGGTGAGGATAGCTGGCCATCGGGCATGCTGGGGTTCGACAGCAGGCCTTTGAGTGAGGTGATAGCGATGGCCAATCGTTACAATGAACATCACCTTGTTTTGGCGGAGCCTAAGCTTGGCGAGCTGCTTTTCACGGGGACTGTTGCGGCGAGGGATGCCGCTGGCCTTGCAGATATGCTTTCGGGCTCGCTGCATCTCGCGGTGTCAGGGGATCGGCAGGGTAATTTCATCCTAAGCCGATCGCCTCAAAAAAAGCACTAGGGTAAATCGGAGGCTATTTCGTCGGGGTCCCCAGGGGCGGCCATGTGGCCGTCGCCCGGGGAGCATATTCATGGGTTTGTTGCGTCAAGCGGTCCTCGCCGCCTCACTGTCCACCAGCACGATTGCCTTCGTTCTTCATGCCGCACCAGCAGCCGCGCAGACGGCGGGCACGCATAGCTATCACCTGCCACCGCAGCCGTTGACCGCGACGTTGCGCGATATTGCCAAGGCTTCGGGTACGGCGATCGGGGGGAGGGCTGAACTACTGGCCAACCGTCAGGCGCCACCGCTTGACGGAGATTTCACCCCGCAGGCTGCTGTCGCGGCGGCGCTGGCCGGAAGCGGGCTTCGCCTGCGCGTGATCGAGAGTGGATTTGTCATCGAGTCCGACGATAGCCAAGGCGGGAGAAGCGCGCCATCGGGGGAGGTCGCTCCGGACATCCTTGTGACCGGAAGCCTGATCCGGGGCGCACCGATTGCTTCGCCGACCATCGTGATCGACCGGCTCGCTATGCGGGACAGCGGGGCCACCAGCCTCGGCGACGTGATGCGCAACCTGCCGCAAAGTTTCGGGGGCGGGCAGAATCCGGGCATTGGGAACAATGTGCCGACCGCAGGCGGCATCAATGTCGGCAGCGCTTCGACGATCAATCTGCGCGGCCTTGGCAGCGATGCCACGCTCACCCTGCTCGACGGGCATCGCCTTGCCTATAACGGATCACGGCAGGGAATCGACCTGTCGGCCATCCCCTTCGGCATGGTCGAAAAGGTCGATGTCGTCGCCGATGGCGCCTCTGCGCTCTACGGATCGGACGCCGTCGCCGGTGTTGCGAACATCGTGCTGCGCCATGATCTTCAGGGGCTGGAGACATCGGCCAACATCGGCGGCGCCACCGACGGTGGGGATTTTCAGCAGCAATATGGTGTGGTCGCCGGGCACCGCTGGAAGAGCGGGGGCCTGGTCGCGGCCTATGAATATGCCAGCAACACCAACATCATGTCGAATGACCGCAGCTTTGCCGCGGTTCGCCCGGGTGTGGCCCTCTATCCTGCCTTGCACCATCATGCTGTTGCCCTGACGGGTCATCAGGCACTAACCGACAATCTGACGTTCGATGTGGATGCCATTTTCAACAAACGCTGGAGTCTGGGCGGCTGGGCTTCGAATTTTGCCGGCGATCGAAGTGTCAGCCACATCGATCAGGCTACGACCAGCCGCTCGGTTGCGGTTGCGCCATCGCTCAAGCTTGATCTGCCCGCCGGCTGGCGCCTGCAACTTTCCGGTGTCTACGGGACAGAAACCGTTCATCTGGAAAACCGATATTATACTGGGCCCTCGCTCACCACGGCCTTGCAGGTTTGTTATTGCAACAGCGGCGCTTCTGGCGAACTGACCGCAGATGGCCGGCTCCTGACTCTCCCCGCCGGGCCTGTGAAGCTCGCGCTGGGACTTGGCTATCGCTACAACCAGTTCCAGCAGCTCCGTGTGGGCAGCACCAGCAACATCATCGCCTCACAGGATAGCCGCTACGCCTATGGCGAAATCAGTGTGCCGGTGATCGCCCCCGAGCAGGGCGTCACTGCCATCAGTCGGCTCAATCTGAGCGGCGCACTGCGGTATGAGCGATATCCAGGTGTCGCCTCGGTCGCCACCCCGAAACTCGGCCTGATCTATGCCCCGTTTCCCGACCTTGTCGTGAAGGGCAGTTGGGGACGCTCCTTCCGGGCGCCCACGCTCTATCAGCAATATCAGATCAGCGGCACTTCGGCCATTTACGCATCGGGCGCTGGCGGAAGCGGCTATCCATCGACGGCAACAGCGTTGCTGCTGACAGGTGGCAATCCCGCGCTCAAGCCAGAGCGCGCTGAAACCTGGACGGCAACCCTTGACTACAGCCCGCATCAGATCGCGGGTCTGAACCTCCAGGCGAGCTATTTCTCGACCATCTACCGCGATCGCATCGTGGTGCCGATCACCTACACCAGCCAATCGCTGAGCAATCCGATCTATGCTCGCTATGTCACGCTTTCACCATCTTCGACAGCGGTCGCCAATGCCCTCAACACACCCAATTTCATCCCTCTGTCCGGCAACAGCACATATAACCCCTCGAGCGCCGTAGCCATTATCGACAACAGCAGTGTCAACGCCGGGCGGCAGGTGATCCATGGCGTCGATCTGCTGCTCAACTACAGAACGAAATTGCCCGGCGGGAAGGGCGAGATCGGGTTGAATGGCGACCTTGCCTATCTCACCAGCAGCCAGGTGCTTGTGCCTGGGGCGGCCACAACTCAGCTCGCGGGAACCATGTTCAATCCGCCTCACTGGCGGGGGCGCGGGAGCATGAGCTGGAAGCTGGGGGGCCTCATGCTCAGCGCAACGACCAGCTATATCGGCGGCGTCAGCGATATTCGCTATGCAGTGCCGATTGCCGTGGGAGGCATGGTCACTCAGGATTTCACCGCGCGCTACAATATCGGTGATCGCAAGGGCGCGCTTCATGGGGTGGCGCTCAGCCTCACCGCTCAAAACATCTTCAACGACAAGCCGACGACCATCGTGACGACGAATTATGGCGATGCGGCCTATGACAGCACGAATTACTCGCCTGTCGGACGTTACATCGGCGTGGGAGTGACCAAGTCATGGTAGGACATGTCCGCCGCAGTGCCCGCGTGGCCGTCCTTCGCACGACCTTTCCGCTCATGTGCCTGGTGGGCGGCGCGCAAACCTCGCACGCCAACTGCGCCGATCTGCTGCCAGGGCCGGCCAGCGGGCAGCAAGCCGCGCGGCTCGTTACGAGCGACGATGTGTTGCGGCTGCGTGACATTGGATCGCCGGACTGGTCCTATAAGAATCCGGGCCCCCTGGCACTGTCACCGGATGGGAAACACATCGCCTTCTCTCTCAATCGGCTTGATCCTGCCACCAACAGTGCTTGTCGGGCGATGGTGGTGATCAATCGTGAGGGCCCTCCCGATCCCCGCATCCTCGACCAGGGTGGCGAACAGATTCTGGTCGAGGTTGGCCTTCGCGGCGCAACATTCACCCTTGGGGAGGCCGCGACAGTTTCACCGGTCTGGTCGCCCGACGGCCGGTGGGTCGCTTATCGCCGACGCGATCACGGTATAACCCAGGCATGGCGCGCCCGAAGTGACGGCGGGGGCGCGATGCCGGTGACGAGGTCTCCAATCGATATTGATGCCGTAAGCTGGAGCGAGAACGGTCATGATATCATCTACGCCGCCCGGCCGGCCAGGATCGAGGCTGCCAAAGCGATCGACAAGGAGGGGGAGATCGGCTGGCATTATGATGCCCGTATTTCGCCGCAAATCGGTGCCAGGCCGCTTATTCCGTCGCCCTTGCCCGATGAGGCCTACCGCATCGATCCGGACACCGGATTGATTGAGGCTGCCAGCGCCGCCGAAAAAATCCGCGTGACGAGGGTCTCTGGAGGACTGCCGGCCATTGCTCTCGCGGATGGTCGCAAGGCGTGGACCGAGCACGCCACCGACAATCCGGTCAGCCCGCTCAAGCTGCTGGCCAGTCTGGCTGACGGGAAGACGGTATCGTGCAGTTCTGTAGACTGTAACGGCGCCGTCGCAGACCTTTGGTGGGATCGGGACGGACAATCGCTGCTCATTCTCAAGCGTGAGGGGTGGCGCAACGGCGAGACAGGGCTGTTTCGCTGGCGCATAGGAGCCAAAGCGCCGCAGCGTATCCTGCACTCGGCGGACCAGTTCAATGCTTGCCTCCCTGCGGCGGGCAGCCTCATCTGCGCTGTCGAAAATTCGGTGATGCCGCGCCGTATTGTCTCGATCGACCTTCACAGCGGGAAGCAACGGCTGATTTTCGATCCCAACCCTGAGTTTCAGACCATCCGGCTGGGCCATGTCGAGCGTTTGAAATGGGTCAACGGCATTGGCATGCCGGCCTATGGCGATCTGGTCCTGCCGCCTGATTACAAGCCCGGAACCCGCTTGCCCATGGTGATCACGCAATATCGCAGCCGCGGATTTTTGCGAGGCGGAACCGGCGACGAATATCCCATCCATGCCTTTGCGGCGCGGGGCTTTGCGGTCCTCAGCCTCGATGGCCTGGATCCGTTCGGCGCGAATTCACCCGACATCCATAATTGGGAACAGTTGAGCGCGGCCGGCATCAAGGACTGGTCCGAGCGCAAGAGCCTGCACTCATCCATGATGACCGGGGTACGCATGGTAATCGATCGCGGCATCGCTGATCCCAGGAGGATCGGCATCACGGGCCTGAGCGATGGGGCAACGCAAACGCGCTATGCGCTGGTCAATTCACGCCTGTTCGCGGCGGCGGCAATCAGCAGTTGCTGCACCGATACGCGAGCGATGATGATTGCAGGAGGCATCGGCTTTGCCGATGAGATGCACAAGCTGGGCTATCCTCGATCAATCACCGAACCCATCGATTTCTGGGCGCCAATTTCGATGACACTCGCCGCACGGAGGATGGACCGACCCATCTTGATGCAATTGGCGGATGAGGAACTCAATCTCGGCCTCGAAACGTTCACCGCGCTTCGGGAAGCTGGGCAGCCGGTCGATATGTATGTCTTCCCCGGCGAACATCACATCAAATGGCAGCCCATCCACAAGCAGGCCGTCTACAATCGAAATCTCGACTGGTTCAGTTTCTGGCTTCAGGGGAAGGTCGATCCCGATCCGGTCAAGGCAGAGCAATACCGACGCTGGCAGGACATGCGCCGCAAGCTTGAAGAGAAGGCGACCGTTTCGAACCCTTAGTCTGCCTCGCGCGTCGCCCAGCTCCGGGCCCAGCTTTCGACATCGACAATCTCCAGAATCCGCTCAAAGCCGGGACCTTTGAGCGGGCTTTGCTGATCGATGAGTGCCAGGGTGGCCGGCAGATCGATCAGGCCTCGGCGGCCCAGTTCTCCCTGTTCAACCAGCGCGCGGATGGCCGGGCGGTGATAATCGAAGATTTCCGCGACAAAGCTGTTGGGCGCGGCCTTCGACCGTCGAAGCAGCACATTCTCGGGCAGGCTCCCGGCAAAAGCGCGCCGGGCGATCATGCGATTGTGACCGCGCTCCAGCCAATACCAGCTTGGGACCCGCAGGCAGGCTTCGACGAGCGGCTGGCTGAGCAGCGGGGCGATGACCGGCAGTGCGCTGCGCGGATCCAGACTTTCGACGTAGCTCTGCGCGAAGGTCGTCATGCGGACATGCATGGCCTTGCCCGGCAACATGCCCGGAGGTATCGTCATCCATGGGTGACCAGGCCGTCGCGCCGCCTGCTCGCGGACATCGCTTGAAAGCAGATCGAGTTCGGGGACCAGACGATAGGCAGGTTTCCCGAGCCAGGCCCGCTGGATGCCATCGACAAGCACGGACCAGATACTGGCCTGTGCGAGTTGGCTCATATCGTGGGCTGTCTGCAAGATCGCGCGCCCGATACCAGTCGCCAGCAGCCGGTCTGCAACCGGGGCGCCCGATTGCAAGGAACAGAAGATGCCATCGCCCCCGCCACCGTTGAAGATCGCCGTGGCGCCATGGGCCGCTGCGGCTTCCGAGACGAGCCTGTTGGATTCTTGCAGAAATCCTCGAACGCTTGGCCGGGGCAGCCCGGCGGCACCGCTGCGGTTTATATCTATTCCCGCCACCTCGCGCAGGCCGAGCGTCAGAGGGATGTCCAGCGTCTCACAAACCTGTGCTGCATAGCGAACCTCGTCGCCGCCCGGATCCTGAGTGACGAGATTGAGAGCGGCGAGGCGAATGGAGGTGCCTTTCAGGCCGGTTGCCACCAGGGAGGAATCAAGTCCGCCTGACAGCATCACAACCCCAGCCTCGAACTGAGCTGCGCGCGACGCGATACAATCGAGCGTGGCCTGCCGCACCTGAGCTTCGGCTTCTCCTGGCGTGGTGAGCTGCTGGTCGGCGCTTGCAAAGCGCCAGGGCGACCACAGTTCCTCTTCCCGGCTGCCGGCGTCCTTGATCGCCAATCTTTTGCCGCCTTGAAGCTCGCGCAGACCGATGAGGCAGGTATCCGGCTCCGAGACATAGCGCCAGGCGAGGTGGCGCACGACCTGTTCCCAGTCCACCTGAGGTCGATACCCCCCGGGATTTCGAAGGAGATCGACATCCGAGGCCAGGATCGTCGCATCCCCGACGTCGGTGTAGAGACAGGGCAAGTCCCCCAGGGGCGCGCGGATCGCATCGAGCGTGGTTCCGTCCCGATTTGGCAGGAGCGCGATATAAGGCCCCCAAAAAAGGTCCGTCAGATATTCCCCTCGGCTGGCGAGGATACGGTGCTGTTCCCGATCGGTCAGGCTGGCGATTGCTCCTCCACCATCCCGTTTGAAGAGTGATCCAACGATCACCCCATGGGCACCGCAACGAAGGAGAGGGGGGCCGAGGGTTGCGATGGTGAGGCCGCCGAGCCGGATGACAGACACACCCGCTGCAGATGTGCTGAGCCCTTGAGCGAAGCGTTCGATTGCATCATCCCTGCCTTGAGCGGCACGGGCGAGCCGGACGACATAGCGGGCCCGCATCAGACGACCAAAATCGGGGTATAGTCGCGGACCATATCGATCCGGTCATTGACCAGCCATCGCCCCGACTGGACCCAGGCATGAGCGGCAAAGGGCCGGAGTTTGACCCCGATCATCAAATCGGCAGGCAGATCACGGGCCGCAAGGTAGCGAGCCAATGCGATGGAGCGCGACAGGCATTTGTCATGCGAGCGCACAATCCGCGATGTGGCTTCAAAGGCTGCCGCGGCGGCCTGGATCGGCTCAAGATCCACCTGCCCGCTACGAGGCCAGGGGATTTTTCGCAGATCGAGTGCGCGTAGAATGGTGTGCAGGCGTTTATGCTGCAAGCTGAAACGGGCAAGGAAAATTGCCAAAAGGGCGCCGCAGATGGCGCCGCGCGACACCCGCAGGTCTTCGCTATCGAGCATGCTGAGCGATGCGTGCCGGCTAACGCGCAAAGGTGAGGGCAAGCTGTGGCCTGTTGTTTGCACCAGGGTGCCGGAGCGCATCATGGCATCCAGCGCCTTGACGTCGTTCTCTTCGAGCGCCGTGCCCGCTATGACATTGCGAAAGGCATGTTCGGCGCCCGGCTGCAGACAGAAATAACGGTCGGTGACGACATCGAGGAACAGGAGCCTGTCGCTGACCTCACAAAAGCTGATACCGGTACGAAGCTGAAACCCCATGGCTTGTCTCCTCCTGCTGGTCTCGAAGGATTGGCGTGCTGAGAAGCCCCGCACGCCGGGGGATCAATCGTTCGAGAGACCGTCGCCGTTCAGATTGAGAATTTCCTCGGCGCCAGGCAGAGCGCCGCCCAAGGTGTTTGTGCTCACACGACCGAGATCGATCCATTCGGCTTTGCATTCGTTGTCCATGATGCATTCCTGTGCTGGTGCGCGATGCAAGACGCGGCTTAAGGGGCGGTGGTGGCGTGCCACCACGAGGTCGCCCGCCACCGTTAGGCGCGTGCCGCGATCAATCGTCGGCGAGGCCGACCTCCCTCTTGCCGAAGGTTTCGTCGGTTCCGGCCATATCGCCACCCAGGGTTTCGGCAGAGGCGCTGCCGAGATCGATCAACTGATCCTGAACGATAGTCTTTTCCATGTTCCACTCCTCAACAGTTGCTGCATGAATTTGCAGTCCTTGATGACTATTTGAGGAGATGACGTATGGAAAATTTATACGGAATATATTTCTATTTTATAATTTCGCACCTGAATTTGATTGATATTTATTGGTGATTTTCTGGGGTTGTGCCTTTGATGCATGAGGTCGGCACATGTTGGCAATGGCGCGACCAAAAGAAATGGCGCGCAGCGTGAGGCTGCGCGCCACTCTGTCACAGATGGGCCGGGTCAGTCGTTGGACAGACCAGCCTGCTCATGGCCGAGCACCTCGTCGCCAAGGGGGATGGAACCGCCCAGGGTTTCCGCGCTGGCGGTGCCGAGGTCGATCAGTTCGTCATACTGAGTCATGATACACTCCTCTTCAAAAGCCGCAGTGATGTGCGGCGCATTGGAGTGTAAGGCGATGGTATCGTGATATAAAATTTATACGGAATCTATATCGGTTTTATAATTTCTGACGGTCCCCTCTTTGAAAAATTACGTGACATGATAGAGGGCTGTGAGGATATTTGCGACGGCGCGGCGTCGGCGACGATGGTATTGTCCGATGGTGCGCTGAATGGCGCCGTGGTCATTTGCAGCAATGCCGGCAAGAAGGTCGGTCAGCTCCTCTTCGGTCTTGTCGATGACCTCGTGCTCGGCCATGCGGACCCGGTGCAATCTGGCGTTGAGCTGGACGATGGCCTTGCCATGTTCTGCATTTGTAGAGCGGCGGCCCATCCGGGCGAAGAGATTTTCGGTGCGCGTTGCAATGTCCACGCCGGTATCGCTGGGCAGGATCGCATCGCCCTCTCTCGGTCGGCGAGGCCAGTATCGCACCGCAAGGGCAAGAAGATGGCCGGACCACTCATAGCGATGCTGCAGGCTGCGTTCATCGAGGAATGGCAGGTTGAAGCCGCCGCTTGAGCGTGCCTCCACCATCCCTTCTCCGGTCAGCAGATGCAGCGCTTCGCGCACCGGTGTGGCGCTCGTCGAAAGCCTGTCGGCCAGCAGTGTCGGATCGAGCCGATCGCCGGGGCGCATGTCCGAACCGCGCAGCAGTTGCCGCAGCGCGCCGAGCACCCGATCTGTGGTGGCGCCGGCACTCATGGTTGGTCCTGCTCAGCGCTTTGGACCTGCTCTTTGAGATAGGCCTCGATCTGCTGCTCCTGGTCGGGGCGGAGCGCGTCGATCGCCCCGAGCCTCCTGGGCATGTGGGAACGCAGCAACACCGACGGGCACCGCCCCTCGTAATTGCCGAGATTAGGACGGTGTTGGCGATAGCCGACCAAAGCGGCCAGTTCCGGTGAAAAGGTTTTGGCGATCTCTGGCGGATAGGCCAGCCACTGGTTTTCATAGGGTTTGAGCCAACCAAGCGCATAGCCGATCACCAGGCCGCGCCGGACCCTGCTGGTGCGATTGGCGCCGGCCCCATGCAGTGTCGAGCCGAGAAAGAGGAGGGCCGAACCGGCTTCCATCTCGATTGCGATGGGTGACGTCCTGGGCTCAGCTTCCAGCGCTTCCCGGCCATGGGTGCGCGGCCAGATCAGGGTTGCGCCATTGTCCGTCGTGAAGCGCGTGATCGGCCACATCACATTGACCAGATATTCCACCTCGCCGATGGGGCCGCGCCACATATCCTGATCTCGATGCGGCATCTGCGCGGGGGCACCGGGGTGGATTTCGATGGCCTGCGTGGTGTTGAGCTGGATACGGTCGCACCAGGGCAACAGCATGTGCTCAACCACGCCCATGACCGTCAAGTGCTGGACCAGTCTTTGCGTGATCTGTGAGCGGATCAGCAGGCGGCCAAAGCGCTTGGTCGTTGAACCATAGAAGCCACCTTGGCCGAAGGGGGTTTCGTGAAAATCGGGTTCAAGGTCGCGTTCGAGGTCGTGAATAAGGCCCGGAGCAACGGCGTTTTTGATGACGCAATAGCCCTGACTTTGCAGGGCAGCAGCAGATTGGGCGATGGACCGCGCGAGGGCCGCTTGGTTGATCATGGCGTTTTCCTTCAGGCAGCCAGAAAGCTCTCGCCGGGCAAGGCGTTCGAAACGATGCCGTTCGCCGCCAGCAGGCCGGGCGTGCGCGCGGTGATCTCGATGCGCAGCGCCATCAGCGCTGCGCCTTCGACCATGCTTGGCGGTCCGAGCGGCGTGCAGTCCCAACCGAAGTTGAGGATTTTCATCGCCCAGGGCGTTTCGGCGATGGCGATGTAGGTCCGGATACCGTGCTCCAGCGCATAATCTGCAAGGGCGCACACCAGATTGTCGCGCACCTTACGACGTTCGGCGGCCTTCAGTCGCCGATCGAGGCAAAAGCGGGTGATCTCGGCGATGTCTGGTCCTGACGGGGGCGTGTCGGTGCAGAGATGGGGGTAGAATTCGCCGAGAATATGCGGACCTGTCGTCTGGAGCAGGCGCGCGGACCCGAGGTGCTTCCCGTCCGGTTCGCTCATGATGATGTAATTGGCCTGCGGGTTGTCGAACTGGTCGATCTCATATTGATCGGCCAGCACCGGCACGTCCCATTTGAGCAGATCGACGAAGACCGCTTTGCGCGCGGCGAACATCGAGCGCAGCACCTCGTCACGGATACCTTGGAGCTTTGATTGATGATGTTGAATCATGGTCTTGGCCTCCTCCTGGGTGAGGGGCGCAAGTGTCGGCGCGTTGGTTGCGCTCGGGTATCCCGGAAAAGGGTGATGGCTTACGGTTTACAATTTGGACACCATGATTGCGCCGTCCACCAGCGCGAAGGCCACCAGAGATGTGCGCTTCTTCACCCCGTAACGCTCGCAGGCATTCTTGATATGGCTCGCCACCGTCTCTTCGGCGATGCCAAGAATCCTGCTGATCTGGCGATCGGTCATGCCCTGGGCGACAAGCTGGACGCAGGCTTGCTGCTGCGGGGTCAATTGCGGGCGCAGCTCGGCGGGACGTGTGTTTCGCCCAGGCCAGAGCCTGTGGGCGGCGGCGAAGGCGACCAGTCCGGCAAGCTGCGCCAGAGCCTGTTTGATGGGATCAATCATAAAGCCACTCTCCGCCGAAAAGGTGCACGAACAACACAGGCCGCCCGCCTGATTGGTCGGAACTGTGAAGCCTTCGCCGATGCCCTGGATACGACCCAAGCGCATGATCGCATCGTCCCTGTCGGTGAGGCGGATCAGTTCGGCCATTCTCGACCACCAGAAACCTGCTGGTGTCATATGGCTGGCCCGGTGGACCGGATCGACCATGCCAAAGGCTTTGAGGCGATAATAATCGACCCAGGCTGTCGGATAGTTTGTCAGGCAGATGGGATTGGGGAAGGCTGCAAGATCGACGTGATGGGTGATCGCGAAATAGCGAAAACCCAACCATCGGGTTACATCGCTCGTGGCTTTGATCAGGTCTGCCGCGGTCTGGCTGTCATCAACTACACGCTTGAATTGGGTTACGATCCGTTCGATGCCCATAAGGCACGTCTTCGACCTCGGGCGGTGTTTCAAGCCGCCGGTCTCCCGAGGTCGCCTTTCCTTCCCATGAAAATCCCGGACTGGTTTCTCAAGCCAATCCTGAATCGTGGCCATTATAGAGTCGTCATACCACTTCTGATGATCTTGGCATGCAACATTTTATATGCATTGCTGCTCTGTGTCTTAAGGCATGCTTTGACGGTTCGTAGCGTCCCGGCCGTCGTGACGCTGAATTAGGTATGTTTTCCTGGATTTCGTCATGAAGCTGGGGGCGGGCGGCACGCTGCGCGGGAGCTGGCGCGACGATGCCTTTTATCGCAGCCTGCGCGGCCTCGATCGCGCCGGGCTGATGTGGGAATGGCTGCGGCGCGACCGCGACTATATTGCCTGGTATGCTGCAGCCAGCGCTGCGACCCGAGCCACCGGCACGCCCGCGTGCTGGGGGCTGCACTTTCGCGGAAGATCCAGATCACCCGGCCCCTCTGGCCAGGGTGATCTGGAGTGCTGACCTCGATCCGGCCATTTTGCCCGTGGCGGTCAGCAGTGGGGTGGGGGACGCTGCTGACAGCGTCGTACTGCGTGATCTGGCGCCCTGGCTGACCATCGCCACCGACATCGGGGGCGGGGAGCATGTGCTGCTCTCCGATGGCTGGCAGCATATCAGGCTTGATATCGTCGAGGGACGCCTGGGCGGGCGCGATATGGTCAGTTTTCACTACAGGCTGGGCGGCATCGTCACGGCTGAAGGACTGGTTCCGCCGTTGCGGCGCTTTCTTGCCCTGTGTCGGCAGCGGAGCTTTCCGACCGCGCTTTTTCCTGTCGACCCGCGCATGGATCGTGGCCTTGATGTTCTACGGGTGCATGATGCTCTGGCCGATGGGGCGAGCCAGCGGGAGATAGCATCGGTCTTCTTTGGCGAAGAGCGGGTGGCCGCCGACTGGAGTGGACCTTCAGATTCCTTGCGTTCCCGTGTGCGTCGGCTGGTCAGCGATGCCCGAGCCATGGCCGGAGGCGGGTATCGATGGCTGCTGCGGAGAAGCGGCAAGGAGCATGGATGAAGCCGCCGGTCGTCGGATACAGTTCCTCAGCAGCCCATCATCCGAGCCTGTTGTTTCGATTGGGGAGATATTTGGGGGCCAGAGATACCATAGTGCCGTGGAGCTTATGAAATCTCACGCGTGGGGCGATGTAGACCGCAGCTTTACCTGTCATCACGGCCCAGCCATTTTTACCCGGAATGCTGTAGTGGCAAGAATGATTTTCGGATTTGCCGGCATGGAGTTGGGTCGCTGGATCGAGCCCTCGCGGTGTGACGCGACCGCGCTCTATACCCCTGAAGCCGCACGCGGCCTCAGGGGCACCGGGCCGCTGGAGGCGTCCCGGCCCTGGGGGTAACGATCGCTGGGCCGAAGGTGGGGTGGTGCCAGATCGCCTTTGCCTTGACGGCGATGGCAGTGGCGGCGGCGAGGTTGCAGCCGCTTCGCTGATGGAATCGCGCGGATGAGCCGCGCGATGGGGGATCGCCCGCCAGCCGACCCATGCGTCCCCTGCGCCGTCTCCCAGCATCCCTGGCGTGCCATACGGATGTTCGGTGGTAACGAGTTGCGTCGGGGGGAAGCTCAGCTAGGCGAAAGAGGGCCGGCGGCGTTGTCTGCTCCAAAGAGCAGCGCCAGCCCCCTTTCACCAAGCTGAGCTAACATCTCCCCTCCCGTGCCTGTTGCCACCAAGACAGTCCGCACGGCCCTGGGGATCCTGCGAGGACGGCTCCGGGAACGATGGATCGGGAGGCTCGGCTTGCGTTCGATCCCTGGCAGCAAGGGAATGGGCCGCATGCGACCCATGCGTTATGGGTTTGCTGGGCCGCTGGTCGCGGCCCCGGGCAGATGCTCGGACTCACCAGATCCGATGGGTTTTCTGTCAAGAAAACAATGATATACTCTGAAATCGCGAAGTCCTGTATAAGTGATCTTGTCAGAGGGGAAGTGAAAATTCTCTGACAGCAAGGATGAACCACAGGATGGAGTAAAGATCATGAATATCGGTGAAATGATCCGCAGTGAAAATGGTGGCGTCAACGGCTATATTGCCGAGGCCGGTTTCGATTTCGATGGCATCTTTCTTGAAAAGGTTGCCTCGGACAATCCGCGTGCCCCTCTCTTCAATCTCATGACCAAGAGCCCACGTGGCCGTGATGTCCGCCTGGGATCGATCTGGGAGCGCGCAGCCAAGGAAACAGGGGAAACCTACTTTGGCGGTTACATCGACACCGCGCAGTCGGGCTTCGTTCCCATCCGCATGTTTCGTTCGCGCCAGCAGGATAACGTCTGGAACATCGTGCGGCCCACGGCGCAGCGTCGGCGGGAAGGGGAGGCGGCAGACCTTCCTGCGGAGGACTTTCGCCGGGATGCCATGGAGCACGATGCCATCGAGCCCGATCATGATCGCGACGACTTCGGCCCGCGCAGGCCCTCCCGTTCGGCAAAGTCAAAGGCCGAAGGGCCCGAGCTGGCCTGAAGGCTCTGGCCTGATCTCGCAATGATCCCCAAACCCGATCGCATAATCTGATCCGGTAATCTGATGTCACGGGCGGGGAGCCACGCGGTTCCCCCGCCTTTCCCGAAGTACCCCTTTCCCCTCACAACCGAAAAGGAGCCTTCGCCATGGTGAAGGAAGCTGCACGCCATCGGCGTGGGGACGCATCGTCGCGTCCGCAGGAATCGCGCAATGCCCTCTATGATGAGGTCACGGCCAAGATCATCGCCCAGCTTGAAGCAGAACGCTTCCCATGGGTTCAGCCATGGGCCGCCCCGGATGCATCGTCGGGTGGACTGGCACCGGGCATGCCCCGCAATGCCTTGACCCGCCGGGCCTATTCCGGGGTCAATGTGCTGTTGCTCTGGGGCGCGGTCATCGAGCATCACTATCCTTCGCAAGGCTGGCTCACCTTCAAACAGGCGCTCGAAGCCGGGGGCAATGTGAAGAAAGGCGAGAAAGGCGTGACCGTGGTCTATGCCGACCGCTTCACGCCGGAAACGGAAAAGCAGCGGGCCGAGCAGAGTGGCGGCGAGGCGCGCAGCATCGCTTTTCTCAAGCGTTTTACCGTGTTCAACGTCGCGCAATGCGAAGGCCTGCGGGAAGGGCTGGCATGTGATCCCGAGCCCTTGCCCATGGGGCGGATTGCCCCGGTGGGTGACGAAGTGATCGCGGCATCCGGCGTCGAATTCCACATCGGCGGCAACCGCGCCTACTATGTGCCTTCCGCCGATTACGTGCAGGTGCCCCCGCCGCTGGCCTTTTTCGACAGCATCAACTGGTATCGCACGGCGCTGCACGAACTCACCCATAATGCCGCGATCCGGATTATGCCGCGCGGTCTCTGGTCGAGGGTAGTTTTCCGGCCATCGGCCGCGCGACGGTTCGGCATAATCAGAGGCCTTCCAAGAACGCGAGGAGTTGGTCGTCGGGTCGGAATCGGCCTGACGGGGTGGGCGGAGCAGCCACGCGAGCGAGCGCCTTTTCCTTCATCCGCATGTCGGCATGGATGTAGATCTGGGTGGTCTCGACGTTCTCGTGACCAAGCCAGAGTGCGATTACCGCTGGATCGACGCCGTGATGGAGCAGGTCCATCGCCGTGCTGTGGCGCAGCGTATGCGGCGTGACCCGCTTGGAGCCGATGCTGCGGCACGCGCGCGACGCCGTGAGACAGTGCTTGCGGACCAGATGTTCGAGCGCATCGCGGCTCAGCCGCTCGCCCCGGATCGACGGGAACAGTGGCCTGCTCTCATCCTTATCATCGCCGATCCACGCCGCCAGCAGCTTGGCCGTCTCGCGCCGAAGCGGGGTAGCGCGCTCCTTCCGGCCCTTGCCCATGCAGCGGATGTGCGCGCCGTTCCCGAGCGTAACATCGCCGCGCGTCAGGCCGACCAGTTCGGATGCCCGAAGGCCGGTCTGGACGGCGAGCAACAGCAACGCATGATCGCGCCGCCCCGCCCATGTCGTGCGATCAGGAGCCGCCAGCAACGCCGCGATCTCGTTGGCGTCGAGGAACGTCACCGTGCGCTTCACATAGCGTTTGTTGGGCATCGCGAGGATGCGCTGGCAGTGGAGCAGCCAAGTCGGATCGCTCATCGCGACGTAGCGGTAGAACGACCGGATCGCGGCGAGCCGGGTGTTGCGGCTGCGCGCGCTGTTGCCCCGCGCCGTCTCGGTATGCAGGAGGAAGTCGGCGACCAGATCGGCGTCGATATCCTCTACCGTGAGCTTGACCGGCGGTTTGCCGTATCGAGCGCCCGCATATCTGAGCAGCAACCGGAACGTGTCGCGATAGCCCGCGACCGTATGTCGGCTAGCCTCCATCTGGACGCACAGCCGGTCGGTGAAGAAGCGCTGGATCAGCGCGGGCAAGGCGACCGCGCTCATTGGACTGCCTCCCGCCCATCGGCGGTCGCTCGCGCCATCGCCAGATCGAGCAGTTCCGGGACCGCTTCCAGATACCAGTATGTGTTGGAGGGATCGCTATGGCCCAGATAGGTCGTCAGCCGGATCATCTCGCGCGCCGGGTCTTTGCCGGTGCGATACCAGCCGATCATCGTCTTGACCGCGAAGCTATGGCGAAGATCGTGGATGCGCGGTCCCCGGCCATGTTTGCAGTATGGCTGAGGAGTCCGGAGCCCGATCTGCTGGCAGGCTCGCGCGAAGTTGTATCGGGCCGAGCAGTCGGTGAGCCTCGTTGCCTTGTCGGTGACGAACAGAGGCTTGCCCGGATGGCCGATCAGCCGGTCGCGTTCAGCAAGATAGCTGATCAGCTCCGTGACGACGCTTGGATCGAGCGGCAGCAACCGCTCTTTGCCGAGCTTCCCCTGCCGGACGCGCAACACACCATGATCGCGGTCGAGATCGTCACGATCGAGCGACAGCGCCTCGTTGATCCTCAGGCCCGTGACCGCGATCAGCCCGAACAACGTCGAACAGGTCAGCCCGCGCAGGCCATAGATCGATGGCAGCGCCTTGGCCGCTGCGATGATGGCTCCGATCTCGACATCGGTATAGATATGCGGGCGCGACCGGTTGAAGCCACCCGGCAGCAGACCGCGCGGCGGCGCTTCGTGCCCCGGATCGAAGCTGCTCAGCCATTGCGCGAACAGGCGCACGACGCTGAGCCTCGCCCCTCGGGTCGAGGGGCCTCCTTCGGCCAGCGTGGCGTGCCAGCGCAGGAACAACGCGGTGTCGATATGAACGGCACCCTCGCGGTCGGCGAACCGGGTGAAGCGGCGCAGGATGCGCTCGCTGGTGGCAAGGTCGTAGCCGAGGCTGCGCCGGACGCTCAGATAGCGGTCGAGTTGAGAGGTGAGGCTCATTGTGCGCCTCCCGCCACCGGCCAGGGCTGCGCGACCAACCGCAGCCCGTCGATGTCGAGCCGGGCATATATCATCGTCGATGATCGCGCGCGGTGCCGCAGCACGTCGCCCACTTCATCGAGCGACGCGCCTGTGTTCACGAGCCGGGTGGCAAGGCTATGACGCAGAAGGTGCGATCCCACATAGGGCGTCACCGGCTTCTGGCCAGTCGCCTTCAAGGCATCCTTGAGGATGGCGTTGACGATCTGCCCATCCTTGAACGGGCGATGCGGCGCGCGATGTGTCACGAACATCGTGCGGCAGGTGGTCGGTCCTCGCTCCTCGCGAAGATAGGTGCTCAGCGCATCGCCGACCTCCACCGTGATCGGCAGGCGGTCGTGCAGCTTGCCCTTGCCGCGCACCGTCAGTTCGCCCGAACGCCAGTCGATGTCGCCGAGCTGGATCGCGATGACCTCGGCCGCACGCAGCCCAAGCCGGGCCATGAGCAGAAGCATCGCATAATCCCGCGCACCGTGCCGGGGATTGTCGCGCACGCAAGCCAGCACCGCCTCGACGCCCTCGGGCGACAAGTGGCGCGGCAGTCGCGCGCCCCAAACCTTCGCCACCTTCGGCACGCTCAGCGCCAGATTGGTCGCCGTGGCCCCACATCCGAACAGGTATTGAAGGAAGATGCGGACATGGGTCGCCACCGTCTTGTCGCGACGGGCGCTGATCAGCACATGCTCCATGAAGCTGATCGCATCGGCGGGACGCAGGCACGCCGTATCGGGCATCGTCTTGCCGAACCGATAGTCAAGGAACCGACGCGCAAAGCCCACCGTATGGGGGATGCTACGCGGGCTGAGGCCGCGCTGCTTGACGAGATAGGTCTCGAAGTCCGTCAGCAACGCCGCGCGCGCGATCTCAGCCTCGGTGAACGGCACCGGTTGCGCCACGCCGATATCGATCAAATGCTGAACAAGCCGGCGCGCGATGGTGTCGAGGCGGATCGTGTTCTTCCGCGCCCTCGGCACCTCTCGCATCAGCGCCTCGATGCAATCGAGCGTTACCGACGAGGGAGCGATGCCTGCTTGGTCAAGCAACGCGCCGAACTTCCTCGCTCGACACCGATACGTGATAATCGTCCGCGCCGTGTAGTTCTCGGCGGCATAGGTCCGCTCAAACGCGGGCAAATACGGCTCGATGCAGGTTTCAAGATTGTCGGACATGACCTTCGTGCTCCATGTTGTTGGAGCGACGGAGATTATGCCGAATGGGCGCAGCGCGATCATGCCGCCAGCCGCGCCTTTGCGGTGCCATGCGGCATAATCCGGATCGCGGCATTATGGCCATTATGCCGATATCGGCATAAGACCCATGCGACGGGTCATCCCAGCCGCTTGGGGCGTCAGATCAGGAACGCCTTTGGCAGCAAGGATTACGCCCGCGAGGAACTCGTCGCGGAAATGGGCTCTGCCTTCCTGTGTGCGGCGCTGGGCATCGTGCCGA
The DNA here is from genome assembly GCF_001598555.1 of Novosphingobium rosa NBRC 15208. Classification (GTDB taxonomy): domain Bacteria; phylum Pseudomonadota; class Alphaproteobacteria; order Sphingomonadales; family Sphingomonadaceae; genus Novosphingobium; species Novosphingobium rosa. The sequence goes on from NZ_BCZE01000035.1 coordinate 82,271, forward strand.
GCGTTCGCCATGCCGATTATCTCGGTTCATGGCTTGAGGTGTTGCGCGAGGATAACCGCGCCATCTTCCGCGCCGCCAGTCAGGCAAGCAAAGCTGCCGATTGGCTGCTGACCCGCCATGAGGAAGCCAAGGCTTCCAGGCTGGAGGGGGCAGGAACGGGAGCAGGCCCGCATCTGGCGCAAGAGGAATGGAGGGCCGCAGCATGATCCTCCTTCCTGACACCATGCGCGTGGCCTTGCTGGCCAATGGGACGCGGCACATCGCGGCACAGCGCGACGGCTTGCCCGATCCCGATCCGGTGCCGCTGCTCAAACTCTTCAATCCCTGCGGCAGCGCGACATGGTTGGCCACCGAACTGGACGAGGACGGCGACACGCTTTTCGGGCTGGCGGACCTCGGCTTTGGTTGCCCCGAACTCGGTTCGTTCAGCCTGTCGGACATCGCGGCGATGCGCTTGCCTTTCAATCTGCGGATCGAGCGCGATCCCGATTTCTCCAGCACCGACCCGATGTCGCTCTGGGCGCAGACTGCCCGCAATCTGGGCTCGATCTCGCAGGCTGAAATCGCCCTGCGCCTGACCGGTTTCTGATCGGATTTTGCCGCCCAGCCTTACGGCCTTGTGACGGCCATTCCCTTGCCGCTTGCCTGATTGGAAGCAGGCAAGCGGCCTGACGCGGGCGGCGTTTTCCGCCCAATCCTAAGCCGGTCCGCCATTCCTGGAGGGTCAGGGCGGACCGGCACCTTATGAAAGGTAATGCCATGAAACTCGACTTTATCGATCTTGGCAAGCTCTGCGTGAGCAAAGCCAATATGCGCTATTCGAAGAAAGCGCCCGATGTGTCCGATATTCTGCCGACCGTCCGTGCGCGGGGCATTGTCGTGCCGGTGCTGGTGCGCCCCTCCGTCGCTGCTGCCCATGGGAGCCCCGACACCTTTGAAATCGTGGCAGGCGCGCGGCGTTTCCACGCCGCCAGCCTTGTTGCCGCAGAGCGGCAGGAAGCCGGGCAGGAGGTGGAGCCCATGCCCTGCGCCATTCTGGAATCGGGCGACGATGCGGATGCCGTCGAGGCATCGCTGATCGAGAACCGCGCCCGGCTCGATCCCGATGAGGTGACGTGCTGGGAGAGCTTCACCCGGCTGGTGAAGGAAGGGCGCGACCCCGCCGAGATCGCCCTGACCTTCGGCCTGCCCGATCTGGCGGTGAAGCGCATCCTTGCCCTTGGCAATCTCATGCCGCGCATCCGTGACCTCTACCGGCAGGAGAAGATCGACCCCGCCACGGTGCGTCACCTTACCATGGCCAGCAAGAGCCAGCAGCGCGCATGGTTGGCGCTGCTCGACGATCCGGAGGCCTATTGCCCGACCGGCCATCAGCTCAAGGCATGGCTGTTTGGCGGCAAGTCCATTGCGGTCAAACACGCCCTTTTCGATCCCGAAGGCGTGACCGCCATTGTCGCTGACCTCTTCGGTGAGGACCGCTATTTCGCCGACAGCGATGCATTCTGGAAGGGCCAGAATGAAGCGATTGCTGCGCGGCGCGCCACCTATCTCGAAGAGGGGTGGCCGGATGTCGTTACCCTGCCGGTCGGCGAGCATTTTCGCAATTGGGAGCATGTGAAGGCTCCCAAGCGCAAGGGCGGGCGGGTCTATATCGAGGTGCGCGACAGCGGCGAGGTGACCTTCCATGAAGGCTACATCACCGCCAAGGAGGCCCGCCGTCTGGAAAAGGGCGAGGCCGTCGGTCATGGCATCAAGGCACCCCGTTCCGAGATCACCGGGACGACGCAGACCTATATCGACCTGCATCGTCATGCCGCGCTGCGGGCCGCGCTCACCGGTCATCCCGGTGTCGCCATGCGGCTGATGGTCGCCCATGCCATCGCGGGTTCCTCGCTCTGGTCGGTGCGGCTTGAAACGCAGGCCACCCGCAACGATACCATTCGTGAAAGCGTCGAATGCAGCAACGGTGAAACCTGTTTCGACATGGTGCGGCGCGATGTGCTCGCCATGCTCGGGATGGATGCTGACGACCCGACCGTGGTCGGCATCGGCAATGGATCGTGGAGCCGCCTTGTCGTCACCTTCTCCCGCCTGCTCGCACTCGGCGATCCGCAGGTGATGGCCGTGCTTGCCGTGGTGATGGGCGAAACGCTGGCCTCGGGGAGCGCCATCGTCGAACTGCTCGGGCAGCATATTGGCCTGAACATGGCCGAGAACTGGCAGGCCGATGATGCCTTTTTCGAGGGTCTGCGCGACCGCGAGGTGCTGCTCGCCATCTTGGCCGAGGTGGCGGGGGCAACTGTTGCCAGCGCCAACGCGGGCGAAAGGACCAAGGTGCTCAAGACCATCATCCGGGGTCATCTTGAGGGTGCCGATGGTCGCGAAAGGCGTGAGGGTTGGGTGCCGCGCTGGATGACGTTCCCGCCTGCCGCCTACACCACGCGCGGCGGTGTGGGCACCGTCGATAAGGCCGAAGCGACGGCCAAGGCGCTGGCTGGCGGCGACGGACCCGACGCCGACGCCAAGGACGAAGACGGAGACGATCTCGACCGACTTTCCGGTGATCCGTCTGACGCCGGGGGCCATGATGAGGATGAGGTCGAGGCCCAGACCGAGGCCAGCGCTCTGGCTGCCTGACGAGCGCGGGGATGGTGCCGCCCGGCACCATCCCCGCCATTCCTCACCCTTCGAAATAGACTTGCCGCGCGCTCCCTTCGGTCCCGCGCAGCACCATTCCCAATCTCAAGGAGAACGATCATGGTTGACCGTGTTTCAGCTTTCATCACCATCGGCGGCAAGCTGTCGTCGCAGCAACTTCCCGAATTCCTAGACCTTATCGCGCAGGAAGATCTATCGCTCGAATGGGACGGCAAGCCCTTTGAAGTCTCGCAGTTCGTTCCGGGGCACCCGCTCTGCCTCATGTCTCACGAGGTGGCGCTGGGGCAATTCACCCAGCTTGAGGATTTCTGCTTCGCGCGCGGCCTGCCCTTTCGTCGCTGGTGCGACGGTTGCAGCAGTTGGATGCCCCAACGCGCAGTTTTCGATGGCAAAGGCGATGTCGTCTACATCGACACCGATGGCGGTGATCGCGCCTTGTTGGGCCGCAACACCGTCACCGATCTCGAAACTTTCGAGAGCATCGTCGCATGGTTTGATGCTGCCGATTTCACCGTGCCAGCGCTTGAAATCGTCCCTCACCCGGAGAGGAACGGCCATTCCTGACACCTCTCAGTAATACCGAGCGCCGCCAGTCCCGTTCCGGAATTGGCGGCGCCTTGTTTGAAGAATTCACGCTGTCTCCGGCGCAGCGAATAGCGCTCTGCTGCTCGCCACGAAGGTTCAAATAAGGACGCATCCATGTCGATTGGCTGATTCCAATCGACATGGATGCGTCCTTGCAGTTTCTGCTCATGCCAGTCTTGGGGGCGCGCAGTTCGGAGCGATTGCCGTTGAGAATGCCGAGCCGCAAACTCTCGTGCGACAGGCAGTCACCATTGCCTTTTGGCACCGGTTTCGTCCTATTTTGAGATCGAACGATCATCATCGCTTCTGGCTTCAGGATAGTTTGCATCATCTCCGGATGGCATCAATAGACGGAATTTTCACATATTGTTGCGCAAGGTGAAAATCACGATGCCGCCAGTCCCGGCGCGGAACTGGCGGCACCTCTTCTTGGTCAATATTTGACTGAGTACGGGGAGAGGCGTAGCCCTTGGTGCCGTCGCAAGATGAGGAAATAATATGTCCGAGACTGATACCGAAATCGCTGCAAGCCTGATCGAACTGGCGGGTGAAATCACCATTGCCTGGCTCCAGAATCCCAATGTGAATCCCGGAGCGCAGGATGTGCCTGCTTTCCTCAAGGATATGCATGCGGCGGTCACCGAATTGAGCAGCGACAAGTCGTCGCAGCCCGAAATCGTGACGTATGAACCGGCGGTTTCTCCGCGTGTTTCGGTGAAATCGGATCACCTTGTCAGTCTCATCGATGGCAAGAAGTATAAGACGCTCAAGCGTCATCTCGCGCTCCATAACCTCACGCCTGCGCAATATCGCGAGCGCTACGGCTTGAAGGCTGATTATCCGATGGTTGCGCCCGATTACGCTGCGCAGCGCCGCGAGATCGCCCAGAAGCTGGGACTTGGCCGTAAGCGCACGGTGCCTGCCGCTGCTGCCGCTTCTGCACCGGGCGAAGCGGTGTCCGCCCCCACAAAGGCTCCGGCCAAGGCGAAAGCCGTAGCGGCCAAGCCCGCAGTTGCGGCGAAGAAGGTTTCTGCCAAGACGGCAAAGGCTGTGACGGCGATTGCCTCACCGCTTGCTGCTGTTGTGGACGCCAAAGCGACAACGGAACCTGCGGTCAAGGCAGCAACCAAGACAGCGCCCAAGCCGAAGTCTGCTGCCAAGGTCGCTTCGAAGGTGAAGGCTTCGACGGAAGCGACATCGCCGCTCAAAGCGAAGGCCCCGGCAAAGCCGAAAGCCAAAGTGACGCCGAAAGCCGAGGCGAAGCCCAAGGCTGAACCGAAGACCACCACCGCGAAAACGCCCGCTGCCGAAGCCGTGAGCGGGGCCCCGGCCAAGGTCTGAGCCGGGCGGTTTAGCGCTGGCATACAGGGACGCCGCTCGATCCTTCGGGAACGGGCGGCGTCGCCATGTCGCGCGTAGGCATGGCTGGCGTCTGCCTGCACCCGAAACGAAAGTCGGCTTATGCGGCGTTCTGGCGCCGCTGCTTGAGGATCACCGGACCATGCCCGCCGCACAGGCCGCAGGCGTCCCGCTGGCTGGCGAAATCCCGCTCGACCGTCAGCTCGCCCAGATCGGCGTGAAGCGCATCATCGATGGGCAGATTGAGGTGTCGCCCTACACAGGCGGCGCAGACTGGTGAGGGTGACAATCGTTCCACCAGCCACCGAATGGTCTCTAACATCGTCGCCATCTACTATCCCTTGTCTCGATTGAAAACCGGGCAGTCCATGAGCCTGTGAGGATCGGTCGAAACCGCGATTCGGCCAAGCCGGAAAGGAAGGGATTTCCACTGTTTTTCATGCGGGAGACAGGGCAAGTGTAGGGTCCGAAGGTTGATGGTGGCGTTCGATATTTCTGTGCGGTGGCGTGCGCGTCGAGCGCTACCTGTGGGTTTCCTGTGGTGGCGGGCTTGATCCCGGCGTGCCGTGCTCGCTAGTCAGGACGCATGCAGGGGATGGCTCACGAGATCTGGTTGAACCGATGGGGCGTGGCCATCGATCAGCGTGAGCAGAAGGTCGGGACGCAAGGCCTCACCTCTCTGGAGCGGCTGATCCATATTCTCTGGTTGATCTCGCAAAGCATGCGCGCAACCGGCGATCTGGTGGCAGCGCGGCAGCGTGATCCCACCCTTTTCCGTGACGGTCTGGCGGCGGCGCGCGCGCTCGATTTACCGGGTATCGTTGAGGTTTTTGCGTCGAGTGCCGGGTGGATCGAAGCTCATTTCTTCGAGAAATTCGACGATCTTTGCCGCGAATTACAGCCGCTGCGTCTGATCGCCGGAACAGATATCCACTGATTATCCACAGGCTATCGACCATTTCCCAACCGACTTTGCACCGGTTTATCGACCGCTGCCGGAAGGCGGACGCCCTGCTTTTTCCCCTGAGCTGAGAGGTCGGGAGAAACATGTCTGCCAGCGATTGGCCTAGTATCCGGCGCCCTGCGGCCCGCCTCAAGGACGGCGGGGCCCCACCATTTTTCGTTGGCGGTCTGGCGCTTCTTCTGGATTCGCCAGCATAGTCGCGCCCCCGAAAAATCGTTGCCCCCACCGCCGCTAAAGCGGCCGCTGCGCGGTCCTTGACCCGGACCACAGGGCGCCGGGCAGAGCCTTCATCTTGCACCCCATCAGGAGCGAAGGCCATGAGCATCGAACAGCACATCGAGGAACTGCGCGCGGAACTGTTTGCCTGCACCGCGCGCGGTGAACGCCGCCAGATCGAACGTGAGATGCGCGATGCCAAGGCCCAACTCGACGCCCGGCTGAAGCCGGATTGAGGCCACTTGGCCCACACTGCCGGGCAGGCATTTTTACGGGGGTCGAAAACGGCACCCCCTGTTTTTGACCCTGCCGGAGGGGCTGGGCGTGTTTCATGTGGTGCCCCGTCGACTGCGCAATCGAGCGAGGTCGCATGGGGTAACAGACTATGAAAACTCCTAAGGAAGACGCGCGCGTTAACAGCAGAAATGCCGAGAAGCGGGCGCAGTTCGCCCGTGAAACCCGGCCCTTCCTGACCTGCAAACAGGTCGCGTACCATCTTGGTGTCAGCCTCGACACGCTCCGCCGGATGAGGCGCAGCAAGACCGGGCCACGGTGCCGCATGCATGGCGCCACATGGGTCTATCATATCGATGATCTGGAGGCCTGGTCGCTGGCTCACGCGCAGGGAGGCGATCATGACTGATCCGGCCAGCAAGGACCGTCCCGAGCCGCTGGTGGTCTGGATGGAAGGCAGTCGGCAGCGCGCCGCGCGCCGTCGCATCCTGCAACGCCGTGCGGCAGCCGTAGGCACCGCCTTGCTGGCGCTGGGCGTCACGATCGTTTCGCCTCCCATGCCGCGTCTGCTCTGGAATGCCAGTGCCAGCGCGCCCATTGGCCTCTATCGTGTGTATCCGGGCAGGCTGCCGGATCGCGGCGAATGGGCTATCGCATGGCCGCCGGGCGATGTCCGCTCACTCGCGGCCAGTCGTCATTATTTACCGACCGGCGTGCCGTTGGTGAAGCGGGTGGCGGCGCACTCTTATGATACTGTCTGTGCCATCGGCCCGGTGATCTCAGTGAACGGCGTCAAGTTAGCGTTGCGCCGAAATGTCGATGGGCGCGGACGCCCACTTCCCCTCTGGCAGGGCTGTGTTGACCTCGGGGAGGGTGAGTTTTTCCTGCTCACGGCTGAGCGTTCGGACTCGTTCGACGGGCGCTATTTTGGGATCAGCAAGCAGTCTGATCTCATCGGCAAGGCAACATTGCTATGGGCGCGCTGAGGTTCCGGTGCCGCGCCGCGGCGGGGGGGATTGTGGCTCTTGTCTCAACCTTGTTGCACCCTCCTGCCTACGCTCAGCCGTCGATTGCAAATGTCCCTGTAATGGGCGGCGGCGCAGCGGCCAGCACCGGAAGCGGCGGTGATGCGGTTGGGCAATGGCGCGAGATCATCACAGAAGCCTCTGCCCGCTTTGGCGTCCCCTCTGCATGGATCGAGCAGGTGATGCGCGCCGAAAGTCGCGGCATGACCATCTGGCAGGGCAGGCCCATCACCAGCCGGGCGGGCGCGATGGGGCTGATGCAGTTGATGCCCGCGACATGGGCATCGATGCGTTCGGCTCTGGGGCTCGGTGGCGATCCCTACGAGCCGCGCGACAACATTCTTGCCGGGACCGCCTATCTCCGAGCGATGTATGATCGGTTCGGCTATCCCGGTCTTTTCGGGGCCTACAACGCAGGGCCGGGACGATATAGGGCGAGCATCAGGGATGGACGCCCCTTGCCGGATGAGACCCGCAGCTATCTCACCAAGGTCATACAGGCGACCGCGCGAAGTGGGCAGATCGCTGTAAAAGGTGACGAACCTCGGCTGGAATTTCCGCGCCAGACCGGCATGTTTGTGGTGCTGATCAACCCGGCAGATCGGGGGGCAATTCCTGGGAATTCTGTGTCCGAAGCACCTCTCCATGACCCAATGTTTGTTGTCAGAAAGGCGCCGTGATGCCCGTAAATCAGGCATTTTTGCGTGACTTCGACGTCCCGTTTCGATGGCGTCAGCCTGGTGCTGATCCACTTTGCGGTCCGGGGCTGGTGGAGGGGCAATCTGGGCTGGGGAGGGGGCTGTGGGGGAGGGGGCGCGTAAGGCAAGATAAAGCTATGGCACTGCGTCGCCATAACCCATTGCCTGCACATCTTTTTTTGGGTTCTTTGCTGGCACCATGCTTGCGGCGACAGTGCCATGTGAGTGCAGAATGGAGGTTTTCTGCGGGTTTCGTCGGCACCACGAGGTGCTGCGGGCGGAAATGGGCACAGGAAGGGCACTCCAGCGGCAAGGTGGTCGACCATGGCACAGGATGACGATTTCAAACCACGCCTCGGTCGCATCGGCAACAAGGGCAAGGGCTCGGGGAAGCGCTTTCTCGGGCGCGTGCTGGCCGCGGCCAATCTTGCACGCGGCGGTGCCGGTGGAAGGGCCGGTAAAGGCAGCTTTTCCGGGAGCCGGATCGGGCGCGGCAGCGGGGTCGGCCGGGTGCTCGGCAGCCGGGGCAAATATGGTGCCGGCCATAGCCGTCGCGTGATCGTCAAAGGCAGCATCGTGCGCCTGTCCGGAAAGGGTGCCGCAGCTGCAGCTGCGCATCTGCGCTACCTCCAGCGCGATGGCACCACCAGGGATGGTGAGCGCGGGACGCTTTACGGTCGCGATGAGGACGCCGTCGATGCCGAGGCGTTCCAGGAACGCGGTGCGGGCGATCGCCACCAGTTCCGCTTCATCGTCTCGCCGGAGGACGGCGACCAGTATGAGGATTTGAAACCTCTGACCCGGCGCCTGATGGAGCGCATGGAGCAGGATCTGGGAACCAAGCTCGATTGGGTCGCGATCGATCACTTCAACACCGGCCATCCTCACACGCATATACTGGTGCGGGGGAAGGACGGTCGCGGGCAGGATCTGGTGATCGCCAAGGACTATATGACCAGGGGGCTGCGCGAGCGTGCCATCGAGCTGGTCGATCTCGATCTGGGACCACGGACCGAGCGCGAGGTTGAAACCATGCTGCGGGCCGAGGTGGAGGCTGAGCGGTTGACCTTGATCGACCGCTCGCTGCTCAAGACCGCCAATGCCCAGCGTGAGGTCGACTCTGCAGGGCGTGATCCCTTCGATCAGACGCTGCGGGCAGGGCGTCTGGCCAAGCTGGCGCGATTGGGTCTGGCCGAGCCGGTGGAAGGCACCCGCTACCGGCTGGCAGACAATCTGGAGGACACGCTGCGGCGCATGGGCGAGCGAGGCGATATCATCCGCACGATGCAGCGCGAGATGACCCGCGCCGGCGTCGAACGGGCTGTGGGTGATCAGGTGATCCATGAGGCGGGAGCGACAGTGGTTCGGTCTATCGTCGGGCGGGTGCTGGCCCATGGCCTCTCCGACGAACATGCAGATCGCCATTATCTGATTGTCGATGGCACCGACGGGCGAAGCCACTATCTTGATGTCGGTGGCGGGCGGGATTTGCCTCTCGACCAGCATCAGCTTTCACCCGGATCGGTGGTCCGCATCGATCCGCTCAAAGCGACGCTGCGGCCATCGGACAGGGTGATTGCCGAGGTCGCGGCCGCCAATGATGGCTGCTATGATGTTGACCTGCATCTGCGGTACGATCCGGCAGCCAGCGAGGCCTTTGCCCAGACTCATGTGCGGCGTCTCGAAGCGATGCGGCGTGGCGGTGGCGGGGTGACACGCGAACCCTCGGGCCAGTGGGTGATTGCGCCCGACCACCTCGACCGGGTGACGGCCTGGGAAGAGAAGCAGTTGCGTGAGCATCCCGTCGCCATCACCAGCCTCTCGACCATGCCGCTGGAGAAGCTGGTCGATGTCGAGGCGGCAAGCTGGATTGATCGCAGCCTGGCGGGGCAGGTGCCGACCGGGTCGAGGCAGGCGGGAGGCGGAGCGCTGGGGGCAGCCCCTGGCGATGGGGCCGATGTGAGCGCTAGAGCCTTGCGAGATGCCGGCTTCGGTCGAGACCTGCGTGAAGTCATGGAGCGCAGGCGGCAATGGTTGTTGGCGCAGGGCTTCGCGCAGGAGAATGAAACCGGGCTTTTTCCCAAGGGCATGATCCAGGCGTTGGAGCGCAGGGATTTGGCGAACGCGGCACGGCAGCTTTCGGCGGAACTGGATCTTCCATTCGAGGAGGCGCGGCAGGGTGCCCGCATCGAGGGGATCTATCGTTGTCCGGTCGATCTGGTGAGTGGGCGGTTCGCGCTGGTCGAGCGTGCCCATGATTTTACGCTGGTACCCTGGAAGCCGATGCTGGAGCGCAAGGCAGGACAGAATGTGTCGGGCCTGATGCGCGGCGATGAGGTCAACTGGTCGGTCGGGCGCGGGCGTGGCGGACCAAGCATTTCCTGATCGCCAGGGTCTAGAGCATTTCCAGCGGGCGCCGTCTTGTCGGTTTGAGAAAACGGCGATCAAGCTCATTGAGATCGTCGGGCGTCAGGACAAGATCGGCAGCAGCGCGATTGTCCCTCACATGCTCCACGGTTCCAGCCTTGGGGATGGGCAGGATGCCGTCCCGGTGGAGAAGCCAGGCCAGCGCGACCTGGGCCGGGCTGGCGGTATGACGCTCCGCGATTTCGATAAGCGCCCGCCGATCAAGCAGGCGGCCTTGTTCGACCGGGCTATAGGCCATGACCGGAATGGAGCATCGCTTCAGCCAGGGCAGGAGATCGAATTCCGGGCCGCGCCGGGTCAGATTGTAGAGGATCTGATTGGTGGCGCAGGCCTCGCCGCCGGCATCGAAGAGTTCGCCCATATCGTCTGTATCGAGGTTGCTCACGCCCCAGCGGGCGATCAGCCCGGCTTCGACCAGCTGCTCCATGGCTTCGACCGTCTCGGCGAGCGGCACGG
>NZ_BCZE01000036.1 GCF_001598555.1 Novosphingobium rosa NBRC 15208
AGGCGGGTGGCGGGCACCAGCCCGCGCTCACGCACGCCCGCCAGCCCCGAGACGCCGCTGGCGCGGTTGAGGCGCATCACCAGCGTCTCGACCTGATCGTCGGCATGATGGGCCGTGGCGAGGGCGCAGAGCCCTTCCTGCTCCGTCCATGCAGCCAGAGCGGCATAGCGGGCGTCACGGGCCTGCGCCTGCACATTGCCATCCTCCACGCTGACCTCCAGCGTGGCGTGGGGCACATCCAGCAAAGCGCAAATGCGGGCGACTTCGGCGGCCTCGGCGGCGCTTTCGGGGCGCAATCCATGGTCCACCGTGGCGGCGGCCACACGGCCCGGCAGGGCGGCATGAGCGATCAGCAGCAGCGCGAGACTGTCCGGCCCGCCCGAAACGGCGAGCCCCAGAGGGGACTCGCCTTTCGTGCTTTCAGGCCAGATACGCGTCAGGTCCGAAACGAAGCGTTCGGCCTCGGCAGCAAAACTCAGTTGCACGCCGCTTTTCTGCGGGTCTCGTCATACTGGCTGCGCAGCCGCCCGGCGGCCTCGGTCTTGTAGGTGTCGGAGAATTCGCCCAGCGCGATGCAGGCGCGGCTGCTGTCCTTCAGATCCACCATGGCCTGCGCCAGATAGAGCAGGCTGTCGGCGGCGCGGTCGCCACGCTTGTTGCCCTGATAGTTCTGCAGGAACCAGTTGGCGGCCTCGCGCGGCTGGTTGTCATCCAGATAGGCGCGGCCCAGCAGGTTCTTGGCGTAGGACACGCGCTTGTGGCGCGGGTATTTCTCGAGATAGAGCTTCAGCTGCTGCGCGGCCTCGGGGTAGAACTTGGCCTCCCACAGCTTGAAGCCATAGGTGTATTCATCCTCGCCCGGATCGTCGGTCTGCGGCTTGACGATGGCCTTCACCGCCGCGAGGCGCGCTGCCGTCGGCTTGGCGGGCGGCGTCGGCGCGGCGGCCACCGGGGCGGGCTTGGGCTTGGCCACCGGCGGGGGCGGCGGCGTATAGGCCGGCTGGCTGGCGGGCAGCGGCGTGGCGCCCACATCCGGCTGCGGGCCGGTGTAGGGCGGCGGCGTCACAACGGTGGAGGAGACGCCGGGGGCCGAGGGGGCTGCGCCTTCCAGCTTGCGCAGGCGATGCGTGAGATCCTCGACCTGAGCCGTCAGGCGGGCGTTCTGCCCTTCGAGCGCGTCCATGCGGGTCAGCAGATCGGTGACCGGCGTGGTGGCGGGCGAACCGGGCTGAGGCGTGGGTGAGCCGGTTTGCGGCATGGTGGACGCCGAACCGTCGGAAGGGAAGAATTTCGGATCGCCGCCGGGGAAGACCTGGCGCTGAAGGGCGCGCACTTCGGCCTCCAGCTTGCGCAGGCGGATTTCCTCCACCGTGCCTTCCTGGGCATGCACCACCGGCACCGCCACCAGCGATGTGCCGCAAGCCAGCACCGCCAGCATCACCGCACGCAGCTTGCCCCGCCGCATCTCGTTCATCGTCCGTTGCTCCAAACAGGCCGTCTGGCCCATAGCAGCCTGCGACCGGCGACCCCGTCGACCTCAGGCTTTTTACAAAACTGATCGTTGATGCATCAGGGACGCCGCTCTTGTCGAGCCGCGCCCCCCTGTGATGCACCGCTTTGCGCCGGAACGCCCCGCTGCAACTGTGGATAGCGCAGGGGGGCCTTCACGAAAAGATCAGGGATTTCCCCCATTTGCAGCCGGAGGCGTGATCAGCGGCACGCCAGCGGGCAGCACGCCGCCAGCCGTCACCGTCTCACCCCTGGCCTTGTGACGGCGCGGATGGGGCGCGGCATGGCGAGGCGCGGCAGGCGCCGCACTGGCGCTCGGGCTGGGTGAAGCGCCGGGCGTCGCGGAAGGCTGCGGCCCAGGCTGGCCAGAAGCCTGACCGGATGGCGCAGCCGAGGGCTGGGTCGCAGGGGCCGCATTGCCCCTTGCGTTCAGCGCGGCGGCGGTGACGGACACATCCTTCACCGTCTTCATCTCTTCCGAGATCTTGGGCACGCTCTGGCCACCGATGGTGATCGTCAGCAACTCGGGATGGCCGGTGCGCAGCTTGGGATCATGGGCATCGGCGGGAACGGTGTAGCTCTCGCCGTCCTTCAGCACCTTTTCCGTCAGCGTCTTGCCGTCGCCATCGTAGAAGCGCACCCAGACGCCGGTGCCCTGCGCCGTGAAGACCACGTCGCCGCTGGGCTGCGCAGGCTTGGGCGCGGGCGCCGCAGGAGCGCCGCTGGCCGTGGCCTGAGGCGTGGGCGTTTCGGCCGGCAGCAGCGAGGGCAGCTCGGCTGCCGGACTGTAGTAATTGTTCCACCAGACATAGCCGCCCACTGCCGCGACCAGCGCCAGCACGCCCGCCACCCAGGCAAAGCCCGAGGAGGGCACGCGCGCGGGATCTCCGGGCGTGAAGGCCGGGGCCGGAGGCGCCTCGGCCTCGGGCATGGCGCCGGAATATTCGGCGCGCATGGCGGTCACGATCTCGGCGTCATCCAGCCCGACAGCGCGGGCATAGGTGCGCGCAAAACCAAGCGCATAGGTGCGCCCGGGCAGCGCGGCGAAATCGCCCACCTCCAGCGCCTCCAGATGGCGTTCGCGGATACGGGTCTTTTCCCCCAGCTGCTCCAGCGAGAGGCCCGCCGCCTCACGCGCACCACGCAACCGCCCCCCGGCGGTCAGTGCTGACTGCTGCTCATTTTTGTCTTCGGCACCCATGTGCGATCCCGTTTTCGATGTGTCCGCAAGCCCGGGCCAGAATCAAGGCCAGAGCGGTAAAAAAGTCAACCGCCAAGCCGGGTTGGCAGCGTGGAAATCGTTGAAGTGAAGCGCTGCGCAAGGCCCCCGGTCCGGCCCGATGCGCGGCGGATGCAGGTTTAGTCGAAGGTGATGCCCCTCGCCTGTGCCCAGTCCAGCAGCCGCGCCCGCAGATCCTGCGCCGGTTCATCGAGCAGGCGGTTCATTTCCTCCTCGATTTCATGGAGATGGACCTGCCGCAGCATGCTCTTGATCGGCCCCACCGCCGCCGGCGTGATCGACAGGCGGCGGATGCCCAGACCCAGCAGCGCCAGCGCCTCCAGCTGGCGCCCGCCCATCTCGCCGCAGACGGTCAGCAGCGTGCCATGCTGCTGGCAGGTGCGCGAGACCCGGCGCAGGAAGCGCAGGATCGCCGGGCTGAGCCAGTCGTAACGCTCGGCCAGCTTGGGGTTGGAGCGGTCCGCCGCGAAGAGGAACTGCGTCAGATCATTGGTGCCCACCGACAGGAAGGTCAGCTTGGGGCACAGCACATCGAGCATTTCCGCCAGAGCGGGCACTTCGAGCATGGCGCCGAACTTCACAGCCTCGGGCAGGGCCTTGCGCTGGCCGCGCAGCCAGGCGAGCTGGCCGTCGAACACGGCTTTCGCGGCATCGAACTCCCATGGCTCGGAGATCATCGGGAACATCACATGCAGCGTGCGCCCGGCCGAAGCTTCCAGCAGGGCGCGGGCCTGCACCTTGAGCAGCCCGTCGCGTTCAAGGGCGACACGCAAAGCGCGCCAGCCCATGGCCGGGTTTTCCTCATTATGGTCTTCGTCATGACGCAGATAGGGCAGGCTCTTGTCGCCGCCGATGTCCACGGTGCGGAAGACCACCGGCTTGTCGCCCGCCGTATCCATCACATCGCGGTAGAGCCGCGTCTGGCGCTCGCGGCTGGGCAGCGTGGCCGAAACGAGGAACTGGAATTCGGTGCGGAACAGGCCCACGCCATCGGCGCCCGTCAGCGAGACATTGGGCATGTCCTCGCGCAGGCCGGCATTGACCATCACCGTGATGCGCTCGCCACAGGCGGTGACCGGCTGCATGTCGCGCAGGGCGGCATAGGCGGCCTGGCGCTCGCGGGTCTTGGCATGGCGCTCGTCGAAGGCGATGCCCATGTCGCGCGTGGGGCGCACGAAGGCGATGCCCTGATCGGCATCGAGCAGCAGCGGATCGCCTTCGCGCACCACACCGCGCAGGCTCTTCACCCGGCCCAGCACCGGAATGCCCATGGCGCGCGCCACGATGATGACGTGAGCGGTCAGCGAGCCTTCCTCGAGGATCACGCCCTTGAGCCGGCGCTTGTCATACTCCAGCAGCTCGGCGGGGCCGAGGTTGCGGGCGATCAGAATGGCGTCATGACGCAGCCCCATGCTGGCCGCCGTGCCCAGCTGGCCCGAAACGATGCGCAGCAGGCGGTTGGAGAGATCCTCCAGATCATGCATGCGGTCGGCCAGCAGCGGATCGTCGATCTGGCGCATGCGCATGCGGGTGCGCTGCTGCACGCGCTCGATCGCCGCCTCGGCGGTAAGGCCGCTGTCGATCGCCTCATTGATGCGGCGGCTCCAGCCTTCGTCATAGGCGAACATGCGATAGGTTTCGAGAACCTCGTCATGCTCTCCGCCACCGCCGAATTCGGCCTGCGACGCCATGCGGTCGATCTGGTCGCGCATCTTGTCGAAGGCCATATAGACGCGCTGGCGCTCGGCCTCGGTGTCTTCGGCGACGATATGCTCGATGGTGATGCGCGGCTGGTGATAGACCGCGACGCCCGCCGCCAGGCCCTTCACCAGCGTGAGGCCGCGCAGCTGTTCGGGCCCGGTCAGCGATGCGGCGAGGCCGAGAAAATCCTCCTCATCGACCAGCTCGGCATTGGCGATCAGTTCGGACAGCACCATGGCCACCGTCTGCAGCGCCTCGATCTCGATCTCCTCATAGCGGCGCGGATCGACATGCTGCACGCAGAGCACGCCCACCGACCGCTCGCGCCGCACGATGGGCACGCCCGCGAAGGAGTGGAAACGGTCCTCGCCCGTTTCGGGGCGATAGGAAAAGTCGGGGTGGGCCGCCGCCTCGGCCAGATTGAGCGTCTCGTTGCGGGCCGCGATGCTGCCGACCAGACCTTCGCCGATGGCCATGCGGGTGACGTGGACCGCCTCCTGCGCCAGGCCGCGGGTGGCGAACAGCTCCAGCATGCCCTCGCGCAGCAGATAGATCGAGCAGACTTCCGAATGCAGGCTCTCGCCGATCACCTCGACCACGGTGTTCAGCTTGGCCTGGGCGTTCTGGCGGCTGGCCATCACCTCATGCAGACGCGTGAGAATGGTGCGCGCCGCGCTGACGGCGGAGGAGGAGTTCACGGGGCCGACAGGAGCACTGGTCATAGCCATGGCCTAGCCGAA
Organism: Novosphingobium rosa NBRC 15208; assembly: GCF_001598555.1. Taxonomy (GTDB): domain Bacteria; phylum Pseudomonadota; class Alphaproteobacteria; order Sphingomonadales; family Sphingomonadaceae; genus Novosphingobium; species Novosphingobium rosa. Next base: position 5,191 of record NZ_BCZE01000036.1, read on the forward strand.
AGCGCGGCGAATGCAATGCGCACAAGGTGGCCACACCCATGAATTCACATGCAGCGGCCCGAAGCCGCAGAACAAATGTTGCTTCCATGCGTTTCAGGCATGGCTGTCATGACCTTGTCACTGAAACCGGCCTATCAGGCCAGTGCAAGAGGGCGATGCAAAAGTCGCTGAAAAGCAACGGCGCCCCGGGTTACAGGCCGGAGCGCCGCGCATTGGCAGCTGAGGCGCAAGCGCGCGGGCAAAGCTCGCGCTGCATGATGGTTGAGCCGCATGGGATGGCCGATCACGCCACAACCATGCGCACGCAATCCATCAGCGCGACGTGAAACCTGCCGCCTGTTACCTGCCTGCCGAAGATCGGATCGAACCGGCTGCTATTGCGCCAGAAGTTCATCCTTGATGCGCAGCTTGGCGCGTTTGAGCGACTGGATCGTCACGGGATCGGGGAGAGGTCGGGACATTTCCTGATGGATACGGCGCTCCAGGCCGGCGTGCTTGGTTTGCAGGGCAGTGTAGTGCGATGTTTCCATGAGCTACTCTCCTTCTCGAAGGCCGCGAGACTTGATCGGTTCGGCCTTGGTCGGTTGGAAGGGGCGCGTGGCAAGCCTGCCCTTTATCGGCAGCCTGCTCGGGGCCCGGTTCACCCTCATGTCCGCTGGTCCTCGGGAGAGGCTACCCCCAAAGGGGCGTTCAGCAGATACATCCGGCACAGACCCTTTGGGGATCCTTCCCTTTATGGGCCCTTCTGTCCGGTCGTCGGCACGTCTTTTTGCGTTTTTCGCGCTGTTCCCAAGGCGTTCCTGAGGCGACGACCCTGTCGCCCTTCCTGCGGTGCCAGTTCCGACTCGGCAAGGCACTGTGCCTTCCGTGATTGTCATAGAGCCACATCGCGCCTATCCTGCCAAGGCCTGTGGCGGTGAGCCGCATGTGATTGCGATGAGTTGTCCTTATATGCCCCCCACTATGCCTCACGCCGCCTTTCCCTCTTGCGCCCGAGACCTGTGACCATGACCGAGGAAGAACTGCGCAAGCGGCTGGAAATGCTGCGAATCGAGCATCGTGATATGGATGCCGCCATCGATGCCCTCAGTGGCGCGGGCAGCCAGGACCAGTTGCAGATCGCCAGGCTGAAAAAGCGCAAGCTGCGCCTGAAGGACCAGATCAGCCAGATCGAGGACTATCTGATCCCCGACATCATCGCCTAACCCGAAAGGGGCACCGCCAGCGCTGGCAAGCCCTACTCCGGATAAACCCTGATCCGTGCCATTTCGGGGCCTTTTGCCAAACGTCCCGTTTCGGGACCATCTTGCGCCAAGGCCCCATTTGTCAGAGCCGCCCCGCCCCGGTTAACAGGGCATGCGATGACCATCACCAGCACTCTCAATGCCCGGATCGTGGAAGGGCTCTATGCCGAGGCGCTCGTCCTCTCGGATGAGGTACGCAGCGTCTTCGACCTGTCGGGACGGATCGAGGCGACCGGCTCGAATGAGGACGCGCTGCGTATTGCGCTCTCTTGCGAGGCTTTGCGCACAACCACGCGGATGATGCATGCCATGGCCTGGTTGCTCAACCACCGCGCCTTCTTCATGGGCGAGTTGAGCGCCTTCCAGTTGCGCCGTTATGGCAGGCTTGCGCCGGACTTCCCCACCGCCGATCCGATGCGGATGATGATGTTCGATGCCTCGGTGCGCGAGCTGATCACCGCCACCGAGCATTTCTACGCCCGCCTGCTGCGCATCGACCAACAACGGCGCGAGGAGTATCGCGGCACCGGCCCTTCCGGGCTCGACAGGCTGCGGGCGCGGCTCGATTCCCTGACCCAAAGCACAGCCGGCGCGGCGTAACCTCGACAAGCCCGGCCATGCTCCCCATATGGGAAGCATGGCCCTGCCCCCCCAACCCTGGCCCACCGGCCTTGTCACCCGCCCCGAACCGCTGGTGCGGCGCATTCTGGCGCCCAATGCCTCGCCCTACACCTACACCGGCACGCAGACCTATCTGGTCGGCACCGATCAGGCCGTGGTGGTGATCGATCCAGGCCCGGCGGAGGAGGAGCATCTCGACGCGCTGGTGGCCGCCATCGGCGGCGCGCAGGTTGTGGCCATCGCCTGCACTCATACCCATCGCGATCATTCCCCCGCCGCGGCGCCTCTGGCGGAACGCACCGGGGCCCCGATCATCGGCTGTGCCCCGCTGACGCTGGAGGATGAAGGCCCCCGCGCCGACGCCGCCTTCGACGCCAACTACCGCCCCGACCGCATTCTGGCCGATGGCGAGCAGATCGCCGGCCCCGGCTTCACGTTGACCGCTGTCGCCACGCCGGGCCACACCTCCAACCATCTGTGCTTCGCGCTGGAGGAGAGCGGCGCGCTCTTCACCGGCGACCATGTGATGGGCTGGTCGACCAGCGTGGTCTCGCCGCCCGATGGCGATATGGGCGCCTATATGGCCAGCCTTGAGCGACTCTATGAGCGGCAGGACCGCATCTATTACCCCGCTCATGGCGAGCCCATCGAAAAACCCCGCCAATTCGTGCGCGGCAACATCGGCCACCGCCGCCAGCGCGAGCGCCAGATCCTGACCCTGCTGGAGGAAGGATTGAGCGACATTCCCGCGCTGGTCGCGCGCATGTACGTCGGGCTGGACTCGCGGCTGGTGGGCGCGGCGGGACGTTCGGTGCTGGCACATCTGCTCGATCTGATCCGGCGCGGGCTGGTGCGGCAGGAGGGTGAGAGCTTCGCGCTGATCTGAATGGGACCATGTGCATCCCGGCAAAGCCGGATGGCAAACACAATGATAATCACTCGCAATTGGTGTTTTCCCTTGGGAGAAGCGCCAAGGCTTCCTAGATGGGCGCAAATTCATCGAGGGAATGCCGTTCATGACCGCCCAGCACCCATCGCTCGTTGGCATCGACATCCGCGCCGAGATCGAGCGCCTGCGCCGCGAGAAGAATGTCGTCATCCTGGCGCATTACTATCAGAAGCCGGAATTGCAGGATCTGGCCGATTTCGTCGGCGATTCGCTGGAACTGAGCCGCAAGGCCGCCGAAACCGATGCCGAGGTGATCGCCTTCTGCGGCGTGAAGTTCATGGCCGAGGTCGCCAAGATCCTGAGCCCCGAAAAGACGGTGATCCTGCCCGATATGAACGCGGGCTGCAGCCTTGAAGATGCCTGCCCGCCCGCACGCTTCAAGGCCTTCCGCGAGGCCCATCCCGATCATATCGCGCTCACCTACATCAACTGCTCGACCGAGGTGAAGGCGCTGTCGGACATCATCGTGACGTCGTCCTCGGCGGAAACGATCCTGCAGCAGATCCCCAAGGACCAGAAGATCATCTTCGGCCCCGACCGCCATCTGGGCGGCTATCTGTCGCGCAAGTTCAACCGCGAGATGCTGCTGTGGCCCGGCGTCTGCATCGTGCATGAGGCCTTCAGCGAGACCGAACTGCTCAAGCTGAAAGCCCAGCACCCCGGCGCGCCCATCGCGGCTCACCCGGAATGCCCGCCCACCATCGTCGATCACGCCGATTATGTGGGCTCCACCAGCGGCATCCTCAACTACGCCAAGGCGATGACCGGCGACACGCTGATCGTGGCGACCGAACCGCATATCATCCACCAGATGCAGCTGGCCATGCCCGACAAGACCTTCATCGGCGCGCCGGGCGGAGACGGCAACTGCAACTGCAACATCTGCCCCTACATGGCGCTCAACACGCTGGAAAAGCTCTATATCAGCCTGCGTGATCTCAGCCCCCGCATCGAGATCGAGGAAGGCCTGCGCCTCAAGGCCAAGCACAGCCTCGACCGCATGCTGGAGATGGCCAGCGGCTCGGTCGGCAAGGGCGATCTGGGAGCGAAGTGATGCGCAGGCTGGTCCGGCGGCTGGCATGGAGTCTCGCCGAGCTGGCCTGCTTCACCGCACTGGCCGCTGGCGGCTGCGTGCTGTTCACCCGCCATGCCCTGAACCAGGGCGCGCTCGCCATTCAGCCATGGGGCTGCATCACGGCCCGCGATGATCCAGCGCTGATCGACCGCACGCTCACCCTCCAGATTCAGCTCTGGAGCGAGCGGCGCCCAGCCACCGCCGCGCTCCCCAGGCACACCAGTGGCCTGATCGCCCTGCTCGGCCTGCGCCTCGGCTTCAGCCAGAGCGACAGGCATGCCCTCGTCGTCGGCATGCTGGCCACCACGCCAATCTGTCTGTCGAGACCACAGTACATCTGATCACCTCCTGTGTTCAGGGGGCCAAATTTCTTCTTGGCGACCAAGCCCCTCCCATGGTTACTTCGCAGATGCAGCACCACCCCCCCCCTCGCTGCATCAGAAGGAGTCCCCATGCGCCTCCCCCAACTCGATCACACCACCCTCGAAGGCGACCAGCTGGCCCTCTATGAGGATATGAAAGCCGGCATTCACAAGAACTTCGCCGGCTTCACCGCCATCGACAACAAGGACGACCTGATCGGCCCCTGGAACCCCTGGCTCAGCTTCCCGCAATTCGGCGGCCCGGTGTGGAAGCTGGTGCTGGCGCTGGGCGACAACCCCGTCCTGCCCAAGCCCATCCGCGAGATCGGCATCCTCGTCACCGGCGCGCATTTCCATTCCGCCTACGAGCTTTATGCCCATATCCTTGTGGCCAAGCTGCGCGGGCTTTCGGACTCCAAGGTCCGCACCATCAGCAGCGGCAACCGCCCCGCCGACCTCACCTATGAGGAAGGCCTGGCCTATGATTTCGCCTTCGCTCTGGTGAACGGCGGAATCGTGCCGGAAATCCTGTACCAGGAAGCCGAACAGGCCTTCGGCCGCGATGGCACGGCGGAGTTCATCTATCTGGTCGGGCTGTACTGCATGGTGTCCACCACGCTGAACGGGTTCAAGGTGCCTTTGCCGGAAGAGGAAGACCTGTAAGAAAAGGAAAGTGCGAGGGGGTTACCCCCTCGCGCTCCCGGAACGTCTTCCGACGCTCGGGCCGCGGCACCGCATCGCCACGCTCAACCTCTCCACCAGCACAACAGAAAGGCGCCGCAGGCAGGAAGCCCCGGCGCCTTTTCTCATTTAAAAGCCTGCGGCGCAGCGACGTTAGCCCTATGGCCGAACCCCTGACGCCAACGCAGACAGTAAAGGGAGCGCGAGGGCGATGGCCCTCGCCTCTTCCTGCTAAACCTTACTGCGAATCCGCAGGCTTATCGGCAGGCTTATCCGCCCCGCTCTGATCGGCCTTCAGCGCATCCATCGCCTGCTTCAGATCGGCGGCATCGCTGGTGGCGTCCTCAGCCGCCTGCGAGCCGACATCCTTGCGCGGCGCGGGCGGCGGGGTGGAGGTGGGCGTTTCGACCGGCACCATGGAATCGCTGACCGTGGCGGACAGCACCTCGCCCTCTGCGGAGCGGGAATCCTCGGTCTTGTCGGGCTTGCCGTGGCAGGCCGACAGCGACAGGGCAGCGGCCACCGCCAGCAGAAGCGAAGAAGTCTTGAGAGCGGGCATAGAGTCCTCAGGCAAGATCAGGGGGGTTAGCCCCGGGGGGGACAGGGCTGGTCGAGCATGGCGAGGAACTCGTCCGCGCGCGCCAGCAGGGCCTCATCCCATTGCACCGCGGAAACCTTGATGCCAAGCCTTTCAAGGCTGGTGACGCCTTTTTCGGCGATGCCGCAGGGCACGATGCCCGAAAAATGGGTGAGGTCGGGCGAGAGATTCACCGAAAAGCCGTGCATCGTCACCCAGCGGCGGATGCGCACGCCGATGGCGCCGATCTTGGCTTCCGAGCCGTCGATATCGCGGGTCCAGATGCCCACGCCCGCGTCCGATCGCCAGCTTTCCACGCCGAAATCGCGCAGAGTGGCGATCACCCAGCTTTCCAGCGCGGAGACGAAGCCGCGCACGTCGCGCTTGCGCTTGGTTAGGTCCAGCAGAACATAGCCGATGCGCTGGCCGGGGCCGTGATAGGTGTAGCGCCCGCCACGCCCGGCCTCGACGATCTCGAAACGCGGGTCCAGCAGGTCGGAGGCCGCCGCGCTGGTTCCGGCGGTGTAGACCGGCAGATGATCGAGCAGCCAGATCAGCTCTCCCGCCGTGCCGTCGGCGATGGCGGTGTTGCGCGCGGTCATGGCGTCGAGCGCCGCGCGATAGGGCACGGGCTCGGCTTCGTGGCGGAACTCGATGGGGTGGCTCAGGGCGGCGGTTTCGGGACTCGGCGACATGGGTGATTGCCTGAAACGATTTGCCGTGGTTATCAAGGGGGCATAGTGAACCCTGCGCCATGCGGGGCGTTCAACGTGCCACAAAGGGGGCCCACACCAATGCGTTTCGATGGCAATCTGGCCTGGCAGCAGGCCGTTCGCCTGTGCAGCGCCAACAAGGAACTGCTGCTGGTTCTGGCCGGCGTCTTCTTCTTTCTGCCGGGCGTGACCTCGGCCTTCTTCCTGTCGGGCCTGCAGGAAGATCTGATGCGCAACATGGCCGCCGCCAACCAGCAAGACCCGAAAGCCATGTTTCAGGCGCTGAGCGGCATCTATGCCCAGATGGGCCCCTATATCGTGGGGCTGCTGCTGGTGCAGACGGTGGGCACCATGTCGATGATGGCGCTGCTGACCGATGCGGCGCGGCCCACGGTGGGCCAGGCCATCCTGCTGGGCCTGAAGCGCCTGCCGACGGTGTTTGGCGTGGGGCTGCTGCTGATGCTGGGCTATGTTCTCTCTGGCATGGTCTTCGTGCTGGTGCTGGGCATTCTGGGCGCCATCGTCGGCGTGGCGACCGGAGCCGCGGCAGGCGCAGGCGCCATGAGCGCGCCCGTCATCATCATCGTGGCCATCGGCACGGCAGGCTTTATCGGCTTCCTGATCTATGCCGTCACCCGCCTGTCGTTGACCCTGCCCGCCATCGTGATCGACCAGATCGCCAACCCATGGCGCGCCCTGCGCCGCTCATGGGCGCTGACGCGCGGCAACACCGCCACGCTGCTGGGCTTCTATCTGGTTCTGATGGTGGCCTATGCCGTGATCGGCATGGTCGTCTTCATGCTGCTGAGCACGCTGGTGAAGCTGGGCACGCCGCAATACAGCAAGGCCTATTTCACGGCGAACGGGCTGGTTTCGGGCCTGATCAGCGGCGTGGTGAGCATCCTGGCCAGCGCGATAATCGCCGCCGTGCATGGACAATTGGCCGGCGGGGGCGGGCGGGAGTCTTTGTCGGAGACGTTTCGGTGATTTAAGGAAAAAGAGGAATGCGAGGGCCATCGCCCTCGCGCTCCCGTTAATGTCCACGGAACGCCTCGGGCTCGGCCACAGAGCTAACGTTGCCGCGCCGCAGGCTTTTAAACGAGAAAAAGGCGCCGGGGCATTCCTGCCTGCGGCGCCTTTTCTGTGCCCATGGGAAGGTTGCGCACCCTTGGGATACCACTGCCCTATCGTCGGAAGACGTCATGGGAGCGCGAGGGGGTAACCCCCTCGCATCTTCCTGTTATGCTTCGTCCTTCCAGCCCCAATAAAGGAAGCACGGCGGCACGTTGATGAACTCCATCGCATTGTCGATGCGCGAGAAATGCCGCGCCATGAAGTCGCGCGCGCGGGAGGTGAACTGATAGACCAGAAAGGCCCCGCCCTGGCGCAGCACGCGATGCGTGGCCGAGGCGATGGCTGGCCCCACGCCATCCGGCAGGGTGGAGAAGGGCAGGCCGGACAACACGTAATCGGCATGATCGTGACCATGGGCGCGCACGATCGCCTCGACATCCGCCGCCGAGCCGTGGACGGCCACGAAGCGGCTGTCGGCGATGGTGGCGTTGAGATAGTCGATGAACAGCGGGTTCGTGTCGATCACGATCAGCATGCCGTCACGACGCAGACGGCTGAGAACCGGGCGGCAAAAGGTGCCGACGCCGGGGCCATATTCAACGAAGAGCTTGCATTCGTCCCAGTTCACGCGGGACAGCATCTTGTTGATGGTGAAACGCGAGGAGGGCACGATCGAGCCGACCATCACCGGGTTGCGCAGAAAGCCTTCGAGAAACACGCCCCAAGGCCCGAGGCGGCGCTTGATCCCGGTTTTGAACCGGTCGAGGGGCGCCTCGCGGACAAGTTCACCTGTCATCTTTTCGTCGTTTCCCTGAGCTATCGTCTTCGATGTTGGGCCGTGATGTGCCCATTTGCTCCGATGAATGCAAGCAAACCGGTGTCAGCGCTGTCTCGCCATGAGGCGTATCCTGCGCAATACGGTGGATAATCACCCCACCGCGCCACCAGCCGTGGCCTTCATGGGATCAGATGATTTCGCTTACAAGCTCCTGCGGGCGGCACAGGCGCACGCCCTTGTCGGTCTCCACCAGCGGGCGCTCGATCAGCACGGGGGTGGCGACCATGGCAGCCAGCACGGTGGCGTCATCGGCCTGAGGCAGGCCGCGCTCGACAGCGTCGGTGTTGCGGGTGCGCAGGCCCTGCTGGGGCGTCATGCCGGCATCGCGATAGAGCTGAGCCAGCTTCTCGGCGCCGGGCGGGGTCTTGAGATATTCGACGACGGTGAGATCGATGCCCGGCACGTCCTCCAGCATCGCCAGCGTCTTGCGCGAGGTGGAGCAGCCCGGATTGTGCCAGATGGTCGCCTTCATCGAATAATCCCTATCGAAATTTTCCGCCCCTTAGCGGGTGCCACGCTCTTCATGCAAGGCGGGCACAGTCTGCACGATGCCCGGCGCGGGCATGGCGGCAATCTTCTATTCCCCGCGCATCACCCGCGCGGCGCGATGAATGACGCGCAGCAGGCGCGGATAGACGCCGCAGCGGCACAGGCCGGTGATGGCCGCCTTGATATCGGCATCGGAAGGGTTGGCATTGCTGGCCAGCAACGCCGCCCCGGCCATCACCAGACCGGGCGTGCAAAAGCCGCATTGCACCGCGCCTTCCGCCATCATCGCCTGCTGCACGGGGTGCGAGCGATCATGGCTCACCCCCTCGATGGTGGTGACGTTGCGCCCCTCGGCCTGCGCCAGACTCATCTGACAGGAGGGCAAGGCCTGCCCGTCGACCAGCACCAGACAGGCGCGGCAATCGCCGCTGCCGCAGCCATATTTGGTGCCGGTGAGATTGGCCGCCTCGCGCAGCGCCCAGAGCAGGGGCGTCTGCGGGTCGAGATGAAAGGCCAGAGGATGGCCGTTGACGGTCAGGCTGGGCATGGCGGTCTGGTGGCCTGCCCGGCCATGACGCGCAAGAGCCTTTACCCCTTCGCTCCCCCGAAACGCACGCCCACCCAGATGGTGCGCGGCGTGCCCAGATCGATACTGCCGGCTTGGTTGCGCGTCAGCACCGTGGCATCGGTCAGGTTTTCCGCGCGCACGATCACGCTGAAGCCATGCGTCAAAGGCGCCTGCGCGAAGAGGCCCAGCGTGGTCGCGGCGGGCATGATCGAGTTGGCGCTGTTGAGATCATCCTCATACTGCCAGCCCCAGCGGCGCACCGTAGCGGCCATCTGCCAGCCTGCCAGCCGCCCTTGATGCGGATGCCAGCCCAGCGTGGCGCTGCCCGCGAAGAAAGGAGTCTGCGCCGGGCGCAGGCCGTTGAGGCCGATCGCCGCCCCGCTGGTCTCCATCCGCGAATCGGTCAGCGCCAGCGAAGCATCGAGGTTCACCGCGCCCCAATTGCCCTTGGCGCCGAACTCCAGCCCCTTGGCGCGGATGGCATCGACATTCTCGCGCTCGCGCAGATTGGTGCCGATGGTGACATTGGCGATGGCATGGTCGAGCCGGTTGATAAACCCCGTGGCCGATAGCGTCAGCCCGGCAAAGGGCCCAAAATCGACGCCCGCCTCATAACCCTTCAGCCGCTCATTGCCCAATTGCGGATTGGCGTTGGTGGTGATGGGGAAGACCACGAAGCTGCGGTACAGTTCGTTGATCGTCGGCATGCGCAGCCCGCTGTAGGCCGAGCCGCGCAGCACCACGCCCGGCGCCACCCGCAACAGCGCCCCGCCCCGGCCCGACAGCGCCCAGCCGGCGCGCGGATCATAGGCAGTGTTGGAGGTAACAGCGCCCGTCGCCCCCGCCAGACGGACATAGCCGTCGTTGATGCTCCAGCGATCCTCGCGCACTCCGCCGGTCAGGGTCAGCATGCCCAGAGTCCAGTCGTCCTGCGCGTAGAAGCCGACATCGTCGTTGCGCCCACCCGCCCAGCGATAGGCGGTGGCGGCACCCGTGGCCGACAGGCTCACCTCGGCCAGATCGCCCTGCGTGCGGCGCCAGTCGGTGCCGAAGCGCAGCACATGATCCTTGCCCACCGGCGGGCGCAGTTCCGCCTTGCCGCCCATTCCCGTCGAGGGCGTGGAGCGCTGGTCCAGCGTGGGCTTGAAGGTGGTGGAGGAGACGGTGATGTTCGAAAAACCGCGATCCTGCAGATAGGCCAGCACATCGAAGGCCCACGGGCCCCGGCCGACAAGGCGCACACTGGCATCCTCGCCAAAGCTGCGGCTGTCGGCCCCGGTGAAGCGCAGAGTGCGCTGGTCGCGGAAGGCCAGCACGCGGCCCTGCAGCTCGATGTCGGGCGCGATAGGGGCCACGGCGCGCGCGGAGATGCTCCAGCCGTCATAGGCGGCGCGGGCGCTGACGGGCACGCGCTGGCTGACGGGCGTGGTCCAGAAGCCCTCGCCGCGATCCCAGCGGCCCGAGATTTCGGCAAAGCCCGCGCCCAGCCTGGGGGCGATTCCCGCCGAGAGCGTGGTCTCGCCGCGGTTGTCCACCAGCGCCTCGCCCGAGACGGGGCCGGTTTCATCGCGTCCGGCGCTTTCCAGCGCGATGGTCCCCGCCACCGCGCCCGAACCGAAAGCGCCCGAACCGCCGCCACGCATCACCTTGGCCGCGCCCAGACGTTCCGGCGCGATGGCAGAAAGCGCCACCGAGCCGAACATCGGGTCCGCCATGGGCACGCCATCGAGCAGCACCAGCGTGCGCGCCGCTGCGTTGCCACCCAGCGCGCGCAGCGTCACGCCCTGCGAGGACGGATTGGCCGAGCGGCTGTCCGACCGACGAAACTGTTGAAAACCGGCGATTCCCGAAAGAACATCCTCGATCCGGCCCGAGGCGCTGGAGAGCAGCGTGTCGCGCGTGATCACCTGGCTGTCATAGGCGGCGGGGGCCGCGCCTTCCTCCAGGCCACGCCCTGTCACCACGATGGTTTGCGGGTCTGCGGCCTCGTCGGCCATCGCCATCAGGGGCCATGCCAGCATGGGACCAAAGGCCATACAACCCGCCATCAGCCGCATTCTTGCCCGCATCATTGCTCCAATTCCATTGATTTGAGCCGCTATAGGGGGCATGGCGCCGCAAGCCAACTGGACGGGGCCGCACAAAACTGCTGCCCCCGACCGTTGCAAAAGCACCCCAGCAGGGGAAATTGACCGTGCCCTCCCCCCCGAACGCATCGACAGGGCCGGTCGCGACGTGTAAGGCAAGAAGATGGACTTGGAGCTGTCGACACCGATCCTCGATCGGGTAAAGGTGCCCGCCGATATGCGCGGGCTTGATATGGCGCAGCTGCGTCAGCTGGCTGACGATGTACGCACCGAAATGATCCACACCGTGGGACAGACGGGTGGCCATCTCGGTTCGGGCCTTGGCGTGGTCGAACTGACCGTGGCGTTGCACTATGTGTTCGAAACGCCGCGCGACAAGGTGATCTGGGACGTAGGCCATCAGGCCTATCCCCACAAGATCGTCACCGGTCGGCGCGATCGTATTCGTACCCTGCGCCAGGGCGGCGGCCTGTCCGGCTTCACCAAGCGCAGCGAATCCGAGTACGATCCCTTCGGCGCGGCGCATTCCAGCACCTCGATCTCGGCGGCGCTGGGCTTTGCCATGGCCAACAAGATCGCCGGGCAGCCGGGCAAGGCCATCGCCGTGATCGGCGACGGCTCGATGAGCGCGGGCATGGCCTATGAGGCGATGAACAACGCCCAGGAAGCCGGCAACCGTCTGGTGGTGATCCTGAACGACAATGATATGTCGATTGCGCCGCCCGTCGGCGGGCTCTCGGCCTATCTGGCGCGTCTGGTCTCCTCGCGTCCTTTCCTCGAACTGCGCGGTCTGGCCAAGAAGCTGTCGCGCCATCTGCCCGCTTCGCTGCACAGCGCCGCCAAGAAGACCGACGAATTCGCGCGCGGCATGGTGATGGGCGGCACCCTCTTCGAAGAGCTGGGCTTCTATTACGTCGGCCCCATCGACGGGCACAATCTGGACCAGCTGATCCCGGTTCTGGAAAATGTGCGCGACGCCGCCGAAGGCCCCTGCCTGATCCATGTCGTGACGCAAAAGGGCAAGGGCTATGCCCCCGCCGAAGCCGCGGCCGACAAGTATCACGGCGTGCAGAAGTTCAACGTCGTCACCGGCGAGCAGGTCAAGGCCCCGGCCGCAGCCCCCGCCTATCAGAATGTCTTTGGCGAAACGCTGGCCAAGATCGCCCAGACCGACGAGCGCATCGTGGCGATCACCGCCGCCATGCCCGGCGGCACCGGCGTCGACAAATTCGCCAAGGCGCATCCGGACCGCACCTTCGACGTGGGCATTGCCGAACAGCATGCCGTCACCTTCGCTGCCGGTCTGGCCGCTCAGGGGATGCGTCCGTTCTGCGCGATCTACTCCACCTTCCTGCAGCGCGCCTACGATCAGGTCGTGCATGACGTGGCGATCCAGAACCTGCCGGTGCGCTTCGCCATCGACCGCGCCGGTCTGGTCGGCGCGGATGGCGCGACTCACGCGGGCACCTTCGACATCACCTATCTGGCCAGCCTGCCCAATTTCGTGGTGATGGCCGCGGCGGACGAGGCCGAACTGGCGCATATGACCGCAACCGCCGTCGCCCATGACAGCGGCCCCATCGCCTTCCGCTATCCGCGCGGCAATGGCGTGGGCGTGCCCCTGCCCGAGGTGCCGCAGGTGCTGGAAATCGGCAAGGGCCGCATCGTGCGCGGCAGCGAGAAGGGCGGCAAGATCGCCATTCTCTCGCTCGGCACCCGTCTGGCCGAGGCTCTCAAGGCCGCCGACGTGCTGGAGGCCAAGGGCCTGCCCACCACCGTGGCCGACCTGCGCTTCGCCAAGCCGCTCGATGAGGAGATGATCCGTCGCCTCGCCACCACGCATGAGGTGGTCGTGACGGTGGAGGAAGGCAGCGTGGGTGGCCTTGGCGCCCATATCCTGACCATGGCGAGCGACGAGGGCCTGACCGACAATGGCCTGAAAATCCGCACCATGCGCCTGCCCGACACCTTCCAGGACCACAACAGCCCCGACAAGCAGTATGACGAGGCGGGGCTCAACGCGCCGCATATCGTCGATACGGTGCTCAAGGCGCTGCGCTGGAATGAAACGGGCCTTGGGGCCGGGATGAACACCGGCGCGGAGGCGCGGGCTTGATTCCCGCCCTCCTATTGCTGGCCGGAGCCGCCGCGACGACAGGCGCGCCGCTGGTGGTTCAGGTCGGCAATGTGCGCAATGCGCATGGCCGCGTGATCGTGGCGATCTGCCCGCAGGATAAGTGGCTGGCGGAGAATTGCGCGATCAGCGGCAGCGTGCCCGCGCATCCGGGCGTCACCACGGTGACCATCGAGCATGTGCCGCCCGGCGAATGGGGCGCTCAGGCCTTTCTCGACGAGAATGGCAACACCGAGATCGATCGCGGCATCTTCGGCATCCCCAAGGAAGGCGTGGGCTTTTCGCGCGATGCCAAGATCGTGATGAGCCCGCCCAAATGGCGCGATGCGGTGTTCAACCATGGCGCGGCGGCGCAGACGATCAGCTTCAGCCTGCGTTATTTCACCGGGCCCAAATCGCCCGAGGAATGGCGCAAGGAAAAGGGCGGGCAGTAAATGAGCCCGCGCGGCGCCTGAGCGTTCCCAGGGTGTTGATGCGCAGCATCACTGCACCCTGGCAAAAACGCCTGCCGGTCTGGAAACGCAAAAGGGCGGCGAGGCAACTCGCCGCCCTTCGCATGTCCGGATGGCTCGAGCCTTATTGGGGCGAAGCAGCCAGCTTGTTCAGATGGTCGATCAGCGCCGGGGCGCCGCCCTTGGCCAGCGAACCGGCGAAATCGGCCTGACGCGTGGCCAACTGGCTCATCGAATTGCGGAAATAGACGTCGATCACCTTCCACTGGCCGCCGTTCTGGCGCAGGCGGTAGTTGATCTGCTCGGGCGCGTGGTTGGGAATCACCAGCGTGGTGCGCACCAGCTTGTCATTGCCGCGCGTGTCCACCTGCGGGGCGATGGTGAACTTCTCGCCGCTGTAATCGTCGAAATTATGCGCGAATTGCGCAATGGTCAGATTGCGGAAACCGGCGACCAGCGCGCTCTGATCCTTGGGCGCGATGGTGTTCCAGCTGGGCCCGACCGACAGGCGCGTCATCAGCGGAATGTCGAAGACGCGGTCGATCACCGGGGCGAGGCGCTGGGCCCGGCCCGACTGGCCCGCCGCCTTGCCCGCCTTCATGATGCCGATCAGCCCGTTGTTGAGCGCATCGACGGAACCCGCCGCCGGATCGCTGCTCTGCGCCATGGCCGGGACAGCGCCCGCCACCATGCCAGCCACAGGCGCCACGGCCAGAGCCACGGCAGCCACGCTTTTCACCCACTGCTTACGCGCATTCATCATCGTCAACACCTGCTGTCTATGCCGTCTCTGCCTAGAGGACGGGGCCTGTCGGCGCAATGAATGCCCCATACACGGATCGTCCACTTCAAGGGGCACCTTAAGGGCCATTCCCTGTGTTGCAATCACCCCACAGTTCCCGATGCAACTGTTCCAACGGCATTTTGTTCATCGCACGGCCAGACTTTGCACGTTAGTCTGGCTGTCCGAACGCGGCCGTCTGCTCCTAAGGCCCCCGTTTGGACGGACCGCAACATAGGGACAGGCTTTTGCCGTCAAACAGAGATTCCAGGGCCGATACGGCATGGAATGGCCAGGAAAGGACTCTCCCGCCTGCCGCCGTTCCCTCCGCCGTGCTTAACGTTCCCCTGCGCGTGATCATGGCCTCGCCGCGCGGCTTCTGCGCCGGGGTGGAGCGCGCGATCGCCATCGTCGAGCAGGCCATCGAGGCGCATGACGCGCCCGTCTATGTCCGCCATGAGATCGTCCACAATGCCCGCGTGGTGAAAGATCTTGAGGCGCAGGGCGCGATCTTCGTCGAGGAACTGGACCAGATTCCCGATGGCGCCGTCACCATCTTTTCCGCCCATGGCGTGCCCGCCAGCGTGGAGGCCGAGGCGCAGCGCCGCGCCCTGCCCGTCTATGACGCCACCTGCCCGCTGGTCTCCAAGGTGCACAACCACGGCCTGCGCTTCGCGCGTGAGGGCCGCAACATCGTGCTGATCGGCCATGCCGGCCATGCCGAGGTGGAAGGCACGCTGGGCCAGATCCCCGCGCCGGTCCATCTGGTGGCCACGCCCGAGGATGTCGCCGCCCTGCCGCTGGTCGATGATGCCCCGGTGGCCTATCTCACCCAGACCACGCTGTCGGTGGATGAAACCCGCGCGGTGATCGCGGCGCTGCAGACGCGCTTTGCCGATTGCGTGGGGCCCGATGTGGCCGACATCTGCTACGCCACGCAAAACCGCCAGACCGCCGTGCGCGCCTTGGCCGAGCGTGTCGATGCCATCGTCGTCGTCGGCGCGGCCAACAGTTCCAACTCGACTCGGCTGGCGGAAATCGCCCGGTCCTGCGGCGTCCCGGCCTGGCTGGTGAGCGATGCCGACGCCTTTGACCCTGCCTGGTTGAACGGCATCATGCGCCTTGGCGTCACCGCCGGGGCCAGCGCGCCCGATGTGCTGGTGCAGGAACTGATCGCGCGGCTTGGACAAACCCGTGATCTTTCTGTATCCGAACTCGACGGAATCCGCGAAAACGTCTCCTTCAGCCTGCCGCCTGCGCTTCGTCGCATGGGTCTCCGGACGGCACAGGCAGGCTGACACCGGACCTTACCCGCGCCCTTTACCCTTTCGCGCCCCCCGTCTATACGCGCCCCTGACTGTTCTGGAGTACCACGCGAATGTCGCTTCCTATGGCCCCCATGCTCCGCATCGCCAAGCACGCGATCACCAAGACCATCAAGGGTGACAAATTTCCGCTCGTCCTGATGCTGGAGCCGCTGCTGCGCTGCAATCTGGCGTGCCCGGGCTGCGGCAAGATCGACTATCCCGATGCCATCCTCAACCGCCGCCTGAGCTTTCAGGAGTGCATGGACGCCATCGAGGATTGCGGCGCCCCCGCCGTCTCGATCGCCGGTGGCGAGCCGCTGCTTCACCGCGAGATGGCCAAGATCGTCAAGGGCTATATCGAGCGCAAGAAGTTCGTGATCCTGTGCACCAACGCGCTGCTTCTCAAGAAGAAGATCGGCGAGTACGAGCCCAGCCCCTATTTCACCTGGTCGATCCATCTCGATGGCGACAAGCAGATGCACGACAAGGCCGTGGATCAGGACGGCACCTATGATGTCGCCCTGGAAGCCATCAAGCTGGCCAAGGAAAAGGGCTTCCGCGTTCAGGTCAACTGCACCGTGTTCAACGATGCCTCGCCCGAAAGCCTGGCGACGTTCATGGATCACATGACCAGCCTGGATGTCGAGGTCACCATCTCGCCGGGCTACGCCTATGAGCGCGCCGCCGATCAGGAGCACTTCCTGAACCGCGAGAAGACCAAGAATCTGTTCCGCGACTTTTTCGCCCGCGGCAATGGCGCCAAGAACTGGAAGTTCACCAACTCGCCGCTGTTCCTCGATTTCCTGGCGGGCAACCGCTCGTATGAGTGCACCCCCTGGTCGATGCCGCTGCGCACCGTCTTCGGCTGGCAGAAGCCCTGCTATCTGGTGGGCGAGGGCTATGTCGAAACCTTCGCCGAGCTGATGGAAGGCACCGACTGGGAGCAGTACGGCGTCGGCAAGTACGAGAAATGCGCCAACTGCATGGTGCATTGCGGCTTTGAGGGCACCGCCGCGCGCGAAGGCATCGTGCGCCCGCTGGAGTTCATGAAGGTCGCCATGAAGGGCGTGAAGACCGACGGCCCGATGGCCAAGGACATCGACCTTTCGAAGCAGCGCCGCGCGGTGGACGTGCATGCCACGCAGGTTGAGCAGGAGCTGGAAAAGATCCGCATCTCCGACCCCGAAGGCTACCGCCGGGCGACGCGCGCCGCGTAAACGGATTTGCGCCGAACAAAAAGGGCCGCCTCGCCATATGGTGAGGCGGCCCTTTTTCTTTTCGCCATCCACGATCTTCTTAGACATAGCTTAAGCATGGATCGCATATCGCCTCGCCACGGCATCGATTCATTCAAGAGGCATGGCATGGCGGAACCGATTTACCAGCGCGTGGGGCGCATCATCTCGGCCAGGTTGGAAGACACTGTGGACCGTATGGAAGCCGCCAGCAGCGGCAGCATCCTGCGCGAAGCCATGCGCGAGGTGGATCGCGCCCTCGCCCAGCTTCAGGCCGAGCATGACACCACGGTGGCCCGCCGCGAGCAAAGCAAGCGGCAGCAGGAGCAGTTGCGCCAGACCGCCGAGGAGCTCACCGGGAAGGCCAGCTTCGCCCTGACCAAGGACCGCCCCGATCTGGCCGAAGCGGCCATTGCGCAACAGATCGATCTGGAAGCACAGGCCGACAAGCTCAAGCAGGCCGAAGCCGATCTCGCCATGGAAGAAGCGCGACTCGCCGCGGAGCTGACCGCTGTAAAGGCCCGCAAGGACGCCAAAGAGCAGGAGCTGGAAGCCTATCTGGCCAACCGTCTCGACACGGCGCTCAGCGGCCATGGCTCCACCAGGGCCCAGCGTGATACCGCCCAGCAGTTGCGCCACGCCGAAGAGGCCTTTGACCGCATTCTGGCAGCCGACAAACCCAAACCCGCCCCCACCGATCATGTCGCCGAGATCGAGGCGATGCGGAAAGCGGATGAAGTCGCCGCCCGTCTGGCCGCGCTGAAGAGCGATTAAATCCGGCACCAGCGCATGGAAGCAGGGCTGCCCATCGGATGATGCGGCGGTCCTTCGGAAGGCGCCGCCCTGTTCCGGCGCCTATTCCGGCGACTGCATCTGCGCCACCATCTGCTGGCACAGCTCGCGCTCGGTCAGCTTCTGGGCGCGGGCGTTGTCGGCGAAGAGCATGGTCCGGCCCTCGGGCACCACCTCGGGATGGGCGGCATTGGTCAGATCCATCCGCCCCACGATCTGCAGGCCGACGATGGTGCCATCGCGCCCGGCCTGCTCCTGATCCAGCGCAGCGGGCTCGACCGTCAGATTGCCGACGATGATCGAGGTCACCTTGCGCGCCTGAGACACATCTGCCTCGGAGGCATGGCCATGATCGGCGCAATATTCTATCAGCCCCAGATGGTTGTAGGCCCCGCCCAGCGCCTTCTGCATTTCAGAATCGCCGGGCAGCACATCCTGCGCCGCCTGCACGGGGCTCACCACCGTGCTGACCAGCATGCCGAAGAGGGGGGCAACAACTCCAAGCTTCGGCATCATCATCTCCCGGTCCTTACCGCCGATCGAAACCCAACCGCCCGTCAGACTTTTTCAAAGCCTTGCCAAACTGTCCATAGGCTTTGGCAAATCCGCTGACGGTGCCCATCAGATGCGGCAGCTGCCCCGGCTGCTTCAGGATCGATCCGATCACCGCGCCGTAATTCACCCCGCCATCGGGCTTCATCGCCACGGCGATGGCGGGCGGCAGGTTGACCTCGCTGAGATCGGAAATGCTGCGCAGGATGGCGAAGGGAATGCCCGCATCGGCGGCCGCCTGAGCCGCAATATGGCTCTCCATATCCACCGCCAGCGCCGCGCTGCGCCCGGCCCGCTCGCTCTTGCTGCGGTAATCGGCGAAGAAGCGGCCATCGGCATGGATCGCGCCCAGCTTGGCCTTGGGCACCATGACTTTCAGCGCCGCGATCCATGCCGCGTCGCAATCGCCGGTGAAACCGCCGATCAGCCGCGTGCCGATGATCATGTCACCCAGCTTCAGGTGCCGGTCGATGGCGCCCGCCATGCCGAAGCTGATGATGCCCGCCGCATGGGGCGCCAGATCGGCAAGCTCGCGGCGCAGGCGTTCAGGGTCGGAGCCCCCGGCCACCACCGTCACGCCCAGACCCTTGACCAGATCGCCCTCGCGCAGCGTGCCGGTCACCGCGATCACCGGCTTGTCACTTACATACCCCACGCGGTGCGCTCCGAATTCGAGTCCGACAGATTGCGATAACGCGCCAGCGCCCAGAGCGGGAAATAGCGCGGATAACCATGATAACGCAGATAAAAGACGCGCGGGAAGCCGCCACCGGTGTAGACCTCCTGCCCCCACAGCCCGTCCTCGGCCTGGTTGGCGAGCAACCATGCCACCCCGCGCGCCACTTCCGGCGAGCGGGCCTCACCCACCGCCATCAGCCCCAGCAAGGCCCATGCCGTCTGCGAGGCGGTGGAGGCGGCGAATTCATGCCCCTTGCGGTCCAGCGCATAGGAATCGCAGCTCTCGCCCCAGCCACCGTCTTCGTTCTGCACGGATTTCAGCCATGCGACGGCGCGAGCCACCATCGGATGATCGGCATCCAGCTCGGCCCGGCCCAGCGCGCAGAGCACCGACCATGTGCCATAGATATAGTTCACGCCCCAGCGGCCGAACCACGAGCCTTCCGGCTCCTGCTCCTTCTCCAGCCAGCTCAGAGCCGCCTTCATGCGCGGGCTGTCCAGCTCGCCCATCTGCGCCAGCATCGAGACCACCCGCGCGGACACATCCGCCGTGGGCGGATCGAGCAGCGCGCCATGATCGGCAAAGGGCAGATTATTGAGGTAGAATTTGTCATTATCGGCATCGAACGCGCCGAAGCCGCCATCGTGGCTCTGCAGGCCCAAAGTCCATTCGGCGCCGCGCGCGATCGCCTCGGCATCCTTGCCGCCGCGCACGCCCGCAGCGCGATCCATCGCCATTACCACCACGGCGGTGTCGTCGAGATCGGGGTAGTAATCATTGCCGTACTGGAAGGCCCAGCCGCCGGGGCGGACATCGGGGCGCTGCTCGGCCCAGTCACCCACCGTATCGAGGATCTGGCGTTCGCCCAGCCAGTCCAGAGCGGCATGGGCCTGCTCGACAGCCTTGGGCGTGCCCACCTCCAGCATGGCATGGGCGGCCAGCGCCGTATCCCACACCGGGCTGACGCAGGGCTGGCAGTAAGCCTCATCGTCCTTGATGACGAGCAGCTTCTCGACCGATTGACGGGCGATGGCGCGATGCGGATGGTCAGGCGCATAGCCCAGCACATCATACATCATCACGCTGTTGGCCATGGCGGGATAGATCGCGCCCAGACCGTCCTCGCCGTTCAGGCGTTCGGTCACCCAGCTGGCGCAAAGGTCGATGGCGCGGCGGCGCATGGCCTTGGGCCAATGGTTCTCAAAGCGCTTGAGGCCCCAGTCCAGCACCTCAAAGCCGGTCTTCCAGATGCGATGCACATGGGCGGCCTGAGAGGTCAGCCCGGCAGGCTGGCCCGAATAGAGTTCATCCACCTTGATGCCGCGCTTGTTCTTCGCCAGCGGACGCAAGGCGCACAGCACCAGCAGCGGCACCACCACGGTGCGCGCCCAGTAGCTCATCTTGAGCAGATGGACCGGGAACCACTTGGGGGCCAGAATCAGCTCGGGCGGGATGGTCGGCACCACCTGCCAGCTGCCCGCGCCGAACAGCGCCAGCTGGATCTTGGTGAAGACATTGGCCCGCTCGGCCCCGCCCGCCTTCAGCACGGCAGCGCGGGCGCGGACCATATGCGGAGCATCCACCGGGTCGCCGATCATCTTGAGCGCATAGTACGCCTTGATGGTGGCCGAGATATCGAAGCCGCCATCATGGTACAGCGCCCAGCCATCGTGGACGCTGCTCTGGATGCGGCGCAGATAGGTGCCGATCTTGGCTTCCAGCGCAAGATCGTCGGGCTCGCCAAGGTAGTGGCGCAGCAGGATATACTCGCTGGGGATCGTGCAATCGGCTTCCAGCTCATAGACCCAGTGGCCGTCGCCCTGCTGCTCATGGCCCAGCCGGTCGGCGCCGCGGGCGATGCCCTCATCCAGCGCGTTGCGGGTCAGCGTGTCGGCATTGGTATCGTAATCGGGGGTGCTCATCACCCGCGCCCATAGACCAGTCGCTGCCCCAAGACCAGACGCGCCGCCGTATCGCCGCTGCGCAAGGCGCCCTCGATGGTGGCGGGCAGGCCGGTATCGACCCAGTCTCCGGCCAGAAAAAGGTTGGTGAAAGCGGTGCGCTGGCCGGGCCGCAGCCGCTCCTGCGCCGGGGTGGCGGCAAAGGTGGCGCGCTTTTCCTTGACGATCTGCCATGGCGGCAGCGGCGTGTCCGCAGGCAGGCCCAGCGCCTGGGCCACCTCGGCCCAGATGGTGCGGGCGAGGTCTTCGCGCGGGATATCGACCAGATGGTCAGCGGCGGAGATGGTCACCGACACGCGGTCAGGATGGGTGAAGAGCCATTCGCTCGTGGCGTTCAGCAGGCCCAGCATCTCGGGCGCGCCCTTGGGTGGCGCACAGGCAAAATGGGCGTTGACGATAGCGCGGTGATCGTCGGGCACGGACAGGCCCGGCACCAGATCGCCCGCCACCCATGCGGGCACGGCCAGCACCACGGCGGCGTCAGGGGAGACCGCTTCCTCGCCATCGTTCCAGACGAGGGCGGAGACGCGATTCGCTTCGGTCTTGATGGCTTTCAACCGGCGCCCGGTGGCCAGATCGCAGCCCTTGCCGCCCAGCCATGCGATGGCAGGATCGATAAAGGCCGCGCCCAGCGTGGGCATGGCGATGCGCGGGGCGCTGGCAAGCCCCCCCTTCGCGAGGGTTTCCTTCAGCACATTGGCCGCCAGCACCGCGCTGGAACTGGCGACATCGGTGTTGAGCACCGCCAGCAGCACCGGGGCCAGCATGCGGTCCCACACCGGGCCCGTGGTGGCGATCAGATCGCCGATGGTCTGCTCGCCCTTGCCCAGCAGCAGCTTGCCCAGCGGCAGATAGTCGGCCATCCGCGTGCCGGGGATGCGGCGGCTCGGCACGGCGACCCACCAGGGGATCGCGCCATCGTTGATGCGAAGTTCCCAACGCTCGCCCGTGCCCAGATCGGCGAAGGCAAAATCGGCATGGCTGGGCCCGGCCAAAGGTTCAGTCGCGCCGATCCGCTCACGGAAGGCTTTGACCGCCGGGTTGCTGGCCAGCACCAGATGGTTGCCATTGTCGATGGTCAGCCCCAGCGAGGGGTCGAAATAGCTGCGGCAGCGCCCACCCGCCCGCGCCGCCGAATCGCTGAGCGACACCGCCAGCCCAGCTTCGGCCAGCAAAGTGGCGGCGTTCAGCCCGGCCAGTCCCGCGCCGACCACATGCGCGCGCGCGAATCCCACTGTCAGCCCCACACGCTGAAGCGGATCAGCGCCAGCACCAGCCGCAGCTTCGAGGTCTTCACCCGCACGCGCGGCGCGTTCCAGCCCGTCGCCACCATGCGCTTGAGCAACCGCGCATAGGCGCTCTCCATCAGGCGCGGGGCGATCAGATGACCCTTGGGGCGGCTTTTGAGGATGCGCGCGGCCTGCGTGAAATGCTCCTGTGCCTTGGGGGCCAGCCAGCGGGCGGCGGCATCCAGACTGGGCTCCTGCACCAAGGTTTCGGGGGTCAAAGGCACGATGCCTGCCGCTTCCAGCGCCTCGATGGGCAGATAGACGCGGCCGATCCCGGCATCCTCGTCGATATCGCGCAGGATGTTGGTGAATTGCAGCGCGCGGCCCAGATGGTGCGACAGCTCGACGCCCACCTTGCGCTCCATGCCGAAAACATTGACCGACAGGCGTCCGACGGCGCTGGCCACCCGGTCGCAGTAAAGGTCGAAATCGGCAAAGCTGGGCCAGCGCACATCCTGATCGACATCGGTGCGCATGCCGTCGATCACCGCGAGGAAATCGGCTTCCTGCAGATCGAAATCGCGCACGGCCTGCGCAAGGAAAGCCGCCACACCGGGCTCGCCGCCATGGTAGAGCGCATGGATGCCCGACACCCATTCATCCAGCGCCGCGCCGCGCTGGTCGCGCGGGGTCTGCTGATCGTCGGCGATGTCATCGACCATGCGGCAGAAGCCGTAGATGGCGAACATCGCCTCGCGCTCGGTCCTGGGCAGGATGCGCATGCCGGCGTAAAAGCTGCTGCCCGAGACCTTGGCCTGCAGATCCTGCATCGTCAGAGGGGCGGTGGTCATCGGGAAATCCTTGAAATGCTGTTGCGCGCCACGGCGGTCAGGGCCAGCCATGCGGCGCGCCCCTTGCCGTGATGCACCTTGTCGGCCAGCGGATCGCGGGTGAGCAGCATCCGCGTCAGATCCTCGGCCAGAGTTTGAATGATTGCCACTTCGGCGGAAAGGCGCGCGTCGCGGATCACGCGGGAGAAACCGGCGCTCTGGCGCAGCAGGCCTTGCGTCTTTTCCGCGAGCAGGCGGATCACGCCCAGCAGCCGGGGATCGGCACGGTCGCGGCCCAGCGCGCTTTCATCCAGCCCCGCGGCGTTGAGCATCGGCACGGGGATATAGACCCGGTCGATGCCACGGTAATCCTTGCCGCAATCCTGCAGGTGGTTGATGATCTGCAACGCGGCGCACAGCGCATCGTTCATGCCCCAGGTCGCGCGATCCTCACCATGCACATCGAGCACGAAGCGGCCCACCGGCATGGCCGAAAGGCGGCAATAGCCGATCAGCCCTTCCCAATCCTCGTAGCGGTTGACGCGGCAGTCCTGCACGAAAGCGTCGAGCAGATCATGGGCATGGGCCAGATCGATGCCGCGTTCCCGGCAGACATCGCCCAGCGCCATGGCCTCGGGGCTGCCCTTGCCCTCCAGCCCGGCGCGCATATGGGCGAGCAGGCGGAGCTTTTCGGCAGAGGAGGTGCCTTCGTCATCCGCCACATCGTCGGAGGCGCGGGCGAAGCGGTAATAAGCCATGATCGGCGCGCGCGCATCGGGGCGCACCAGCCAGCTGGCGACGGGGAAGTTTTCGCCCTTATGATCCTTGCCGCTGGCGAGGTCGGAGGCCTTCAGGGTTGTTTCAGTCATCTTGCGGCTTGCGCCCGCCCTTTCCACATGCCCCCCCGGCCCCGGTAATAGGCCTGCGCCGAATAGAGCGTGCAGCCCAGATAGAAGATCGCCACCAGCGGCAGCGCCACCACCCACAGCGATGAGCGGCGATAGAAAGCCAGCACCGGCAGGTAAAGCGCCAGCATCAAGCCGCAGGCGAGGCCCCCGCCCCAGCCCGCAACACCGACCTGCGTAAAGGCCAGCGCCCAGGGCGCCAGAAACACCAGCGCCAGACCCAGCATCGTCATCACCAGCAAGACCGGATTGTAGCGCAATTGCGCATAGGCGCTGCGCGCGATCATCATGCCGATCTCGCGCCAGCCGGTGTAGGGCCGGATCGAGCGGCTGCGGTCGGTCAGCCCCAGCCAGATAGGGCCGGTCTTCTTGATGAGGCCGCCCAAAGTGCAGTCATCGATCAACGCGCCGCGCATGGCGGCGATCCCGCCCGCCTCTTCCAGAGCCTTGCGCTCCACCAGCACGCAGCCGCCCGCCGCGCCTGCGACGGGGCCTTTGCGGTTTACCCAGTTGAAGGGGTAAAGCATCATGAAGAACCAGATAAACGCCGGGATCAGCAGCTTTTCGGCCCATGTGCTACAATGCAGCTTGGCCATAAAGGAGACCAAGCGCCGACGCCCGCCCAGTGCAATGCCCACCAGCGTGCGCAGCGTATCGGGGGCATGCTCGATGTCGGCATCGGTCAGCCAAAGGAACTGCGGCGTGCCTGCTTGGGCAATCCCCTGATGAACCGCCCACAGCTTGCCCGTCCAGCCAGCGGCCAGAGGCTGGCCATTGATGACAGTCAGGCGCTCCGAGCCCAGAGCGCGGGCGATATTGCCCGTGCCGTCGCTGGAATTGTCATCCACCAGCACGATGCGGAAAGGGCCGGGATAATCCTGCGCGGCAAGGCTGCCGATCGAGCGGGCGATCACATCGGCCTCGTCACGCGCGGGCACCACGGCGACCACCTCAGGCCAGACATCGGGCCGGGCCAGCGGGGCGTTGGTGTCACGCTCGCGGCAGGTCCAGAAGCCCGTCAGCGTCAGGCCGATCCAGATTGCTGCCACCAGAAGGCCGAGCAGGGTCATGCGATCATGCCCGCCGTGCGGAACCAGTCCACCGCATCGCGCAGCGCTTCGAGATAGGGGCGGGCGTGATAGCCCAGCTCCACCTGCGCCCGCGCGCTGGAATAGAACATGCGATGGCGCGCCATCCGCAGCGAATCGAGGGTAACGAAAGGTTCCTTGCCGGTCAGCATCCCGCCCAGCTCGGCAGCAGCAGCAATCGGGAAAAGCGGCGCGATGGGCAGTTTCACCTTCGGCGGCTTGCGGCCCACCAGAGCGGCAATATCGGCCAGCATCTGGCCCAGAGTCACATCCTGACCGCCCAGCACATAGCGGCGGCCCAGCTTCCCCCTGGCCTCAGCCAGCAGATGGCCGCGCGCCACATCGTCGACATGGACAAGGTTCATCCCCGTATCGACATAGGCGGGCATCTTGCCATTGGCGGCCTCCACCACCACACGCCCGGTCGGCGTGGGGCGCACATCGCGCGGGCCGATGGGGGTCGATGGGTTGACGATCACGGCGGGCAGGCCTTGGCTTGCCACCATCTCCTCGACCAGCCTTTCGGCCACCACCTTGCTGCGCTTGTAGGCGCCGGTGGCCTGCTGCGGCGTGGCGGGATGGTTCTCATCCGAAACAGCACCATCGAGCGGCAGCAGAGTCGCCACGCTGGAGGTGTAAACCACGCGGCCTACGCCCGCCTTCAGCGCCGCGCCCATCACCGCCTGTGTCATGGAGAGGTTGTTGCGCACGATTTCTTCGGGGTCGCGCGCCCACAGGCGGTAATCGGCGGCCACATGGAACAGCGCGCCCGCGCCCTGCATGGCGGCGGCCACTGCGCCTTCATCGCGCAGATCGGCCTCGACCAGTTCGCCGGGGAAATCCGCCAGATTGGCACGCGGCGACGAGCCACGCACCACGCCGCGCACCTTGCGGCCCTGCGCCGCCAGAGCGCGCGCCACGGCGCTGCCAAGAAAGCCGGCGACGCCGGTTACCACGGTGATAGAGGGATCTGGAGCAGTCACAGCGCGGCCTCCTAAAGGCTTTTACGCGGCATGCAAAGCAGCTAGATTTTGCGGTTGCCGCATCGCTTTTGCGAAAAACCGGTTCCCACTTTTTCGCGCGATGCTCTAAAGGGCCCACCATGCACGGGATTGAAGCCATCGGTGTTGCGCTTGCCGCCCTTTCGGGGGTGGGCTCGGCGTATCAGCTGGCGCTGGTCCATGCGATCAGGCGGTTTTTCGCGCATGCTGCCCCGCAGGCCACGCGCGCCGAGCCGGTGACGTTGCTCAAACCGCTCCATGGTGCCGAGCCGAAGCTGGGCGCCAATCTGGAAACCTTCCTCGCGCAGGATCATGACGCGCCGGTGCAGATGGTCTGCGGCATCAACACGCCCGAGGACAAGGCACGCTCCGCCGTCGAATGGCTGATGGCGCGCCATCCCAAGGCCGATATCGCGCTCAATCCCGGCCCGCGCCTGCCCGGCGCCAATGGCAAGATCGGCAATCTGGCGGCGATGATGCCGCTGGCCAGACACGATATCCTGATCCTCTCCGACAGCGATATGGTGGTGGAACGCGATTACCTCTCCACCGTCACCGCCGCGCTGGATCAGCCGGGCGTGGGGCTGGCCACCTGCCTTTACATCGGGCGCGGCGATGCCGGGCCGTGGAGCCAGATCGGCGCGGCGATGATCTCCTTCCAGCAGACGCCCAACATGATCTTCGCGCTGCATCATGGCCTGGCCCAGCCCTGCATGGGATCGACCATCGCCCTGCGGCGTGAGACGCTGGAGGCCATCGGCGGCTTCGAAGCCTTCGCCGATGTGCTGGCCGACGATCATGCCATGGGCGCCGCCGTTGCCGCCATGGGCCAGAGAATCGCCGTGCCGCCCCTTTTGCTCGATCATGCCGGGGATGAGGCCAGCCTCGCCGAACTCTGGCGCCATTTCCTGCGCTGGGCCGTCACCATCCGCGATCTCAATCCGGGCGGCCATGCCGGGTCCGTGGTGACGCAGCCCCTGCCCCTCGCCCTGCTCGCCCTGCCCTTCGCGCCCGCCGCCGGAATTGTCGCCATCTGTTGCGCCATCGCCACACGGCTGGCCGTAGCGCTGGCCATTCGTCGTACAGCGCGCAGAAAGGCGGCGCCGCTATGGTGCATCGCGGCGGGCGATGTGCTAGGCTTCGCCATCTTTTGCGTCAGCCTGATCGCTCGAAAGATTGATTGGCGCGGCGCAAGCCTTACAATGACAGAGAATGGACGCATCCGGCATGCTCCTGAGCGCGGCCCCCGCGCAAAGGCCGGACCCGCCCCACAGCAATGAGAGACAAATGAAGCGGACCCTTTTCCTCCAGGCCCCCTCCTTTGACGGCTATGACGGCGGCGCCGGCGCGCGTTACCAGATGAAGCGCGAAGTCAAGAGCTTCTGGTACCCCACCTGGCTGGCCCAGCCCGCCGCCATGGTCGAGGGTTCCAAGCTGATCGACGCCCCCGCCCATGACCAGAGCTGGGACGATATCGCGCATGAGTTCGACGATCGCGATCTGGTCATCCTGCACACCTCCACCCCCAGCTTCGGCCAGGACATCCGCACGGCGGAGCTGATCAAGCAGCGCAACCCGAACATCCAGATCGCGATGGTCGGCGCCAAGGTGATGGTCGAGGACGAGAAGAGCCTGCAGGCCTGCCAGGCCGTGGATCTGGTCTGCCGCGAGGAGTATGATTACACCTGCGTCGATCTGGCCAAGGGCCTGCCGCTCGCCGAGATCGACGGGATCACCTGGCGCGCCGCCGATGGCTCCATCGTGCGCAACAAGGACCGCAAGATGGTCGAGAACATGGACGATCTGCCCATGGTCTCGCCGATCTACAAGCGCGACCTCAACCCGGTGAAATATTTCGGCGGCTATCAGCGCCACCCTTACGTCAGCTTCTACACGGGCCGCGGCTGCAAGAGCCGCTGCACCTTCTGCCTGTGGCCGCAGACCATCGGCGGGCACAATTACCGCTATCGCAGCGTGCCCAAGGTGATCGAGGAGGTGAAGTACATCCTCGAGAACATGCCCGAGGTGAAGGAAATCTTCTTCGACGACGACACGCTGGCCGATGCCCACGCGCATGTCGTCGAGCTGTCGCGCGAGCTGCGCAAGCTGGGCTTCGGCACCAAGGGCTTCGACATCACCTGGGGCTGCAACGCCAAGGCCAATGTGCCTTACGATGTGCTCAAGGAAATGAAGGCAGGCGGCTGCCGCGTGCTGCTGGTCGGCTATGAGAGCGGCAACCAGAAGATCCTGCACAACATCAAGAAGGGCCTGCGCGTCGATGTGGCGCGTCAGTTCACCAAGGATGCGCACAGCCTGGGGCTAACCATCCACGGCACCTTCATCCTGGGTCTGCCCGGCGAAACGCTGGAGACGATCGAGGAAACGATCAAATACGCCATCGAGCTGAACCCCTACACCATTCAGGTGTCGCTGGCCGCGCCCTACCCCGGCACGTTCCTCTACAAGCAGGCGGTGGAAAACAACTGGTTCGACGGCAGCGACCATCTGCTGACCGATGGCGGCAACCAGATCGCCCAGCTGTCCTACCCGCATCTCTCCTCCGCCGTGATCTTCGACAAGGTGGAAGAGTTCTACAAGCGCTACTACTTCCGTCCCCGCAAGATCGCCCAGATCGTGGGCGAAATGGTGCGCGACTGGGATATGATGAAGCGCCGCCTGCGCGAAGGCGTGGAGTTCTTCGACTTCCTGCGTCGCAGAAAGGAAGCAGCCTGAGCACCAGCCAGGGGGCACCACGCGAGCAGAAGGCGGCGGGTAACGACGGGGGGGGCCTGTCGCGCAAACGCCTTGTTGTCACCGCTGACGATTTCGGCGCCGCCATTGCGGTGAACGAAGCGGTGGAACGCGCCCATGTCGATGGCATCCTTACCGCCGCCAGCCTGATGGTGGCCGGTGAGGGCGCCGCCGACGCGGTGGAGCGCGCCAAGCGTCTACCCAATCTCGGCGTGGGGCTTCATGTGGTGCTGGTCGATGGCCAGCCCATCCTTCCGCCCGAACAGATCCCGGCGCTGGTCGGCCCCGACGGCTGGTTCCAGCCCGATATGGTGAAGACCGCCTTCGCCATCGCCTGCAACCCCGCCGCGCGGGCGCAAATGCGCGCCGAGGTGAAGGCGCAATTCGCCGCCTTCGCCGCCACCGGGTTGCCGCTCGACCATGTGAATGCCCACAAGCATTTCCATATGCACCCGATGATCACCTCGGCGATTCTCGATGCCGGGCGCACGATAGGGATCCCCGCCATGCGCGTGCCGGTGGAGCATGGCGCGCAAGGTTTCGGCCCCGCCGCCATGCGCTGGTGGGCCGGGCTGCTGGGCCGCCGGTTGAAAACGCGGGGCATCATGGTGAACGACCAGGTGATGGGTCTGGCCCAGACCGGCGCCTTCACGCCCGAGGCCATGGCGGCGGCGCTGGAAACCCTGCCCGATGGCCTGACCGAGCTTTACACCCATCCCGCCACGCAGGATGTCTGGCCCGGCAGCGCGCCGGGCTATCGCTATCGCGACGAGCTGGCGGCGCTGATCGCCCCGGCCACCATCGCTGCCCTCCGCGACAGCGGGGCGCAGCTTGGGCCTTTCGCCCGCTTTCAAGATAAAATCTTGCCAATTTTACCGAGCAAGACCTTTGGGAGTCTTGCCCAAGACCCATCGCTCAGCGAAGGAATGCAGATCGACCACCGCCCTTCGCAGAAAGCCGCCCGATGATTTTCACCGCCCCGATCGCCGGGCTGGGCCTGGTGCTTGCACCCACTGGAGGTGTTCTGGCACCCACTGTGGATGCCCCGGCCCTGACCGTGATCGAGCCCCCGGTGATCACGGCCCCTGCTGCCGATACAACGCCACCAGCAAGCGAGGCGACCTCACCCACCGCTGACCCCGCCGCAGCACCTCAGCCCGATGCCACCGCGCAAGTCGCCGCTGTCAAGGCCGAGGCCACCAACCCGGCCCCTCTGGGCACCTGCCATGTCTGCGGCCCGGTCTATGCCGCGCGCGATCCGCTGATCGGCATGAACCGCGTGTTCTACGCTATCAACCAGCCCATCGACCGCTTCATCTTCCGTCCCCCCGCCATGGTCTACAAGGCCGTGATCCCCCGCCCCGCGCGCGAAGGCGTGCGCAACGCGCTCTCCAACATCTATTCGCCGGTCACCTTCCTCAACGATGTGGTCCAGCTGCGCCCCAAACATGCGCTGACCACGCTGGGCCGCTTCGTGATCAACTCCACGCTGGGCATCGGCGGCCTGTTCGACATCGCCAAGCGCAAGCCCTTCCACATGCAGGGCCACACCAACAGCTTCAGCAACTCGCTGGCCATGCTGGGTATGACCTCCGGGCCCTATCTCTACCTGCCTTTCATCGGCCCCAGCAGCTTCCGCGACATGCTTGGCGCGGGCGGCGACACTTTCGCCCAGCCCCTGCTCGTCAACCGCGTCTACAGCCGTCAGGATCGCACGGTGGGGCCAGCCATGCGCCCGCGCAAGGTGTCCAGCTTCAGCTCCACCCTGTCGCTCTCCACCTTCGGCGTGGTGCTGGCGACATTGAGCGCCCTCGACCGCCGCGCCGAGGCCGATGCCGAGTTGAAGGCGCTCAAAGCCTCCGCCGTCGATCCCTATGTGGCGCTGCGCGAGGCCTATCTGCAAAATCGCGAGGCCGAGATCGCCGCGCTCAAAGCCAAGGACGGTCAGGCCGCGCCCGTGGCCGCCTTCGACGATCCTCTGGCCGATCCAGCAGCGCAGCCCGCGCCTGCCCAGCCAGCTCCGGCTCCGGCAAAGTAAAAGAGCCTCCGGCGGACAAAGGGCCATCGCCCTTTGCAATCCCTTTATTGTTAGCGCCCCGTACCCTGCATTGCGCTATGAGGTTTTCTGCTACTTCGCAGCGGGTCAGGCCGCTTTGCCCCGCTTGTATTCCAGCCATGGCCAGAACAGCAGGCCCGCGCCAAAGCACACATCGCGCAGGCGCAGCACCAGACTGAACGCCAGCGCCGTCGCCGGATCGATGCCCACCGCAAGACCCGCCAGCACCGCGCCCGCCTCCTGCATGCCAAGGCCGCCGGGCACGAAGAACAGGATCACGCGGGCAGAGGTCGCCGCGCTCTCGATCGCCAGCGCGTTGAACAGCGGCAGAGGCACGCCCATCACCATGGCCGCCAGCCACACTTGCACGCCCGACAAGCCCCAGCCCACCACATGCAGCGCAATCGCCAGCGGCAAGCCCATGCGCTGACGCTGCAATTCGCGACGCATCAGATGGACCTCGGCTGCAGCGCGGCGCCCCATACGCGTCTTGCGCCAGCTTGCGTGATGCGCGCTGCGCCGCCACAGGCGCCATGCCAGCACCAGCGCCACCACCGCGCCCAACACCCACAGCCCTGCCGAGCCGCCATGCTGTGCCTGCTCCATCGCCAGCCCCTGTTTCGAGCCGCCGCGATGCCACCAGCCCCACAGCACCCAGCCCGCCAGCGCCATATAGGGTATCTCGGCGATCACCTCGGCGGCGACATCCAGCACCCGCAGCGCCACGGCCGAGCGCCCCCGCCCGCCCAGCAGCACCACGACGCGCGCGCCGATGGCCTCGCCAAGGCCGGGAGGAAAGATCAGCAGATTGTGCCCGGCATCGCGGGTCAAACGCGCGATCAGGCTGGAGCGGAAGGGAATGCCCACTTTCAGCGCCTGCTGCGCGCAGGTGCAGACCAGAATGGCGATGAATTGCACCGGCAGCGTCACCGCCACCGCCCATGGATCGATGCGATGGATGGCGTCGACGAACAGCTCGCGCAGGCCGGGATTGGCCAGCACCCCCGCCGCCAGCCCGGCCATAATCAGCAAGGGCACCGCCAAAGCGGCCCAGCGTTTGGCGGAGGCTGCGGGCTTGGCGGTCAGAACAGGGGATTGATCCATGCCGCCCCTCTAGAGCGTGATGACAAAAAGTGGGAACCGGTTTTTGTCAGTTCTCACGCGAACACGAAAATTCGCGGGTGGGGCGGATGGTCAAACAAGTGAATCTACGGTGTGTCCATCCTGGCACACGGCTCCCCGAAACCAGCCCAAGAGGGCATTGCCGCGCGCGCGCTTTTCCGCCAGAGGACCGACAAGATGAACGAGCCGACCTCTGCCTTTCCCGCGCGCCTGACGGCGATTCTGCTCGCCGCCGCGCGGGCGCCCTGGCGCATGGTGGCGCTGGCGGCGGTGCTGGTGATGGCCGCCGTGGCCGGCATCCTCCTCACCTTCGACATGACCACCGACACGGGCGAGCTGATCAGCGCGAAAACCCCTTGGCGGCAGGACGGTCTGGCGGTGGAGGCGGCCTTCCCCCAGCAGAAGGACTCGATCATCGTCGTGATCGACGGCCAGACCCCCGAGCTGGCCGAGGACGGCGCAAAACGGCTGATGCAGGCGCTGCAAGCCGACAAGACGCATATCGGCACGGTGGAACGCCCCGACGGCGGGCCCTTCTTCGACACCAACGGACTTCTCTTTGCCGACCCCAATGAGGTGAAGGACGCCACATCCAAGCTGGTCGATGCCCAGCCGCTGCTCGGCGGTCTGGCGGGCGATCCCAGCCTGCATGGTCTGGCCACCACCATGGACACCATGGCCAGCGGCGCGGCCAATGGCACGCAGGATGCCTCGCGGCTGGCGACGCCGCTGCGCGCTTTGTCGTCCGCCGTGGATGCCAAGCTGGCGGGCCAGCAAACGTGGTTCTCATGGCAACGTCTGTTCTCCGATGCCAAGGGCCCGCTGGCTCCGCCCACGCGCCGTCTGCTGATGGTCCACCCCGTGCTGCGCTTCGGCGATCTGGAGCCGGGCGGCGTGGCGGTCGATGCGATCAAGGCGCAGTCGAAAGTCTTGGGTCTGGATGCGGCGCATGGCCTGCGCATGGGCATCACCGGCGAGGTGCCGCTGGCCGATGAGGAATTCGCCACCATTCAGGACAACATCGGCGTGATCGGCGCGGCGATGGCGCTGGCGATGCTGGTCTGCCTTTGGCTGGCCACCCGTAGCGGGCGGATGGTCGCCGCGATCATGGTCACCATCGTGGCTGGCCTCATTATCACGCTGGCGCTGGGGCTGCTGGCGGTGCATCGGCTCAATGTGATTTCGGTGGCCTTTATCCCGCTGTTTGTGGGGCTTGGCGTCGATTTCGGCATTCAGGTCGCGGTGCGCTTCAATGCCGAGCGCCATGGCGGGGCCGACCCGATGGGCGCACTCAAGGGCGTAGGCTCGGCCATCGGCGAGCCGCTGATGCTGGCCGCCGCCGCGATCTTCCTGGCGCTGGGCGCTTTCCTCCCCACCGATTACACCGGCATCGCCGAGCTGGGCGTGATCGCGGGCCTTGGCATGATCGTGGCTTTTGCGCTCAACATCACGCTGCTGCCCGCGCTGCTGATCCTGATGCGCCCCGCCGTGCCTGCCGCCCGCGTGGGCTGGGCCGGGGCCGCGCCGTTCGACGCATGGCTGCACCGCAGCCGCAAGGCGATCCTCTGGGCCTTTGTGATCGCCATGATTGGCTCGATCGCGCTGCTCAAATGGGTGGTGTTCGATTTCAACCCGCTGCATCTGCGCGATCCCAATGCGCCCGCCATGCATGAGCTGGCCGGGCTGATGAAGGATGCGGACCGCACCCCCAACACCATCACCATCCTGGCCCCCAATGCCGATGCCGCCCACACGCTGGCGGCAAAGCTGGAGAAGCACCCCGAGGTGGCCCATGCCATCACCGTGGACAGCTTCGTGCCCGAGGATCAGGCCGCCAAGCTGCCTTATATCCAGAACGCCTCGCTGTTGCTGGATGCGGCGGTCAATCCTTTCGATATGCCCGCCGCGCATAGCGATGAGGAAACCCGCGCCGCTTTAACGCAGGCCGCTGGTTCGCTGCGCATGCTGGCCGCGAAGGGCGGCGATCTGGGGCAGGCCGCCACGGGTCTGGCGGCCAGCTTCGACCATCTAGCCGCCGCCACGCCCGCCCAGCGCGCCGCGGTGGAAGCCATGCTGATCCCGCCGCTCACGGTCACGCTCGACACGATCCGCGCCTCGCTGACCGCCAGCGAGGTGACCCGCGCCAGCCTGCCGCCCGAAATCGCCGCCGATTGGGTGAGCAAGGATGGGCAGGCGCTGATTCAGGTCACCCCCGCCGGCAACAGCACCGACAACAAAGTGCTGGCCCGCTTCACGCAGGTCGTCCGCGCCGAGGCCCCGCATGCCACCGGCCTGCCCGTGGCCACGCAGGAGGCCGCGCGCACCGTCGCCGGGGCTTTCGTGAAGGCCGGGGTGATCGCGCTGGCGCTGGTGAGCCTGCTGCTGTGGCTGGTGCTGCGCTCTGTGCGAGAGGTGGCTTTTACGCTGGCGCCGGTGGTGCTGTCGGGCTTTCTCACGCTCGGTTCCTGCGTTCTCATTGGTCAGCCCTTGAATTTTGCGAATATCATCGCATTTCCGCTGCTGTTCGGTGTGGGTGTCGCGTTTCACATCTATTTCGTGATGGCGTGGCGCCGCGGCGTGGGCGATCTGTTGCAGACCAGCCTTGCCCGTGCCGTGGTTTGCAGCGCGCTGGCGACAGGCAGCGCTTTTGGAGCGCTATGGTTTTCGCATCACCCCGGCACGGCCAGCATGGGCCTGATCCTGATGATCTCGCTGATCTGGACGCTGGTCTGCGCGCTTGTTTTCGAGCCCGCGCTGCTGGGCCCCGTGCCTGCGGGCCAGACGAGGCGCGCTGAATGAGCAAGCTGCTTCTCGCCTCGATCCATGATGTCGGCCCGCGCAGCGAAGGCGCGGTCGATCAGCTGTGCGATATTCTGGGCAGTCATCTGGGCGCGCTCAACTTCGCCATGCTGGTGGTGCCCGACCATTGGGGTGAGGCGCCGCTCGCCACCAACAAGGCGTTTCAGGCCAAGCTGCGCGGTTGGGCCGATCAGGGCGTGGAAATGTTCGTCCACGGCTGGTTCCACAAGGATCTGGCCGAACATACCGGCATGGCCGCCATCAAGGCCAAGCATATGACCGCCAGCGAGGGCGAGTTCCTCGGCCTGTCGCGCGATGAGGCCGCGCGCCGCATGGGTGATGGCCGCAAGCTGATCGAGGACATCATCGGCCGCGAAAGCGCCGGTTTTATCGCGCCCGCATGGCTCTATGGCGAAGGCGCTCAGGAAGCGCTGGCCCAAAGCGGCTTCAAGCTGGCCGAGGACCATATGAAAGTCTGGCGCCCTGACACCGGCGAGATTCTCGCACGCGGCCCCGTGATCACATGGGCCAGCCGCAGCGTCGGGCGGCAGCGTTCCTCACGATTTTTCGCCTCGCTGGCGCGCAATGCGCTGGGCTTTTTGCCCAAGGCGCGCGTGGCGGTGCATCCCGGCGATGTCACCGTGCCCGCGCTGATCGCCTCCATTCACGCCACCTATGCCGCCTTCGCGCGCGGGCGGCGCATCGCCCGTTATGCCGATCTTCTGGGGGGCACGCCTGCTGCCCCCAACCGGTCTTGAGCGGTTCAGCCATGGTTATGATTCGCTCTTCTATAGGTTTTTCAATGTCTGACCCTGCCAGCACCCTTTCGGAGGCCTCGGCATGAGCGATCAGGGCATGCCACCCCACTCTG
Organism: Novosphingobium rosa NBRC 15208; assembly: GCF_001598555.1. Lineage (GTDB taxonomy): Bacteria > Pseudomonadota > Alphaproteobacteria > Sphingomonadales > Sphingomonadaceae > Novosphingobium > Novosphingobium rosa. The sequence goes on from NZ_BCZE01000036.1 coordinate 41,014, forward strand.
CTTCGAGCCCGTCGGACAACCGCACCGGCTCCATGGATTCTGACGCAATGGCCACCACCGTGTTTGCTCCCGGCGAACCGATCCCCGATCTCCAGCTGGCGCTGCCCAAGCCCCGCAAGAGCACCGCCGCCAAGCTGGGCGAGCTGTTCTCGGCGATGATCTCGATCGCCATGCTGGCCGCCGTGGTGCTGGAAGTGCGCCATCTGCAATTCCATGACATTTTCCAGCTTATCCCGCGCAAGCCTTTGTTCTGGATGGTCTTCGTCGCCTATTACATGGTCGGTCCGGCTTCCGAATGGGTGATCTACCGCTATTTGTGGCGCATTCCCGTCTCGGGGCTGGCCGCGCTGCTGCGCAAGCTGGTCTCCAACGAGCTGCTGCTCGGCTATCTGGGCGAGGTGCAGTTCTACGCCTGGGCGCGCGGGCGGCTCAACATGGTGGCCGCGCCCTTCGGGGCGATCAAGGATGTGACGATCCTGTCCGCGCTGACCGGCAACATCGTCACGCTGGTGATGCTGGCGGGCGCCTGGCGGTTGATCTCCTCCGGCGCCTTCGGGATGGAGGGGCGCACGACCTTCCTCTCGCTGGGCGTGGTGCTGTTCACCTCCTTCATCATCCTGCTGTTCCGCCAGAAGCTCTTCACCCTGCCCCGGCGCCAGCTGTGGATCATCACCGCCATCCATTTCGCGCGCACGCTCGGCTTTATCGGCCTCTCCGCGCTGCTGTGGCATGTGGTGCTGCCCGAGGTGGGGATCGATCTGTGGCTGGTGCTGGCCACCTTGCGCATGCTGGTCTCGCGCCTGCCGCTGGTGCCCAACAAGGATGTGATCTTCGCCGGGCTGGCCGTGTTCATCCTAGGCCGGGATACGCAGGTGCAGAATCTGATGGCGATGATGGCCATGCTGCTGCCGGTCTCGCATATTGTCGTGGGGACGATCTTTGCTACCCTCGACCTTTTCGCATCCAGAGAAGGAGCCGATGCATGAATGCCACCCCCCTCCGCAAGCTGCCTGAAGCGACGGCTGCCATGGGTCTGGCCTTCGCCATGGTGTGCTCTCTGGCCGCTCCGGCGCAGGCCGGTGAGCGGGTGCCGATCCCCTCCACCCCCGATCTGGGCAAGGCCGAGGCGCGCTGCCGCCCCGGCGAACAGGGCCCTGCCCTGCTGATCGCCATTGACGGGCTGAAGGACCGCAAGGGCAACCTCAAGCTGGAGGTCTACCCCAGCAATGACGAGGACTTCCTGCGCGACGACAATGCGCTGATCTATTACGGCAAGACCTTCCGCCGCGTGGAAGAGGTGGTGCCGCAGAACGGCCCGGTCGTGATCTGCGCGCGCATCCCCGGCCCCGGCGCCTATTCGGTGATGGTGCTGCATGACCGCGACGCCAACCGCAAGTTCGGCCTTTCGGTCGATGGCATCGGCTTCACCGCCAATCCCAAGCTGGGCTGGTCCAAGCCCAAGGCGGCGGCGACGCGGGTGGATGCCGGCAATGGCCTGACCCGCACCACCGTCATCATGAACTATCGCAACGGCCTGATGAGCGTCGGGCCCATCGCGGCGCATTGATGATGCAACGCGCCGCCTCTTCCCTTGCGCATAATGCTGGACGCGCCACCCCGATCAAGGGTATGGAGCGCGCAGGGATCGGGTGCGAGCTTTCGGGGGACAGCCATGCGCATCGTTGATGTTTGTGCCTTTTACACGCCCCATGGCGGCGGCGTGAAGACCTATGTCGAACAGAAGCTGAAGATCGGCCCCACGCTGGGCCATGAGATCATCATCCTCGCCCCTGGTGACAGCTATCAGGTGATCGAGAAAGGCCCGAACGCCCGCCTGATCACCCTGCCGTCCCCACGCTTCCCGCTGGACCGCAAATATTGGTACTTCGCCGATGAGGCCGCGCTCCATGCCGAGCTGGACCGGCTCCAGCCCGATCTGGTGGAGGTCTCCAGCCCCTGGCGCAGCCCCTCGATGGTGGCGCGCTGGCGGGGCGATGCGGCGCGCTCGCTGGTGATGCATGCCGATCCGCTCTCGGCCTATGCCTATCGCTTCCTGCGCCCGATGATGAGCCGCGAGGCCATCGACCGCCGCTTCGAACCCTTCTGGAAGCACTTGCGCGAGCTGGGCCAGAGCTTCGACCGCGTCGTCTGCGCCAGCGGCGAATTGCGGGATCGCCTCGCCAAGGGCGGCGTGGCCAACACCGTGCTTCACCCCATGGGCATCGAATCCGGCCTGTTCAGCCCCGATCGCCGCGACCCGATGCTGCGCCGCCGCCTGCTGGCCACCTGCGGCCTGTCCGAAAGCGCGCATCTGCTGCTGGGCGTGGGCCGCCTCTCGGGCGAGAAGCGCTGGCCCATGGTGGTCGATGCCGTCACCGCCGCCAGCCAGTCGCTGCCGATCGGTCTGGTCATCGTGGGGGCAGGCAACCACCGCAAGCGCATCGAGAACCAGATTCAGGGCAACCCCCATATCCGCCTGCTGGGTGTGGAGAAGGATCGCCAGAAATTCGCCACCCTGCTGGCCAGCGCCGACGCGCTGATCCACGGCTGCGAGGCGGAAACCTTCTGCATGGCCGCCGCCGAGGCGCGCGCCAGCGGCGTGCCCGTGATCGTGCCAGACCGTGGCGGCGCCGCCGACCATGCGCGCGGCGGCGCGGGCCTCACCTATCGCTCGGGATCGGCGCTGGCGGCGGCTCAGGCCACGCTGCGGCTGCTGCATCATCCGCCGCGCGGGCCCTTTGCCCTGCCCGCCAGCACGCAAGGCCATTTCGAGGCGCTTTTCGCCGATTACGAAGGGCTGATTCAGCGCCGCCACGCCGCGGCCTGAGTCAGACTGCTGATCAAGAATCCGGCCTGCGCCGGTTTCTTGAGGGGAACTCATACCTTATCGCCATTCACCCCCTTGCATGGGGGCGCATCTCGTCCTTTGGTACAACCAAACAACACAGGACGATTGCCCCCCATGTCATCGCGCCACCTTGCCCGCCTGCTCTCCGTCTGCGCCACTGTGGCGCTGGCCGCGCCCGCTTTCGCCGCCCCGGCGGCGCTGTCTCCCGAACAGACCTCCCCGGAACGAATTGTCGCCGCCGCGCTGAAGGAAGCCCCCGTGTGGGACGGCCACAATGACGTGCCCGAACAGCTGCGCGACCGCCGCAAGGACGTGCTGGCGGGTTTCGACTTCAACAACACCGTCAACGAGCCCCTGTCTGACCGCCGCATGGCCGCCTTCTTCCCGGCGGGCACCCCCACCGGCATGCAGACCGACCTCACCCGGATGAAGCAGGGCCATATCGGCGCGCAATTCTGGTCGGTCTATGTCTCGGCCAACCTGCCCGAGCCGCAGGCCGTGCAGGCCACCATGGAGCAGATCGACGTCATCAAGCGCCTGATCGCCCAGTACCCGGGCGACCTGATGCTGGCCACCAGCAGCGCGGACGTGGAAAAGGCATGGAAGCTGGGCAAGGTCGCCTCGCTGATCGGCATGGAGGGCGGCCATTCCATCGGCGGCTCGCTGGGCGTGCTGCGCCAGTTCTACGCGCTGGGCGCGCGCTACATGACGCTGACGCACTTCAAGAGCATCGCCTGGGCCGACAGCGCCACCGACGCCCCCCAGCATGACGGCCTCACCCCCTTCGGCAAGGATGTGGTGCGCGAGATGCAGCGCATCGGCATCCTCGTCGATCTCAGCCACGTCAGCCAGAAGACCATGCTGGACGCGCTGGAGGTGGCCAGGGCGCCCATCATCTTCAGCCATTCGGGTTCGCAAGCGGTCAGCGGTCACCCCCGCAACGTCTCGGACGAGGTGCTGGACAAGGTGAAGCTGAACGGCGGCGTCGTGATGTGCAACTTCTACCCCAACTACGTCTCCGACGCGCTCTACAAGTGGGGCGCCGCCCGCACCGGCCAGCAGGCCGAGCAGAAAGCGCTCCACCCGGACCGCCCGGACCTCGCCAAGGCCGGGCTTGAGGCATGGGAGAAAGCCAACCCCAAGCCCGTGGCCACGATCCAGCAGGTCGCCGATCATATCGACCATATCGTGAAGCGCATCGGCATCGATCACGTGGGCGTGGGCGGCGATTTCGATGGCGGCTCGATCGGGCTGCAGGGGATGCCGGATGTGTCGGCCTATCCGGCGCTGCTGCTGGAGCTGGCCAAGCGCGGGTATACGAAGGATGACCTGAAGAAGGTCGCCAGCCTGAACACGCTGCGGGTGCTGAAGGCTTCGGAAGCTTATGCGCTGGCGCATAAGGACGACAAGCCGATCGAAAGCCCGACTTCGTTTTAAGGGGCGTTGGAAGAAGGATAGATGCGAGGGGGTTACTCCCTCGCGCTCCCATAACGTCTCCCGACGATAAGGCAGTGGCTCCGCATCGCGGCGCATCACCTCTCCATCAGCACAACAGAAAGGCGCCGCAGGCAGGCATGCCCCGGCGCCTTTTTCTCGTTTAAAAGCCTGCGGCGCGGCAAACGAAGCGCAAGGCCAAACCCGTGGCGCAACGTAGACATTAAAGGGAGCGCGAGGGTTATGACCCTCGCATCTATCCCTTCCTACTTCACCCCGGGAACGCGAATCTCAAACATCACCGGCCACTCCTTGCCCGTGACGTAGAGCTTGTGATGCACCCCATCGTAAGCAATCCCGTTGGGAATCTGGTCCGGCCCGGTTGTGCCAGCTTCCTTGTGCAGGTCGGACACGTCGATCCAGCCCTTCACATGGCCCGAAGCCGGATCGATCCGCGCGATACGATCCGTCAGCCAGATGTTCGCCCAGATCTCGCCATCCACCAGCTCCACCTCGTTGAGCTGGTCCACCGGCCTGCCCTGCGCGGTCACATGGATCATGCGCAGCAGACGGAAGCCATTGGGGTCGATCACGCGCAGATTGCTGCTGCCGTCGCTCATGATGAGGTTGGGGCCGAGGCGGGTCAGCGCCCAGCCCTCGCCCATATAGTTGAACTGGCCCTCCGGCTTCAGCGTGGCCTTGTTCCAGATCATGCCGATGCCGTCGCGCCAGCTGAGCGAGTAGATCTTGTCGCCCACCGGGGAGCTGCCCTCGCCATAGAGCGGCATGGGCACATCGGCGCGGGCCAGCACCTCGCCGGTCTCGACATTCACCCGGCGCAGGGTGGAGCGGCCCAGCTCACCGGTGCTTTCATACATCTGGCCGGTGGAATCGAAGAACAGGCCTTCGGTCCAGGCATGGGGGTCGTGCGGCAGCTTGCGCACCACCTCGGGCTTGACCACCGGCAGTTCCGCCGATGTCTTGGAGGGCGCGGGCTGCGCCGCATGACATGCCGCCAAGGGGGCCAGCGCAAAGGCCAGCCCCAGCAGCGCCTGCTTCACAGACCCGCGCATCGCCATCAGTCGCGCAGCAGCTCGTTGATGCCGGTCTTGGCGCGGGTCTGCGCGTCGACCGTCTTGACGATCACGGCGCAGTAGAGGCTGGGCCCGGGGGTGCCATCGGGCAGCGGCTTGCCGGGCAGCGAGCCAGGCACGACCACCGCGTAAGGCGGCACGCGGCCAATGTGGACCTCGCCCGTGGCGCGGTCGATGATCTTGGTGGAGGCGCCCAGATAGACGCCCATCGAGAGCACCGCGCCCTCACCCACGATCACACCCTCGGCCACTTCGCTGCGCGCGCCGATGAAAGCGCCGTCCTCGATGATGACGGGGCCGGCCTGCAGGGGCTCCAGCACGCCGCCAATGCCCGCGCCGCCCGAGATATGCACGTTCTTGCCGATCTGCGCGCAGCTGCCCACGGTGGCCCAGGTGTCGACCATCGTGCCCGAATCGACGAAGGCGCCCAGATTGACGAAGCTGGGCATCAGCACCACGCCCTTGGCGATATGGCAGCCGACGCGGGCCACGGCGCCGGGAACGGCGCGGAAACCGGCGGCGCGGAACTGGTCATCGCTCCAGCCCTGGGTCTTCAGGGCCACCTTGTCGAAGGCGGGCGCGCCGCCCATGCCGTTCTCGATCACGGCATTGTCGTTCAGGCGGAAGGAGAGCAGCACGGCCTTCTTCAGCCACTGATTGACCACCCATTCGCCATCGATCTTCTCGGCCACGCGGGCCTCGCCCGATTCCAGCAGGGCGAAAGCGGCCTCGACAGCCACGCGCACATCGGCGCTGGCCAGGGTCACAGTGTCACGCGCTTCCCAGGCGGCTTCGATGGAGGCGGCAAGGGCGGCGATGTCAGTGGTCATGAAGTGTCTTCCTGTAAGGCTGCCCAGACGGAGCTGAACAGCGTTGGCGGGCCTCCCCCCCGGAAGGGCATGCCCATGTCGCCAACCCGCCTATCGCCAGTTGAAGCCGAGCGCAACCGGCCCAAAGCCTTCCGCCCTTTTCCGCCCGGCACCGTATTCCCCCTAAGCCCGGAAAGCGGCGCCTTCACCACTTGGCGACCATGCCGTGGCATAAGAATCGCGTATGGCCGGGCCGAGGGGACCGCCCGCCACGCCGGGGACAGAACAGACATGCAGATCATCGATGAGGACGCCGCGCAAAACCATCGCGATCCGGTCGACGCCGCTCTGCCGGGCTCCATGGTGCAGCGCATCGCCCTCGCCGGGGTCGCAATTTCGGCGCTGGCCCTGCTGGCGGCCTGCGGCAGCGATGGCGGCGGCGGGGTGAACAGCACCCCGGCTCCCAGCAGCACCCCCACGCCGACGCCCACCACCAGCGCCAGCCCCACGCCCACCGCCACCCCGACCACCACGCCCACCTCCACTTTCATCACGGCGGAATACAACCGCTCCACCGGCCCCTCGCAGCATGGCGCGATCACGGCATGGTCGCTGGGGGCGACGGGCGCGGGGGTGACGATCGGCATCGTCGATTCCGGGCTCGACACCACCAACCCCGAATTTACCGGGCGCATCTCCGCCGCCTCCGCCGATGTGGCGGGAACGCGCGGCCTCGCCAATGCCGACAGCGACCATGGCACGATGGTGGCGCTGGTGGCCGCCGCCGCGCGCAACAATTCGGGCATCATGGGCATGGCCTATGGCGCCACCGTCGCCGCCTTCCGCGCCGACACCGCGGGCAGCTGCGCGACAACCGACGGCTGCAGCTTCAGCGACTCCAACATCGCCGCCGGCATCAATGCCGCGATCAACGCCGGGGCCAAGGTGATCAACATCTCGCTGGGCGGCGGCGCGCCCAGCAGCACCGTCACCACCGCCATCAGCCGCGCCGCCAGCGCGGGCGTGGTGGTGATCGTGGCGGCGGGCAATGACGGCACCGCCAACCCCGATGCCTTCGCCTCGGGGGTGCGCGCGGCGGGCAACGGCAATGTGATCATCGCCGGATCGGTGAACAGCAGCAATGTGATCTCCAGCTTCTCCGACAAGGCCGGAACCGAAGCCGCCAACTATCTCACCGCGCTGGGCGAAGGCATCTGCTGCCAATATGCCAATGGCACGATCAAGACGACCACCTCGGGCGGCTCGACCTATGTGACGGTCTATTCGGGCACCAGCTTCTCCGCCCCGCAGATCGCGGGGGCCGTGGCGCTGCTGATGCAATATTTCCCCAACCTCACCGCCCGGCAGGCCGTCACCCTGCTGCTCAACACCGCCACGCGCGAGGGCACCGGCGCGGGTGACACCACCTATGGCGCGGGCGTGCTCAACATCGCCAGCGCGTTTACGGCGCAGGGCACCACCACCATGGGCACCTCCAGCCAGAAAATCGCGCTGGGCGACACCACCATCGCCACCTCCCCCGCCATGGGCGACGCCGCGCATGGCGCCAGCCTGCAGGCCGTGGTGCTGGACAGCTACAACCGCGCCTTTCAGGTGAACCTTGCCGCCTCGATGCGGCAGGCGATGATCCAGCCCCGCCTGCTGGGCGCGCTCGACACCAACCGCACCGCCACCACTTTGGGCACCGACAAGCTCTCGCTGGCCTTCACGGTTGATGGGCAGCACCACCTCTCCGCCAACCTCTCCAGTTTCGCCCGCCAGATGCAGCTGACGCCCGGCGACAGCAATGCCGCCCGCGTGCTGGCCGCCCGCGTGGTGGCGCATCTCACGCCCGGCGCCACGCTGGCCATGGCCTTCGCACAGGGCTCGGACGGGCTGACCGCCCAGCTGCAGGGCCAGAGTCGCCCCGCCTTCCTGATCGCCACCAACCCGCTGGAGGACACCGGCTTCCTGCGCAGCGGCCAGAGCGCCATGGCCGTGCGCCACCAGCTGGGCCGCTGGGGCATGACCGTCTTTGCCGAGAACGGCCGCGCCCAGCTCTCCACCCCATGGCATCAGGGCGCGCTTTCCGACGCGCTGCAAAAGCGCGACAGCGCCACCCGGGTCGGCCTCTCCATGGACCGCCGCTTCGGCACCTTCGAGACCAGCTTCGGCGCCAGCTGGATGACCGAGGACCACACGCTGCTCGGCGCGCGTCTGGCCGATACCTTCGGTGCGCGCGGGGCGGAAACGCTGTTTTTCGACAGCTCGATGGGCTGGCGGCCAGAGGGCGGCTGGTATCTGGGCGCGGCATGGCGTCAGGCCTTCACCCGCGCGCGCGGCGGCTCGCTGGTGGGCTCGGATTCGCGCCTGACTTCCTATGGCTGGTCGGTCGATGCCGGGATGATCAACGCGCTGGCATGGGGCGACAGCCTGTCCCTGCGCGTCAGCCAGCCCCTGCGCGTGGCGCGCGGGGGCGTGAACCTCTACCTGCCCGACAGCTATGATTACGCGACGCAGGAAGCGGTGTGGTCCACGCATCGGCTGAATCTGGCCCCGACCGGGCGCGAGATCGCCGCCGAGCTGGCTTGGCATGCGCCGATGTTCACCGGGGATGGGACGATCAGCCTGTTCTGGCGCAAGGAGCCGGGGAATTATGCCGGTCTGCCCGATGACAGCGGGATGGCTTGGAGTTGGCGGAAGGGGTTTTAAAGGGAGGACAGTGAAGATGCGAGGGTCATAACCCTCGCGCTCCCTTTACTGTCTGCGTGGCGCATCGGGTTCGGCCAGAGAGCAACGTCGCGGCGTCGCGGGCTTTAGGATCACCGGCACAGCCTATCATGATCTGCCTGCGGCGCGGCAAGCTGGGCGCAAGGCCGAGCCCGTAACGCCAAGGTGGACATTAAAGGGAGCGCGAGGGCGATGGCCCTCGCATGTCTCCTTTTAACCTAAACCTTAAACCACCTGCCCGGCGGCCCAACCGCTGGCCCATGCCCATTGGAAGTTGTACCCGCCCAGCCAGCCGGTCACATCCACGGCCTCGCCGATGACGTAGAGGCCTGGCACCTTCTTAGCCTCCATCGTCTTGGAGGACAGCTCCGCCGTGCTGATTCCGCCCGCCGTCACTTCCGCCTTGGCGAAGCCTTCGGTGCCATTGGGGGTGAAGCGCCAGTCATGGAGACGGTCCTGCGCGGCGTTCAGCACCTTGTCGGTCATGGTGCCCAGTTCGCCGGTCAGGGCCAGCCTTTCGGCCAGAGCGGCGGCCAGACGTTCGGGCAGATGTTGCGACAATGCACGCGCGAAACCGGCGCGCGGGTTGGCCTGCTTGGCGGCGATCAGCGCGCCGGGGATGGCGTCGGGCAGGAGGTCGATGGAGATCGCCTCGCCATGCTTCCAGTAGGAGGAAATCTGCAGGATCGCCGGGCCGGAGAGGCCTTTGTGCGTAAACAGCGCGGCCTCGCGGAAGCTGGCTTTTCCGGCCTCGGCGATCACCGGGGTGGCCACGCCGGACAGGTCGCGGAACAGGGCTTCCTCGCCGCTCAGCGTCAGGGGCACCAGCGCCGGGCGGGGCTGCACCACCTTGAGGCCGAACTGGCGGGCCAGATCATAGGCAAAGCCTGTGGCGCCCATCTTGGGGATCGAGGGCCCGCCGGTGGCGATCACCAGCGACGGCGCGCTGGCGGTGCGGCTGCCGACGTCCACATGGAACAGGCCATCGGCATGGCGCACCTCGCCAATGCCGCGGCCGCAGGCGATCTCGACACCGCCGATGCTGCATTCTTCCAGCAGCATCGCCACGATCTGTTTGGCCGAACCGTCGCAGAACAATTGCCCCAGCGTCTTTTCGTGCCAGGCGATGCCATAGGCCTCGACCAGCTCGAGGAAATCGCGCGGCGTGTAGCGGCTGAGCGCCGAGCGGGCGAAATGGGGGTTGGCCGAGAGATACCGATCCGGCGCGGTGGCCAGATTGGTGAAGTTGCAGCGCCCGCCGCCGGAGATCAGGATCTTGGCGCCGGGGGCTTCGGCATGGTCCACCAGCAGCACGCGGCGGCCACGCTGGCCCGCGACGCGGGCGCACATCAACCCCGCCGCGCCGCCGCCCAGCACGATGACATCATGCAGATCGGTCGGCACGGCGGGCTGCTGCATCAGTAGCGCTCGCGCGGGCCCTTCTTGCCCTGCCAGCCGCCCTCACGGTTGCCGCCGCCAGCATGGCCACCACCGGCATGCGGCGGGCGCGGGCCCTTGCGGTGCGGAGTGCGCGGGCCGTCATTGCCCGGGCGGGCGTTGCGGCGGGCGGTCTCGCGCGGGGCCTCGGGCGCGGTTTCAATGCGGATGCCGCTCTCGTCCTCGGCGCCTTCGCGGGCGGTCTTGGCCAGGGCGTCGCGGAAGCGGGCCTCCACGGCGCGGGGCACCTGGAAGTGCGTTTCATTGGCGCCGATGCGGATCGCGCCGATCTCGCCGCGGGTGATGTGACCACGACGGCAGAGCAGCGGCAGCAGCCAGCGCGGATCGGCGTTCTGGCGGCGGCCGATGTCCATGCGGAACCACACCACATCGTCGAAGCCTTCGCGGCGCGGGCCACGGTTGGCTTCGGCGGGGCCGGATTCGATCATTTCCTCGGGCTGAGGCATACGGGCGCGGTGGGCGCGCACCAGAGCGGCAGCGATTTCCTGAGGCGTGCGCTGGGCCAGCAGGGCCTCGGCCAGCGAGTTGTCTTCCTCGGAAACCTCGACGGGTTCGAGCAGGGTGGCCAGCAGGCGATCATGGTCGTTGGCGCGGATCGCCTCGGCGGTGGGGACGGGCACCCATTCGACGTTGATGCGGGCCGAGCGCAGCAGCATCTCCATGCGGCGGCGGCGCGGATAAGGCACGACCAGCACGGCGGTGCCCTTGCGACCGGCGCGGCCGGTGCGGCCCGAGCGGTGCTGCAGCGTCTCGGCGTCGCGCGGCAGCTCGACGTGAACGACGAGGCTCAGCGTGGCGACATCGATGCCGCGCGCGGCCACGTCGGTGGCGACGCAGACGCGGGCGCGGCCATCGCGCAGGGCCTGCAGCGCGTGGTTGCGCTCATTCTGGCTGTGCTCGCCCGAGAGGGCCACGGCGGAGAAACCGCGCTCGACCAGCGTGGCGTGCAGGTGGCGGACGTTGTCGCGCGTGGCGCAGAACAGCATCGCGGTTTCCGCTTCGTGGAAGCGCAGCAGGTTCACCACGGCATGCTCGATGTCAGACGGGCTGACGGCGATGGCGTTATAGGTGATGTCGCTGTGCGATTCGCGCGTGTCGATGGTGCTGATGCGCAGCGCATTGTGCTGATACTGGCGGGCCAGGGCCGCAATCGGCGCGGGCATGGTGGCCGAGAACAGGAAAGTGCGGCGGCCCTCGGGCGTGCCGTCGAGAATCTGCTCAAGGTCTTCGCGGAAGCCCATGTCGAGCATTTCGTCGGCTTCGTCGAGCACGGCGAACTGCAGGCTGGAAAGGTCGAGTGCGCCGCGCTCCAGATGGTCGCGCAGGCGGCCCGGCGTGCCCACCACGATATGCGCGCCCTGCGACAGGGTGCGGCGCTCACGGCTGGGGTCCATACCGCCAACGCAGGTGGCGATACGCGCGCCAGCCTGCTGGAACAGCCACTCCAGCTCGCGGCTGACCTGCAGCGCCAGTTCGCGCGTGGGGGCAATCACCAGCGCCAGCGGCTTGCCCGCATAGGGCAGGCGCTCGTTCTCGCCCAGCAGGTCGCGCGACATGGCCATGCCGAAGGCCACCGTCTTGCCCGAACCGGTCTGCGCCGACACCAGCAGGTCGCGGCCCATGGCCTCCTCGGTGATGACGGCGGCCTGGACCGGCGTGGGTGCCTCATAACCCTTGGCGGCAAGGGCATCGGCAATGGCTTGGGGAAGTGAAGAAAAAGGCATCTATCTCTACTGGTCTGCACGGGCGTAGCAGCCCCTCGGACGAGGGACGCCAGGAACGCCGCTAAGGAAAGGGCATCGCCAAAACGGCCCCCGAAACAGCGGACCAACAGCGAAAGTGCGCGCCCCCTAGCTGAAAACGTCCCGTTCCGCCATGGGCAATCGATAGTTTGGGTCAGAATGAAGGTTAAAGCAGAGGGCCATCGCCCCCTGCACCCCCTTTACGTCTCCCGGCGAAGCGACAGTGGCACCCGATCAGAGCGCTTCACCTCGCTGCGTCGCAGCCTGTTTTATTCCGCTTCGCGGGAGGTTACGCGCTTGGGTGGGGCACCGCTGCCCTTGCGTCGGGAGACGTTATGGGAGCGCGAGGGTGTAACACCCTCGCATCTATCTTCTCTCCTTTCTCTCCCTTCATCGCACCCCCGCTTGCATTTTCACAAAATCGTCACATGGAGCAGAAACGCAGCTCCAGCGATTCCCGAGGCCCATGGACCAGCCTTTCAAACAGCGATTCGACCGTCTTGCTCCTTTCATCCCCGGCCGCGTGCTGGCGGGGGCGTTAGGGGCGAGCTTTATGCTGGTGATCGCCCTTCTGGTGCATATCGATCTGATGATCGATCCGGCGGTGCCGCGTTTCTGGGTGCTGTCGGCATGGTTCGTCGGGCTGGCCGTGCTGCGCTGGGCCCTGCGTGACGCCAAGGGCGGCGCGGCCGAGAAGCTGCGCGATTTCGCCGAATATGTCGTGACCTTCATGTGCATCAGCCTGCTGGGCGTGCTGGCCAGCTATGCGCTGGCGGGGGTGTCGCATGGCTTCGTCGATGCCGAGCTGGATCGTGCCGACAAGATGCTGCATTTCGACTGGCTGGCGCTGTACTATCTGGTGGCGGCGTCTCCGCTGCTTCAGCATCTGGGGCAGGCGGCCTATTCGAACATCTACATCACCCCGGCGATCCTGTTCCTCTCGATGGCGTGGAACGGCGAGAAGGCCAGCGCGCGCCAGTTCCTGCTGACCTATTGGGCGGCGGTGGTGATGACGCTCAGCGTCTTCCCGCTGATGCCCGCCAAGGGCGCGCTGGATTATCTGACCGACGGGCCGGTGCCCTATATGCCGACGAGCGGGCGCTGGCAGGGCGTGATCATCCCCGCGCTGCGCGAACATCTGCTGCCCAAGATCGATCTGGGCGCCTTGCAGGGTCTGGTCTGCGCGCCAAGCTTCCACACGGTGAGCGGGGTGCTCTATCTGGCCTGGGCGTGGAAATCGCCCCGGTTGCGCTGGGTGCTGGTGCCGATGAACATCGCCATGCTGATGGCGACCCCCATCGAGGGCGTGCACTACCTTTCGGACATGATCCTTGGCGCGGGCGTGGCGCTGCTGGCCATCGCGCTGGTGGAGCGCTGGGTACGCCGGTCCTCGACCCAGCCGACCGGGCTGCTGGCCACAGCCTGAAGGGCGGCTTGCGGGGGGCTGATCCGCTGGCTATACCAGGCGGTATAGATTGCTCCCCCTCCCCCAATCAATGAGGCATTTGCATGGAATACCGTCCTCTCGGCCAGACCGGGATGCAGGTCAGCGCCGTCTGTCTTGGCACCATGACCTGGGGCTCGCAGAACACGCAGGATGAAGCCAATGCCCAGATCGACTTTGCGCTCGATCACGGCATCAATTTCCTCGACACGGCAGAGATGTACCCCGTCACCCCGGTGAAGCTGGAAACCTTCGGCCATACCGAGGCGATGATCGGCACCTGGCTGGCCCAGAGCGGCAAGCGCGACAAGATCGTGTTGGCCAGTAAGGTTTCGGGCCCGGCGCGCTGGTATCAGCTGCGCGGCGGCAACCGGCTGGACCGCCGCAACATCGAGGAAGCCATCGACGGCAGCCTGAAGCGGCTGAAGACCGATTACCTCGACCTCTATCAGCTGCACTGGCCCGATCGCGGCGTGCCGATGTTCGGCGCGCGCGGGCTGCAGGCGCTGGGCGACGATGCGCAGGTGGTCTCGCTGGAAGAGACGCTGGGCGTGATGGCCGATCTGGTGAAGGCCGGGAAGATCCGCGCCGTGGGCCTGTCGAACGAAACGCCATGGGGCGTGGGCGAGGCCTTGCGTCTGGCGCGCGATGCGGGTCTGCCGCGCGTGGCCTCGATCCAGAACGCCTATTCGCTGCTGAACCGCACCTTCGAGACCGGCCTTTCGGAGTTCGCCCTGCGTGAGGATGTGGGTCTGCTGGCCTATTCCCCGCTGGCGGCGGGCTATCTCTCGGGCAAATATCTGGGCGGCACGGTGCCGGCCGGATCGCGGCTGGATGTGGCCAAGCAGTTCACCCGCTATGTCGTGCCTCAGGAGCATGAGGCGACCGCGCGCTATGTCGGCATCGCCCATGCGCTGGGCCTCACGCCCGTGCAGCTGGCGCTGGGCTTTGTGTATTCGCGCGGCTTCGTGACCAGCTCGATCATCGGCGCCACCAGCGTCGAGCAGTTGAAGGAAAACATCGAGGGCAGCCTGACCAGGCTGCCCGAAGAGGCCCTGAAAGCCATCGCGGATGTCTACCGCATCCTGCCCGACCCCTGCCCCTGAACGGAAAGACCGGCGCCTCTACCAAGAGGCGCCGGTTTGGCCTTTAGCGGCGAACGTCGCCACCAACACCGGTGAAGGCATCCACCTCGGCGCGCGGCAGGCGGAACAGATCGCCATGCAGCGAATGCTTCAGCGCATTCATCGCCAGACCCAGCTCGGCCATTTTCCGCGCGTCGCCGCCTTCCAGCCAGCCGGTCAGCACGCCGGCGGCAAAGGCATCGCCCGACCCCACACGGTCGACGATATCGGTGATATCGACCTCCTGAGTCTGGAACCGGTCCTCACGCAGATCGACCCGCGCGGCGAGGCGGTGATGCGTCTGCGTCAGCGGATGGCGCGCGGTGGAGGCCATCACCTGCAAATTCGGGAAAGCATCGAAGGCCGCTTCCACCGCCTCGCGGCGCCGCTCGGCGCCATCGCCCGAGAAGGGGCGGCCCAGCAGCAGCGTCATGTCGCGGTGGTTGCCGAAGAGGATCGTGGCGTTGCCGATCAGATCGGTGAGGATGCTCCTGGGATCGCTGTCCCAGGCGTTCCACAGCCGCTCACGGAAGTTGCAGTCGAAGGAGATCGGCACGCCCGCCGCGCGCGCCGCCGCCATGCCCGCACGGGCCAGCGCCACGCCCTTGGGGCCCAGCGCGGCGGTGATGCCGGAGATGTGGAACAGGCCCGCGCCGTCCAGCGCGCTGGCGAAATCGAAGGCTTCGGGCTCGGCGCTGGCAAAAGCGCTGCCTGCCCGGTCATAGGTGATGGCAGAGGGACGCAGCGAACCGCCGACCTCAAGGAAGTACAGCCCCATGCGGCCCGGACCATTGATGAAACCGCGCGTATCGACTCCAGCGGCGGCAATCGCGGCGCGCGCCTTGGCGCCCAGCGGACCTTCGGGCACCATGCCAAGGAAGCGCGCCTCATGCCCCATCGCGGCCAGTCCCACGGCGACATTGGCCTCGGCCCCGCCGATGGTCAGGTCCAGACTCTGTGCATCGGCAATGGTGCGGCCCGCAGGCGTGGCGAAACGCAGCATGACCTCGCCGAAACACACGACATGACCCTTTACCGCACTCATTCAGGCACTCCCTCTATCGCTATGGCCCAGCCCTAGCCTGCCCTCACCTTCGCGTCGAGCCCGCTCTGACACCGCTGGCCAATCAGTCTTCCTCGCCCGGATTGCTGCCCGCCAGCTGCTTGGCGATCACCGCGCAGGCCATCAGCTGGATCTGGTGGAACAGCATCAGCGGCAGGATTACCACGCCAACAGCGGCAGGCGGAAACAGCACCCCCGCCATGGGCACGCCGCTGGCCAGGCTCTTCTTGCTGCCGCAGAACAGCAGCACGATCTGATCCGCGCGCGTGAAGCCCAGCAGCTTGCCCAGCCCCCATGTCGCGGCCAGCGCCACGGCCAGCAGCAGCACATTGAGCAGCAGGATCAGCCCCAGCTGGTCGAGCGGCAGCTTGTGCCACAGCCCCTCGATCACCGCCGCCGAAAAGGCGGTATAGACCACCAGCAGGATCGAGCCGCGATCCACATAGCCCACCAGCTGCTTGTGCTTCGCGATGAAGCCGCCCACCACCGGGCGCAGCAGATGGCCCGCCACAAAGGGCACCAGCAGTTGGGCGACAATCTTCTCCACCGAACCCACCGAAAGCTGAACGCCCGCGCCGCCCATCAGCAGCCCGGCCAGCAGCGGCGTGATCACCAGCCCCAGAATGTTCGAGAAGGAGGCCGAGCAGACCGCCGCCGCCACATTGCCCCGCGCGATGGAGGTAAAGGCGATCGAGCTTTGCACCGTGGAGGGCAGCAAGGTCAGGAACAGCATGCCGCTGGCGATCAGCCCCGGCAGGCCGGGAATGGCCTTCACCGCCAGCCCCAGCAGCGGGAAGAGCGCAAAGGTCACCGCCATCACCGCCAGATGCAGCCGCCAGTGCCCGGCCCCGGCCACGATGGCCTTGCGCGAAAGCTTGGCCCCATGCAGGAAGAACAGCAGCACGATGCCCGCATTGGCCGCCCATTCGAAACCCTGCGCCGCAGCGCCGCGCGCGGGCAGCAGGCTGGCCAGCGCCACCGTGCCCAGCAGCGCGAGAATATAGGGATCGAGGGCGGATTTGATGCGTGCGAACATAGGGCAGGCGGTTCCCGTCAAAAGCTGCTTCCGGTTGGACAGGGCCGCCCCCAGCGTCAACCCTCAATCTGATGCGATGAATCGCCAAAAAATTCGAACACGCGCGCCAATCCTGCATCTCTTGGGAGCCCACGCCGCCTGTGCTAGGGCGCGCGCATGACCGCCCTTATCGAACCCTTCCGCGCCATGCAGATCAGCCTGCGCTCTCATGAACTGGCCGCGCAGGGCCGCCGCATCATCCATATGGAATTCGGCCAGCCCTCCACCAGCGCGCCCGCCGCTGCCATCGCCGCCGCCCATCGCGTGCTGGACAGCGATGCGCTGGGCTATTGGGAAAGCCGCCCGCTGAAAGAACGCATCGCCCGGCACTATGCCGAGACGCAAGGCGTCACCATCCGGCCCGAACAGGTGATCCTCACCAGCGGCGCCTCCCCCGCGCTGGTGCTGGCGCTGTCGAGCGCGCTGGCCCCCGGCGCGCGGGTGGCGATGGCGCGGCCCGGCTATGTCGCCTATCGCAACACGGTACGCGCCCTGCATATGGAGGCGGTGGAACTGCCCTGCGGCGCGGATGAAGGCTATCAGATCAGCGCCGCCGCGCTCGAAGCGCTGGAGCCCGCCCCCGATGCGGTGATCATCGCCAGCCCCGCCAACCCCACCGGCACGATCATCCCGCCTGCCGAGCTGGGATCAATCGCGCAGGTCTGCAAGGCGCGCGGCATCCGCATCATCTCCGATGAGATCTACCACGGCCTGTCCTACACCGGCCCCACGCAAACCATGCTGGCGCATACGCCCGATGCTCTGGTGGTGAACAGCTTCTCCAAATATTTCAGCATGCCCGGCTGGCGGCTGGGCTGGCTGGTGGCGCCCGAGGATCTGGTCGATGCCGCCTATGCGCGGATGAGCAACCTGTTCCTCACCCCCCATGTGCTGAGCCAGCACGCAGGCCTGCTCGCCTTCGACGGGGTCGAAGAGCTGGAGGGCCATATCGCCACCTATGCGAAGAACCGCGAACTCATGCTGGCCGCCCTGCCCGCCATGGGTCTGGCCCGCATCGCCCCGCCCGACGGCGCCTTCTACATCTGGGCCGACATCGGCCATCTCACCGACGACAGCATCAGCTTCTGCACCCGCCTGCTGGAAGACACCGGCGTCTGCACCGCGCCGGGGGTGGATTTCGATCCTCTCGATGGCCATCGCTTCATGCGCTTTTCCTTCGCGGTCTCCACCGCGCTGGTGGAGGAAGCCATCGCCCTGCTGGTGCCATGGTTCGCCGCACAGGCTCAACGCCCGCAAGGATGACGCCACCCAAGAGCCACCGCCTGCCGCTGCTCGACGGTTTGCGCGGCGTGGCGGCGATCATGGTGATGCTGCATCATGAAGGCCCGCTTCATGGCACGGTCTGGCCGCTGCCGCGCGCCTATCTGGCGGTGGATTTCTTCTTCATACTCTCCGGGCTGGTGCTGACACCGGCCTTCGAGCCCCGTCTGCGCGCCGAGCTTTCCCCCGCGCGCTTTCTGATCCAGCGCTTCGCCCGGCTTTGGCCGGTTCTGGCAGTGGGCGTGCTGATTGGCGGAGCCGCTGCCCTGTTGCGCGGCGAGGATCACCTTTGGCCGCTGATCCTGCTGGCCAGCCTGCTGCTGCTCCCCTTTCCGCTGGGCAGAGGCGGCCTCTACCGGCTCGACGGGCCGCAATGGTCGATTGGCTATGAGCTGCTGGCCAATGCGCTGCATGCGGGCCTGCTGGTGCGACTGAGCGACCGGGCGGTGCTGGGTTTCGCTCTGGCGGCAGGCGCGATCATGGCATGGCAGATCGCCCATTTCGGCGGGGCGGCAATGGGCGACACCACCGCCAATTGGTGGGGCGGCTTCGCCCGCGTGGGCTGGGCCTATGCGCTGGGCGTGTGGCTGGGGCGGCAACTGAAGGCAGCACCGACAACCGGGCGCTGGTGGCTGCTGGCCGCCCTGCCGCTGCCCCTCACGCTCGGGCTGCTGCCCTTTCTGCCTCTGACGCGCGGCTGGGGCGACGCGCTGGCGGTGTTCGTGCTGCTACCGCTGGCGCTGTGGCTGGGCGCCCGCGTGGCGCTTCCGGCCATGGCAGCGCGCTGCTGCGGCTGGCTGGGGGCACTGTCCTACCCGCTCTATGCCATTCACGGCCCGCTGCTGGTGATCGGCGCCCATCTGACGCGGCACCTGCCCGAGGCAACGCAACCGCTGGCACGCCTCGCCGTGCTGCTGGCCATCCTGCTGCTGGCGCAGGTGCTGGCCCTGTCACCGCTGGCCAGAGGCTTGCGGCTGAAACGCGCCTAAAGCCCCGCCTCCACCGCCAGCCGGATGGCGTCGGCGCTGGTCCTCACCCCCAGCGCGCGGAACATCGCCGAGCGGTGCATCTTGATCGTGCGTTCCGACAGCTCCAGATCCCAGGCGATCTGCTTGTTCAGCTTGCCCGCCGCCATCTCGACCAGAATCTGGTGCTGGCGGCGTGACAGCCGCGCGATGATGTCGCGCGCGGCCTCGCGCATGCTCTGCTGCACCTCGGCCACCGCGCCGCGCTCGGTGACATCGACCTGACTGCCCAGAAAATACTCGACCTTGCCCTCCGCGTCGAACAGCGGCGCCACCATCACCGCATTGCGGAAGGGCGTGCCATCCTTGCGGTAATTGAGGATCTCCACCATCGTCGGCTGGTTGGCCCTGATCGCCTCGCGCAATTGCTGCGAGACCGCCGGATCGGTGTCAGGCCCGCGCAGAAAGCGGCAGTTGCGCCCCACGATCTCGTCGCGCTCATAGCCGGTCAGGGCGATAAAGGCGCTGTTGCAGGAGATGATGGGCAAATCCGGATCGCGCGCATCGCAGATGATGGCCGCAACGGCGCTATGGTCGATCAGATCCGTCAAAGGCATGATTTATGTTAGCACGGAATATTGCCCGTACAACCCGCAGTCATGTGATGTTAAATCATGCGGCGGCGCGGGGGTGTCGCCCGCGCCGCCGCATGCTGTCCGGTCAGGGTTCGGGCAGGAAATCGGGCACCGAGAGATAGCGCTCGCCCGTATCATAGTTGAAGCCCAGCACCTTGGCGCCAGCGGGCAGATCTTTCAGCTTCTGGGCGATGGCGGCCAGCGTGGCGCCGCTCGAAATGCCCACCAGCAGGCCTTCCACGCTGGCGGCCTTGCGGGCCCAGTTCTTGGCGTCCTCGGCCTCGACCTGAATCACGCCATCGAGCAGTTCGGTATGCAGATTGCCGGGAATGAAACCGGCGCCGATGCCCTGAATGGGATGCGGCCCCGGCTGGCCGCCGCTGATCACCGGCGAGAGCGTGGGCTCCACCGCAAAGGCCTTCAGCTCGGGCCATGCGCCCTTCAGCACCTGCGCCGTGCCCGTCAGGTGACCGCCGGTGCCCACGCCCGAGATCAGCGCATCGAAAGGCGCATCGGCGAAATCGGCCAGCACTTCGCGCGCCGTGGTGCGCACATGCACATCGACATTGGCCGGGTTTTCGAACTGCTGGGGAATCCACGCGCCTTCGATGCTGGAAGCCAGTTCCTGAGCGCGCTCCAAAGCGCCCTTCATGCCCTTCTCGCGCGGGGTCAGGTCGAAGCTGGCGCCATAGGCCAGCATCACGCGGCGGCGCTCGATCGACATGCTCTCGGGCATGACGAGGATCAGCTTGTAGCCCTTCACCGCCGCCACCAGTGCCAGACCGATGCCGGTGTTGCCGCTGGTCGGCTCGATGATGGTGCCGCCGGGCTTGAGCGTGCCGTCGGCCTCCGCCGCCTCGACCATCGCCAGCGCGATGCGGTCCTTGATCGAGCCGCCCGGATTGGTGCGCTCGCTCTTCACCCAGACCTCATGGTCGGGGAAGAGGCGCGCCAGACGGATATGCGGCGTGTTGCCGATGGTTTCGAGGACGGATTGCACTTTCGTCATGAGTCTCTCCGATCAGGGACGCAGGCGGGGAAAGGGTTGTTCTGCGCCGAAATCGGCCTGCGCGCCGCGCGCGTCAAGAGGGCTGCCGTCAAGAGAGCGATTGTCGGGCCGGGCGATCAGTTCATTCAGCCAGCCCTGCCCCTGCGGCCACAGGCCCAGCGCGGAGTCGGCGTTGAGATGGCCCGCCTGCCCCAGATCCTCGAACCGCGATCCCCAGCCCTTGGCCAGGCGCCGCGCGGCATGCAGCCCGATCCACGGATCGTTGCGGCTGGCAGCCAGAATCGAGGGGAATGGCAGCGGCCCGGTGGGCACCGGCGCAAAGGTGCCGACGCGCGGATCGCGCGGGAAGAAATCGACCTCGGGCGGGGCGACCAGCAAGGCGCCTTTCACCAGACTGGCGGCTTCCTGCTCCAGCTGCGCCCACCACACCACGGCGATCACGCCAAGGGAATGCGCGGCCAGCACCACGGGGCGGCGCGCAGCACGGATCGCCAGATTGAGCTGATTGACCCATGTGTTGCGATGCGGCTGATCCCACATGCCCAGCTCCACGCGGTGGCAATCGTGGCGGTGCTGCTCCCACAGGCTCTGCCAATGGCCGGGGCCGGAGTTGTGCAGCCCCGGCACGGTCAACACCAGCGGCGGCTGGCCTGCGTCATGCTGAGAGGCGATGTCCTGTGCCATGGGATGCTCCTTTCCGGCCAGTTGCGGGGCGAGAGGCGCCGCAAGTCTGGCGATACAGGAAGCGCCCGGAGGCTCACAAGTTCAAATGTCAATTATTCCAGTAGAGTTTATTGGAGGAGGCAAAGCCCGGCTTGGCGGCAGGGCTTGCCATCCGGATCAGCCGAAGGGCGGCCAGTTGGCGCCATGCGCCACCCACCAGGTCACCGCACCCGCAACCAGCAGTGCGGGGATCACCCGCCACCATGGGGCGATATCGGGCTGGGCAACGGGCTCGTCATAGGTTTTGCGGCCGGTCACCATGGGCGGCACCAGCCGGTCCTTCTTCACCAGCGTGTAGAACAGGATCGCCGCCAGATGCACGCCGACCAGCGCCAGAATCAGGTTGAAGCCCAGCTTGTGCAGGTGATGCACCTGATCGCCCAGATCCAGATTGTCCGCCGGGATGTAATGGTTGAGCGGGCCGGAAAACAGCCCGTCGGTATCCTGTGAAAACAGGCCCAGACCGATCTGCAGCAGCAGCACCGTCAACAGGCCGATCACGCTGAGCGCGCCGAGCGGATTATGCCCGACGACCTTGCCGTGATGCTTGCCGGTCAGATAGCCAAAGACCGTGAACGGGCCCTTCACGAAATGGCTGAAACGCGCAGTATGGCTGCCGATCAGCCCCCAGACCACGCGGAAGATCACCAGAAACAGCAGCATCAGGCCGAACATGGCGTGACGCTCCATATTGCCCTGCTTGTAGGTCCACCACATGAGCGGGATCAGGATAACGACGCCCCAGTGGAACAGGCGCAAAGGCAAGTCCCACAGGCGAATGGTGGTATGAGTCCCGGTCATGCAGCGGCCCCTACTCGGCGCTTGGCGCGCCTGCTTTTGAAATCAGTCTTTTTCGCGATACTTGTCGTGGCAGGCTTTGCAGGTGCCGCCCAGCGCGCCCATCTTGGCCTTGATGGCATCCAGATTGCCCGAATCGGCAGCCACCTTGAAGTCCCCTGCAGCCTTGGCGAAATTGGCGGCGGCCAGCTTGAAACCGGCGCTGTCGCTCCAGATTTCGGCCTTGGCGCCGGTCTTCACGCTCACCTTGCCGATGCCGGTGCCGGCGGGGAACCAGGTCGGCACCTTGGGGGCCAGGCTGGCGATGGTGGCGGCGTTCTTCTTGATCAGCGCCAGATCGGGCGTGGCGGTCTTCAGCGTGTCGCCCGTGCCCTTGGCGGCGCCGCCGATCTGCTTGAAGCTTGCCTTGCGGGCATTCACCGCATCATCGGGCGTGGCGGCCTGCACCGCAACGGCCCCGGCCAGAACCAGGCCACTCAACAGCAATGTGATCGAACGCATGGAATTCTCCCTGAGCATATCGTCCATGCACCGTATAGCAGGTTGAAGACTCAGAGAAAGAGTGCCCCAGACCCTGTAACAGATGAGCAAGAGACGTGAAATATTGACGAGATATCAGCCCTATATCGCTGAATTTCAGGCAATCTGTAACAGTGCGCTTACACTTTTCCCTTATGAGTTTTTCGCAAGTGCACAAATGCCCACCCCCATCGCACATGCGTGCCGCGCAGGTGCTGGACTTGCGGTCAATCGAGCCGCCTTCGTTCAGGATCGCGCTTGACAGACGCGGCCCCGCGCATACTGCCGCCGCAAGCCGGAACATGCCAAACCGGCACGGCAGCGAAAGGCATCGCGTGGGTCGAGTGAACGGAATTACCCTCTGCATTCTGGCTTTGGCGCTGGGCCTGCGGCTTTATGGAATCACCTTCGGCCTGCCCGCGCTCAACGATCCCGACGAGCTGATGTTCGAGCTGGGGGCGATCCGCATGATCAGCCACCACACGCTCAATCCCGGCTGGTTCGGCCATCCCGCCACCACCACCATGTATGCGCTGGCCTTGGTCAATGGCGCGGTGCTGGGCACGGGGCGGCTGATGGGCTGGTTTCCCTCGGTGAAGGCCTTTGCCGATGCGGTCTATCTCAACCCGGGCTGGGTGATCCTGCCGGGGCGCTGGGTGATGGCGGGTTTCGGCATGGGCTCGGTCTGGGCGACCTACCGCCTGACCAACCGCCTGTTCGACCGGCCCACGGCCTGGATCGCGGCGCTGGTGCTGGCGGTCAATCCGGTGGCAGTGGTCTGGGCGCAGGTGGTGCGCTCCGACATCATGGCCAGCTTCTTCATGCTGCTGGCGCTGGATGCAGCCTTGCGCGTGGCGCGCATGGCACCGGGGGGGCCGGACAATCGCCGCGATCTGGGCTGGGGCGCGCTGTGGCTGGCGCTGGCCGTGGCCAGCAAATGGCCGTTCGGTCTGGCAGGCCTCGCCATGGCGGGTGCGCTGTGGATCGCGGTGCGGCAGGGGCGGCTGGCGGTCGGTTCGGGCGTGCTGCGGCTCGGCCTGTTCGGCGCGCTGAGCCTTTTGTTTCTGGTGATGATCTCTCCCTATCTGCTGCTGGCGCATGACACGGTGCTGCACGATCTGCATGGCGAGGCCCAGCTGCAGCATCTGGGCGCCACCGGCGGCACCCCGCTGGAGAACGCCTGGTGGTATCTGCAAGGGCCGCTGCTGCGCGGCTTTGGCGTGGTGGCGGGGCTGCTGGCGCTGATCGGTCTGGCGGTGATGCTGCGGCTGCGCGAGACGCGGCTGATGCTGCTGCCGCTGATGGCGGGTTTCGCGCTGGTGATCTGCATCCAGCATCTGATCTGGGAGCGCTGGGCTCTGCCGCTGATGCCGCTGCTGGCCATCGCCGTGGCGCTGGGCATCCGTACGGTGGTGCAGGCTCTGCCGCGCCATCGCGTGGCGGCGCAGGCGCTGATGGCGCTGGCCGCAGCCCTGCCGCTGGTGGTGGCCGATGCCGCTCAGGCGCAGGGGCGGCTGAACGACACAAGGCAGATCGCTTCGCGCTGGGCGCTGGACCATGCTCCGGCAGGCTCGCAGATCTTCGTCGAGCATTTCGGCTTCGATCTGCTCTCGCATCCCTGGACGGTGCTGTTTCCGCTGGGCAGCGCGGGCTGCATCAACGCGCATGACATTCTGATGGGTCATGTCGATCATGCCAGGATCGAGAATGATCGCGGCGGGCAGTCGGTTGTCGATTACGGCACCATGCCCCCTGCGGCAGCAGCAGCCACCTGCCATCCCGATTACGCCATCATCAGCCAATATGACCGTTATGCCGCCGAGCGCAGCCGCTTTCCCGCCGAATATCAAGCCTATCGCAGCCTGATCGCGCGCGGCACGCTGGTGGCCACCATCGCGCCGGTGCCGGGGCAGAGCGCCGGGCCGGTGATCCGCATCCTCCATTTCGATCGTCCCCGGCCTTGACGCTGCCGGACGATACCGTCAAATCCGCCGAAAATGGGCGGTCGCAGCGCCTGATGATACAGCGCTCGTTCATCTCTTCGGCCCCTAAGCGGGCTCTTTCCCTGAGGAGTCTTTCTTGACCAAAGCTGTCATTCTGGCCGGGGGCCTTGGCACAAGGCTGGGCGAGGAAACATCGGTCAGGCCCAAGCCCATGGTCGATGTCGGCGGCATGCCGATCCTGTGGCACATCATGAAGATCTATGCCGCCCATGGCGTCAGCGATTTCATCGTCTGCCTTGGGTACAAGGGCTATGTCATCAAGGAATTCTTCGCCAATTATTTCCTGCACGCCGCCGATGTGACCATCGATCTGGGCGCCAACAGCATCGAGGTCCATGCCGCCAAGAGCGAGCCCTGGCGCGTGACGCTGGTGGACACCGGCCTGGGCGCCCAGACCGGCGGACGCCTGCGCGCGGTGCGGCAGTATCTGGACGAGGACGAGCCCTTCTGCTTCACCTATGGCGACGGCGTTTCCGATGTGGACATCACCGCGCAGCTGGCCTTCCACAAGGCCCATGGCAAGCAGGCGACGATCACCGCTGTCGCCCCTCCGGGCCGTTTCGGCGCGCTGGAGTTCGAGGGCGATCTGGTGCGCAGCTTCAAGGAAAAGCCCGCGGGTGACGGCGGGCTGATCAATGGTGGCTTCTTCGTGCTGAATCCCTCGGTAATCGACCTGATTGACGATGCCGAGACGATCTGGGAACAGAAGCCGCTCGAGACGCTGGCCGCGAAGGGCGAGCTGGTCTCATGGCATCACAAGGGGTTCTGGCAGCCGATGGACACGCTGCGCGACCGCCAGCATCTGGAAAAGCTGTGGGCGCAGGGCGCGCCGTGGAAAGTCTGGTGAGCGTGAGCCACACCGCCATGGATCAGATCGCCCTCTCTCCCACCTTCTGGCAGGGCCGCCGTGTGCTTTTGACGGGCCACACCGGCTTCAAGGGCAGCTGGCTGGCGCTGTGGCTGGTTTCGATGGGCGCCAAGGTGACAGGCCTGTCGCTGCCCGCCGATGAGGTCAGCCTGTTCCGCCAGGCGCGTATCGACGAGCTGGTCACCCATATCGAGGGCGATATCCGCGATCTGGCCAGCGTGGACGCCGCCTTCCGCGCCGCCAATCCCGAGGTGGTCTTCCATCTGGCCGCCCAACCGCTGGTGCGCCTGTCTTACAGCACGCCGGTGGAAACCTATGCCACCAATGTGCAGGGCACGGTCCATGTGCTGGATGCCTGCCGCCGCGCCGCTGCGCTGGGAGTGGAAGGGCTGCGCGCCATCGTCTGCATCACCTCGGACAAGGCCTATGAGAACCGCGAATGGGTCTGGCCCTATCGCGAGAGCGACCCGATGGGCGGCTATGACCCCTATTCCAGCAGCAAAGGCGCGGCCGAACTGGTGATCGCCGCCTTCCGCTCCAGCTATTTCAACACCGAAGGCCAGCCGCTGCTCGCCTCGGTGCGGGCGGGCAATGTGATCGGCGGGGGCGACTGGGCGCTCGACCGGCTGCTGCCCGATCTGATCCGCGCGCTGCTCGACGGGCAGCGCCCGCTGATCCGCAATCCCCATGCCATCCGCCCCTGGCAGCATGTGCTGGAGGCTTTGGGCGGCTATCTGCTGATCGCCCAGCACCTGTTCGAAGGCCGCCGCTGGGCGGCCGAGGGCTGGAACTTTGGCCCCGCCGCCGAGGACTCGCGCCCCGTCGACTGGATCGCCGATCGCATGGTCGCCCTGTGGCATGACCGCGATCCGGACGCCCCCGCGACGACACGCGGCTGGGATCTGCCAAGCGAGGGCGCACCCCCGCCGCATGAGGCCGGAATCCTGAAACTGGACTGCACCAAGGCCCATTCCATTCTGGGCTGGCGCCCCGCGTTCACGTTACCGACAGCTTTGCTCCGCATTGTGGATTGGCATCGTCACGTGGGGCGAGGGGCAGACGCACGCGAAATCTCGCTTGCCCAACTCGACGATTATTGCCAGCGCTGGTCAGGAACCGGCGGGAAAAAGGGAAATTGATGTCCGTTGCAGACAGGCCGATGGATGCGGCCGGATTGACCCGCGATTTCGATGAAGCGCAGTTTCGATCGCTCATCCTTGAATTGACGGAAGAATATGCCAACCGCTTCCATGCGCCCAAGAGCTTCGCGCCCGGGCAAAGCGCCGTGCCGGTCTCCGGCAAGGTCTATGGCGCCTCGGATATGCGCAACCTCGTCGATTCGAGTCTCGACTTCTGGCTGACCACCGGGCGCTTCAACGAAGCCTTCGAGAAGCGTCTGGCCGAAAGAATCGGTGTGGCCCATGCGCTGACCACCAATTCGGGCTCCTCGGCCAATCTGCTGGCGCTTTCGACGCTGACCTCGCATTATTTCCGCAGCGAGGCCTTGAAGCCCGGCGATGAGGTCATCACCGTGGCCACCGGCTTCCCCACCACGGTCAACCCATCCCTGCAATACGGGCTGGTGCCCGTGTTCGTGGACGTGGACATCCCCACCTACAACATCAAGCCCGAGATGATCGAGGCCGCCGTCACCGACAAGACCCGCGCGATCATGGTGGCCCACACGCTGGGCAACCCCTTCGATCTGGGCGAGGTGATGCGGGTTGCCGAAAAGTACAACCTCTGGGTCATCGAGGATTGCTGCGACGCGCTGGGCGCCACCTATGACGGCAAGCCCGTCGGCACCTTCGGCGACATCGGCACGCTGTCCTTCTATCCTGCCCATCATATCACCATGGGCGAAGGCGGCGCGGTCTTCACCGACAAGCCGCGCCTGAAGCGCGTGATCGAATCCATGCGTGACTGGGGCCGCGACTGCTGGTGCGCGCCGGGCGTGGACAACACCTGCGGCAAGCGCTTCGGGCGCAAGCTGGGCAGTCTGCCGATGGGCTATGACCACAAATACACCTATGGCCATGCCGGTTATAACCTGAAGATCACCGATATGCAGGCCGCCGTGGGCCTGGCCCAGCTGGACCGGCTGGATGGCTTCATCGACGCCCGCGCCCGCAATTTCGACACGCTGACCGCGCTCTTGAAGCCGCTGGAAGATGTGCTGATCCTGCCGGAAGCCACGCCCAATTCGGTGCCAAGCTGGTTCGGCTATCCGATCACGCTGCGCCCGGGCTGCGGTATTGATCGTGAAATCCTCGTGCAATATCTCAATGAGAAAAAGATCGGCACACGGCTGCTGTTCGGCGGCAATCTGCTGCGCCAGCCCTATATGAAGGGCCGCAATTACCGCGTGGTCGGCGGGTTGGAAAACGCCGATCTGGTGACCACCAACACCTTCTGGCTGGGTGTCTACCCCGGATTGGGCGAAGACCATCTGGCCTATGTCGTCGAATGCCTTTCCGCCTTTCTGGCGGGCCGGAAGTAAGAAGCGTCAGCAGCAATTTCAGGAGTTAACCCCGTGAACACATATGAAAAGCGCATGCTGGCGATCCTTCAGGAGGGCAAGGCCAACTACGGCATCCTCTCGGTCAAGGCCGAGTTCGAGGCCGAAGGCACCCGCACCGACGAATTCCTGCGCCTGCTGGAAATCGGCCGCCGCGCCGGGGTCAAGATCGCGCTCAAGATCGGCGGCTGCGAGGCCATCCGCGACCTGATCGAGGCCCGCCAGTATGGCGTGGACTACATCATCGCGCCGATGGTGGAATCGCCCTATGCGCTCTCCAAATTCATCGCGGGCAAGGACAAGGTCTTCACCCCCGACGAGCGCGAGGACATCAGCTTCCTCTTCAACGTCGAAACCCGCGCTACGGTCGATCATCTGGCCCAGCTGGGCGAAGTGGCGCAGAAGGGCCAGACCGGCTTCGTCTTCGGCCGCGTCGATTTCGCGGGCTCGCAGGGGTTGACGCGCGATGCGGTGAATTCGCCCGAGATGCTCAAGCATATGCTGGATGTGGCTCTGGTGGCGAAGGATCGCGATCTGGAGCTGGTCGTCGGCGGCGGCGTCAGCCCGGCCTCGATCCCCACGCTGGCGCAGGTGCGCAAGGTGCGCCTCGACCGTTTCGAGACCCGCAAGGTGATCTTCGATGGCGCCGTGCTGGAAGATGGCCGCGCCGAGCCCGGCATGGAACTGGCCATCGAGTTCGAGCTGCTGTGGCTGAAGAACAAGCGCGATTTCTACCGCGGCATCGCCGAGGAAGACGCCCAGCGCATCGCCATGATGGAAGCGCGCCAGGCCCCCAAGGTGACCGAGCACGCCTGATCCCCATGAGCACCACCATCCGCGTCTCCGACCTGATCGCCCGCCTGCTCGCCGAGCATGGCATCACCGATGTCTTCATGCTGACGGGCGGCGGCGCCATGCATCTCAACGATGCGCTGGGCCGCGAAACCCGCCTGCGCAAGGTGTTCACCCACCATGAGCAGGCCGCCGCCATCGCCGCTGAAAGCTATGCGCGTTTGAGCGGCAAGCCCGCGGCGGTGAATGTCACCACGGGTCCGGGGGGCGTGAATGCGCTCAATGGCGTCTACGGCGCCTATGTGGACTCCATCCCGATGGTGGTGGTCTCGGGTCAGGTGAAGCGTGAGACCTTCGCGCCCAATTTCGCGCAGATTCCGCTGCGCCAGCTGGGCGATCAGGAGGTCGATATCGTCTCGATGGTGGCGCCGATCACCAAATATGCGGTGGTGCTGCAGGACCCCAAGCAGGCGCGCAAGGTCGTCGAAAAGGCTCTGTATCTCGCCACCCGTGGCCGCCCCGGCCCGGTGTGGATCGATGTGCCCATCGATGTGCAGGCCGCCCCGGTCGATCCCGAGGCGCTGGAAGCCTTCGACCCCGCCACGGATGAAGACACCGCTGGCGAGGCCCGCAACACCGCCGCCGAACTGGGCGCGCTGACGGGCGATGCCCTCACCGCTCAAGCGCAGGCCGTGCTGACGGAACTCTGCGCCGCGCAGCGCCCCGTGGTGCTGGCCGGTTGCGGCGTGCGCATCAGCGACAGCCATGAGGCCTTCCTCGCGCTGGTCCAAAAGCTGGGCGTGCCGGTGGTTTCGGGCTGGAACGCGCATGATGTGATCCACAATGACCATCCGCTCTATGTCGGGCGCCCCGGCAGCGTGGGCGATCGCGGCGGCAATTTCGCGGTGCAGTCGGCGGACTATGTGCTGGTGCTGGGCTGCCGCCTCAACATCCGCCAGATCAGCTACAACTGGCAGAGCTTCGCCCGCAACGCCCGCATCGCCATGGTCGATATCGACAGCGCCGAGCTGGCCAAGCCAACCCTCAGCCTGCACCGCCCGATCCATGCCGATCTGCGCGAATTTCTGGCTGCCGCTCAGGCCCTGCCGCTGCCGAACGACAATGAAATCGAGGCGCGCGCCGCCTTCCTCGCCCGCAGCCGCAGCCGCGCCACGCAATATCCCGCCGTGCGCGAGGACTATCGCTCGGCAGAGGGCCCGATCAACCCCTACATCTTCGCCGAAGCGCTCTTCGATCAGCTGGAAGAGAACGACATCGTCGTCACCGGTGACGGCACGGCCTGCGTCACCATCTTCCAGGCGGCGGATCTGAAGCAGGGCCAGCGGCTCTACACCAATTCGGGCTGCGCCTCGATGGGCTACGATCTGCCCGCCGCCATCGGCGCCTTCCACGCCGGTTCGCGCGCGGACAAACCCGGTGGCCGCATCATCTGTCTGGCCGGTGACGGTTCGATCATGATGAACCTGCAGGAACTGCAGACCATCATCGGCGGCAATCTGCCGATCAAGATCTTCGTGCTGAACAATGACGGTTACCACTCGATCCGCCAGTCGCAGCAGAACCACTTCCCCGACAACATCGTGGGTTGCGGGCCGGACAGCGGCCTCACCTTCCCCGATTTCGCCCGTCTGGCGCAGGGCTTCGGCCTGCCCGCCGCCAAGGCCGAGCGCGACGGCGATCTGGCCGCCACCATCGCCGCCACGCTGGCGGGCCCCGGCCCCCAGCTGCTGGAGGTGATGATCGACAAGCGCCAGCAGTTCGAACCCAAACTCTCCTCGCGGCGTTTGGACGATGGGCGGATGATTTCGCCGCCGCTCGAAGACCTCAGCCCCTTCCTCACCGACGAGGAACTGGCCGAAGCCATGGCGCCCTGCGCCACCTTGCGTTAAACGGACAGCATGATGGCCAAGCGGCTTCACGATCTGATCTTCGACCTGGACGGCACGCTGGTGGACAGCTGCGGGATCTGCGTCGATATTCTCTCGCAGATGCTGGCAGAGCGCGGCAGCGACCACCGCATCGATGCGCTGAGCGCCCGGCCCTATATGAGCCATGGCGGCCAGCGCATGGTCAGCGCCCTGCTGGGCCCGGCCTGCGGCGATCCGGCGGCTGAACTGGCCGATTTCCGTGCGCGTTATGCGCAGCGCCCCACAGATCCGGCCTCGCTTTTTGCCGGCGTGGTGGAGAATCTGACGCTGCTGGCCGATGCCGGGCACCGTCTGGCGATCTGCTCGAACAAGCCGCAGAATCTGTGCGACAAGGTGCTGGCCGACACCGGCCTTGGCGCCCTGTTCCCCGTCGTCGTGGGTGGCGGGCCGAAGCTGCGCGCCAAGCCGCATCCCGATCTGCTCGATGAAACGCTGCGCCAGCTGGGCAGCGATCCGGCCGATTGCATCTTCATCGGCGACAGCGAGTTGGACCATCAGGTGGCGCAGGCGCGGGGCATCCCCTTCCTCTTCCTCACCTATGGCTATGCCGATCCCTCCTACCAGCCGGACCCGGCCTCCAGCCACGATCATTTCACCGGCATGGCAGGCGCCCTGCTGGAGCTGACGCGCGGACGCCGGGCACGCCGTGCCTGACGCAACACGCGCATCCCACCTTCTGGCACCGGCCATCGCCGAGCGCCTGACCGCCAGCAATCACCGCATCGTGGTGACGGGCGCGGGCGGCTGGCTCGGTCTGGCCACGCTGGAATTGTTGGCCGCGACACTGGGCGATGCTTTCCCCAAGCGCGTCGCCGCCTTTGGCTCCAGCACCCGCGCGCTGCGGCTGCGTGACGGCACGCCGGTGCTGCAGCGCCCGCTGGCCGATATGGGCTGGCTGCCCGAGGCGCCCACGCTGGTCCTCCACCTCGCCTTCCTGACCAAGGACCGCGCCGAGGCGATGGATGAAGCCGCCTATCGCGCCGCCAACCGCGCCATCACCCGGACCGTGCTGGATGCGCTAAAGCCGATCGGCGCGCAGGCGCTGTTCCTCGCCTCATCCGGCGCGGCGGCCAAGGCCGATGACCCGCAGGCCAACGCCGCCATGCGGCTCTATGGCGCGATGAAGCGCGACGATGAGGATATCTTCGCGCATTGGGCGCAAAGCACCGGCCATCGCGCGGTGATCGGCAGGGTTTATGCCATCTCCGGCCCGCATATGAACAAGCCGGAAGCCTATGCGCTGGCCAGCTTTATGCGCGATGCGCTGGACGGGCGGCCCATCGCGGTGCGCGCGCCGCATCGCGTGATCCGCTCCTACGTGGCCATCCGCGAGTTGATGAGTCTGGTCTTCGCCCTGCTGCTCGATGCTGACAGCGGCGTCGAACGCTTCGATTCCGGCGGCGATCCGCTGGACCTCGAAGATGTGGCGCAGGCCGTGGCCGATGCCGTGCCCGGCGCGCAGGTCACCCGCGCGCCGATCACCAGCGACAAGCTCGACCGCTATCACGGCGATGGCGCGCATTATGCCGCGCTGCTGGCGCGTCATGGCATCGCGCCGGTCGATCTGGCCACGCAGGTTCACGAGGCGCTGGCGGATATTCGCACCTCCACCCTATAAGAGCGCTCGGTTCCAGAGCGCCTTCTCTCACGCATGTCACACTTCGGCAGGAACAGGATCGGGATGAAGCAGGCACACAACTCTCGGCTGCATGCCACGATGGCGCTGGCCTCGGTTTTGGCGCTGACACTGCCTGCCGCCGCCTCGGCCCAAAGCATGAGCGCGGGCGTCAGCAGCGGATCGAGCGACAGCACCATGAGCGGCCAAAGCGGCTCATCCGCTTCGGGCGCCAGCGCCGCGCCTGCCACCGCCGCGCCGGCAGGCCCCGGTTTCGATCAGGCCACGGTGCCCACCACCCCGGCCCCGCCCACGGTGGACCAGCGCGACGCGCGCGACAATGACCGGATGGTCGTCACCAATGCGCAGAACCAGCCCCCGGTCCCGGCTAAGCAGGGCGAGTTCGAACGCTATCTCACCAAGGTGGCCGGCCATCCGGTGCAACGCTTCGGCAGCAAGCTGCTGCTGCCCGGCACGCATGATTTCATCACTCCGGCCACCACCGCCATCCCGCCAGACTATGTGATCAACATCGGCGATGTGATCGGCGTGGCCATGACCGGATCGGTGGAAGGCAGCGCCGAGTTCGAGGTCGATCACGACGGCAAGATCTTCCTGCCCCATGTCGGCGCGGTGCAGCTGACGGGCGTGCATTACCGTGACCTCAAGGCAAAGATCGCCGCCACCATCGGCACGCAATATCGCGGTTTCGATGTATCGGTCAGCATCCGCCGTCTGCATGGCGTGCGCGTCTATGTGACGGGTTTTGCGAAGGCGCCGGGGGCCTATACGGTCTCCAGCCTCTCCACCCTGCTTAACGCCGTGCTGGCGGCGGGCGGGCCCAATGAAGGCGGCTCCTTCCGCAGCGTGAAGCTCTACCGCAACGGGCAGGAGCTGCGCGACTTCGACCTTTATGACGTGCTGCGCCACGGCAACCGCAGCGGCGACACCGTGCTTCAGAACGAGGATGTGCTGTTCATCCCGCCGGTCGGCCCGCAGGTGGCGGTGATCGGCAGCGTGAATGAGGAAGCCATCTATGAAGCCCGACCCGGCGAAACGCTGGAGCAGCTGCTAGCCGATGCGGGCGGCCCCTCGCAGCTGGCCGATGACACGCGCGGCATCCTCTACAGCCTTGCCGACAAGGAGAGCGTGGGCAGCCGCGCGCTGGACCGCAATGCGCTGGCCAGCACCCCGGTGCAGGGCGGCGACATTCTGCAACTGGCCAACAAGGGCGCGCTGATCCAGCCGATGGAGCGCCAATCGGTGCTGGTGCGGCTGGAGGGCGAAGTGTCCCATCCCGGCAATTATTTCGTCGCGCCCGGCACGCCGCTCTCGCAGGTACTGGCGCAGGCCGGGGGCCTCACGCCGCGCGCCTATGCCTATGGCACCAAGCTGACCCGCCTTTCGGTGCGCGACCAGCAGCGTGAAAGCTACAATGCCGCGCTCGACCAGATGGAAACCTCGATGGTGGCCACCGCGCTGGCGGCCAATGGCGGCAAGGCGGAAACCACCGTGGCCATCCATCAGCTGATCCAGCGCCTGCGTCAGGCCGAGCCCGATGGCCGTCTGGTGCTGAACCTGCCGGTCACGGCCCAGACCCTGCCCGGCGATATGGCGCTTGAGAATGACGACCGCATCGTGGTGCCCGCACGCATCGATACGGTGGGCGTCTTCGGCTCGGTCTATCGCCCAGCCTCCTTCTCGCTGATGGGCGAGCCGCCGCGCACGGTGAAGGATTACATCGACCGCGCCGGTGGCCCGCAGCGGCTGGCTGACAAGGGCGGCATCTTCGTGGTGCGCGCCAATGGCGATGTGATTTCCCGCAAGAAGGGCGCGATGAAGGCGAAGGTGCAGCCGGGCGATGTGATCTTCGTGCCGATGCGCACCACGCCCAACACCACCTGGGCCAAGATCCGCGACATCACGCAGGCGGTGTTCCAGATGGGGCTGAGCGCGCTGGTCGCCGTGGCGGCCCTGTCGTGAGCGCAGCTGTTACCAAACGCGGGCATGGGATCATCGGCGGGATCGCGCATCATCCGTGGGTAGCCAACAACACGCGCCGCCGTGTGTGTGTGGCGGTGGCCGTGGCCGCGCTGGCGGTGCTGTCGGTCTGGCCCACGCCCTATCGCGCGGCGGTGACGCTCACGCCGGTCGATCCTTCCACGCTGGGGGTCAATCCGTCCTCCAATGGCGGCGGGCTGGGCGCGCTGGCAATGCTGGGCGGCGGCGGGTCGATGTCCACCCAGACGCTGATCGAATCGAGCCTGCAGGTCTCGCGCAGCGTGTATGTGCGCAAGCTGGTCTCGGCGCGGCTGAAGCTGCCCCAACGCCTCGGCAAAAGCGATCAGGCCACCCTGCGCTGGCTGGAGCATGAGGTGGACGCCCGTTCGCTGCGCGGCGGCATCATCGAGGTCGACACCAAGCAGCATGATGCCGATCTGGCGCTGGATCTGGCAGGCGCCTATGCCGACGCCATCCGCGAGCAGATGGGCGTGGTCAACCGCACCCAGAGCGCGATCCGCCAGCATGCGCTGGAGCAGGTGCTGTCTCAGGCCGGGGACCGGCTGGCCAAGGCGCAGGCCGCCTATGACACCTATCGCCTGAAAACCGGCAGCGGCGATCCGCTGACCAACGCGCTGCAGGTGGCCGGGCGCGCGCCCGCGCTCGACGATATGATTGCCGCCAAGCAGGCCGAAATCACCGGGCTGCGCCGCTTCGCCACCGAGAACAATTTCAAGGTGCAGAAGGCGCAGGCCGAACTGGCGGGCCTGCAGGCGCGCGCGGCTCAGGCGCGGTCAGGCACGTCGGAGGCCAATGGTTCGGTGGGGCGCGTGGTCGCCCAGACCAGTCAGGGTCTGGCCCTGCGCCGCGAGCTGGAACTCTCGACGATGATGTATGAGGCGGCCAAGCGCAATCTGCAGGGCACGCTGGCGGAAAGTCTGGTTTCCACCGTCAACATTCGTGTGCTGGAACAGCCCTATCTCGATCCCGACCGGCAGTTCAATTACTGGGCGGTGGCGCTGCTGGCGCTGGTGCTGGGGCTGGGCGTCGCGGTGGAGGTCTATCGCGCCAAGCCGCCGCTCTCCGCCGGGAAGATTGACGCATGAGCAGCATTCCCGACGTTTCCGTCGTCATCCCCTGCTACAATGAGGAGATGAACGCCGGGCCCATCGCCAAAGCGGTGATCGAGCAGCTGGAGCCGTTGGGCATCAGCTTCGACATCATCTTCATCGACAATGCCTCCACCGACCGCACGGTGGCGATCATCAAGGCGATGTGCGCCACCGATCCGCGCATCCGCCTGATCGCCAACACGCGCAATTTCGGCCAGATGCGCTCACCCACGCATGGGATTTATCGCGCCACCGGCCGGGCGGTGATCGGCATGTGCGCCGATTTTCAGGATTCGCCCGAGCTGCTGCCGCATTTCGTGGCGCGCTGGCAGGCGGGCGTGGACATCGTGCTGGGCGTGCGCGAGGCGGAGAAATCCGGCCTGATCCTCACCGCCATTCGCGGCCTATCCTATTGGCTGGCGCGCAATTTCGGCGATGTGCAGACCATTCCCAACGCCACCGGCTTTGGCCTCTACAGCCGCCGCGTGGTCGAGGCGATCAAAGCGCTCAACGAGCCCGAACCCTTCTTCCGGGGCCTGCTGGTGGAAACCGGCTTCCCGCTGGAGACCATCAACTATGTGCGCCCGCCGCGCGTAAGGGGCAAATCGAAGAACAATTTCTTCACTTTGCTCGATTTCGCGGTGGCGGGGCTGACGGCTTCGTCGAAGCGCATGCTGCGGCTGCCGCTCTATCTGGGCGTTGTCGGCGTGGTGGTGACTGTGCTGCTGCTGCTGGGCGGGCTGGTGGCCTTCCTCACCGGGCGCCCGATTGCGCCATGGCTGATCGGCGCGGTGTTTCAGGCGCAATTCTCGCTGATCTTCGGCTTTATGGGGCTGATGGGCGACCATATCCGCCAGATCTCCGAGCGCACGCGCGGCGCAGCCCTCGTGCTGGAGCGCGAGACGGTCAATATGGGTGACGAAGCCGCATGATCGCGCGCGCACGCCTGCTGGAGATTGCCCGCTATCTGGTGGCGGGCGTGGTGAACACCGCGTTTGGTTACGGCCTCTACGCCGGGCTGATCTGGCTGGGGCTGGACCGCTATGTAGGGCAGGCCATCGGCTATGTGCTGGGCACGGGGTTCAATTATCTCACCTACTCGCGCCATGTCTTCACCGATGCGGGGCCTGCCAAGGCGCGTTTCGTGGCCTCTTACGCGGTGAACTATCTGATCAATCTGGCTGGGCTGAAGGCGGCATCGCATCTCATCCCCAACCCCTATGCGGCAGGCGCGGTGACGACGCTGGGCGTGGTGGCGCTTAACTATCTGGTGCTGCGGCGGCTGGTGTTCCGGCCCCGGGAAGCATGAGCGATACGCCCTCCCCTGCCGCCCGGCGCGGCCTCACCATGGAATGGTGTCTGGCCGGGCTGGTGCTGCTGGTGGCGCTGCGCGATGTGTGGTTCTTCCTGAAGAGCGGCTATCTGCCCGAGCCCTTCTTCTATGAATCCGGCGACACCTGGATGGACTGGTTCAACACCGCCTGGTGGGCGCATGACAAGGGCATCTACGACAGCTGGGCCTCGATCTATCCGCCGATCAGCTTTGTGATCCTGCGCGTGCTGGGCCTGCCCCATTGCTACGCCAGCCCCGCCGCCGGGCCCGAGCCGCGCCTGTGCGACTGGCTGGGCGTGGGGGCAATCCATGCCTTCTACATCATTGATGTGGTGCTGGTGGCGGCCAGCTTCATCAAGCTCGACCGGCGCACCGCTCTGCCGCGCAGTCTGGCGGTCTGTCTGGGGATGCCGCTGCTCTATGGGCTGGATCGCGGCAATCTGATCCTGATCGCCTTTCCATGCGTGGTGCTGGCCTTCGGGCCGCTGCTGAAGGGCGCAAGGGCGCGCTGGCTGGCGCTGGCGGTGGCGATCAACCTCAAGGTCTATATCGTCGCCACGCTGGGCGCGCAGCTGCTGCGCCGCCGCTGGCGCTGGGTGGAGGGCGCGGCGCTGACCACGCTGGCGGTCTATGCGCTCAGCTACGCCATTCTGGGCGTGGGCACGCCGGGCGAGATCGTCACCAACATCCGCGAATTCGCCAAGGCCGACAGCGCGGCGGGCGTGCTGGATGTGTGGTATCCCGCCACCTACCAGCCGATGATCAAGCTGGTGAGCGGGCAGGCAGGCAGCTTCCCGATCATCGTCCTGCTGGGCTCCAATGTGATGGAATGGAGCGCGCTGATCCTGCCCGCCATCGTCCACGCCGGGCAGGCGGTGATCCTGCTGGGGGCCTTCGCCATCTTTCTGCGCCCGCAGGTGGTGCCCGCCCAGCGCGCGGCCTTGCTGGGCATATCGCTGGCGCTGATCACCTCGGAAGCGGGCGGCTACACGCCCTGCCTGATGCTGTTCTTCACCTTCACCGAGCGCTGGGAGGGCCGCTTGCGCCCCATCGCGCTCACCTTGGCCTATCTGCTCTGCGTGCCCGGAGACATCGTGCCGAGCAGCGTTCTGACCATGTCTCAGGACAGCTTTCTCATCCAGCGCACGGTGATGGTGGATCGCGGCATCGGCCTTGGCATGTTCCTGCGCCCCTCGGTGACCATTCTGGTGCCCTCGCTGCTCGCCGTGCATTCGATGCTGCTGGTCTGGCGCGACTGGCGCGGGCCGGCGCCCGAACCCATCCCCCAGCCCACCCCGGCCTGACTCTTTCCAACCCGCGCCATCCATGCCAGACACGCGCCCATGTCCAAATCGACCCGCGCCACGCTGGCCCTGACCAAGGCCGGCATCGCCTTCACCACCCACAGCTACGACTATGACGCCGATGCCGATTCCATCGGTCTGGCCGCCGCCGCCGCACTGGGCGAAGATCCGGGCTGCGTGCTGAAGACGCTGATGGTGCTGCTGGATGGCAAGCCCGCCTGCGCCATCGTCCCCTCCGACCGCGAGGTGGCGATGAAGAAGCTGGCCGCCGCGCTGGGCGGCAAGGCGGCGCAGATGATGAAGCCCGCCGATGCCGAGCGGATTTCCGGCTACAAGGTCGGCGGGATCAGCCCCTTCGGCCAGATGCGCCGCGTGCCCGTCGCCATCGAGATCGACGCGCTGGACCTGCCCTATGTCTACATCAACGGCGGCCAGCGCGGCTTGCAGATCAGGCTGGCCCCGCGCGATGCGGTGGCGCTGCTCGGCGCAACCCCGGCGGCGGTGACCGCCTGAGGCAGGGTGGCCCAACCGCCACAGCCGCGCGCTTTTGCTGCAACTGCGAGACTTTCCACTGGCCCTGCCCGCACCGTGGGATAAAGTATCATTGATCCCACACCAACATGCGGTGCCCCGTTTCCGATGTCTTTTCGTTCCAAGCTGCTGTCCTGCCTCTCTTTCTGCCTCGCCGCGGCGCTGACCCAGCCCGCCGCCGCCACATCGCACCGCGGCCAGATCGCCCTCACCTTCGATGACCTGCCCGGCATCATGCTGAGCGACAACAGCAATGACATCGCCCATTTCAACCGCGCGCTGGTCAATGGCCTCAAGCGCCACCGCGTGCCCGCCACCGGCTTTATCGTTGCCGGCAAGCTGGAGGATCTGGACCAGCGCCGCATGCGCCACGCCCTGTCACTCTGGGTGCATGCCGGTTTCACGCTGGGCAACCACACCTACAGCCATGAATCGCCCAGCCGCATTCCGGTGGACGAGTACAACGCCGATATCCTCAAGGGCCAGACGCTGCTCTGCAGCCTGACGCGCTGCTCGCCCAGGGCACCGCTGTGGTTCCGCCATCCCTATCTGGAAACCGGGGCCACGCTGGCGGATGCCCAGAAGGTCGACCAGTTCCTCACCGATCATCGC
This sequence comes from Novosphingobium rosa NBRC 15208, assembly GCF_001598555.1. Taxonomy (GTDB): domain Bacteria; phylum Pseudomonadota; class Alphaproteobacteria; order Sphingomonadales; family Sphingomonadaceae; genus Novosphingobium; species Novosphingobium rosa. The sequence goes on from NZ_BCZE01000036.1 coordinate 80,403, forward strand.
TACCGCACGGCGCCCGTCACGCTGGTCAGCCAGGACTGGGTCTTTTCCGAGACCTATGACGATGCCCTCGCCCGCCATGACGCCGCCGAGGCCAGCCATATCCGCCAGTCCTACCTGACCTACACCGCCACCATGGTGACATGGTATCGCGCCAGCGCGCAATCGGTGTTCGGGCGGGACATTCCGCTGGTGGCGCTGCTGCACGCCTCCAAACTCAATGCCGACAGCATCGGTGACCTGCTGGCGATCTACCGCCGCGCCGGGCTGCGCACCGTGCCGCTGGCCAAAGCCATGCGCGATCCCGCCTACAAAACGCCCGACACCTATGCCAGCGCCAAGGGCATGGACTGGATCGGTCGCTGGTCGCTGCAGCTGGGCCGCCCGCTGGCCCCCGGCTATGTCGATCCGCCCGAGGATATCGCCGCCACCTATCGCAAAATCGACAGCGATTGACGCAGCGCCCAAGCGGGCCTCTTAAGGAAATCGCAGTTTTCCACCCCAAAGCCCCGTCACGCGCCTGACGGCGGGTGGACGCGACGCCCGCCAGAGCGCAAGGAATAGGGCCATGTGGCAGCTTTACCAATTTCCCCTGTGCCCCTTTTCCCGCAAGGTCCGCCTGCTGATGAGCGAAAAGGGCATCGCTTACGAACTCTGGCGCGAGAACCCGTGGGAGCGGCGTGAGGGCTTCACCCAGATGAATCACGCCGCGCGCACCCCCACCATGCATGATGCCGAAAAAGGCATCACCCTGTGTGACAGCCGCGCCATCTGCGAATATCTGGAAGAGACTGTCGACCGCCTGCCGATGATTTCCGGCACGGCCGCCACCCGCGCGGAGATTCGCCGCCTGGTCGCGCTATTCGACGAGAATTTCTTCGCCGATGTGACCGGGCCGCTGATCCACGAGCGGATGATGAAGCGGCTGGTCTATCGCCAGTCGCCCGATTCCCGCATGCTGCGCGAGGCGATGCGGCTGGCGCATGAGCATCTCTATTACATCGACTATCTCGTCGATAACCGCCCCTGGTTGGCGGGCCCAACGATGAGTCTGGCCGATCTGGCCGCCGCAGCGCAGATTTCGGTGGCGGACTATCTGGGCGGGCTGGACTGGTCCGGCCATGAGCAGGCGCGGGCGTGGTATTCGGTGTTCAAGTCGCGCCCCTCTTTCCGGCCCCTGCTGGCGGAGCGAATGGAGGTGATCCAGCCGCCTTCGCATTATGCGGATGTGAATGCTTAAGCGGTTGAAGGTTTAAGAGACAATGCGAGGGCCATCGCCCTCGCGCTCCCTTTACTGTCTGCGTTGCGTATCGGGTTCAGCCTTGGGGCGAGGCACGCTGCGCCGCAGGCTTTAAAACCCCAACATAGCTTATCCTTCATGCCCACACTGCCTGCGGCGCTTTGCCTTGCGCAGGTGGAGAGGCTGGGCGCTTGACTTCGGCGCCACTGCCCTATCGCCGGAAGACGTAAAGGGAGCGCGAGGGCGATGGCCCTCGCATCTTCTTTTCCCTGTTTTCCGCCCTTTTCCTTCAACCCTGCAAAAACTTTCCCCACCCTCATCTTTTCGCGTTGACGCTTCAGTGAATCACCATTAGAGGCGCCCTCCTACCCGGCGGGGTTACGGAAACGTGACAGACGCCAAACAGGTTGCCCAGGTGGCGGAATTGGTAGACGCACTAGCTTCAGGTGCTAGCGCTCGCAAGGGCGTGGAGGTTCGAGTCCTCTCCTGGGCACCATCATCTCAGCATTGAGAAACATCCCCTCAGGGGGAAACAAATCCCTGAAATCCGCTGACTTCCCTGCCACGTAACTTCGTGCGCAGGCCTCATTTTTCGCGTTGACATGCGCGCGGATCGCCCGTAGACGCGCCCTCCTACCCGGCGCGGACGCGGAAACGCACTCACGCCAAACAGGTTGCCCAGGTGGCGGAATTGGTAGACGCACTAGCTTCAGGTGCTAGCGCTCGCAAGGGCGTGGAGGTTCGAGTCCTCTCCTGGGCACCATCATCTCAGCATTGAGAAACATCCCCTCAGGGGGAACTCCCCACATCTTGATCAGCAGCCCGCGCAAAGTTCGCGGCGCGCTTGCCTGCGCTGAACCCCGGCAGGGATGACCGTTATGTCGCGGTTCACCTCCTGTGGCGCAGAGTGCTGGCCGTACACATTCAGCCACCTTGAGAGGACAGACGGGGCACGCCGGAACGCTGCCTGAAGCCACCGCAGCCAAAGGATTTTACCCTCAGGCGCTGAGAACAAAGCTGCGGTTGATTCGTTCATCTGGCATCACCTCGTATCAAGACAAAAGGAGACCTCCATGCGTCCGCTTACTGCCCGACTCGCCTTTGCCCCCGCGCTTGTCGCCATGCTCAGCCTGAGCATGTTCGACGCCGCTCCGGCCTTTGCCCGTCATCACTATCACGGACGCGTGCATCACCGCGTTTGCCGCCATTCGAGCGGCACGGCAGGCCTGATCGCCGGTGGCGCCGGTGGCGCGCTGATCGGCCATGCGCTGATCGGCGGCCCGATCGGCATTGCGGCGGGCGCTGTGGGCGGCGCCTTCGGCGGCCGTGCGATCGACCGCTCCATGACCGCGCATCGCCGCTGCCGCTAAGCCTGAGAGGTCGGCTCCGTCACGGGGCCGCCACCGATGCCCTCCCCCTCGATCCCTGAACGCGGCCATGAGCGCGGACAATCCCGCGCTCTGGCCTTTGGCCTTTCGGCGGGGATCGAGGTTGGGGTGGCCTTGCTGATGTTGTTTGGCCTTGCCCCGCCCTCGGGCCTGCGCGAGGCCGTGCATGACAGCATCGCCGCCATCACCCTGACCCCGCCGCCCTTGCCGCCGGTCAAGCCCCCTCCCCCTCCGCATCATCATCGGCCCGCCGGTCGGGCATCGCCCCCCAATCTGCGCGCGAAAGCCGCGCCGGTGCTGGCAGTAAAGCTGCCCCTGCCGCAGCCCGTGCCCATCCCCGTTGCCACCAAGCCCGCCGCCGTCGGCACGCAGATGCAGAGCGGCGCGGCGCCTGTTCCCGGGCCCGGCACAGGCGCGGGCGGTCAGGGCAATGGCACCGGCTCGGGCGGGAATGGAAACGGCGATGGCGATGGAGGCCGCGATCCCGAATGGGTCGGCGGCAGGATCAAATCCTCCGACTATCCTGAAGCCGCGCGCACGGCAGGGGCGCATGGCACGACATCGGTGACGATCTCGGTCTCCGCGCAGGGCCGCCCGAGCGGTTGCCGCCTTGTCGAATCCAGCCATAACCGCGATCTCGATGCCGCGACCTGCGATCTGGTGCTCAAGCGCTTCCGCTTTCGCCCCGCACGCGATTCAGCGGGCCATGCTGTGGCGGGCGAGGTCGATTACGATCAGGAATGGACCTTGGGCATCCTGACCGACGCGCCCTGATTTC